>NZ_JBICUB010000009.1:195893-293251 GCF_043197935.1 Micromonospora sp. NPDC048930
GGCGCGGGGCGCGGGGCGCGGGGCGCGGGGCGCGGGGCGCGGGGCGCGGGGCGCGGGGCGCGGGGCGCGGGGCGCGGGGCGCGGGGCGCGGGGCGCGGGGCGGGCTGGGCGTGTGATTTCGGTCGCGTCCGGAAGGGCGGCGCTGCCGGGCCACGGATGCAGGTGCTGCGGCCAGGTCGGTCCACGGCCGATGTTTCTCCGCCGATGGCCCGTCGTTCGGTGCGGTCGTTGCAGGTGAACGACCGCGTCGGTGGAGGGCCGGACCGACGGTGGGCGGCCCGTGCGGTGGGAAAGCCTTCCCGGTCGGGCCGCCCGGCTGGGTAGCCTCGCGGGCATGAGGATCGGCATTGTGGGGGCCACCGGCCAGGTCGGTGGCGTGATGCGGCGGGTGCTGGCGGAGCGCGACTTCCCGGCGGAGCAGGTGCGGTTGTTCGCCTCGGCCCGCTCCGCCGGGCGCACCCTTCCCTGGCGGGACGGCGAGGTCACCGTCGAGGACGCGGCCACCGCGGACTACCGGGGCCTGGACATCGTGCTCTTCTCGGCGGGCAAGGGCACCGCCAAGGAGCTGGCCCCCCGGGTCGCCGAGGCCGGCGCGGTCGTCATCGACAACTCGTCCGCGTTCCGCATGGACCCCCAGGTGCCGCTGGTGGTGGCCGAGGTCAACCCGCACGCCATCGCCGACCGGCCGAAGGGCATCGTGGCCAACCCGAACTGCACCACCATGGCCGCGATGCCGGTGCTGCGCCCGCTGCATCAGGAGGCCGAGCTGGTCGGCCTGGTGGTCTCGACGTACCAGGCGGTCTCCGGCGCCGGGCTGGCCGGCGTGGCCGAGCTGGACGAGCAGGTCCGCAAGGTGGCCGAGCACGCCAGCGAGCTGACCTTCGACGGGTCCGTCGTGGAGTTCCCCGCGCCGCGCTCGTTCGCCCGCCCGATCGCGTTCAACGTGCTCCCGCTCGCCGGCTCGATCGTCGACGACGGCTCCTTCGAGACCGACGAGGAGCAGAAGCTGCGCAACGAGAGCCGCAAGATCCTGGAGATCCCCGGGCTGAAGGTCTCCGGCACCTGCGTCCGGGTGCCGGTCTTCACCGGCCACTCGCTCCAGATCAACGCCCGTTTCGCCCGGCCGATCAGCCCGGCCCGGGCCCGCGAGCTGCTGGCCGGCGCGCCCGGCGTGGCGCTGTCGGACGTGCCCACCCCGCTGCAGGCGGCCGGCCAGGACCCGACGTACGTCGGGCGGATCCGGGCCGACGAGACCGTCGCGCACGGCCTGGCCCTGTTCTGCTCCAACGACAACCTGCGCAAGGGTGCGGCGCTCAACGCCGTGCAGCTGGCCGAACTGGTCGCCGCCGAGCGCCGCTGACCCGGAACCAGGCATGACGGTGCTGCCTCGGGGGCGTCTCGACGCCGCCGAGGCGGCACGCTGTCCGGCCTCGTGCCGGCGCGGTCGGCCGATCGCCTCGCGGCGGGCCCGGCGGTGCGCTGGGATGGAGGCGACCACGACGCGTCGACCCGGGAGGCCGCCATGGCGGACGAGCAGACCCAGCAGGCCCTGACCGATCTCATCGCGAGCCGGTGGCTCGGCGTCCTCGCCACGCTCAAGCGGGACGGCCGGCCGCAGCTGTCCAACGTGGTCTACGCGTTCGACCGGGAGCCGGGCGTCATCCGGATCTCGGTCACCGACGGGCGGGCCAAGACCGCCAACCTGCGCCGCGACCCCCGCGCCAGCTTCCACGTCAGCAGCGAGGACGGCTGGGCGTACGCGGTGGCGGAGGCGCGCGCCGAGCTGACCCCGGTGGCCGAGCGTCCGGACGATCCGACCGTCGAGGAACTCGTCGGCCTCTACCGGACGGTCCAGGGCGAACACCCGGACTGGGCCGACTTCCGGCGGGCCATGGTCGCCGAGCGCCGCCTCGTGCTGCGGCTGCACGTCGAGCGGGTCTACGGCATGCCGCCACGCTCCTGATTCACCGGTCGGCCACCGCGGTCCGGGCCGGGTTACCCCGCCCGGAGCGGCGGGTAGACGGCGGTGCCGACACCGAGAGGGGAGCACCATGACAACGGTCGGAGAGTTCATGACGACCCGGTTGGTGACGATGGACGGCAACGACACCCTCACCGCCGCAGCCCAGGAGATGCGCGACAGCGCGATCGGCGACGTGGTGGTGACCGACGGCGACAACGTGGTCGGCATCATCACGGACCGGGACATCACGGTCCGCGCCGTCGCCGAGAACCTGAACCCGAGCACCACCCAGCTCAACCAGATCACCAGCAAGGACGTGGTGACGGTGAGCCAGTACGACGACGCGGTCGCCGCCGCCGACCTGATGCGGACGTACGCCGTCCGCCGATTGCCCGTGGTCGACGACGGCCGACTGGTGGGGCTGGTCTCGATGGGCGACCTCGCCGTCGAGCGGGAACCCCAGTCGGTGCTCGCCGACATCAGCGCCGACGAACCCAACAACTGAGCTGTCCGCCGCGGTGACGCCGGCCCCCGGTTCGGGGGTCGGCGTTCGCGTTGCCTGGGTCAGCCGCGTGGACCCGTACGGGGTCACCCACTCCTCGCCCGCGTCGGACGTCACCGCCCCGGCCGCACCGCAACGACCGGGCGACTCACCCGAACCGGGCGAGGTTGACCCCGTACCCGGCGGGGACCCCTCCTCGGACGCCGCACGCCGCGGATCGCGGGAGGAGTTGGAACCGATGGTGGACGCGACCACGAGGTTCTTCGAGGACCTCGACCGGCGGGGGTTCGAACCCCTGCTGGCGAAGACCGCCGGAACCCTGCGTTTCGATCTGCACGAAGGGGCACACACGACGCACTGGCTGCTGCACATCGACCGGGGCAAGCTTCAGGTCCGGCAGGAGGACCGGGAGGCCGACACGGTGGTGGGGACCGCTCCCCGGCTC
Source organism: Micromonospora sp. NPDC048930 (assembly GCF_043197935.1). NCBI lineage: Bacteria > Bacillati > Actinomycetota > Actinomycetes > Micromonosporales > Micromonosporaceae > Micromonospora > Micromonospora sp. NPDC048930. Next base: position 198,804 of record NZ_JBICUB010000009.1, read on the forward strand.
TTCGGCGAACTGGTCACCGGCCAGGAGAACGCCATCTCGGCCCTCCTGCGGGGCGACATGACCGTGTCGGGCGACCTGCGCCTGGTGCTCCAGGTCGAACGGCTCTTTCCCAGCCCGCCGGACTCCCGCGGGCCGCACCACGCGTTCCGGAGGGAGGGACACTGATGGCCGACACCAACACCATCCGGATCCTCGACGGCAACACCTTCGTGGTCTCCGAGGACACCGGCGACATCGAGGCCACCCCGAGCGAGCCGACCGGCCTCTTCTCCATCGACACCCGGTTCCTGTCCCGCTGGGTGCTGACCGTCAACGGCGAGCGGCTCAACGCCCTGTCGTACGACGACCTCCAGTACTACGAGGCCCGGTTCTTCCTGGTGCCCGGCATGGCCACCCACTACATCGACGCCAAGCTGTCGATCATCCGGGAGCGGGCGGTGGGCGGCAGCTTCCGCGAGACGGTGACCATCCTCAACCACGACGAGAAGCCGGTCGACCTGGAGGTACGGATGGAGGCGGCCTCCGACTTCGCCGACCTCTTCCAGGTCAAGGACGAGATCCTGAACAAGAAGGGCGAGATCTACACGGAGGTGGAGCTGGACCGGTTGCGGTTGGGCTACCGCCGCGGCAACTTCCGGCGGGAGACGGTCATCTCCTCCTCCCAGACGGCCCGGTACGACCGCGACGGCTTCGCCTTCACCATCCACCTCGAACCCAACGAGCAGTGGGAAACCGCCATCGACGTGCAGACCTTCGCGGTCGGCCCGGGCGGCCGGGACCTGCGGATGGGGCTGCGCGCGCACGGCACCGAGCGGGTGGCCCTCCAGCGCGACCTGGAGGAGTGGATCGCCAAGGCGCCGAAGGTGAACAGCCAGCACCCAGAGCTGGCCTCCACCTACCGCCGGAGTCTGATCGACCTGGCGGCGTTGCGGTTCTCGCCGCTCTCCCTCGGCGGGCAGACGTTGCCGGCGGCCGGCCTGCCCTGGTTCATGACCATGTTCGGCCGGGACAGCATTCTGACCTGCCTCCAGGTGCTGCCGTTCGCGCCGGACATGTCCAAGACCACGCTGCGGATCCTCGGCGCGTTGCAGGGCACCCGGTTCGACGACTTCCGGGACGAGGACCCGGGCCGGATCCTGCACGAGATGCGGTACGGCGAGACCGCCGCGTTCGAGGAACAGCCGCACTCGCCGTACTACGGCTCGGTGGACGCCACCCCGCTGTTCGTGGTGCTGCTCGACGAGTACGAGAAGTGGACCGGCGACGTCGCGCTGGTCAAGGAGCTGGAACGGGAGTGCCGGGCGGCGCTGAAGTGGGTCGACGACTACGCCGACCTGGTGGGCAACGGCTACGTCTGGTACGAGCGCCGCAACACCGACACCGGCCTGGAGAACCAGTGCTGGAAGGACTCCTGGGACTCCATCTCGTACCGCGACGGCATGCTGCCGCCGTTCCCCCGGGCCACCTGTGAGGTGCAGGGGTACGCATACGACGCGAAGATGCGGGCCGCCCGGCTGGCCCGGGAGTGCTGGGACGACCCGGCGTACGCCGACCAGCTGGAACGGGAGGCCGCGGCGCTGAAGGAGCGGTTCAACCGGGACTGGTGGGTGGAGGACGGCGGGTACTACGCCCTCGGCATGGACCCGAACGGCCGGCTGTGCGACGTGCTCAGTTCCAACATCGGGCACCTGCTGTGGAGCGGCATCGTCGAGGACGACCGGGCGCCGCGGATCGCCGAGCACCTGGTCGGGCCCCGGCTCTTCTCCGGCTGGGGGGTCCGCACCCTGGCCGAGGGCGAGGTCCGCTACAACCCGATCGGCTACCACAACGGCACGATCTGGCCGTTCGACAACTCCTTCATCGCCTGGGGCCTGCGCCGGTACGGCTTTTCCGAGGAGGCCGCCACCATCGCCAGCGGCATCCTGGACGCGGCGAGGTACTTCGACGGCCGGCTGCCGGAAGCGTTCGGCGGGTACCCGCGGGAGCTGACCAAGTTCCCGGTGGAGTACCCCACCGCGTGCAGCCCGCAGGCCTGGTCCACGGGGACCCCGCTGCTGCTGATCCGGACCATGCTGGGCCTGGAGCCGCACGAGGGGCACCTGGCGGTCGACCCGCGGCTACCGGTGGGCATGGGCCGGATCGAGGTGCTGGACATCCCGGGCCGGTGGGGCCGGGTGGACGCGTTCGCCCGGGGGCGGATGGACATGCACAACCTCGCCGCCGGCTGAGGCGGCCGGGTTCCGTGGCGCCGTCGACCCCCGGGTCGGCGGCGCCACCGCCCGCTCAGTGCCCGGGCAACAGCGGGTCGGCGTGCGCCTCGGTGCGGGGGAGCAGGCAGAACTCGTTGCCCTCCGGGTCGGCCAGCACGGTCCACCGGGGCAGCTCGCGGACCACGGTCGCGCCCGCCTCCAGCACGGCGGCCCGCTCCTCGGCGTCCCCGACCAGGTCGAGGTGGATCCGGCCGGGGCCGGGCAGGTCGTCGGCGGGACTGATCCAGATGTCCGGCCGGTGCCCAGCGGCGTCCCGCAGCAGCACCGCCTCGGTCGGGCCGAGGGACCGCTCGGCGAGCTTCACCCGGTCCTCCTCGACCACCGGCAGCCCGGTGACCGCGCTCCAGAACGGGGCGAGCAGGTACGGGTCGCGGCAGTGGATGACGACGGCGGCGAGGTCGGGCATGCCCTGACCGTAGTCGGCTCAGCCGGGCGGCAGGACGGTGTCCAGGAACGCGGCGGTGACCGCCCGGATGTCCGGTCGGGCCAGGTCGAGGGCGTGCCCGCCGTCGGTGAGCCAGGTGTGCACCGGATGCCCGGCGGCGAGCAGCCGGCGCGCGAGGTCGAGCGACTGGCCGGCCGGCACCGACCCGTCCTCCCGGCCGTGGACCAGCAGCACTGGCACGCCGGAGCCGAGGTGGCTGGCGACCGTCGCGTCGACGGTGGCCGGGTCGCCCGCGGCCGGCGGGTGGCCGAGCAGGCCGGCCCACGGGTCGTCGTCGGCGCGCAGCCGCCGGTACTCCGGATCGAGCGGGTCGTGCGGCGCCCAGTACGCCAGCCCCGCCGCCACGTCGCCGGGCCGGTCCACCCCGCGCAGGGCGAGGTGCAGGGCGAGCATCCCGCCGGCCGAGTCGCCGCCGACCAGCAGCGGCAGCCCGCCCGCCACGGCGCGGGCCGACCGGGCCGCCGCGCGTACGTCGTCGAGCTGGGCCGGCCAGCGGGCCTCGTCCACGAACCGGTAGGTCGCCGCGACCACCCGCAACCCGAGCGGGGCCAGCGCCGCGCCGTCCTCGTGGTACCGGCCCCGCCAGCCGCCGCCGTGGATCCAGAGCAGCACCGCGCGTTCCGTCATCCGGCCATGGTGGCCGCTCGGCGGAGGTCACCGCGAGCCGCTCTGCCGCAGGCAGAAGGAGGGCGCCGAGGGCGGCATTCGCCCCTACGGTTGCGTAACCTACTCGGGGTAAAGTTGCCGGATGTCGGAACTCGTGTACCCGCCCGTGATCGCCCTCGCCAAGACGATGTTCCGGGTCCTCGACCTGCGGCTGACCGTCAAAGGCAGCCACCACGTGCCGCGTACGGGCGGCGCCGTGCTGGCCAGCAACCACGTGAGCTACCTGGACTTCATCTTCTGCGGGTACGGCGCGCACGAGTCCCGGCGCCTGGTCCGGTTCATGGCCAAGGACTCCGTCTTCCGGCACAAGGTCTCCGGCCCCCTGATGCGGGGCATGAAGCACATCCCGGTCAACCGGGCGGCCGGGGCGGGGTCGTACGCCACGGCGGTGAGCGCGCTGCGCCGCGGAGAGGTGGTCGGCGTCTTCCCGGAGGCGACCATCAGCCGGTCGTTCACCGTCAAGGAGCTCAAGAACGGGGCCGCCCGGATGGCCCAGGAGGCCGGCGTGCCGCTGCTGCCGGTCGCCCTCTGGGGCACCCAGCGGCTCTGGACCAAGGGCCGGCCGCGCACCCTGACCCGGCGGCACACCCCCATCACCATCCTGATCGGCGAGCCGATGGACCCGGCCGCGTACGCCGACGCCAACGGCCTGACCGCCGAGCTGAGGAGTCGGCTGGCCGCGCTGGTCGACCGGGCCCAGCGGGAGTACCCGGAGCAGCCCGCCGGCCCGGAGGACGCCTGGTGGCAGCCGGCCCACCTGGGCGGCACCGCGCCCACTCCGGAGGAGGCGGCCGAGCTGGACCGCCCGGGCCGCCGCGCTCCCGCCGCCTGACCGGATCGTTCCGCATCCGGTCCTGATGGTGCCTGCCCACCCGGCGCCCGCCCGGCAAGGATCGAGGCCATGAGCAGAGCAGCACTCGTCGTCATCGACGTCCAGGAGTCCTTCCGGCAGCGCCCGATCTGGGCGTACGCCTCGCAGCCGGACATCGTCGACCAGGTGAACCGGCTCGTCGACGCGGCCCGCCGCCGGGGTGACCTGGTGGTCTGGGTCCTGCACGCCGAGCCGGGCAGCGGTGGCGTCTTCGACCCGGCCAGCGGGCACGTCCGGCCGATCGAGGGCCTGGCCCCGGCCGCCGGGGAGCCGACGCTGGTGAAGACCGCGCACAACGCGTTCACCACCACCAACCTCCAGCAGATCCTGACCCTCGCCGGGATCCGCGAGCTCACCGTCTGCGGCATCCGCACCGAGCAGTGCGTGGAGACCACCACCCGGGTCGGCTGCGACCTCGGCTACGAGATGACCTTCGTGACCGACGCGACGGTCACCTTCCCCACCCCGCACCGGGACCTGCCGGCGGACGCCACCCTGGAGCAGATCCTCGCCGACCCGCGCACCCTGTCCACCGCGGACATGATCGCCCGGACCGAGTACGCCCTGGCCGGCCGGTTCGCCACCGTGCGTACCGTTGCCGAGGTGACCGCCGTCCCAGTCGGAGCCTGACCCGATGGCCCGGGTCGTGTTCCTGCTCGTCCCGCAGGTGCACCTGCTGGACCTCGCCGGGCCGGCCCAGGTCTTCTCCGCCGCCGCCGACATCGGGTACGACTACCGGCTGCACTACGTCGCGGCCACCCCCGAGGTGCCGACCGTGCAGGGGGTGACCCTGCGGGCCGACACCGAGTGGCCCGCGCTGGATCGCGAGGACCTGGTGGTCGTACCCGGGTGGCGGGTGTCCGCGCACGGCCCCGCGGGCCCGGTCGGCCCGGCGGACCTGCGGCGGCTGGCCGGCCACCACGCGGCCGGCGGCACCGTGGCGAGCGTCTGCGCCGGGGCGTTCGCGCTCGGCCGGGCCGGGCTGCTCGACGGGCGGCGCTGCACCACCCACCACGAGGTGCAGGACGAGCTGGCCCGGCGGCACCGGGCGGCCCGGGTGGTCCGCGACGTGCTCTACGTGGTCGACGACCGGGTGGTCAGCTCGGCCGGCATCGCCAGCGGGATCGACGTGGCGCTGCACCTGGTCGCCACCCGGCACGGGCCGGCGGCGGCCGCCCGGATCGCCCGCGCCCTGGTGGTGTACGCCCGACGCAACGGCCACGAGCAGCAGGCCAGCGCGATGATGCGGCACCGCTCGCACCTGTCCGAGGCGGTGCACCGGGCGCAGGACCTGATCGACGCGCGCTACGCCGAACCGCTGCCGCTGGCCGACCTGGCCGCCGCCTGCGGGGTCGCCGAGCGCACCCTGAGCCGGCTGTTCCGGCAGGCCACCGGGCTGACCCCGCTCGGCTACCAGCAACTGCTGCGGGTGGAGCGGGCCGAGCACCTGATCGGGCACGGCAGCACCGTGGAGGCGGCGGCCCGGGCGGTCGGCTTCACCGACGCGCGGATGCTGCGCCGGTTGCGTGCCCGGACCCGGCCCACCCTCGCCCTGGCCGGCTGACCACCCGCGCTCCGGCTGGTCGCCCCGCGGCCTGATCGACCCCGGTTGCCGCAGGCCGGGGCATCCCCGGACCAGGACACCGCGACATACCGCAAGCCGCGCGGATCAACCTGCCCGGCGGCAGGGTCAGCAGGCCGAGCCGGGCCGGCCGCGCGCCGGGGACACCTGGCGCGGCCAGTCGAACGTCTCCTCCTCGGCCGGACGGTAGTAGTCGTCGCGGGACAGGAACTCCACCGGCAGCGACCCCGGCAGGGTCACCGCGCCCCGGGCCGGGCCGGGCACCGCGCTCACCCGGGTCAGCAGGGTGTCCCGCTCCGGCGGGGAGAGGTCCACCAGTTCGGGGTGGACCAGCCGGAACGCGGCCACCGAGCGGCGTACCTGGCGGGCCAGCGCGGTGACCAGGGCGGCCGGGCCACCCAGGGCGAGGGCCGGCTGCCGGATCGTGCGCAGCGCGTCGCAGACCACCCGCAGCTCGACCGCGCCGTCCGGGTCGTCGACCAGCTCCAGCCGGGACGGCCACTGCCAGCGGATCTGGCCGCTGACCAGGCGGGACAGCCGGACCGGGCGCCGGTGCCGGGCGCCCGTCCGGCCGTCCCGCCCGGGGACCAGGGACAGCTCCGATCCGGTGCAGACGTACGCGAGCCGCCGGTCGGTCACCGTCACCGTCGCCGGACCGGGGAGGCTCCAGGCCCGGTCGCTCTCGGTGGGGCCGAGCAGGTGCCCGGTCACCTGCAGCCGGTGCTGCGCGAGCACCTGCTCACCCGGTTCGGGGACCAGCGCGTACCGCCGGTCGAGCACGGGCCGGGCGGTGTCGTCATCCGCGTCGAAGCGGTGCGGCCCGATGAAGAAGGGAGCGGCGTCCTCCTGCACGGTCACGACCTCCCGGGGGACGGTTGCGGTACGTCGAGCGTGGCCTACGCCACAGTGACTGTCATGACACCCGTTAGGGGGTCGGCCGGTCGGTCTGAGCCTGTGACCGGTAGATGCCGATCTCCTCCGGCCGGACGAGCCCATCCTCGATCGCCCGGGCGAGCAGCGCCGCCTTCGTGGCGGCCGGTCGACCCGCCCGGGTGTACTTGATCCGCGCCCGGTCCACGTACTGCTTCACGGTGTGCTCGCTGATCCGCATCCGGCGGGCCACCGACGCCTTCGACATGGACTGGAACCACAGCAGCAGCGCCTCGCGTTCCTTGTCGGACAGCGCCGGCCGGTCCGGCCGGGGGTCGCCCACCATCGCCCCGGCCAGCGTCGGCGACACGTACGGCCGGTCGGTCGCCGCGGCGAGCACGGTCGCCACGCAGTGTTCGCGTCCCTCGTGCTTGGCGAGGAACGCCACCGCCCCGGCGTCCAGCGCGGCCAGCATGGTGTCCGGGTCGGTGTGCTCGGAGTAGACCACCACGCGGCGCCCGGCCGCGCTCAGCTCGGCCAGCTTGTCGATCACCATCCGCCCGTGCAGCCGCAGGTCGAGCAGGACGACGTCGGCGCTCGGGGCGAGCCGCAGCACCTCGTCCGGATCGTCCCCCGTGGCCAGTACCCGCAGCCGCCGCTCGGTGGCCAGCCAGGCGCGTACGCCGTCGATCACCACCGGATGGTCGTCCACGATCGCCACCCCGATCGGCTGGTCGCCGGTCACGTCCTCCGCCACCGGGTCTGCGTCCATCTGATCTCCCCGTTCCGCTCGTGCACGTGTTCCACCGGCCCGCTCCCGTCCACCTCGGGCGGGCCGGTGGCGTCCGGCCCGTCGTGGTCGGGGGTGACCAGGCTGACCACCACCTCGTCCGGCCCGGCGACCACGGTCAGCCGGGCCCAGCCGCGGGCGTCGGCGAGCGCCGTGGTGAGCGGGTCGGCCAGCCGCCGGCGTACCTCGACGGGCAGCTCCGGCGGGGTGCCGAGGGCGACCAGGTCGATCGGCGGGCCGTTCCGTTCCGCCAGGTCGGCGGCGGCGCGCAGCTCGTGCAGCAGCGGGTCCGGCACGTCGTCCGACTCGGCGATCAGCCGGCGCAGCCGGGCCGCGGCCAGCACGCAGCGGCGGCGTACCTCCGGGTCGGCCGGGTCGGCGTCGCCGGCGGCGAGGGCCGCGAGCACCTCCTCGGCGGTGCCGCTGACCAGGCCGAGCCGGGCCTGCCGGTCCCGGCGGGCCCGTTCCGCCGCGTCCCGCTCCGCCGTCATGGCCAGGGCCGCCTCGGCGGTGCCGGCCCGCTCCCGCGCCAGCGCGGCGATCGCCGCCGCGCCGGCGAAGACCGCCACCGGCAGCGACGAGGTGCCGTAGACGTACATCGCGTACCGGGCGAGGTCGGCGGGGGCGGTGGCGTCGGAGCCGAGCACCGCGCCGAGCGCGATCGCCCCGTGCGCGCCGAGCAGCGCGAGCAGCCACCACACCGGCCGTCGCCAGAGCACCAGCAGGAAGAACCAGGCCAGCCCGTCCCACACCCAGTTCGCGGTGGTGAACAGGTACCGCTCGCCCGCCGCCGCGAAGACCGCCACGTCGACCACCAGCAGCACCGCCGCCAGCCGCCGGGCCGGCGGCAGCCCGTCGCGCAGCAGGCGTACGCCGGCCCCGACGCCGACCGCTGCGGTCACCAGCCAGCCCACCGTGACCACGGCCGGGGCGGCCATCCCGGGCCCGGCGTCGAGCACCGCCGGCAGGCTGATCGCCAGGTGCCAGGCCAGTGCGATGGTGGTCGCGGCGATCCGGGCGCCCCGGTCGGAGGCGTGCGCCACCGCGCTCGCCGCCGACGGGGCCGCCATCGTGGCCGGGGCCGGTCCGGGCGTGCCGCGTCGCCGGGTCGGGCGACGGAGCGCCGGGCCGCGCGCGCCGGCGCTCAGCGCCGTGCCGGATTCAGTGGACACCTGGCCACTCCAACCGGATCCGGGTGCCGGCGCCAGGGGCGGAAGTCACCACTGCCCGGCCGCCCACCGTGGACATCCGCCCGTGAATGGACTCGCGCAGCCCGTACCGGTGGGCCGGGACCGTGGCCGGGTCGAAGCCGGGGCCGTCGTCGCTCACCTCGACCACGACGGTGCCCGCGATCCGGGTCAGGCGCAGCTCGGCGGACGCGCCCGGCGCGTGCCGGGCCACGTTGGCCAGCGCGGCGGCCGCGCTGTCGGCGAGCGCGTCGGCGACCTCCGCCGGCACCGTGCACGGCTCCAGGGTCGCGGCGACGGTGTCAGCTCGCGGCGCGGCGCGAGACGCGCCGCGCTGACGTGGTCGCAGCGTGAGCTCCGGCGTCCGCGCGAGGACCGCCCGCAGCCGGTCGTCCAGCGCCACCGGGCCGGCGGCCGGCGTCGTGCGCGCGTCGGCCAGGGCGGCGAGGGTACGCAGGTCCGCCGCGCACCGCTCGCGGAGCGCGGCCGACGGTCCGGACACCGCGCCGAGCCCGACCATGGTCAGCGTGGCGAGCACGGTGTCGTGCAGGTCCCGGTTCTGCCGCCGCTCGGCCTCGCGGGCGGTCCGCGCCACCATCGCCGCGCGGGCCAGCCGGTGGTAGTCGGCGAAGGCGGCGTCCGCCCGCCCGATCCGCTGGCGCATCACCGCGGTCGTCATCGCCGTGCAGGCCGTCTGCACCAGCAGGGTGGCGGCGTGCCCGCGCGCCTCGACCGGGTTGCCGGCGGCGGCCGCGCCCCCGACGTACCCGGCGATGACCAGCAGCGCGGCCGGGACCGACCAGCGGGCCGGGGCGGTGGCCTGCGCGTTGATCACCGTGGTGCTGGCGAGCACCGCGATCCAGCTCCCCTCGCCGGGCAGCACCTCGGGCGCGACCAGCCAGGGAATCGCCGCCGCGGCCACCGTGGTGAGCGCGACGTCGCCGGCCACCAGGGCCGGGCCGATGCCGTGCCGCAGCGCGCGGACCGCGTACCAGACGGACCAGGCGGTCAGCACCGCGACCACCGGTGCCAGCAGCGCCACCCGCACGGGCGGGGTCCGCACCGCCAGGGCCACCACCGCGCCGGCCAGGCCGCAGGTCAGCCGCAGCAGCGCCGGCAGGGTGGTGAAGATCAGGGTGAACGCGCTGCCGGCCGGCCGGTCCAGCGGACCGGGCGGCGAGGTCGTGGCGGCTACGACCGGCATTGGGGGAGGTGTCCTTCCGGCAGCGACCCGGTCGGGTCCGCACGGCCTAGATCGACGCCGGAGAATAACATGTCGAACCGCAACTGGTCACCCTCGGTACGCGGCGCGTCGCTGCGTCGCTCGCGGCGAAGGGTTCAGGCCGGTGCCGGCGCGACCGCGAGCAGGTGGGAGCTGGCGCCGAGCACCGCCGGATCCCGCTCGAACGCCTCCGCGCAGGCGACCGCGTCGGCGAAGAGCCGGTCGTCCGGGGCGGTGTCGAGCGCGTTCAGCAACGGCCAGAGCGGACCCTCCACCCCGTACAGGGCCGGCGCCGGCAGGCCGGCCGCGGTGAACTCCGCCACCACCTGCTCGGGCCGGTGGAAGTACGCGGTGGTGAAGCCGGTCTCCGGGTCGTTCACCCCGGTGGCGTACGCCCGGTGCAGGAGCGGCCGGCTGCGCGCGTCCACCAGGCCCTTCGCGGTCAGGTCGAGCAGCGCCGCGTTGCGGCTGATCACCGCCGCGACCACCGGCCCGCCGGGTCGGGTCAGCCGGGCCGCCTCGCGCAGCGCGGTCACCCGGTCCGCCTCGGCGGTCAGGTGGTAGAGCGGCCCGAGCAGCAGGGTCGCGTCGACCGAGTCGTCGGGCAGCGGCAGCTCGCGGGCGTCCCCGACGGTCGCGGTGAGCCGCGGGTACGCCGCCCGGGCGGCGGCCACGTGCGCCGGCACCAGGTCGACCAGGTGCACCCGGTGACCGGCCGAGGCCAGCCAGCCCGCGTACGCCCCGGTGCCGCCGCCCACGTCGAGCACCGCCGCCGGCGGCGCGGGCAGCAGCCGGGCGAGCAGGTCCCGGGTACGCCTCGCCTCGAGCCGGCCCTGCGCGGTCCGGTGCAGCCGGTCCGCCTCGACGAAGACCTCGGTGTAGTAACGCTGGATGTCCGGCTCCGCCGGTCGATGCTGGGGCATCCGTCGATGGTGAACGAGCCGGTCCGCCCGGATCATCTCGTTTATCGGGTGGTGGCGGGCCCCGCCTACCCTCCGGGCATGACGTACCAGCCGGCCATGGTGCCGCCCCGGAAGTCGAACACGACAAGGACCGTGCTCATCGTCGTCGGTGTGGTGCTCGCGCTCTGCTGCGTGGGCGGCGTCATCGGCGGCTTCGCGATCTACCACGCCGTGCGAGAGGCCACCGGCCCGGCCCGGACCACCGTGGACACCTTCGCCGGCGCGCTGGTCGCCCGCGACTACCCGACCGCGTACGGGCAGCTCTGCCGCCCGGTGCGGGACCGGGTCAGCAGGGAGGAGTTCGTGCGCCAGCAGTCCGCCCGGCCCGCGCTGACCGGCTACGAGATCGTCGGCCTGAACGTCACCAACAACAACGGGCAGGTGAGCGGCTCGGCGAGCGTTCGCTTCAACCCGGCGAGCGGGACCTCGGAGACCCAGGCGTACCGCCTGGTCAAGGAGGACGGGAGCTGGCGGATCTGCGAGTGACCCCGGCGCGGCCGCCCGACCCGTCGCCGGGCGGCCGCTTTGCCGGTCAGGCCGGGCAGTTGTGGTACGCCTCGACCCGCCACCCGTCGTCGGCCCGGGACAGCACCCAGGTCGCCCGGCGACACCGGTCGGCGGGCAGCGTCTCCTCGCCGGGCAACAGGAAGCCGCTGCGGCTCACCACCACCGCGGTGTCCCCGCCGACGATCCGGACGCACTCCGGCTCGTCGACCGAGGTCGAGCCCTTCAGCGGGCCGCCGAACGCCCCGGCCATGTACCGGCGCACCTCCGCCCGGCCCCGGTGGAACACCCCGCCCGGGAGCACCACGGTGGCGTCGTCGGCGTACCGGTCGGCGAAGGCGTCGGCGTCGCCCGCCGCCCAGGCCGCGACGAGGTCGTGCAGCAACTCGCGTACCTCCCGCTCGGCGCGGGTGTCGATGGTCGCGGTGTCGGTCATGGTGGTTCCCTCCTGATCGGGTGTCTCGCCGGTACCTACTCGGCGGCCGCGCCGAACTCATCGGCCCCGCGCGGATGAATTTCGCGGACCCGGCCGGTAGGTATGGAGGGAGCGCGGCGAAGGGAGCGGAAGCGTGGCGATGGGCGGCGAGGACTTCGACCGGCGGACCGGGCCGTACCGGCCGGAGTTGCTGGCCCACTGCTACCGGATGCTCGGCTCGGTGCACGAGGCCGAGGACCTGGTGCAGGAGACGCTGCTGCGGGCCTGGCGGGCCTTCGACCGGTACGACGACCGCCGCGCCTCGCTGCGCACCTGGCTGCACCGGATCGCCACCAACGCCTGCCTCACCGCGCTGCGCGGCCGCGCCCACCGCCCGCTGCCGTCGGACTTCGTGGCGCCCAACCCGGACCCCGAGGCACCCATGGTGGTGGGCGAGGTGCCCTGGTTGCAGCCGCTGCCGGACGCGCTGCTGGACCCGGCCACCGTGGTCGCCGCCCGGGGCAGCCTGCGGCTGGCGCTGGTCGCCGCGATGCAGCTGCTGCCGCCCCGGCAGCGGGCCATCCTGATCCTGCGCGAGGCCCTCGACTGGTCGACCGCCGAGATCGCCGAGGCCCTGGACACCACCCCCGCGGCGGTGAACAGCGGCCTGCAACGGGCCCGTGCCCGGCTCGGCGCGGTGGCCGTCCGCGAGGAGCAGGTCGCCGAGCCGGCCGACCCGCAGCAGCGGGCGCTGCTCGACCGCTACGTGACGGCGTTCCAGCGCGCCGACATCGCCGCGCTGACCCGGCTGCTCACCGACGACGCCGTGCTGGAGATGCCGCCGGTGCTCAACTGGTACGTGGGCCGGGAGCGCTACGGCCGGTTCATCGCCCGGATCCTCGCGCTGCGCGGCACGGACTGGCGGATGCTGCCCACCGCCGCGAACGGGCAGCCCGCGCTGGCCGCGTACGTGCGGGACGGGGACGCGTACCTGCCGCACACGGTGCAGGTGTTCACCGTCTCCGGCGGGCGGATCAGCCGCACCGTGGTCTTCCAGGACCCGGCGGTGTTCACCGCGTTCGGGCTGGCGCCGCTGCCGGCCGACGGTCAGCCGACCGGGAGCACCCGCGTGCCGCCGCCCTTGATCGAGCGGGTCACCTTCTTCCCGCTGGACCAGTAGAAGCACCGGATGCCCCGGTCGCCCCGGGCCCACGCCTCCTCCGACGGCAGCTGGAACCGCGTGCCGGTGCGGTAGGGCAGCATCCGGTCGACCGGCACCTTGGCGTACCGGGCGACGAGGGTGCGGCACCGGGCGTGGATCGCCTTGGCGTCCCGATCGGCGTCGGCGTACCCGACGTCGGGCGCGGACCAGGAACCGACGTACTCGAACTGGTGGGCCTTCGTGCAGGAGGTCTGCTGCAACTCGTCCCACTTGTCCACGGTCAGGCAGCCGTACGCCAGCGGTGCCGGTCCCTTGAGCGCGTCCCGCAGGCTGCCGCGGTACGGCATCGAGTAGTCGGCGGACCGGCCGCCGAAGAGGCGGGGTTCCACGGTGGGCACCGCCATCAGGTCGCAACGGAACCAGCGGGCACCACCCGCCCACCCGGCGGGCGACGGCGGCACCACCCGGACCGTCAGGCGGGCGCCCCGCCAGTCGCCACCGACGAACGCCGTGGCCCGGGCGTCGCACTCGGCGAACGCGGGACGGATCGCGGCGGACCGGACCGGCGGGGGAGTGGGCCGGTCGGCGAGCGGACCGGTGAACGTGCCCAGATGGAAGGTCTCCGTCCCGCCGTGCGCCTGGCAGTCCACCGGGCGGTAGGTGGCCGGGTAGCTGACGGACTCGACCCTCAGGTGGCAGTCGCCCACCTTCGGGGCGAACTGCACGACCTCGCCCACCGGCCGCCAGTCGTCGGTCAGGTCGCCGTCCAACCCGGCCGGCGCCCCGCACCCGCCGGCCAGCGCCACCGTGAGCAGGGCGGCCGCCGCCCCGAGAGCCCGCCACCGTCGCATGTGAACCTCCCCCGTGCGGGCGCAGCATATGTCACCGGCTCGGGCGTCCGGCGCCGCGGACCTGCGCGGTTGCCCTAGCCTCGCGCACATGGCGAGCAGCAGGGACGGACGTGGCCGGCCGGTGGACCTGGTGGCCCGGGCGCGGGCGGAACTCGTGGCCCGGCCGGCCGAGGACGCCGGTTCGCCGTCCGCCGGGGTGGACCGTCCCGATCCGGTACGCGGACCCGGCACCGGGCCGCACGGCGGTGCGGACCGGACCGGCGGCCGTACGCTCGCGCTGCTCCTCCCGCTCGGGCTCATCGGCTACCTGGTGCTGCGCGTCGCGGCCGGGGACGAACTGCGGGCCCGGGTGGACGAGCAGGCCTGCGCGCTGACCGGCTGCACCGGCACCGGGATGGCGGTGGCGGGGTGGCTGATCGTCGCGCTGCCGGCAGTCTGGGCGGCGGCCGCCGCCCGGCTCTGGTCCCGGCTGAGCGGGCCGGCCCGGGTCGCGGCCGTGCTCGTCGGGCTGGCGCTCGGGCTGCTGGCCTGGGTGCACGTACCCGGAAGGGGCTCGTCGCCGGCGGAGATCCTCGCCGGACCGGCCGGCGGGGCGATGGCCAGCGGGCTCCGCTGGGCCGGCGTGGGTGTCGCGCTCAGCGTGGTCGCCGCCCTTGTCATGGCCGGCCGCCCGGCCGACGGCGGGCGGCCGGCCCGTCAGCTCGCCGGCCCCGCGCTCGTGGTGGCGGCGCTGCTCGGCTCGCTCGCCGTGGCGGTGGCGCGGGCCGAGCCGGTGCCGGTGACCCTCGCCGAGGCGATGCCGGAGAAGACGTTCCGCGCGGCGGGGGACACCCTGACCCGGACCGGCGGCAGGGACCTGCGCGGCTGCGCCGGCGTGCTCGCCGACGACGACCTGCTGGACGGCTGCGTGCGGGCCGTGCGGGTCAGCTACACCACCGACGACAGTGACGCCGTGGTGCACCTGGCGGCCGTGCTCTTCCCCAGCGAGCGGTGGGCCCGGGAACGGCGCGGCGGCCTGCGGCGCGGCGTGGGCCGGACCGGGGTGCCGGGGGACGCCGTCACGGTGAGTTCCACGACCGGGAGCTGGCTGCTGCTGACCAGCGTGGGGCACGCCGACGGGCGACCGGTAGCCGAGGCCGACCGGGGGTACCTGCTCTGGGCGGCGAAGCAGGTGGCGTACCGGTTCATCGGGCACCAGGTCGGCCTGCTTCTGGCCCCCTCACCCGCCGACGGCATCGGTCCGCGTACGCCCTGACCCGACGGTCCGCCGGCGCCGTCGCTGTCCGTCCGGCCGCGGTGCCCGGAAAGTGACGGTGTGACATCTGGCGCAAGGGTGGCGCTGAGGGGCACGGAATGAACGCACCGGACTCTCGACCAGCACGCCTCCGGCGTCACCGACTGATGACTCAGCGGCGCCGTCGGTACGTGCCGGTCGCCGGCCACCCCCAGCCGGTCCCCGGGCCGCCGGGTGCGTCCGTCCCACCTTCCGGCACCACCGCCGGAAGGTGCGCTGATCCGGAGGCACGCCGGGCGGCACGTCCGACAGCCAACCCCACAAACGGAGCCGTTCGATGTCCCAGTTCGCCCTCGCGAAACTGCTCACCCTCAAGGTCGGTACGGCGGTCCTCGCCGTGACCGCCACCGGTGGGGTCGCGCTCGCCGCCGCGACCGGCACCCTGCCGAACCCGCTCACCGACCCGAGCGCGAAGCCGTCGGCGCACGCCACGGGCAAGCCGTCCGACGCGGCTGACCAGGGCAAGGGCCCTGCCGGCGCGAAGGGCTCGCCCTCGCCGAACCTGGCCGGCCTCTGCCACGCCTTCCAGGCCGGTGCGGGCGACAACCCGGGCAAGGCGTTGGAGAATCCGGCCTTCCGGGCGCTGATCACCGCCGCCGGTGACCAGGAGAAGGTGGCGGCGTACTGCGACACGCTGCTCGCCGCCGAGAAGGGCAAGCCGAGCCAGGCGGCCCGGGCGACCGCCACCCCGAGCCACCCGACGGGCAAGCCCAGCGCCCGGCCGACCACCACCGAGACCGAGCGGACCGACGCCCCGGCCGGCGGGAACAAGCCGACCGCCCGGCCGACGAACTGACCTCCGACGCCGGGCGGGCACACACCCCCCCTCCCGCCCGCCCGGCGTCGGCCCGCGGCCCCGCCTGGACGACCGTCCCCCCCCCCGGTTCTCCGTAGGGCGTCGCGATCCGCGCCCGAGGGCGCGGCGAGGCGGCGGCCGGCCCCCCCCGGCCGCCGCCCCATCCCAGTTCCCTTCGCTAGCGGGCGGCCGTCGCGTCGACGCGCTCGCGCAGCCACTCCAGGGCCGCCCCGGCGTGCCGCAGCACCGAGATGTGGCCGTCCTCCGGGTAGCGGCGCAGTTCGGCGGTGGGGCAGTGCCCGGCCAGCCAGGCGCCGTGGGTCGCCGGCACGATCCCGTCGCGTTCGCCGTGCAGCAGCAGGACCGGTGGTGTGACCCGCTCGGGCCGGAACCCCCACGGCGCGACGTACGCCAGGTCGTCGTCGATCAGCGCGCCCGGACCGGCCTGCGTCGCCGGGCCGACGACGCTGTCGAACCAGGACCAGTCACCGTGCAGCTCGGCCAGGTCGGCCGGGGTGAAACCCGGGTCGTACTCGACGCCCGAGGTCTCGTACGCCTCCTTGGCGGCCCGCCCCGCGACGGCGGCGCGCAGCGACGCCACCCCGGACGGCACCATGCCGGCGAACCAGTCCAGCCCGTCGGCATCGTACGGCGCCAGCCCGGCGCCGCTGACCACCGCGACCACCCGGTCCGGCAGGAGCGCCCCGCAGGCCAGCGCGTGCGGGCCGCCGCCGGAGTGGCCCATCACCGCGAACCGCGCGATGCCCAGCGCGTCGGCGACCGCGGCGACGTCGGTGGCGGCCGAGGCGATGTCCCGTCCGGGGACCGGGGTCGAGCCGCCGTAGCCAGGGCGGTCGTGGGAGACCCAGCGGAGGCCGAGCCGGTCGGCGGCGGCGAAGAGGGGCGCGGGCGGCGCACCGATGTTGGGTGTGCCGTGGTGCCAGAAGACGGCGAGCCGGTCCGCGCCGCCGGTGTCGTAGACGTGCAGGACGCGGCCGTCGGCCAACCGGAGATCAGTCTCGGTCACCATGGGCGGGAGCGTATCCATCCGGGGTGACAGGATCCGGGCCGGCGGAATCCACCGGCGGCGACGGCGGTGTGGCCCAGGTCACATGTATCTCGAGGCTGGGCCTGTCGAATGGCAGGGCCTCCGGCCGTCGGCACGATGAGAGCCGGCGCAGGGCCGGCCAGTCGAGGGAGGCAGCACCATGCGACTCACCGTCACCACGTTCCTGACCCTGGACGGCGTCATGCAGGCCCCTGGCGGGCGGGACGAGGACGTCCGCGACGGCTTCGACCTGGGTGGCTGGCTGCCGCCGCACTTCGACGAGACGGTCGGCGGGTGGATGGGCGAGATCCTCGACCGCGCCGACGCCCTGCTGCTCGGCCGCCGAACGTACGACATCATGGCCGCGTACTGGCCGCACGTCACCGACCCGGCCGAGGGCGGCCCCGACAACCCGCTCAACCGGCTGCCCAAGTACGTCGCCACCAACCGCACCGACGAGCTGACCTGGTCGGGCTCGCAGCGCCTCGACGGGGACCTGGCCACCGCGATCACCGAACTCAAGAACCGCCCGGGCCGCGAACTCCAGGTGCACGGCAGCGGCGCGCTGGCCCAGTCGCTGATGCGCGAAGGGCTGGTCGACACGTACCACCTGCTGCTCTTCCCGGTGGTCCTCGGGCGCGGGCGGCGGCTGTTCGCCGACGGCGTCGTGCCGGCCGGCCTGCGGCTCACCGGCAGCCGCACCTCCGGCAGCGGGGTCACCATGCTGACGTACGACAGCGCCGGCACGCCGGCGTTCGGCACCGTCGGGGAGTGAGGCATGGCGACGGGGGCCGGTGGCGGTCCCGCCACCGGCCGCGCCGCCCTCACGGTCGGGTCAACACCGCCACACCCGCGGTCCGCGGTTCTGGTCTTCCTCGCCGCCAGTGGTCCGTCCCTGCCCCACGACCAGGCCGGTGTCGGACACGGCCGCCGCCAGGCTGGTCTCCTCGCTGGACGTCTGGAGTTCGACCGTGACGCCGTCGCGCCACACCGCGCCATTGGCGACGACCCAGCCGGAGGCGTTGACCGAGTCGCCCGGACCGTCCGTCGTCAGCTGGGTGACCTCGCCGGTCCGTAGGTTCCACAGCGCCGCCGACCGGGACGGCCACAGGCCGCCCGTCGCCCAGTCGCCCTGTGCCGCGTAGGCCGCGCCGGTCTCGCCGGCCGGCGCCGTCAGCTTCCGGCCCTTGCCCTGCTGGTCCCAGGCGTACGCCGCGTACGCGACGCCGTCCTTGTACATCGCGCCGACGATCGTCCCGTCATCGGTGATGTCGAAGGCGTTGGCGCCGTCGGGCAGCGGCAGCTTGACCGCTTTCGTCGACCCCGCCTTCCAGAGCAGGACGATGCTGTCCTTGCCGCCCGAGTTCCCGCGCGGCTCGGCGTTGATGACCACGTCGCCGGCCGAGTTGATCGCCGGGGTCGGGTAGACGTGCCAGTTCCCCGGGGGCGTGCGCAGCCGCGTGTACGCGCCCTTCTCGTAGCGGAAGACGTACTCCTGCTTCGCGTCCTCCACGAGGCCGACCGCGACCCCGCCGGCGTTGACCGCGGTCACCTGGACCGACTTGCCGGGCACCGGCAACGCCTGCGGCTTCCCGTCGGTCCACAGCACCGGGCGGAAGTCCTGCCCGACGACGTCGTTGCCGACCACGTACCGCCCGGTCGGATCCACCCCGCCCGCCGTGACGTCCGTCATCCCGGACGGCACGGGCAGTTCGGTCGCCGGGCACGGACCGGTCGTCGCCGTCGCCGTCGCTGTCGCTGAGGCGGTCGCCGTCGCCGACGCGTTTGCGGTGCCGGTCGATGCCGCTGAGCCGCTGGCCGGGGCCGCGCCCGGTTGCGCTCCCGCGGTGGTCACGATCGACGGCACCGCCAGCAGCACGGCTGTCGCCAGCGCCACGCCTCCGGCCCCCTGTACCGAGCGGCGGCGAAAGGCGCGCCGGCGGCCGGCGCGGACCAGTGCGTCGATCTCGATCCGGCTGGCCGGCACGTCGACCGCGCGCAGCCGGTCCCGCAGTTCCTGTTCCTCGTTCATGACCGGGCCCTCCCTCCCTGTGCGATCGTGACCGGACGCCCGGCGTCGAGCACCTCGCGCAGCGCGGCGAGCCCGCGCGAGCACTGGCTCTTGACGTTGCCCGCCGAGCACCCCAGGGCCTCGGCGGTCGCCTCGACCGACAGGTCACCGAAGTAGCGCAGCACCACGACGGCCCGCTGGCCCCTGGGCAGCGCCCGCAACGCCGTCACCAGCGCGTCCCGCTCCTCGACCACGTGGTCCGCGGGGGCGGGCAGTTCCGGCAGGCGGTCGCCGAGCAGCACCCTGGACCACCCGCGCCGCCGCTCGTCGAGGTAGCGCCGCACCAGGATGCGGTGCACGTACCCGTCGAGATTGTCGGCGCCGGCGGCCCGCTTCCAGTTCACGTAGAGCGCGGTGAGCGTCGCCTGGACGATGTCGTCCGCCTGGAAGGCGTCGGCGCAGAGCAGGTACGCCGTGCGGTGCAGGCGGGGTAACCGCGCCGTCACGTACTCGACGTACTCCCTTTCGAGGTCGGGCCGCATCGTGCTCCCTCTGGTCAGCCGGCGTGGACGTTGGGCTCTGGTCGTCTCTTTGTCGGAGCTGGCCGACAGGAAGGTTGCACCCGGGCGGCGGTCAGTCCCACCAGAACGACCAGTGGTCGGCGGGCGCCTGCCGGCGGGCGACGTCGTCCACCTCCCCGAGGATCTGGGACAGGTCGTCGCAGTAGGAAAACTGCTCGATCGCGCAGGTGGCGATCGCGACCGGGTCGCGCGGCGGCCGGGTGACCGCCAGCTCCAGGTCGACGAAGCCCGGGTGGTACAGGTCCGCGCCCCAGGCCCGCTCCCAGTGCCGCAGCACGAAGACGTGGTCGGCGTAACGCAGGTCGGGGTACGAGGGGCCGCCGTTCCAGTTGTTCATGATCGCCATGAGTCCCGGCACCAGGGCGAGCACCTCGTGCCCGGCCGCCGCCGGCACCAGCAGCACCTCCGTGGGCGGGTACGAGCTGGTCTGGCGGCGGATCCCGGGCGGGATCCCGGTGAGCGGGCCGAGCATCGCGGCGAGCCGCACCGGGTCGAACGCCGCCCGGTCCTCCTCCTGCCACTGCGCCACCTGCGGGTCGGCGGGATCGCCCCCGCCGAGCGTCCACTCCAGCTTGGACCGGACGATCAGCGCCATCCGCTCCGCCGGGTCGACCTCGCGCAGCGCGGCCAGCCAGGCGGGCCCCTGGTGCCGGCGACACCAGTTGTACGTCCCCTCGGCCGCGCTGCCCGCCGTCCAGCCCAGCACCGGCCACAGCCCCGTACGGGACTGCTCGGCCCGCAGCGTCCGCCAGACCCGGTCGTGTTCACCCGCCGGGAAGGTCCCGCTGACCAGCGGCACACCGGCCACCGTCTCGGCGCGCTCGATCCCGTCGAGCCGGTTGAGCAGGGTCTCCATCCGGCGATCATCACCGCCGCCCGGCCGGCCGGCCCACCGGTTTTTGCCGGCCGCCGGTCGACTCGCCAGCCCCTTCGGCTGCGCCGCGTCCTCAGTCGGCCGGCGAACCGGATTCCCGATTCCGATGAGCGCCGCCGGACGGCATACCAATCAAATGCGTTTGATGTATTGTACGGTTCATGGCCGCTTCGAGTCAGGACGTTCCGGCGTTCCTGCGCCTGGCCGCACACCCGCTGCGGTGGCGGCTGCTGACCGAGCTCGCTCGCAGTGACCTGCGGGTCCGCGAGCTGGTCGCGCTGATCGGCCAGCCGCAGAACCTCGTCTCCTACCACCTGCGGCTGCTACGTGACGGCGGCCTGGTCACCGCCACGCGGAGCAGCTTCGACGGCCGCGACAGCTACTACCACCTGGACCTGGACCGCTGTGCCGAAGCGCTGGCCGGCACCGGTCCCGCCCTGCATCCGGCCCTGCGCGCGGATGGCGCCTCGCCGGCCCCGCCGCTCCACCAGCGGCGGTCACCCCGCCGCGCCGTGCTGTTCGTCTGCACGGGCAACAGCGCCCGCTCACCGATCGCCGAAGCCCTGTTGCGCCACCACACCGCCGGAACTGTGGTGGTCACCAGCGCCGGCAGCCGCCCCCGGCCGGAGCTGCACCCTCACGGCGTGCGGGTGCTGCGCGACCGGTACGGCATCGACCTCGCCGGCCAGCGCCCCCGCCACCTGGACTCCCTCACCGGCCGCCGGTTCGACTACGTGATCACCCTCTGCGACAAGGCCCGCGAGGTCTGCCCCGAGTTCGGGGGCCAGGCGCGCCGGATGCACTGGAGCATCCCCGACCCCGCCTCGGCCGGCGACCGCGACCAGGCCGGCTACTCGGCCTTCGCCCGCACCACGGCCGAGATCGACACCCGCATCCGCCACCTGCTACCCGTCATCGCCACCCACCGAATCACGAGTCAAGGAGGTTGAGCCATGACTGGATCCAACGAGTACGCCAGCGTCCGCTACCTGGTGGACGACGTCCAGGCAGCCGTCGACTTCTACACCACGCACCTGGGCTTTCAGCTGAGCACCCAGGCCGGAAACGCCTTCGCCGACGTGGTCCGCGGCCCGCTGCGGCTGCTGCTGTCCGGGCCGGCCAGTTCCGGTGCCCGAGCCACACCCGAGGACGCCGCGACTCCCGGCCGCAACCGCATCCACCTCGTCGTCGACGATCTGGACGCCGAGATCGACCGGCACCGGGCCGCCGGACTGCCGTTCCGCAGCGAGGCGGTCTCCGGCCCCGGCGGGCGGCAGATCCTGCTGGCCGACCCCGCCGGCAACCTGATCGAACTGTTCCAACCAGCCCGGCGCTGACCAGGGGGCGTGGCGCCCCCGGTGACTGGTCCCGTGATGATCATTTGGCTGAACGGCTCGGTCGCAGGGGGCAGACTGGCGGGCATGGCTGACATGGGCGACCCGAAGACCGTGCTGCACCACTACCTTCAGGCAACGCGCGAGGACCTGATCTGGAAGCTCGACGGACTTGGTGAACGCGATGCCAGATTGCCTCGCACCTCGACCGGCAACAACCTGTTGGGAGTTCTCAAGCACTGCCTCAATGTCGAAGCTGGCTACTTCGGTGCCACCTTCGGCCGCGAGTTCCCGACGCCCGAGGAGCTGGTCCCGATGGAGGCGTACGAGAAGGACCCTCAAGCAGACTGGTATGCGCGGGAGGACGAGACGAAAGACGGGCTGATCGACCTCTACCGTCGGGTCGGGGCCTTCGCGGACCAGACGATCGAGCAGCTGCCGCTCGACGCCCCGGGGCGGGTGCCGTGGTGGCGGCCAGGCAGCCAGGACGTGACTCTGCAACGGATCATCGTGCACGTCATCTATGACCTGGCCCGTCACGCAGGCCATGCCGACATCATGCGGGAGCAGCACGACCGGGCGGTCGGCTGGCAGCGGGAGAACACCAACGTCCCCGATGACTACGACTGGCCGGCGTACGTGGCCAAGCTGACCGAGCTCGCCGACCGGTTCCGGTAGCCGGCCGCTCCCGCCGATATGAACACGGCCGAGCAGCCCGTGCCACCGATAACGGTTTCACTGTGGACAAAGCGCCGATGCGTACCCACCGCGATAGCCGCGACATCGATCAGGAGCCCCGAGGCCTTCACGGTCTTGTCGTCCCCCATGCGTGACCGGCCGGCCCGGCCGATGCCGGCCGGACGCGGCAGATCCGGGTGTCTGATCGAGGTGTATCGGTGTGTACTGGCCTGCGAGCGGTAGGTCACGTGTGGGGACGGCTGGTGATGCCGTCCAGGATGGTGATCAGGTTGTGGTGGAAGGTTTCCTCGGCGTTGAGGTGGGCGCCGTCGATGACGAGCCGGGCGACGGTGGGGTAGCGGCCTGTCTCGAGCATGCGTGTCAGGTAGGGCCCGAGGGCGGCCTGCCAAGCGGACACGTCGGTGCCGGTTGAACGGGCGGTGCGGCGCTCGGTGATCTCCCTGCGGAGTGCTCCGACGATGAACGCGTTGAGGGCGCCCAAGGCCCGCTGGAGATCGTCGATACCGCGCACGCCAGGGGCCTGGCTGAGCGCCGCCGCGGTCGATTCGCCCACGGCGAGCGCGTGAGGTCCCAAGTGTGGCCTTGCGCCGAGCAGGTCGACGAACCACTCATGATCAAGAGCGGCTTCGCGGGTCCGGTGAACGATGGCCAGTACCGTGGCGCGCCACTCGGAGTGCTGGCCGGCCTCGGCGATCTGCGCGTACACGGCGTCGACCATCAGATCGAGCAGTTCGGACCTGTTGATCACGTAGTCGTAGAGCCGCATCGGACCGACACCGAGCTCTTTGGCGATCTTGCGTACCGACAGCCCGTCGAGGCCGTGTGCGTCGGCGATCCGGATCGCCGTGGCGGCGATCTTCGCGCGGCTCAGCGGCACCGGCGCCGCCCGCGGCTGGGGCTCGGGCCGTTCCCAGACGGGCAACGGTGCGCTACCGTACGGCGTATCCATGAGGTACAGCGTACGGTAACGGAGATGATGATGCGAATTGCGATCGCCGGTGGTGGCCTCGGCGGCCTGACGCTGGCCCGAATCCTGGACCGGCAGGGGATCGGCGCGGTGGTGTACGAACGCGAGGCAAGCCGATCGGCGCGATTACAGGGCGGCTCGCTCGACCTGCACCCGGAGTCCGGGCAACGGGCCCTGGCCGCGGCGGGTCTCGCCGGCCGATTCCGGTCCGAGGCACGGCCGGAGGGCGAGGAACATCGCATCCTCGACCCGGCCGGACGCACCCTCGTGCACCACAAGCCACAACCCGGCTCATTCTCCGGACGCCCCGAGATCGACCGCAGCGCACTGCGTGACCTTCTGCTCGATTCGCTCCCCGCCGACGCGGTGGCCTGGCAGCACCGGCTCGTCTCGGCGACGCCACGACCCGACGGAGGCTTCGGGCTGACGTTCGATGGCGGCCACCGCGCCGACTGCGACGTCCTCATCGGCGCGGACGGCGCACGCTCGGTCGTCCGACCGCTGCTGACCGAGGCGACACTGTCCTCCGTGGCCACCTTGGTGGAGCTCGGCATCAGCGACGCCGACCGGCGCCACCCGGATCTCGCCGAGCTGGTCGGCCCCGGAAACCTCTGGTGCATCGGCGTGAGCCAGATCCTGGCAGCGCAACGCCTCGGCGACGGCAGCATCCGCGTCGGGATCTCCCTACCCGCGGACGATCGCCACCTGGACACCTACCGCAGCAAGCGCGCTCTGCTGGACATCTTCGATGGCTGGGACCCCAGCCTCACCGCACTCATCGAAGCCGGCGACAGCCCGCCGACCCCACGCAGGATCGAGGCGATGCCCACCGGTACACGCTGGACCCACCAGCCGGGCATCACCCTCATCGGCGACGCCGCGCACCTCATGCCGCCGGTCGGCGAGGGCGCCAACCAGGCCATGCTCGACGCCGCCGAACTCGCCGCCGAACTCGCCACCAACCCCGCCGACCCCGACTCGGCGATCCGGACGTACGAGGAGGCGATGTTCACCAGAATCCACCCGATCGCCGAAATGTCCACACGAGTCCAGGCAATGATGCTGTCCCCCACCGCAGCCGACGACATCATCCGCTTCTTCACGCCGCGGCCACGTCCTGCCAGAGATCGAGCGGGCGGCCGTGGAGGCCGCGAAGGAGCTCTTGGCTGACTTGGCCGACACGGCTGTACGGGGGCCGTGGTGATCGGCTGGACCGGGAGCGACAAGCCGTTGACCAGGAGCGATGCTGGTGCGCCCGGCAGGATTCGAACCTGCGGCCTTGGGATTAGAAGTCCCCTGCTCTATCCGCTGAGCTACGGGCGCGCGGCGACGTGTCGCGCCAAGAGGGTACCGCCGTGCCGGGGCTCGCCGGGGGAACGGGTGGTCGTGGCCACGTCGGTGATCAGGGTGCCATGAGCCACCCTCTGCCGACATCCGGGATACGCGGGTCCGGGCCGGCGACGGTGTCCGGTTCCGTACCCTCGGCGTCGTGCTGCTCGACCAGGAAACCGAGAACGAGATCGTCTACGAGCTGTGCCAGCTGCTCGGGCGCGCCATCGTGCCCGTCAGCCGGTCCGACCGGCCGGGCGGGGCCGGCGAGGGCTTCGGCACCGCCTTCTTCTACACCGAGCTGGTCGGTGCCACCGACGACGGGGAGGTGGTGCACGAGTGGCTGCTCACCGCGGACGTGGCCACCCGGGCGGCGTACGGGGAGATCGGTCTGCGGCCCAGCGTCACCGAGCCGGCCGACGCGGCGTCCGAGCCGATCACGCTGCCGGACTTCGCCGACCAGTGGCTGCACGTGCCGGCGGTGGGGCTGGCCGCGATGCCCACCGGCGGGCTGCACGGGTACGCCGAGGACCGGGGCTGGCGCTGGCGTACCCAGCAGGTGACCGACGCGGTGGCCGCGGGCGTTGACGCCGTCGCCCGGATCGGCGCGGCGCCGGGCTCGGCGTTCGTGCTGGCGCTCGGCGTCGCGGACGACGGCTCGCGGCCGCTGGAGGCGGTGATCGAGCGGGTCGTCCGGGACGGCGACGTGCCGCGGATCACCACCGAGCTGCCGGCCGGGTACGTCGGCGCGCCGGTGTTCGGCGTCGAGACCGGCCCGGACGGCGAGCTGGCGCTGCACTGCCTCGGCCTGGTGCTGCCGGCCGAGGACGGTGGTCACCCGGTGGCGACGTTCGACCGGATCCGCTCGGCCCTCGCCGAGGCCACCGCCGGCTTCCGCTGACCGGCCGGCTCAGCCCTCGGCGTTCGCGCCGGCCCGGTCCTCGACCGGCCGGCGCGCCGCCGGCGGACCGGTGGGCTCCGGGTCGGTCGGCCCGGCCCCGAGGAACCCCTCCGCCCACCGTCCGACCTCCGCGAAGACCTTCTCGCGTACGGCGGGGCCGGAGAGCGTGAGGTCGTGCAGGCCACCGTCGAAGCGGGCCAGGGTGACGTGCGGACCGAGCCGGGGTGCCCAGCGGACCATGTGCTCCACGTCCAGCACCGCGTCGGCGAGGGTGGCCGACTCGTGCCACTTCGTGCCCCGGTAGCTGCGGGTGGAGCAGGCGAGCAGCACCGGCACCTGGATGTCCAGGCCGGCCCGGAGCTGCCGCTGGCCGGTCCGGATCGCGTTGATCCAGCCGGCCCGCACCGGGAACCCGGCGAGCGGCTTCCAGGCCAGGTCGTACCGCCATTCGCCGCGGTGGTCGGCGTGCAGGCTCTCGCCGTACACGGTGCCGAGCCCGAACGGGAGGATGCGCTGCGGCGCCCGGCGGCCCAGCCGGGAGACGGCGGCCGCGAGGGGTCGACGGACCAGCCAGGGCGCGTTGATGTCGAAGAAGGGGCTGTTGAGGACGATCCCGTCGACCAGGCCGGCCGCGCGGCGGGCGTGCGCCCAGAGCGAGATGATCAGGCCGCCGGTGGAGTGGCCCATGGCGAGCAGGGTGTCGTGGCCCTCGTCCTCGCGGATGATCTTCGCGGCGGCGTCCAGCTCCGGGAAGTACTCGCTGAGGTCGCGGCAGAAGTTCGGGGTCTGGTGCGGTTGCAGGCTGCGGCCGTACTTGCGCAGGTCGAGCGCGTAGAAGTCCCAGCCCCGCTCGGCGAAGAAGTCGGCGACGTGGGTCTGGAAGAAGTAGTCGACGAAGCCGTGCACGTAGAGCACGGCCCGGCCGGTCGGGCGTTCGGCCCGGCGGCGGACCAGGGTCGCGACGACCGGACCCTCGTCGTCGGTGCCCAGGTCGATGGTCTGCCGCTCGTACGGCGGTCCCAGCACGTCGGGTTCCACGACCGCGACGGTACGCCGCCACGCTACCGGGCGGTAGCCCCTGCGGGTCTGCCCTCCTCCGCATGCGGCATGTCGGGGTGTGCCGTCTCCGGACACCCCGACATGCCGCACCGCGGCGTAGATCACCACCGGTGGTCGGAGCGTTGGTCCGGTCAGGCGGTCTCGGCGTCGGCCGGGCTGAGGTCGGCGTCGCCGTCCGCCACCGGAGCCGCGCCCGGCCGGGCCGGCTCCCGGACGTGCTTGTTGTGTCGCGGCTCCTGCCGGGTCTTCGCGTCGTTGAGCCGGCGGCGCAGGTCGTCCCGGACGTCGTTCAGCGCGGCGTGCAGGTCCTCCTCGGCGGAGGTGGTGACGATCTTCTGCCGGCCCGCGATCCAGCACTCCAGGGTCACCTTCTGGCCCCGGGCCGCGCGGTCCTTCACCGACACCTCCAGCTCGGTGGCGTCGGCGTGGAACCCGGCCAGCCGGGCGTCCAGGGTGGCGAACTGCTCCGCGATCCAGTTCCGGTCGCCCTGGGAGAACCCGGCGCCGACCCGCAGGCACTCGGCCACGGTCGCGGGGTTCGCCACGGCACTCATCGAGGGGCCTCGCAGACGTCTCGGAGAAGCATCGTCGCTCCCTTTCTCTCGGTTGATCAACGCCATACCCGGTCGACGCGGGTCCGGAAACCGCTCCACCGCCGCCCCTCTCGATCGTGCTGCGACGCAGGTCGGCGGCGCAGGGGCCGTTGGTACCTAGCAGACGGGACCTTGATCAGGTCGTTGTCCACAGGTCGCCCCGCCGTCCACAGCCCGTGCCGGCGCGGCTGGTGGCGGGGCCGCTGCCGGTCGAGGCTCGGCCCGACAAGCCGAGTCTCCCTGGGAGGGGCGATGTTCGATACGTACGTCACCGTCGTCGGCAATGTGCTGACCGCGCCGGAGTGGCGCCGTACCACGCAGAGCAACACCCTGGTGGCCAACTTCAAGGTCGCCTCCACCGCCCGCCGGCTCGACCGGGACTCCGGCCGCTGGGTCGACGGCAACAGCCTGCGCGTCCGGGTGAACTGCTGGCGGAAGCTGGCCGAGGGGGTGGCCGCCTCGGTGATGGTCGGCGACCCGGTGGTCGTCGCGGGCCGCCTCTACACCCGCGACTGGACCGACGACGCCGGCAACCACCGCACCCTCTACGAGCTGGAGGCGGTCGCGGTCGGGCACGACCTGTCCCGGGGGCGCGGCCGCTTCCTGCGCAACCGTCCCGGCATGGCGACCAGCATCGTCGAGGACGCCGAGGCGGAGCGCCGGGTGCACGGCGAGGCGACCGAGCCGGTGCCGGACGCGCACGCGCCGGCCTCGCTCGACGACCGCCCGTTCGACGACGAGTTCGAGGCGCTGGAGTTCGCCGCGCCACGCGCCGGGCACGGGCTCGCCGACGACCCGGACGGGTCGCCGACGGGTGAGTTCGACGAGGCGGCCGACCCGTTCGACGACCTGGGCGACGGGGACGGTGACGAGGAGGACGGCGAGGTGACCGCCGAACCCGACGAGGCCGGCGAGCCGACGCCGGCCGGCGACGCCGACGGGGTCACCCCGACCGGTCGGGGCCGGCGGGGCGGGCGGCGGGCAGCCGTGCCCGCCTGAGCCCAGGCGGATCGTGCAACGGGGGAGCGGGGTGGCGACGCCGACGTGGCCACCCCGCCGTACGGCATGGCCTAGGCTGGCCGGCCGGAGGTGGTGACGGGTGCGGCAGGCGACCGCCATGGCGACCGCGGCGGGACTGGTGGCGGGCTACGCCCTGGACTCGCTGCTCGGCGATCCCCGCCGGTGGCATCCGGTGGCCGGCTTCGGCCGGGCCGCCGGCGCCCTGGAGCAGCGGATCTACCGGCCGGAGCGGGCGGCGGGGGCGGCGTTCACCGCGCTCGCCGTCGGCGCCCCGGTGCTGCTCGGGGTGGCCGGCACCCTCGCCACCCGGCGTCGGCCGCTGGCCCGCGCCGCGCTGGTGGCCGCGGGCACCTGGACGGTGCTGGGCGGCCGCACCCTGCGGCACGAGTCCCGGGCGATGGCCCGGTCGCTGGGCGCCGGTGACCTGCCCGCCGCGCGCCGCCGGCTCAACCACCTCTGCGGCCGCGATCCGTCGGCGCTGGACGAGCCGGAACTGGCCCGGGCCACCGTCGAGTCGGTCGCCGAGAACACCTCCGACGCGGTCGTCGCACCGCTGGTCTGGGGTGCGGTCGCCGGGCTCCCCGGCCTGCTCGGCTACCGCGCGGCGAACACCCTCGACGCGATGGTCGGCCACCGCTCGCCCCGCTACGCCCGGTTCGGCACTCCGGCCGCCCGGCTGGACGACCTGCTCAACCTGGTCCCGGCCCGGCTGACCGGGCTGCTCACCGTCGCCGTGGCGCCCACCGCGCACGGTGACCGCCGGGCGGCCTGGCGGGTCTTCCGGCGGGACCGCAGCGACCACCCGAGCCCCAACGCCGGGCAGTGCGAGGCGGCGATGGCCGGGGCGCTCGGCGTCCGGCTCGGCGGGCGCAACGTCTACTTCGGGCGTTCCGAGACCCGGCCGTTCCTCGGGGACGGGCCCCGGCCGGAGGCGCGGCACCTGAAGCGGGCGGCCCGGATCTCCGGCGCGGTCGGCCTGGCCGCGCTCGGGCTCGCCGCGGCGTACCCGGTGACGGTGGGCCGGCTGGTCGGGGCGGCCGGTCGGTCGGCCCTGGGCGGGCTGCGCCGGGTCGCCGCCGGTCCCCGGCGGGCAGGTGAGGTCGACGCGGCGCTCGGCCGGGCCTCGGCGGCGACGTCTGCGCTGGCGAGCACGGCGCGGTCGGGGGCCGGGCGATGAGCGGCGGGCTGCTGGTCGCCGGCACCACCTCCGACGCCGGCAAGAGCGTGCTCACCGCCGGCATCTGCCGGTGGCTGCGCCGCCGAGGGGTCCGCGTCGCGCCGTTCAAGGCGCAGAACATGTCCAACAACTCGGCCGTGGTGGTCGGCCCGGACGGGCGCGGCGGCGAGCTCGGCCGGGCCCAGGCGATGCAGGCCGCCGCCTGCGGGCTCGCCCCGGACCTGCGATTCAATCCGGTGCTGCTCAAGCCGGGCAGCGACCACGCCAGTCAGGTGGTGCTGCTCGGCGAGGCGGTCGACACCGTCACCGCGGGCAACTTCCGGGAGCTGCGGCCCCGGCTGGCCGAGACCGCGTACCAGGCGCTGGCCGAGCTGCGGGCCGCGTACGACGTGGTGATCTGCGAGGGGGCCGGCAGCCCGGCCGAGATCAACCTGCGGGCCGGGGACTACGTGAACATGGGGCTGGCCCGGCACGCCAACCTGCCCACCATCGTGGTCGGCGACATCGACCGGGGTGGCGTGTTCGCCTCGATGTTCGGCACCGTGGCCCTGCTCGACCCGGCCGACCAGGCCCTGGTCGCCGGCTTTGTGATCAACAAGTTCCGGGGCGACCTCGGGCTGCTCCGGCCCGGGCTGGACATGCTGCACCGGGTCACCGGCCGCCCCACGTACGGGGTGCTGCCGTGGGAACTGGACCTCTGGCTGGACGCCGAGGACTCGCTCGCCTACGGCCGGGTGCTCGGTCGCCCGGCGGCCCCGCGCGGCACCGACTGGCTCGACGTCGCCGTCGTCCGGCTGCCCCGGATCAGCAACGCCACCGACGTCGAGGCGCTCGCCACCGAGCCGGGCGTCCGGGTGCGGCTGACCGTCGAGCCGGCCGAACTGGCCGCCGCCGACCTGGTCGTGCTCCCCGGTTCCAAGTCGACCGTGGCCGACCTGGCGTGGCTGCGGGAGACCGGTCTGGCCGACGCCGTGTCGGCGCACGCCGCCGCCGGCCGGCCGCTGCTCGGCATCTGCGGCGGGTTCCAGATGCTGGCCCGGGCGATCCATGATCCGGTGGAGAGCCGGCAGGGCAGCGTTCCCGGGCTGGGGCTGCTGCCCGTCGAGATCACCTTCGATCCGCGCAAGACGGTCCGCCGCGCCGCCGGCACCGCCGACGGCGACGTCCCGGTCCACGGCTACGAGATCCACCACGGGTACGTCTCCACCGCCGACCCCGGCCTGCCGCCGCTGCTCCGCCACGCCGACGGCACCGGCGAGGGCGCGCGGCTCGGCGCGGTGCACGGCACGCACTGGCACGGCGCCTTCGAGTCCGACGGCTTCCGCCGCCGGTTCCTGACCGAGGTCGCCCGGCTGGCCGGGCGGACCGGCTTCAAGGTTGCCCCGGACACCGAGTTCGCCGCCGCCCGCGAGCGGACCCTGGACCTCCTCGGCGACCTGGTCGAGGAGCACCTCGACACCGTCGCCCTGTGGCGGCTGATCGAGTCCGGCCCGCCACCGCACCTGCCGTTCATCCCGCCCGGCGCGCCGGGCTAGCGCGCCCCCGGGGGGCTGCCGGCGAGCGGGGCCCACCAGCAGGGCCGCCCCGGGGCGGTCGGGCCGCCGCGCGGCCGCCTGCCGTCAGTACCGGACGTCGGCCGGGCGGTCGGACATCGGTAGGCCGGCCTCCTGCCACCCCTGCACGCCACCGATCATGTCGGTGGCCCGGCGCAGGCCGAGCGCCTGCAGGCTGGCGGCGGCCAGGCTGGAGCTGTAGCCCTCGCGGCACACCACCACGACCTCGCGGTCGTACCCGGTCGCCTCGGGGATCCGCCAGGCGCTCCCCGGGTCCAGCCGCCACTCCAGCACCGTCCGGTCGACGACGATCGCCCCGGGCAGCTCGCCCTGCTCCCGCCGCTGCGCCTCGGTGCGCGTGTCGACCAGCAGCGCCCCGGCGCGGACCGCCTCGACGGTCTCGTGCGGGGTGAGCCGGCGAAGCCCGGCCCGGGCCTGTTCCAGCAGGGCGTCGACGCCCGGACTCATCACGTCATGGAGCACCACCCGATGATGCCGGCCGGCCGGCGGCCACGGCGGGTGAACGACCAGCCCACGTCGGGCCGCCACGACGAAATCCCTCGGAGGCGTTAGCCCCGCCCCGTCTCAGGCCGCGGCGAGTCCGGCCGCCACCACCGTCGTGAACTCCTCGGGCGCGTCGAGCATCACGTTGTGCCCGGCATCGGGCACGGTCACCACGCGTACGCCGGCGGCGGAGAGGCCGGCCGCGTCGTCGACGGGCCCGGTGCGTCCACCCTGCACGTACAGCCGGGGCATCGGCAGCCGCTCCAGGAGGTGGCGCATCGTGGGCCGGGTGCCGGCGACCAGGCCCACCGCGCTCCGGTGCAGGCCGACCGGATCGGCGAGGCGCATGGTGGCGGCCCACAACGGCCCGACGCGGTCCAGTGTCTCGGCATAGCCGCCGGCCAGGAAGTCCGCCAGGGCGTAGCGGGTGACGCCGCTGCTGGCGGCCGTCAGGGGCGGGTTCGGGTCGAGGTTCGCCTCGACCAGCACCAGCCGGCGCACCAGATCCGGCCGCTGGTGGGCGAGGACGATCGCGACCGCGCCACCCATGCTGTGCGCCACCACGTCGGCGCCGCGGACGCCGGCCACGTCGAGCGTCGCGGCCAACGCCGTTGCGTGGTCGGCCAACGTGTAGCCGAAGCCGGCCGGCCGGTCGCTCAGCCCGAAACCGAACAGGTCGACGAAGAGCGAGCGGTGCCCGGCCAGCCCGGGCCGGGTCGCCACCGGCACGAAGTACGCCGCCGACGTGGCGCCCAGCCCGTGCACGTACACGCGGGCCGGCTCCTCGCCGGCGATCTCCACCCAACGCATCCGGGCCCCGTCCGGGCCCACCACAGCTGCCTGCATGACCGTCACTATACATCCGCGCCGAGGTATATCGGAAGCGGGATATGATCGGCCCGTGCTCGAACTCGCGATCCTCGGCCTCCTCGCCGAGCAGCCCCTGCACGGCTACGACCTCAAGCGGCGGGTGGCCCAGCTGACCGGGCACGTACGCCCGATCGCCGACGGCACGCTCTATCCGGCGATCAAGCGGCTGGAGCGGGCCGGCTGGCTGACCCGGCGCGCCGAACCGGGATCCCGGGCGGCGCCCCGGCAGATGCTGGTCCTCACCGAGCAGGGCCGCGCCGAGCTCCGGCGCCGGCTGGCCGAGCCGGAAGAGGTGGAGATCAGCGACGAGAACCGCTGGTTCACCCTGCTCGCCTTCCTCCGCCACCTCGACGACCCGGCGGCCCGGGACGCGGTGCTCCGGCGCCGGCTGGCCTTCCTGTCCACCCCGAGCAGCTTCTTCTACGAGGGGGACCGGCCGGTACGCGCGGAGGAACTGGACGACCCGTACCGGCGGGGGTTGCTCACCATCGCCCGGGCCACCACCCGGGCCGAGCTGGCCTGGCTGCGGGAGACGCTGGGCGAACCGGAGTGAGGCCGGTGGCGGTGGTCGAGGCGTACGCCGGGCTGGCCCGGCGGGTGCTGGCCGGGCCGGCGCGGTTGGGGCGTACCCGACTGGTGGCGGTCGACGGGCCCAGCGGCGCGGGCAAGAGCGTCTTCGCGGCGCGCCTCGCGGACGCCTTCGCCGCGCTGCCCGGCGGTGACCGGCCGCCGGTGGTCCGCACCGACGACCTGCTCGACGGGTGGGACGACCAGCTCACCTTCTGGTACCGGCTGGAGGAGTGGGTGCTCGGCCCGGTCCGCGCCGGGCGGCCCGGGACCTACCGCCGGTACAGCTGGGTGCGCCGGTGCTTCCTGGACCGGCCGGTGCCGGTGCCGGCCGGGCCGGTGCTCATCGTCGAGGGGGTGAGCGCGGCGCGGGCGGCGGTCCGGCCGGAGCTGACCCTGTCGGTCTTCGTCACCGCGCCGGCGCCGCTGCGGCTCTCCCGCGCGCTCGACCGCGACGGCGCGGAGATCCTGCCCGAACTGCGCCGGTGGCACGCGGGGGAGCGGGCGCACTTCGCCGCCGACCGCACCGAGGCGGCCGTGGACGTCGTGGTCGACGGCGCCCCGGGACTCCCGCACGACGCGGACCGGTATTACGTCCGCCGGCCCTGATCACGGGCCTGGCCCGCGGGCGCAGGGGACCGCCGACGGAAGCAGGCTCCGGCGCTGCCCGCGGTAAGGCCGGCATACGATGCCGGTCATGACCACACCGATCATGTCCGAGTCCGAGGTGCGGGCCGCCGTCGAGCGGGAACTGCCCGGAGTCCGTGCCGACCTCGAACGCCTCGTCCGCATCCCGGGCATCGCCTTCGAGGGCTTCGACCACTCGCACGTCGAGCGATCCGCCGAGGCGGTGGCGGAGCTGCTGCGCGGCTGCGGCCTCGACACGAAGATCGTGCGCTCCGGCGGCCAGCCGGCGGTGATCGGGAAGAAGCCCGCCCCGCCCGGCGCGCCCACCGTGATGATGTACGCCCACCACGACGTCCAGCCGGTCGGTGACCTCACGCTCTGGCTCTCCGACCCGTTCGAGCCGGTGGAGCGGGACGGCCGCCTCTACGGGCGGGGTGCCGCCGACGACAAGGCCGGCATCATGGCGCACATCGCCGCGCTGCGCGCGTTCGGCGACCGGCTCCCGGTCGGCGTGGTCCTCTTCATCGAGGGCGAGGAGGAGTACGGCTCGGACTCGCTGGAGCGGCTGCTCGCCGAACACCGCGAGGAACTGGCCTCCGACGTCATCGTGATCGCCGACTCCACCAACTGGGACATCGGGGTACCGGCGCTGACCACCTCGCTGCGCGGCATCGTCAACTGCTTCGTCGAGGTGCGCACCCTCGACCACGCCGTGCACAGCGGGATGTTCGGCGGCGCCGTGCCGGACGCGCTCACCGCCCTGGTCAAGCTGCTCGGCACGCTGCATGACGACGCCGGGAACGTGACGGTCGAGGGTCTGGTCGGCCGGGAGGGCGCCAGCGTCGACTACCCGGAGGACCGGTTCCGCGCCGAGGCCGGCCTGGTCGACGGGGCCGAGCTGTTCGGCACCGGCCGGATCACCGACCGGCTGTGGACCAAGCCCGCCCTCGCGATCCTCGGCGTCGACGCCCCGGCCACCGGTGAGGCGCCGAACGCGCTGGTCCCGTCGGCCAAGGCGAAGCTGAGCGTGCGGCTGGCGCCCGGCGACGACCCGAAGAAGGCGTACGCCGCGCTCACCGCGCACCTGGAGCGGCACGCCCCGTGGGGCGCGCAGGTGACGGTGACCTTCGAGCACGACGGCGCGCCCTGCGTCATCGACGCCACCGGGCCGATGTTCGAGGCGGCGCGGGCGGCGTTCCGCGGAGCGTGGGACGGCACCGACCCGGTGGACATCGGTGTCGGCGGCTCCATCCCGTTCATCGCCACCTTCCAGGAGATGTTCCCTGCGGCGGCCATCCTGGTGACCGGCGTGGAGGACCCGCACGCCCGGGCCCACGGTCCGAACGAGAGCCTGCACCTGGGCGAGTTCGCCCGGGTCTGCCTGGCCGAGGCGCTGCTGCTGGCGAAGGTCGCCGAGGCGGGGGCCGACCGGAGTTAGGTGTCGGAACCGTAACTTCGGGGCCGATGTCGGAGTTTGCGGTGTGTCGGGCGGCGGGGTGTTATAGCCTTTCGAACATGCGTACGAACGACGAGATGGCGCGGCTCCAGGCCGCCATCAGTGCTCTGGGGGACGTCGATGTCTCCGCGTGGCCCGAGGACACGCTCAAGGAACAGCTCGGTGAGCTGTCCGCCGCGCTGGTCACGCTCGACGCGCTGCTGAGCCGGGTCGCCGACGAGGTTCGCGCCCGCGGCCTGCGGATCGAGGAGCCGGTCTCGGCCTGACCGCGACCGGCCCCCGGTCACCGCCCCCGGCCCCGGCAACCCGGCCGGCCCTCGGCGGGCCGTGGTGATCGACTCGGGCTGCCGGAATCCGGGTGGATCGTCGGCGGACGAGGCCGGGCGGTGTGGCCGGGGTGGCCTGGCCGGGTGGCGTACGGGACCCGTCGCCCGGCCAGGATGCCCCGCCGCGTCAGGGGTGGCTGGCAGGATGAGTCCGTGCGGTTCCTCGACCTGGCGGCCACCTCCGCCGCCGTGGGCGCCACCAGCGGCCGGCGGGCCAAGGTGGAGCTGCTCGCCGCGGCGCTGCGGTCGCTCGACCCCGACGAGATTCCGGCCGGCGCCGGCTACCTGGCCGGGGAGCTGCGCCAGCGACAGACCGGGGTGGGCTGGGCGAGCCTGCGTGACCTGCCGCCACCGGCGGCCGAGCCGACGCTGACCGTGGGCGGGGTCGACGCGGCCGTCGAGGAGATCGCCGGCGTCCACGGTCCCGGCTCGCAGGCCCGCCGGCGGGACCTCGTCGGCCGGCTCTTCGCCGCCGCCACCGCCGACGAACAGCGGCTGCTCGCCGGCCTGTTCCGCGGTGAGCTGCGCCAGGGCGCCCAGGCCGGCCTGCTCACCGACGCGGTGGCCCGGGCCGCGGAGGTGCCCGTGGCCGCCGTACGCCGGGCCCTGCTGCTCGCCGGCGACCTGCGCGCGGTGGCCGTCGCCGCGCTCACCGGCGGTGCCGCGGCGCTGGCCGGGTTCGGGCTCCAGGTGGGTCGCCCGCTGGCCCCGATGCTGGCCCAGAGCGCGCCCACCGTGGACGAGGCGCTCACCGCCACCGGCACCCCGGCGGTGGTCGACGTGAAGCTCGACGGCATCCGGATCCAGGTGCACCGGTCCGGCCAGGACATCGCGGTCTTCACCCGCAGCCTGGACGACATCACCACCCGGCTGCCCGAGGTGGTGGCCGCGGTGCGCGCGCTGCCCGCCCGGGAGCTGGTGCTGGACGGCGAGGCGATCGGGCTGGACGCCACCGGCCGCCCGCTGCCGTTCCAGGAGACGTCCAGCCGCGCCGCCCGGCGCACCACCCCCAGCACCACCGGGGGCACCCCGGTGGCGCCGGCGGTGCTCGCCGCCGCCGAGCGGACCGGCGACGCGGTGCTGACGCCGTACTTCTTCGACCTGCTGCACCTCGACGGCGCGGACCTGATCGACCTGCCGGGCCGGGACCGGTGGGCCGCGCTGGCCGGCGCGGTCGACCCGACCCTGCTGGTGGGGCGGGCGGAGGTGGACGACGCGGAGCAGGCCGGCGCGGCGTTCGCCGCCGCGATCGACGCCGGCCAGGAGGGGGTGGTGGTCAAGGATCCGGCCGCCCCCTACGACGCCGGGCGGCGCGGCTCGGCCTGGGTCAAGGTCAAGCCCCGGCACACGCTCGACCTGGTGGTGCTGGCGGTCGAGTGGGGCAGTGGCCGGCGGCAGGGCTGGCTCTCCAACCTGCACCTGGGCGCCCGCGACCCGCGCACCGGGGAGTTCGTCATGCTCGGCAAGACGTTCAAGGGGCTCACCGACGAGCTGCTCCGCTGGCAGACCGAGCGCTTCCTCGGCCTGGCGGTGGAGAAGGGGGACTGGGTGGTCCGGGTCCGGCCGGAGCAGGTGGTCGAGATCGCGTTCGACGGGGTGCAGACGAGCAGCCGCTACCCGGGCGGCATGGCGCTGCGGTTCGCCCGGGTGGTGCGCTACCGCGACGACAAGACCGCGGCCGAGGCCGACACCATCGACGCCGTTCGGGCCATCCACGAGGGCCGGGTCACCGGCTGAGGCCGCTCCGGCGGGCCGGTCAGGCGGAGGCCGGCGCGGCGGGCTCGGCGGCCCGGTCCACCGGCGTACGCGGCCGGTCGAGGCCGGCCATCCGGCGCGCCTCCCGGCGGGCCACCCAGCCGTAGCCGACCAGGCTCATGCCCGCGAAGAGCCACCACTGCACCACGTACCCGAAGTTCTGCCAGTTGTTCGTGTGGCCGATCGGGACCGCCTGGAACGCCGGGTCGGCCGCCGGCGTCTGCTGGTCGAGCAGCACGTAGCCGCCGGCCACCGGGTAGGGGAGCTGCTTCGCGATCCGGGGGATGCTGATCCGCCGGGTCTCCAGCTTGCCCTCGCGCCGGTCCACCCCGCCGCCGCCGCTCTCGCTGGACACCACCCGGCCGGTGACCGTGACGTCGCCGGCCGGCGCGGCCGGGACCTGCGGTTGGGTGGTGGCGCTGCCGCCCGGGGCCGGCGGGATCCAGCCCCGGTCCACCAGCACGGCGGTGCCGTCGGCGAGCACCAGCGGGGTGAGCACCTCGAACCCGACCTCGTTGTCGACCGTACGGCCGCGGACCAGGACCACGTTCGCGCCGTCGTACCGGCCGGTGGCGGTCACCTTGGTCCAGGTGACCCGCTCCGCCGGGGCCGGCCCGGTGCTGCCGGCGCCGCCGCTCGGCGCGGGCAGGGCGTCCCGCAGCGGTACGGGGGCCATCGTCGAGCCCGCGTCGATCCGCTCGTTGATCGCGGTACGGCCCCGGTAGCGGTCCAGCTGCCAGTTGCCGAGGAACACCATCAGCGCGGCGGCGACCAGGGTCAGCGCGAGATAGCCCAGCCAGCGCGGGGTCAGCAGGAACCGGTACACGTTTGCCAAGGCTACCCGTGTGAGCGGGGCCACCGGCCCGCGCCGGGCCGGAAGCCGTTGCCGGGCCCGGCAGCGGCCGGGCCGGAACCGACCGGTCGGCGGCCGCCGCGCGTCGGCCCGGGCGGGTATGGTCACGCGGGCGGAAACCACCCCAGACCAGGAGTCGACGATGACCCTCGTGCCGCGCGTCGTGCTCAGCGCCCCCTCGTCGGGGCACGGCACCGGTGGCCTCGCCCTCGGCCTGCTCGCCGCGCTCGCCGACCGGGGGCTGGACGTGGCCGGCTGCAAGGTCGGGCCGGACCAGGTGGACGCGGCGTACCTCGGGCTGGCCGGCGGGCGCCCGGGGCGGAACCTGGACCCCCGGCTGGTCGGCCCGGAGCGGGTGGCGCCGCTCTTCGCGCACGGCGCGGCCGGGGCCGACTTCGCGCTCGTGCAGGGCACCATGGGCCTCTACGACTCGGTCGCCGGCCGTCCGGAGACCGAGTCCACCGCCGCCGTGGCCACCGCGCTGCGCAGTCCGGTGGTGCTGGTGGTGGACGTGGCGGCGATGGGCCAGTCGGTGGCCGCCCTGGTGCACGGCTTCCGGGCGTACGACGAGCAGCTCTGGCTGGGCGGGGTGATCCTCAACCGGGTGGCGTCGCCCCGGCACGAGGCGATGCTGCGCGAGGCGCTCGACGACGTCGGCGTGCCGGTCTACGGCGCGCTGCGCCGGCACGAGCTGCCCCCGGTGCTCCCCGCCCGCCGGCACGGGATGGTCCCGGCGGTCCAGCGGGACGGCGAGGCACTGCGGGCGGTGCGCCGCCTCGGCGAGGCCGTCGCCGCCACCGTCGACCTGGACCGGTTGCTGGGGCTGGCCCGCTCCGCGCCGGAGTTGCCGGTCGAGCCCTGGTCGCCGGCCCCGGCCGGTGACCCGCCGACCGGCGAGCGGCCGGTGGTCGCGCTGGCCGGCGGCCCGGGCGGCAGCTACAGCCACCCGGAGACGGCCGAGCTGCTGCGCGCCGCCGGGGCCGAGGTGGTCACCGTCGACCCGCTGCGCGACGAGGCGCTGCCCGCCGGGACCCGCGCGCTGGTCGTCGGCGGCGGCCTCCCCGAGACGTACGCGGACCGGCTCTCCGCCAACCGCCGGCTCTGCATCGCCGTGGCGGAGCTGGCCCGTACCGGCCGGCCGGTGATCGCCGAGGGGGCCGGCCTGCTCTGGCTGGCCCGGGAGCTGGACGGGCTGCCGATGTGCGGGGTGCTCGACGCGATCGGCGCGAGCCGGGACGGCCTGGTGATCGGCTACCGGGAGGCGACCGCCGCCGCCGACAGCGTGGTGGCCGCGGCCGGCGCCACGGTGGTCGGGCACAAGCAGCACGCCGCCGTGGTCACCCCGCGGGCCGGCGAGCGGGCGGCGTGGAGCTGGGACGGCGGCACCCCGGAGGGCTTCGTCTGGCGGGGCGTGCACGCCTCGCAACTGGTGCCGCACTGGGCCGCGTACCCGGAGATCGCGGCCCGGCTGGTCGCGGCGGCCGGGGCTCCGGCGGAGGCCCCGGCGTGATCGGGCAGGTGGCGGTCCGCCGTTTCCCGACGCTGACCGTCTCCACCCCGCGCACCGAGGTACGCCCGCTGGTGGTGGCGGACGTCGAGGCGGTGGACGAGGTGTTCGCCGACCGGCAGACCCAGCGCTGGCTGCCGCTGGCGGACGCGTCCGGGCAGATCGACGGTCAGGCGTGGTGCACCGAGCTGGCCCGGCAGCGCCGGGACAGCGGCGACGGCGACCACTACGGGGTGGTCCGCCGGGAGGACGGGCGGCTGGTCGGCTGCCTCTGGACCCGGCGCACCGACTGGGGCGCCCGGTTGACCGAGGTCTCGTACGCGCTCGCCCCGCACGCCCGGGGGTTCGGCCTGGCCGCCGAGGCGGTGGACGCGGTGGCCATCGCGCTGCTCCTGGAGCACGGTTTCCAGCGGGTCGAGCTGCGGGTCGCGCCGGGGAACGTGGCCTCCCGCCGGGTGGCGGAGAAGGCCGGGTTCAGCTACGAGGGGCTGCTGCGCAACGCGGGCGTCGTCCGGGGCGCCCGGGTCGACCTCGAACTCTGGTCCTTCGTCGCCGCCGACCTGCGCTGAAGCGGCGGTCAGGGGGTTCGCGGCCGGTACCGCGAACCCCCTGACCGGTCAACCCGGGCGCACCCCCGGGTGGTCAGCCGACGATCTGGTCGGACGGTGGGGTGAACTGGCGGGTGGGCTTGCCCTTGAGCGCATCGCGCAGGGTCATCGCCACCGCGTCCACCGGGACCTGCGACAACCCGTCACCCACCGCGTTGAACGGGTTGTCCGGGTCGGCGATGAAGCTCGCCGCGGCCAGCTCCGGGGTGTAGCCGACGAACCACGCGGACCGGGTGCTGTCGGTGGTACCCGTCTTGCCGGCGACCGGGCGGCCGACCGTGCCCCGGACGCTGTCGGCGGTGGACCAGCCGCCGCAGCCGCCCTTGGCCGGCGTGTCACCCGTCGGGCAGCGGGCGGCGTCGGTGGCGGCCCGGGCGGCGTCCGCGTTGACCACCTGCCGGCATCGCGGCTTGGCGACCTCCCGCTCCACGCCGCCGGCCGTCGTGTACATCGCCGGCGTGCCGTCCCGGTTCATGATCGAGTTGACCGGGATGGCCTCGCAGTACCGGCCGTCGGCGGCGATCGCGGCGTACGCGTTCGCCATCTCCAAGGGAGTGGCGTCGGAGACGCCCAGGGTGAACGCGCCCCACTTGTTCGCCTTGTCCGGCGCGGCGTGCTCGCGGTCCACATCGGTACGCCAGCGCAGCCCGAGCTGCTCGGCCAGGCGTACCCCCTTCTCGGCGCCGATCTGCTCCTCCAACTGCACGAAGTAGGTGTTCACCGACTTGCCGAAGCCCGACCACATGGTCTGCACGCCGGTCATCGCACCACTGGCGTTCGAGGGCGCCCAGCCGTCGTACACCTTGGACGTGTAGCGGTACGGCGAGTTGATGGAGGTGGAGAGGGTCATGCCGGAATTGAGCGCGGCGAGCATCGGGAACATCTTGAACGTCGATCCGGCCTGGTAGCCCGGGAGCGTGCCGCCGCCCAGCAGGGGCGCGACGGTGTTCGGGTAGTTCGCCTTGACCTTCGGGCCGGCCTCCGGGTTGGAGCTGTTCGGGTTCTCGCTCAGATCGAGCGAGTAGGTCCGGTTCACCGCCATGGCCTTGATCCGTCCGGTGCCCGGTTCGGCCACCACGATGCCGTTGGCGAACGGGCTGCCCGTCCCGTCCTTGGCGCCCACGTTCTTCTCCGCCGCTTCCTGGATCTTCGGGTCGAGGGCGAGCACGATCCGGTAGCCGCCCCGGCGCAGCCTGTCCATCCGCTCGAGCCGGTTGCTCCCGAACGCGGGCTGCGCGCTCCACCAGTTCTTCAGGTAGTCGCAGTAGAAGCCCCAGGTCGCCCGGTACTTCTCGTCGAGCGCGGCGCAGTCGTTCGGCGGGTTGGTGAGCTTGAGCTTGATCGGCTCGGCCTTGGCCCGCGCGACGGCGTCCGGGGACAGGTAGCCGAGCCGGGCCATGTTGTCGAGCACGTAGTTGCGCCGGCCGGTGGCGTCCTTCTGGTCGGAGGTGATCGGGTCGTACTCGGACGGGGACTTGACCAGGCCGGCGAGGGTGGCCGCCTCGACCGGGCTGAGCGTGGCCGGGGTCTTGGAGAAGAAGATCTGCGCGGCCGCGTAGATCCCGTACGCCCGGTGGCCGAAGTAGGCCGAGTTGAGGTAGCGCTCCAGGATCTGTTCCTTGCTGAGATGCTTCTCGATGTCCAGCGCCATCCGCATCTCCTTGACCTTGCGGAGGCTGGTCTGCTGGGTGGCCTCCTGGACCTCCTTCGGCGTCTTGGCGCTGTCCCGCAGGGCCATCCGGACGTACTGCATGGTGAGGGTCGAGGCGCCCTGGGAGACGCCGCCGGAGCGGGCGTTGGACACGAAGGCGCGGGCCACGCCCTTCGGGTCGACGCCGTGGTGCTGGTAGAAGCGGTTGTCCTCGGCGGCGACGATCGCCTGCTGGATGTTCGGCGACATGTCCTCGATCTTGGTGTACTGCCGGTACTCCTCGTAGAACATCGTCAACACGGTCTTGCCGTCCGGCGCGTAGACGTACGAGGTCTCGGCGGGTAGCGCGGTCTTCAGGATGCTCGTCTTCTGCTCCACGGCGTGCGCGGTGGCCTTCGCGCCGATGCCGGTCACGGCGGCGAGCGGGTACGCCGCGGCGGCGACCACGATGCCGGCGATCAGCCCGGCGCGGAGAAGGGGAATGGCACGACCAGCGGAGGCAAGGGGTCGGTTGCTCACATGGTCAAGCTATGACATTTCCGATTCGGAAATGAGAAGAATTCATAAACGGGCGAGCGGGTGGAGTGGTGGTGACGCGTCCCACGCCGGGATCCGCTGTCCCGGGCGGCGGCTTCCCGGCAGGATCGCGGACATGCGCGCTCAGCCCACCGGGACCGCGCCGGCCGCCGCCGCGCCGGACGTACGACAACTCCAGCTCGGCGCGCCTGACGCCGCGCCGCGACCTGACGCCGTCGAGCCCGACCTCGGGCACCACGGGGACGCCGAGGCCACCCCCGGCCTGGTCGACCTGGCGGTCAACGTCCGCCGTGCCCCGATGCCCGACTGGCTGGCCGATCCGCTGGTCGCCGCGATGGGCCGGCTGGCCGCGTACCCGGACCCCGGCCCGGCCCGGGCCGCCGTCGCTCACCGGCACGGGCGACCCCCGGAGGAGGTACTCCTCACCGCCGGCGCGGCCGAGGGCTTCGTGCTGCTCGCCCGGGCGCTGCGCGACGCCCGGCGGCCGGTGGTGGTGCACCCGCAGTTCACCGAGCCGGAGGCCGCGCTGCGGGCCGCCGGCCACCCCGTGGAGCGGGTGCTGCTCGATCCGGCCGAGGACTTCCGGCTCGACCCGGCCCGGGTGCCCGCGGACGCCGACCTGGTGATGATCGGCAACCCCACCAACCCGACCTCGGTGCTGCACCCCGCCGAGTCGCTCGCCGCGCTGGCCCGCCCCGGCCGGGTGCTGGTGGTTGACGAGGCGTTCGCCGACACCACGCTCGCCCCCGGCGTCGACGGCGAGCCCGAGTCCCTCGCCGCCCGCCGCGACCTGCCGGGCCTCGTGGTGGTCCGCAGCCTCACCAAGACCTGGGGGCTGGCCGGGCTGCGCGTCGGGTACCTGCTCGGCGACGCCGACCTGCTCGCCCGGTGCGCCGCCGCCCAGCCGCTCTGGGCGGTCTCCACCCCGGCGCTCGCCGCCGCGACCGCCTGCGCCTCCCCGGCCGCCGTCGCGGCCGAGCGCGCCATCGCCGCCGGGCTCGCCGCCGACCGCGACCACCTGGTGGCCCGCCTCTCCACCCTGCCCGGCGTACGCGTCGCGGGCCGCCCGGCCAGCGCCTTCGTCCTGGTCCACCGGCCCGGTGCCGCGGCGGTGCGGGAGCGGCTGCGCGAGCGTGGCTGGGCGGTACGCCGGGGCGACACCTTCCCCGGGCTGGGCCCGGACTGGCTGCGGATCGCGGTGCGCGACCCGGCGACGACCGACGCGTTCATCGACGTGCTGGCGGAGATCCTGGAGGCATGATGTTGGAGTCCACCGTCGCGGCAATCGGGCCGCTCGACGAGGCCGCCATGGCGGCGGCCGGTGAGCTGCAGGGCCGGCTGACCAAGCCCGCCGGCTCCCTCGGCGCCCTGGAGCCCCTCTCGGTACGCCTCGCCGGGCTGGCCGGGGCCTGCCCGCCGCCGCTGCCCGAGCCGGCCGCAGTGGCGATCTTCGCCGGCGACCACGGCGTGCACGCCCAGGGCGTCACCCCCTGGCCGCAGGAGGTCACCGCCCAGATGATCGGCAACTTCCTGGCCGGCGGCGCGGTGGTCAACGCGTTCGCCCGGCAGGCCGGCGCCTCGGTCACCGTGGTGGACGTGGGCGT
Source organism: Micromonospora sp. NPDC048930 (assembly GCF_043197935.1). Taxonomy (NCBI): domain Bacteria; kingdom Bacillati; phylum Actinomycetota; class Actinomycetes; order Micromonosporales; family Micromonosporaceae; genus Micromonospora; species Micromonospora sp. NPDC048930. The sequence continues at coordinate 242,702 of NZ_JBICUB010000009.1, forward strand.
GGCCACCCCGCTGCCGCTGGACCCGGCAGCCGACCCGGCCGGTCCGCGCCTGGTCGCCGCGAACGTACGGGCCGGCACCCGGGACCTGACGGTCGCCGCCGCGCTCACCCGGGACGAGGCACGCACGGCGGTGGAGACCGGCATCCGGGTCGCCGGCGAGCTGATCGACGGCGGGGCCGGCATCCTGCTCACCGGCGACATGGGCATCGCGAACACCACCCCGGCCGCCGCGCTGATCGCCGCGTTCACCGGCGTCGACCCGGCCGAGGCGACCGGGCGCGGCACCGGGGTCGACGACGAGACGTACGCGCGGAAGGTCGGCGTGGTGCGGGCCGCGCTGGACCGGCACGCGCCCGACCCGGCCGATCCGCTGGGCGTGCTGGCCGCCGTCGGCGGGCTGGAGCACGCCGCGCTGGCCGGGTTGATCCTCGGGGCCGCCGCCCGCCGGGTGCCGGTGCTGCTGGACGGGGTGATCGCGGTCAGCGCCGCGCTCGCCGCCACCGCGTTCGCCCCGCAGGCGGTCGGGGCGATGGTCGCCGGGCACCGCTCGGCGGAGCCGGGCGCCACGGCGGCGCTGCGGCACCTCGGCCTCGACCCGCTGATCGACCTCGGGCTGCGCCTCGGCGAGGGCACCGGCGCGCTGCTCGCGCTCCCGGTGGTCACCGGCGCGGTCCGGGTGCTGCACGAGGTGGCCACCTTCGACTCGGCAGGAGTGGCCGAGAAGTGACCAGCCCATACCCCCTGGGGCTGCGGCTGGCCGGCCGGCGGGTGGTCGTGGTGGGCGGGGGAGCGGTGGCCACCCGGCGGGTGCCGGCGCTGCTCGACGCCGGCGCGGACGTCCTGCTGGTGTCGCCGGAGCTGACCCCGGCGCTGCGCGCCCACGTCGACGCCCGCCGGCTGCACTGGGTGCCGCGCCGGTTCGCCCCCGGCGACCTGGACGGCGCCTGGCTGGTCCAGGTGGCCGTGAACGACCCGGCCGCCGCGGCCGCGGTCAGCGCCGCCGCCGCCGAGCGCCGGATCTTCTGCGTCCGCGCCGACGACCGGGCCGCGGCCACCGCGTGGACCCCGGCGGTCACCCGGCACGGCCCGGTCACCGTCGCCGTGCTCGGTGGTGGTGACCCCCGCCGGGCGATGACCGTCCGCGACGCGATCCGCCACCTCCTGACTGACAGGAAGGGCCCCCTGCCAACGCCTGCGGTAGCGGAGGGGGCCCCGGTTGGCGGCGGCGGCCGGGTGGCGCTGGTGGGCGCGGGCCCGGGCGATCCGGAGCTGATCACGCTGAAGGGCTGGCGGCTGCTGACCGAGGCGGACGTGGTGGTCGCCGACCGGCTCGTCCCCGGGCTGCTCCTCGACGAGCTGCGCCCGGACGTCGAGCTGGTCGACGCCTCGAAGATCCCGTACGGGCCGTCCCGCGCCCAGGAGGAGATCAACCGGATCCTGGTGGACCGGGCCCTGGCCGGGAAGTCCGTGGTGCGGCTCAAGGGCGGCGACCCGTACGTCTTCGGCCGCGGCGGGGAGGAGTTGCTGGCCTGCGCCGAGGCGGGCGTCCCGGTGACCGTGGTGCCCGGGGTGACCAGCGCGATCGCCGTACCGGCGGCGGCCGGGGTGCCGGTCACCCACCGGGCGGTGGCGCACGAGTTCACCGTGATCTCCGGGCACGTCGCGCCGGACTCGCCGGCGTCACTCGTGCGCTGGGAGGCGCTCGCCGGCCTGCGCGGCACCCTGGTGATCCTGATGGGCCTGAAGAACCTGGCCGCGATCAGCGCCACCCTCGCCGCCCACGGCAGGCCGCCGGAGACCCCGGCGGCGGTGATCCAGGAGGGCACCACCAGCGCCCAGCGGACGCTCCGGTCGACCCTCGGCGAGGTCGCCGCCGACGTGGCCGCCGCCGGCCTCCGTCCCCCCGCCATCGTGGTGATCGGCGACGTGGTGGGGGCGCTCGACGTCTGATCCCGTGTCCGGGTCCCCGGAAACCCGGTCGTGGGTGGGGCCATCCGTCGCTGAGAGGGAACAACAGGACGGCGGCCGGAGACGAAGTCTGCGGCCGCCGTCGTTGCTGGTCAGGTCATTGCTTGAGCATGTTGTCCAGCAGCAGGGCGCAGCGGATCAGGCCGAGGTGGCTGTAGGCCTGCGGGTGGTTGCCCAGGCCCCGCTCGGCGAGCGGGTCGTACTGCTCGGGGAGCAGCCCGGTGGGGCCCGCGGTGTCGATCATCTGGGCGAACAGCTCCTCCGCGTCGACCCGTCGGCCGGTGCGCAGGTACGCCTCGATCAGCCACGCCGTGCAGATGTGGAAGCCGCCCTCCCGGCCGGGCAGGCCGTCGTCCCAGTGGTACCGGTAGACGACCGGACCGCTGCGCAGGTCCGCCTCGATCTTCAGCACGGTCGACAGGAAGCGCGGGTCGTCGCCCGGGAGCAGCCCGGAGATGCCGATCCAGAGCGACGAGGCGTCCATCTCCTCGTGCCCGTACGCGACGCTGTACGCCTCGGCCGCCTCGTGCCAGCCGTGCTCCAGCACGTTGGCGGCGATCCGGTCGCGCAGCTCCACCCATTCCGGCCGGTCCTCGCCGCCGTGCTGCCGTACGACGTGCAGTGCCCGGTCGACGGTCATCCAGAGCATGACCTTGGAGAAGACGTGGTGCCGCGGGGGGAGGCGGGCCTCCCAGATGCCGTGGTCGGGCTCGTGCCAGCGGCGGCGGACCGCCTCGACCATGTTCTCCAGCACCCGCCACTCGTCGTCGCGTACCGAACCCCGGGCGTCGGCCACCGCGGCGATCAGGTCGGCGACCGGGCCGAAGACGTCGAGCTGGAGCTGGTGGTTGGCGAGGTTGCCGACCCGGACCGGCCGAGAGCCGGCGTACCCGGGCAGGGTGTCGATCACCGCCTCGGCGCCGAGCTCGTACCCGTCGACCGTGTAGAGCGGGTGCAGCCGCTCCGGGTGGCCGCCGGTCCGCTCGACCACGCCGTCGATCCAGCGCAGCAGGCCCTCCGCCTCCTCGGTCGAGCCGAGGTCGACCAGCGCCCGCGCGGTCATCGCCGCGTCGCGCAGCCAGCAGTAGCGGTAGTCCCAGTTCCGGACGCCGCCCAGCTCCTCGGGGAGCGAGGTGGTCGCCGCGGCGAGGATCGAGCCGGTGGCCTCGTGGCAGAGCCCGCGCAGGGTGAGCGCGCTGCGGGCCACCAGGTCCCGGGCGGTGGTGGGCAGCCGCAGCGAGGCCACCCAGTCCTTCCACGGCTGCTCGGCGGCCGCCTGCCGCTCGTGGATCGGCACCCGGTGGTGCTCCAGGCTGTGGGTGCCGAAGCGCAGCTCCAACACGACCTGCCCGCCGGCGGCGCGCAGGTCGACGACCGCCTTCGCGCTCTCGTTCACCCCGTCGCTGGTGACCTGCCACTCGACGCCGGGGGAGTAGAGGGCGACCGGCTCGTTGGAGCCCAGCACCAGCAGACCGTCGTCCAGCGGCTGGAGCTGCACGGCGACCTGGCCGAACTCGGGCCGCGGGGCGAAGTCGATCCGGGCCCGGCCGGTGCCGCTGAGCACCCGGACGAGCGTCGAGTCGCCGGTCACGACCGCCTCGCCGTCCGGCGTCGTCTCCCGGGCCGGCAGGTCCAGCCAGTCGGTCACGGTCAGGCCGGACCAGCGGGTCTCCACGGTCATCGTGTTGCTGCGGTAGCGCTGGCCGAGCGGGATACCGCCGCGCTCCGGGGCCACGCTGAAGTGCCCGGCCGGGCTGCCGCCGACCAGGTCGGCGAAGATCGCCGCCGAGTCCGGCTTCGGGTGGCACAGCCAGGTGATCTTGGCGTCCGGGGTGACCAGCGCGACCGTCCGCCCGTTGGCCAGCATCGAGTGCCGCTCGATCGGCACCGCCCGCTCGCCGAAGAGCCAGTGCCGCCGGGTCTCCAGCAGCAGGCCCAGCGCCCGGGCCGCCTCGATCGGCTCGGCCACCCGGTAGTCGGCCCGGGTGTCACCGGGGCCGATCTTGATCCCGACGTCCGGTCCGTGCAGGTTGCCGAAGGCGTTCTCGTCGGTGACGTCGTCGCCGATGAAGAGCACCGCGCTGGCGGCGAGCTGGGTGCGGAGCTGGTCCACGGCGGTGCCCTTGTGGGTGGCGACCACCGACAGCTCGATGACCTCCTTGCCCTGGGTGACCGTCACGTCGTCCCAGAGCGCCGGGCCGCTGCGGACCGCCTCGACGGCGGACGCGGCGACCTGCGGGTCCACCCCACGGGTGTGCACCGCGACGCTGGCCGGCTTGCGCTCCAGCCGTACGCCGGGGTGGGCCGCGGCGATCTCGCGCAGCGCGTCGCGCAGCCGGGTCCGGGTCGCGATCAGCTCGGGGGAGAGCCGCTCGACGAAGCCGATGTCGAACTCGGAGCCGTGGCTGCCGACCAGGTGGACCTCGCTGGGCAGCCGGGAGAGCGCGGCCAGGTCGCGCAGCGCACGGCCGGACACCACCGCGACGGTGGTCTGCGGCAGCGAGGCCAGCGCGCGCACCGCGGCCACCGACTCGGGCAGCGGTACGGCCTTGCTCGGGTCCTCGACGATCGGGGCCAGGGTGCCGTCGTAGTCGCAGGCGACCAGGAGCTGCGGGACGCGGGCGATCCGGCCGATGGCGGCGCGCAGCTCGGGGTCCAGCACCCCGCCGGACGGGGTGGTGGTGGCGGGCGAGTTCACGCAGCCTCCGCATCGGGCACGCCGAGTTCGGTGAGGAAGGACTTGGCCCAGTGCCCCACGTCGTGGGTGCGCAGGTGGCGCTGCATGACCCGCATGCGGCGACGCGCCTCGGGCCGCTCGACGTGCACGGCGCGCAACAGCGCGTCCTTCACCGCGTCGGGGTCGTGCGGGTTGCACAAAAATGCCTGGCGCAGCTCTGTCGCGGCGCCGGCGAACTCACTGAGCACGAGCGCGCCGCCCTGGTCGGCGCGCGATGCGACGTACTCCTTGGCCACCAGATTCATTCCGTCTCGCAGCGGGGTCACCATCATCACGTCGGCCGCGACGTACATCGCGGCCAGTTCGGAGCGACTGTACGACTGATGCAGATAATGCACCGCCGGCACGCCGACCCGTCCAAATTCACCATTAATCCGGCCGACCTCGCGTTCCACCTTCACTCGAAGTGCCTGGTAGTGCTCCACACGCTCGCGGCTCGGCGTAGCGACCTGCACCATAACCGCGTCGGGAACTGTCAACTTTCCGTCAGCGAGGAGTTCCCGGAAGGCCTTCAGCCGGAGCTCGATGCCCTTCGTGTAGTCCAGCCTATCGACCCCGAGGATGATCGTCTTCGGGTTGCCCAGCTCCTCGCGGATCTGCTTGGCCCGCGCCTGGATCGCCGGGTCGGCGGCCATCCGCTCCATCTCCTTGGTGTCGATGGAGATGGGGAACGCGCCGGCCTTCACCTGCCGGCCGTCGACCTGGATCATCTGCCCCTCGTATCGCAGGCCGAGCAGGTGGCGGGCCAGCCGGACGAAGTTCTGCGCGGCCAGCCGCTGCTGGAAGCCGACCAGGTCGGCGCCGAGCAGCCCGCGCAGGATCTCGGTGCGGAACGGCATCTGCATGAACAGCTCGATCGGCGGGAACGGGATGTGCAGGAAGAACCCGATCCGCAGGTCCGGCCGCAGCTCGCGGAGCATCGCCGGGACCAGCTGGAGCTGGTAGTCCTGCACCCAGACCGTCGCGCCCTCGGCCGCCACGTCCGCAGCGGCCTCCGCGAACCGGGCGTTGACCAGGCGGTACGCCTCGCGCCAGCGGCGCTTGTAGGCCGGCGTCTCGACCGCGTCGTGGTAGAGCGGCCAGATCGTGGCGTTGGACTGCCCCTCGTAGTAGCGCTCCAGCTCCTCGGCGCTCAGCGGCACCGGGTGCAGCCGGATGCCCTCCAGGTCGAACGGCTCCGGCGCGGCGCCGGTGCCGCCCGCCCACCCCACCCAGGTGCCCTGGTGCTCGGCGAGGACCGGATGCAGCGCGGTCACCAGCCCGCCCGGGCTGCGCCGCCACTGCCGCCCCTCGGGTGTGCTCACCTCGTCGACCGGCAGTCGGTTCGCCACTACGACAAAGGAGCTACGGACGGTCACGATCGGCCACCTCCGGGTGCTGTCGGGTCCACCGCGATGAGCGTACTGAGCGTAGCTGCGGCGTCTGTTCCCCCGTGCCTGAGTTTCCTACCCGTCCCAGAACCACCGAACCCGTCATCGTGATCTTGCCGACAGCCGGGTCCGGCCGCCACGCGTCCGTGCCGCCGGGCGGGGTGATGTGGGCGGAGCGGGACGTACCTGTCAGGATTGACGATGGCGTGCGCGTGGCCGGCCCCGGCCGGCGGCGGCGGGCGGAAGTCCGGGCCCGCGCCCGCGCCCTGAGCAAGCTCGCGATCGCAACCGACGGAGGTAGCCCGCACCGTGGCCCAGTTCATCTACGTCCTGGAAAAGGCGCGCAAGGCGCACGGCGACAAGGTCGTGCTCGACAACGTGACGCTGAACTTCCTGCCGGGGGCCAAGATCGGTGTGGTCGGTCCGAACGGCGCCGGTAAGTCCAGCCTCCTCAAGATCATGGCAGGCTGGGACCAGCCGAGCAACGGCGAGGCCCGGCTGATGCCCGGCTACACCGTCGGCATGCTGGCGCAGGAGCCGCCGCTGAACGACGCCAAGACCGTCCTCGGCAACATCGAGGAGGCGGTCGCCGAGACCAAGGCCAAGCTGGAGCGGTTCAACAAGATCGCCGAGCAGATGGCGACGGACTACTCCGACGAGCTGATGGAGGAGATGGGCCGGCTCCAGGAGGAGCTGGACCACGCCGACGCCTGGGACATCGATTCGAAGCTCGAGCTCGCCATGGACGCGCTGCGCTGCCCGCCGCCGGACGCCGACGTCGTCAAGCTCTCCGGCGGCGAGCGCCGCCGGGTGGCGCTGTGCAAGCTGCTGCTGGAGGCGCCGGACCTGCTGCTGCTCGACGAGCCCACCAACCACCTGGACGCGGAGAGCGTGCAGTGGCTGGAGCAGCACCTGGCCAAGTACGCCGGCACGGTCATCGCGATCACCCACGACCGGTACTTCCTCGACAACGTGGCCGGCTGGATCCTCGAGCTGGACCGCGGTCGGGCCATCGGCTACGAGGGCAACTACTCCACGTACCTGGAGAAGAAGGCGGCCCGGATGGCCGTCGAGGGACGCCGCGACGCCAAGATGAAGAAGCGCCTCGACGAGGAGCTGGAGTGGGTCCGCTCCAACGCCAAGGCGCGGCAGACCAAGTCCAAGGCCCGGCTCGACCGGTACGAGGAGATGGCCACCGCGGCGGAGCAGACCCGCAAGCTCGACTTCGAGGAGATCCAGATCCCGCCGGGCCCGCGCCTGGGCAGCACGGTCATCGAGGTCAACCACCTGACCAAGGCCTTCGGCGACCGGGTGCTGATCGACGGCCTCAGCTTCTCGCTGCCGCGCAACGGCATCGTCGGCGTGATCGGCCCGAACGGCGTCGGCAAGACCACCCTGTTCAAGACCATCGTCGGGCTGGAGGAGCCGACCTCCGGCTCGGTCCGGGTCGGCGAGACGGTGTCGCTGTCGTACGTCGACCAGAGCCGGGCCGGTCTGGCCGGCGACAAGACGGTCTGGGAGACGGTCTCCGACGGGCTGGACCACCTCCTCGTCGGCAAGGTCGAGATGCCGTCGCGGGCGTACATCGCCGCGTTCGGGTTCAAGGGGCCGGACCAGCAGAAGCCGACCAAGGTGCTCTCCGGTGGCGAGCGGAACCGGCTCAACCTGGCGCTGACCCTGAAGATCGGCGGCAACGTGATCCTGCTCGACGAGCCGACCAACGACCTCGACGTGGAGACCCTGGGCAGCCTGGAGAATGCGCTGCTGGAGTTCCCCGGCTGCGCCGTGGTCATCTCCCACGACCGGATGTTCCTCGACCGGGTCGCCACGCACATCCTGGCCTGGGAGGGCGACGACCAGAACCCGGCCAGGTGGTTCTGGTTCGAGGGCAACTTCGAGGCGTACGAGAAGAACAAGATCGACCGGCTCGGCGCCGAGGCCGCGCGTCCGCACCGGGTGACGTACCGCAAGCTCACCCGTGACTGACAAGTTCATCTACCACTGCACGCTGCGCTGGTCCGACCTGGACGCGTACGGCCACATCAACAACGCCCGCTTCCTCACCCTCTACGAGGAGGCGCGGGTGGCGATGATGTTCGCCGGCGGCCGGGCGTGGGGGGTGGGCTCGTTCGCCGACGGGGTCGTCATCCGCCGGCACGAGGTCGACTACCTGCGCCCGGTCGACTACTCGCTGGGCCGGGCCAGCGCGGAGGCGGCCCCGACGGTGCGGATCGAGCTGTGGGTGGAGCAGCTCAGGGCCGCCTCGTTCACGGTCGCCTACGAGCTGTACGACGGCGACGTGCTGGCCAGCACCGCCCGCTCGGTGCTGGTCCCGTTCGACCTGGCCGCGCAGCGGCCCCGCCGGATCTCCGCCGACGAGCGGGCCTTCCTGCTCCGCTACGCCCCCGGTCTGACGCCGTGAGCGCGCCGGGGGCGGGGCACGGGCTGGCCGGGGTGGCCGACGCGGGGGCGTTCCTGGCCCGGCTGGTCCGGCTGGACCCGGCCACCCTGGTCCGGCTCCGGCCGGTGCCGGGCGCGGGGCGTACCGCCCTCTGGGCCCGGCTGCCGTGGGACGTCCTGGCGGTCCGGACGGTCGCCGGGGTGGCGCCGGGCGACGTCACGGTGGCGGCGGCGGAGCTGCTGGCCGAGTTGGAGGCGGGCGGCGCGGCGCTGCCCCGGCGCCGGGACGACGGCTGGCGTTGGCCGCTGCCCCCGGCCGCCAGCCGGGCGGTGGAGGCGCTGCCCGCCGAGGACGTCCGCCGGATCGCCGCCGCGGCGGCCGGGGCCCTGCGCGAGGCGGCCACGCACGGCGTGGCGGGCCGCGCGGTGGGGCAGCGGGCGCTGCGCGACGCGCTGCTGGACCACGTCGCGGTGGTGGTCACCCCCGACGACGCGCCGGACGCCCCGGTGGAGGTCCGGCAGCGGCTCGTGCAGGGGCTGGTCCGGATGGGCTTCCTCGGCACCGGCGACGTCCAGGTGAGGGTCGCCGGCCGTTGGGTCGGTCTGGTCGGACCGTATGGGGCGGCGTGGTCGCGGAAGGTTTCCGAACTCAGCCTTACGCCCGCAACTGGTCGTCCGAACGGCTGACCCCCATTCATTCTTCCGGCTTGGGGCGTCCGTTGGGGGGATGCCTCATCCCGGCTGTCCGGGTACCGTCCATCCTCGGATCCAACGCACCGTAGGCGGCTGGATCCGCTGGGGAGTGAGGTGCGCGAGCGATGCCGTGGTGGTCATGGCGCCCAGGTCCCGCCGTTGGCGGCGATCCGGAAACTCGAAGCGGGATCACAGTGGATGACGCCGTCCGGGTCGGACCACCGACCCCCCGCCAGCCGGGGGACGACACCGCCGCCGAGCGGCCGGTGACGCCGGAGATGCCGGCCACCGTCGGCCCGGTCACCCTCCGCCGGGTCTGCGACGCGCTCGACCTGCTCGACGTGCGCTACCTGGCCGACGGCGACGGCAACCTGCTGGCGATGTGGGAGCGGCACGCCGTGCTGGTCACCCTCGAAGGGCCGGAGGACGAGATCCTGGTGATGCGCGCCCGGCCGCACGCGACGGTGCCGCCGGACTGGGCGGACCGGGCCTACCGCGTGGTCAACGAGTGGAACCACACCCGACGGTTCTGCAAGGCGTACATCGGCGACCCGACCGAGCGCGGCCAGCTCCCGATCTACGCGGAGCTCCAGGTCCCGCTCGGCGCCGGCGCCCACGACGCGTTGCTGGTCGAGATGCTCGACTGCGGGGCCGCGGTGGCCACCACCTTCGTGGACTGGCTGCACGACGAGGGCGCCCTGCTCTGAGTCGCCGCCCGGCCGCCCGGGGGCCACGGCCCCCGGCGGCGCGGTGGCGGGTCGCGGTCAGGCCCCGGCGGCCGGGTCCTCCATCACGTTCACCATGAAGTACGCGGCCCGCTCCAGGTAGTCCCAGAGCGCGCCGGCGATCTCCGGCGGCAGGTCCAACCGGTCCACCGCCCGCCGCATGTGGTGCAGCCAGGCGTCCCGCTCGGCCGCCCCGATCCGGAACGGCGCGTGCCGCATCCGCAGTCGCGGGTGGCCGCGCTGGTCGGAGTAGGTGTGCGGGCCACCCCAGTACTGCATGAGGAAGAGGGTCAGCCGGTCGGCCGCCGGGCCGAGGTCCTCCTCCGGGTACATCGGCCGCAGCAGCGGGTCGGTGGCGACGCCGGCGTAGAACTCGTCCACCAGCTTGCGGAAGGTGGGTTCGCCGCCGACCGCCTCGAAGAGGGTCATCGACTCGCCTGGGGAATTCACCGTTCCATCCTGCCAGGTGCGGGCGGCGGGCGACTCGCGCCCACCGGCCGGCCAGCATCCGGGTCAGGTCACCGCGTGCCGGCGGCGGTTGCGGTCACCGGACCGCTCCCCGGCGGTCGCCGGAGCCGCGCCCCGGCCCGCCAGGTGCGGTCGGGGTTCGGCCGCGGCGGCCGCCGTCGAGTTGGCCTTCTCCGCGGCCTCGACGGCCGCGTCCACCGTCTCCCGGCGTGGCCAGGTGAGCGCCGCCACCAGCATCAGCACGACGCCGGCCGCGCTCCACACGCCGACCACCCTGGGGATGGTGAAGTGCTCGGCGAGCGCCCCGGTGGCCAGCACGGCACCGCCCTGGATGACCTGCGTACCGCTGGCCATCACGCCGAACGCCCGGGCGCGGTAGCCGTCGGGCAGGGCGCGGACGAAGAGGCCGTTCGCGACCGGGACCAGCCCCGCGACGGCGAATCCGCACGCCGCAGCGAGGAGCGCCACCACGAGCGGCGACGGGTCGAGCAGCGCGGGGACGAGCACCGCCGGGGCGAGGACCGCCAGCGGACGCATCAGCGCCAGCCGCCGGGCCGGGGCCACCAGCCGGCCGACCAGCAACCCGCCCAGCACGTAGCCGACCGGGTTCGCGGCCATGATGATCGCCTGGGCGGCGCCGCTGTCGAGGCCGTGGCTGCGCTCGGCGGCCCACGCGGCGGCGAGGCCCTCCGGCACGATGGAGAAGAGCGACGAGCTGAACACCAGTACGGCGATGGCCCGTAGCACCCGCTGCCCGAAGACGATCTGGAAGCCCTGGCCGGTCTCCCGCAGCAGGTGGCTGCGGTGGGCCTCGGTCATCGCGGGTGGCCGGTCCCGCAGGCCGAACCGGACCAGGGCGGCGGACGCCGCGAAGGTGGCCGCGTTGATCAGCAGGGCGGCGGCCGGGCTGACCGCGGCGATCGCGGCGCCGATCAGGTAGCCGACGACCTGGGCGGCCTGGCCGGCGCTCGCCAGGACGGACAGGCCGACCACCAGCCGGTCGCCGTCGAGGATCTGGGGGGACACCGCGGAGCGGGCCGCCTGGCTGGGCGGATTGGCCAGCGTGGCGGCGAAGATCAGGGCGAGGATCGCCCAGGGCGGCATCCCGGGCACCGCGACCAGCACCATCAGCGCCATCCGGACCAGGTCGCAGGCCGCCATGACCTCCCGGTAGCGGTGCCGTTCGGCGAGCGCGGCGAGCAGCGGGCCACCGATCAACCAGGGCAGGTAGCTGACCGCGAACGCCGCCGCGGAGAGCGCCACCGAGTCGGTCTGCTGGTAGACCAGCACCGTGACGGCCGCCTTGGCGACGTAGTCGCCGACCCAGGACAGGGCGTTGGCCGCGAAGAGGGCGCGGAACTCGGACTGACCGAACACGTCGCGAAAGGTGGCGGGGCCTTCCGGGGCGGGTCGCTCGTCGGACACCGTCGCCTCCATTGTCCTCGGTTACGGCCACTCGTGATGGCCCGGCCGGGGACCGTCGTCAGATCTGAGGATCAGCGAGGACACGAGCACGCTCCCACCGGGAGCGTGTTCACCGGATTCTGCCCGATCGTCTGAGAGCTGGCTAGGGCGAACGGATTGATCGTCGCATCTCCGACTGAACGAACGGACGATACCCGAGGGGCCGCGCGATGCGCGACCCCTGAAATCGTCCGAGTGAACGACGAGTGGTGACGGTCAGGTGGCGCCGCCGGTGCCCGTCTCGCCCGGCGCCGGAGCGCGGGTCGGCACCCCGGGGTAGAGCCGCGCCGCCGCGATCCGCGCGGTGATGCCGGAGTTCTCCAGCGCCTCGGCCAGCCGGCGGCGCAGCTCGCGGCCGACCGCGAACTGCCCGTCGGCGGTCGTCTTGACCACCGTACGGATCACCGCGCCGTCCACCGTGATCTGTTCGACGCCGAGCACGTCCGGCTCCTCCACGATCTGTGGCGCCAGCTCCGGGTCCATCGCCACCGAGGCCGCCGCCGTCCGCAGCACCGCGGTGGCCTCCTCGGTGCCGGCGAAGCCGATCGGCAGGTCGACCACCACCAGCGCCCAGCCCTGGCTCTTGTTCCCGACCCGGATGATCTCGCCGTTGCGGATGTACCAGAGCACGCCGCGGCCGTCCCGGACCGTGGTGACCCGCAGGCCCACCGCCTCGACCACCCCGGTCGCCTCGCCCAGGTCGACGGTGTCGCCGACGCCGTACTGGTCCTCGATCAGCATGAACAGGCCGGCGATCAGGTCCTTGACCAGGCTCTGCGCCCCGAAGCCGAGCGCCACGCCGGCGATGCCGGCGCTGGCCAGCAGCGGAGCCAGGTCGAAGCTGAACTCCTTGAGCACCATCAGCAGCGCGATGCCGAAGATGAACGCGGTGACCATGCTGCGCAGCACCGAGCCGATCGCCTCGGCGCGCTGCCGGCGGCGTTCGGGCACGAACTGCTCCGGGTCGAGCGAGGCGCTGGGGATCCGCTCCCGCAGCGGCCTCAGCATGGTGGGCACCGCGCCTTCGGTGGTGGTGCGGACCAGCCGGTTGATCGTCCGGTGCAGCGCCCAGCGGGCGACGTACGCGAGCAGCAGGATCAGGATGATCCGCAGCGGCTTGAGGATGATCCAGTAGCTGCCCTCGGCGAACCAGGCCGATCCCGTGATCTCGTAGACGTTCTTGCACCAGGTGTCGGTGCGGCAGTCGGCGGACGGGGCCGGGCTCGGGCTCTCGGCGGTCAGGACGTGGAGCATCAGGTTGGCAGCACTACTCACCCTGCTTTCGTACCGCAAGGCGGCTGGGCGTCGGCTGCTGACCCACCGTCCGGCCACGGACCGGTCGACCGGTGATCATCCCGGGCGGAACCGGTCATCATGCCACGGCCGGAAAAAGCTTCATGAGGTACCCAGGATTAGTGCGTGCAATCCGGGGCGCGATCAGGGACGATTGGCGCAACGGACGTCGGTGATCCGGCCGGCGTCGGTGTCGTTCCCCGCTGCCCGCGGGGCGGGCGTCGACGCGACAGCGGCGGGAGCGGCTGGACCGGGAGGGTGATGCGCGATGCCTGACATACGACCCACGGTGGGCTCCGGTGCACTCGTTCTCAACGCCACCTACGAGCCGCTGTGTGTCGTGTCGGTGCGTCGTGCCGCGATTCTCGTGCTCTCCGCCAAGGCCGTCTGTGTCGCCGACGGCGACGGCGTCCTGCACAGTGCGCGCAACGCGTTGCCGGTCCCCTCGGTGGTCCGGCTGACCCGCTACGTCCGGGTGCCGTACCGGACCCACGTCGGGCTCTCCCGCCGGGCGATCTTCGCCCGGGACGGCTGGCGCTGCGCCTACTGCCGCGGGCCGGCCGAGACCATCGACCACGTCTTCCCGCGCAGCCGGGGCGGCCGGCACGCCTGGGAGAACGTGGTGGCCGCCTGCGCCCGCTGCAACCACACCAAGGGCGACAAGACACCGGCCGAGCTCGGCTGGCGGCTGCACAACCTGCCCGCCGCCCCCAAGGGCAACGCGTGGCGGGTGCTCGGCCACCGGGCGCCGGACCCGCGCTGGGCGGACTGGCTCGACCTGCGCGAGCCGGAGCCCGAGGCGGCCTGACCGGCCGTTCACCCGTCGCGCGCCTTCACCAGCGACGCGTACACCACGAGGTTGTCCGCGTACCCGGTCTCGCCACCCACCCACCGGCCGCCGCAGGTGATCAGCCGCAGGTTCGGCCGGCTGAAGTCGCCGTAGATCTCGTCCACCGGCAGCTTCTCCTTGCCGTACCGCTGCACCGAGGTGACCTCGAAGATCGCCACCGAGTGGTCCTCCCGGGTCACCTCGACCTGATCACCGTCGTCGAGTTTCTTGAGGTCGTGGAAGACCGCCGGGCCGGTGGTGGTGTCGACATGGCCGACGATCACCGCCGGGCCGTACTGCCCGGGGGTGGGTCCCTGGTCGTACCAGCCGGCCTCGCCGGCCTTGTCGAGCTCGGGCACCGCGATGGTGCCGTCAGGGGCCAGGCCCACCCGGTGCACCGGTGCCCGCAGGCCGACCTTGGCGATCGAGATGTCCGTCGGCGCGCTCGCCGGCAGCACCGGGAACTTCCTCGGCGGCGGCTGCAGCCCGGCGAACAGCCGGTCGGGCAGCACGCTGACCCCGGTCGCCCGTTCCACCCCGAGCATGGCCACGATCAGCACCATCAGCGTCGCCACCACCAGCACCGGTGCGCCCGGGCCGCGGTGGGCGGCGTACCGCCAGCGGCCGGCGGCCGTGGTGGGCCGGACCGCGACCGGGCGGTCCGGGGCGTCGGTGGTGGCGACGCTCGCGCTGGAGGCGTGGCCGGCGGCGCGGGCGAACCGACGGGCCGCCGCGGTCACCAGCCGGAGCGAGGTACGCAGCCGGGCGCCGGCGGAACCGCCGGACCGGGTGTGCCGGACCGGGCTCCGGTTGCTGCCGCCGCCCCTGGGTCCCGGCACCCGGCCGACACCGCGCGCCGGGGCGGTGCGCCGCGCGTCGCCCCGGTGGATCCGGCTGGTGCGGCCGTCGCCGTGGATCCGCGTCGCCGGGGTGTCCCGCCGGGTCGGCGCGGTGCGACAGGGATCGTGGATCCGGGACGTGCGGCCGTCGCCGTGGATGCGGGGCGCCGGGGCGTCCCGTCGGATCGGCGCGGTGCGACCGTCGCCCTTGATCCGCGTTGTCCGGTCGTCGTCCCGGGCGTCCGGCTGCCGGCCGGCTCGGGTCGGTTGGCGGGCCATGGCCGCACCTCGTCAGAAGCGCGACCCGGTCCTGCGACGGGCGCTCACGCCGGCCACCACCGCCACCGCGACGAGCCCGCCGACCAGCAGCAGCGAACCGGCGCCCCGGCCGCCCGCGGTGCCCCCGCCGCCGGTGGCCGGGCCCTTGCTGGGCGAGGCCATGTTCAGCACGGTGAGCACGGTCTGGGCCGTGTTGCCGTTGGAGCAGCGCAGGTCGACCGGGAAGTCCCCGGCCTGCTTGTTGGCCGGGATGGTCACCGCCCCGGTGAGGAAGCCGTTGTCCGGGCGGAGCATGACCCGCCCGAAGGCTTCCGAGTTCACCTCGGCCTGCCGGTTGTTCGCGTTGTCGCAGTTGGCCCGGATGCTCACCCGGGTGCCGGCCTGCGCCGGATTCGGCGTCACCTCGACGAAGACGTTCTCCCCGGCCCGCGCCGGGCTGACGGTCATCAGGACGAACGCCGCGACCAGTCCGAGCACGCTCAGGACGGCCGACAGGGCGCGACGTGCCACGAGCCCTCGCATGATTCCCCCCTTCCGGTGCGGGCGCACCGGAATCCTGCTGACGGGCAGTGGCGCTGGGTTCCCGGTGGGGCGGGGTGTTAACAGGGGGCCCGTGCTCCACGGCAGGCGTTGACCGGGGCCCTCAGCGGCGGCGGCCGGCGGCGGGCGGACCGGCGGGCGGGAGCGGGGTGACCGGGTGCCAGTCCAGCGGGGTGGAGAGGACCATCGTGCTGGACGGCTGGCCGTACGGGGCGAGCCGGTCGATGACCTGCTCGAACTCGCCCATCGACCCGGCCGCCACCTTGAGCATGCTGCACGCGTCCCCGGTGATCCGGTGGATCTCCATGATCTCCGGCCAGCCCGCCACCTCCGGGTCGTTGAGGATGCAGCGCGAGCCGTAGCAGGACATCCGGATCAGCGCGAGCACGGTCCGCCCGGCCCGGGTCAGGTCCACGTGCGCGTGGTAGCCGGTGATCACCCCGGACTCCTCCAGCCGGCGGACCCGCTCGGCCACCGCCGGCGGCGACAGGTGCACCCGGCGGGACAACTCGCTGTACGAGAGCCGGGCGTCGGCCTGGAGTTCCCGCAGCAGCGCCCAGTCCATGTCGTCCACGCGGTGACCTTTCTTCCGTGAAGTGAAGCCCAGGAGAAGCCTTCGGAGCGGCAGGTGAGACCACCGTACCGCCGTTGAAGAGGCATTCCATCTGCGGATCCACCAGCGGCATCATGTCGTCTACCCCGGGTTCGGAGGGAGATGACGGTGGAACAGACCACGGCGGTACGCCCGGCGACCGCCCAGCAGCGGGCGGCCCGGGCGGCGCGCAACGGCGGCGAACCGACCCTGGACTTCGCCGAGCGGGTGCCCTACGACGCGTACGTCCGGGCGAGCACGCTGCACCAGCTCCAGCAGCCGCTCAGCGACGACCCCGGCGAGATGTCCTTCCTGATGGTCAGCCAGATCATGGAGCTGTACTTCGGGCTGACCTGCCACGAGCTGCGGCACGCCCAGCGGGAGCTGCGGGCGAACCGGATCTGGGAGGCGCTGCCCGCGCTGCGCCGCGCCGCGCTGCACCTCGAGGGGCTCAACGCCGCCTGGCAGGGGCTGCGCTGGATGACCCCGGCCGACTTCAACCGCTTCCGGAACATGCTCGGCGAGGGCTCCGGCTTCCAGTCCGCGATGTACCGCCACCTGGAGTTCCTGCTCGGTCTGCGCGACCCGGCGCTGATCCGCCCGTTCCGCCGGCAGACCGAGGTGTACGCCGAGCTGACCGCCGCCCTCGCCGCGCCCAGCCTCTGGGACGACGTGGTCGCCCTGCTCGGCCGGCGCGGCTTCGACCTGCCGGCCGAGCTGCTGGACCGGGACGTGGCGACCGAGCACGAGCCGCACCCCGCGGTGGAGGCCGCCTGGGTGCGCGTCTACGCCGACGGCGGCCCGGACAACCACCTGCGGCTGCTGGGCGAGGCGCTGACCGAGGTGGCCGAGCGGTTCGGCGACTGGCGCTGGCACCACATCAAGGCGGTGCAGCGGACCATGGGCGCCAAGGTCGGCAGCGGCGGCTCCGCCGGGCTGGCCTGGTTGCAGCGCAGCATGGCCCGGGTGGTCTTCCCCGAGCTGTGGTCGGCCCGGACCGCGATGTGACCGGAGAACGCGACATGCACACCGAAGAAGAAGCCCGCAGCCTCGACGCCGCCGACCCGGGGCACCGGCACCTGTTCCACGTGCCGCCGGCCGAGGGCGGGCGCTACCCCGAGGTGGCGTACCTGGCCGGCAACTCGCTGGGCCTGCAACCCCGGGCAACCCGGGACGAGCTCCTCGCCGACCTGGACGCCTGGCGTCGGCTGGGCGTGGAGGGGCACCTGGAGGCGGACCGGCCCTGGCTGCCGTACCACGAGCTGTTGACCGCGCCGGCCGCGCGGCTGGTCGGCGCGCTTCCCGCGGAGACCGTGGTGATGAACTCGCTCACGGTCAACCTGCACCTGCTGATGGTGAGCTTCTACCGGCCGGCGGGCGAGCGGACCCGGATCGTCATCGAGGACAGCGCCTTCCCGTCCGACAGCTACGCGGTGCGCAGCCAGGCCCGGTTCCACGGCCTGGATCCGGACGCCGCGGTGGTCCGGCTGAAGCCGCGCCCGGGCGAGGACACCCTGCGTACCCAGGACGTCCTCGACTTCCTGGCCGCCGAGGGGCACACCGTGGCGCTGCTGCTGCTCGGCGGGGTCAACTACCTGACCGGCGAGCTGATGGACATCCCGGCGATCACCGCCGCCGGGCGGGCCGCCGGGGCGGTGGTCGGCTGGGACCTGGCGCACGCGGTCGGCAACGTCCCCCTCGCCCTGCACGACTGGGGCGTGGACTTCGCCGCCTGGTGCTCCTACAAGTACCTGAACTCCGGGCCGGGCGCCCTGGCCGGCGTCTTCGTCCACGAGCGACACCTCGGCGACCCGGCGCTGCCCCGCTTCGAGGGCTGGTGGAGCACCGAGGCCGCCACCCGGTTCGAGATGACCCCGGTCTCCCGGCCGCCGGCCACCGTCGAGGCGTGGCAGATCTCCAATCCGCCGATCTTCGCGATGGGCCCGGTGCGTACCTCGCTGGAGCTGTTCGACGCGGTCGGCATGCCGGCGCTGCGGGAGCGCAGCCTGCGGCTCACCGGCTACCTGGAGCGGCTGCTCGACGCGGTGACCGCCGACCGGCCGCTGACCGTGGTCACCCCGCGCGACCCCGCCCGCCGGGGCTGCCAGCTCTCCGTCCGGATCGGGGTCGGCAGCGCCAACGAGCTGACCAAGCGGCTGCGGCACGAGCACGGGGTGATCGCCGACGCCCGGGAGCCGGACATCGTCCGGTTCGCCCCGGTGCCGCTCTACTCGACGTACCACGACTGCTGGCGGGTCGCCGACGCGCTGGCCGCGACGGTTTCGGAGGAGGGCCGATGACGGAACGGGACGAGATCGCGGTGGTCGGCGCCGGGCTGGCCGGCTGCCTGCTGGCCTGCTTCCTGGCCCGGCGCGGCTACCCGGTGGCCCTGTACGAGCGCCGGCCGGACCCGCGTACCGGGACGGTCGAGCGGGGGCGCTCGATCAACCTGGCGCTCTCCGAGCGCGGCCTGGGCGCGCTGCGCCGGATCGGACTGGACGAGCAGGTGATGGCGGACGCGCTGCCGATGCGCGGGCGGATGATCCACCCGGTCGAGGGGGAGCCGCAGTTCCAGTCGTACAGCGTCTCCGGGGACCGGGCGATCAACTCGATCAGCCGGGGCGCGCTGAACAACGCGCTGCTGACCGCCGCCGCCGCGCTGCCGGGGGTGCGGATCGCCTTCGACCACCGGCTGGTCGGCCTCGACCCGACCACCGGCGAGATGACCTTCGAGACCCCGCAGGGCAAGGTCAGCGAGACCGCGTCGGTGGTCCTCGGCGCCGACGGCGCCGGCTCCGCCGTGCGCGGGCAGCTCCTCGCGTACGGGGTGCTGACCGAGAGCCTCGACTTCCTCGACTACGGCTACAAGGAACTCACCATCCCGCCGATCGGCGGCGAGTTCGCCCTCGACCCGGGCGCGCTGCACATCTGGCCGCGCGGCACCTCGATGATGATCGCGCTGCCCAACCCGGACCGCTCCTTCACCTGCACGCTCTTCTGGCCGACCCACGGCACGCACAGCTTCGCCTCGCTGGGCAGCCCGGCCGCCATCGAGAGGTACTTCGCCACCCACTACCCCGACCTGGTGCCGCTCGCCCCGAACCTGGTCGACGACTACCAGCACAACCCGGTCGGCGTGCTCGGCACGGTGCGCTGCACCCCGTGGCAGGTGGACGGGAAGGTGGGCCTGCTCGGCGACGCGGCGCACGCCATCGTGCCGTTCTACGGCCAGGGCGCGAACTGCGCGTTCGAGGACGTGGTCGAGCTGGACCGCTGCCTGGACGAGTGCGGCGACCACTGGGCGTCGGCGCTGCCGCTGTTCCAGCACCGCCGCCAGGCCAACGCCGAGGCGATCGCCCGGATGGCGCTGACCAACTTCGTGGAGATGCGGGACAAGGTCGCCTCGCCGGTGTTCCAGACCCGCAAGAAGATCGAGCACGCCTTGGAGCGCGCCCTGCCCGGCCGGTACGTGTCGCAGTACGAGCTGGTCTCCTTCTCCACCACCCCGTACGCCGAGGTGCGCCGCCGGGTGCGCCGGCAGTACCGGGTGGTGGGCGCGTTGGCGGCCGGGGCGGTCGCGGCGCTGGCCGGCGCGGCGGTGGCGTTCGGGAAGGGACGGCGGCGGTGACGCTCTGGGATCCCCGGCTGATGGCCGGGCACGCGCCGGACGGGCCCGGCCTGCTGCGCAACTTCGTCGGCGGCTCCTTCGTCGACACCGGACCGAGGTTCACCAAGCGCAGCCCGGTCACCGGCGAACCGGTCTTCGAGGTGGTCGAGGCTTCGTCGTCCCTCGTGGACGACGCGGTGGCCGCCGCCCGGGCGGCGCTGCGCGGGCCGTGGGGCCGGATGGGTGAGCGGGAGCGCGCCGAGGTGCTGCGCCGGGTCGCCGACGAGTTGGAGCGCCGCTTCGACGATCTGGTCGCCGCCGAGGTCGCGGACACCGGCAAGGCCATCTCCCAGGCCCGCACGCTGGACATCCCGCGCGGCGCGGCCAACTTCCGGGCGTTCGCCGAGATCGTGGCGACCGCGCCGACCGAGTCGTTCACCACGGTCACCCCGACCGGCGGCCGGGCGCTCAACTACGCGGTCCGCAAGCCGGTCGGCGTGGTCGCGGTGATCGTGCCGTGGAACCTGCCGCTGCTCCTCCTCACCTGGAAGGTCGCCCCCGCACTGGCCTGCGGCAACGCGGTGATCGTGAAGCCCAGCGAGGAGACCCCCGCCTCGGCCACCCTGCTCGCCGAGGTGATGGCCGCCGCGGGCGTGCCGGACGGGGTGTTCAACCTGGTGCACGGCTTCGGCCCCGGCTCGGCCGGCGAGTTCCTCACCCGGCACCCGGGCGTCGACGCGATCACCTTCACCGGCGAGTCGGCCACCGGCAGCGCCATCATGCGCGCCGCCGCCGACGGCGTGAAGGCGGTCTCCTTCGAACTGGGCGGCAAGAACGCCGGCCTGGTCTTCGCCGACGCCGACCTGGACGCCGCAGTGGCCGGCTCGGTCCGCTCCAGCTTCACCAACGGCGGCCAGGTGTGCCTCTGCACGGAACGGATCTACGTGCAGCGACCGGTCTTCGAGGAGTTCACCGCGCGGCTGGCCAAGCGCGCCGACGAGCTGGCGTACGGCTGGCCGGCCGACGAGGCGACGGTGAACATGCCGCTGATCTCGCACCCCCACCGGGACAAGGTGCTCGGCCACTACGAGCTGGCCCGCGCCGAGGGCGCCGAGGTACGCGCCGGCGGCGGCGTGCCGCGCTTCGGCGACGCCCGCGACGGTGGCGCGTACGTGCAGCCGACCGTGCTGACCGGGCTCGGGCCGGACGCCCGGACCAACCGGGAGGAGATCTTCGGCCCGGTGGTCCACGTCGCCCCCTTCGACGACGAGGACGAGGCGTACGCCCTGGCCAACGGCACCGACTACGGCCTGGCGGCGACCGTCTGGACCCGGGACGTGGGCCGGGCGCACCGGGCCGGGTCCCGGCTGGACGCCGGCATCGTCTGGGTGAACACCTGGTTCCTGCGGGACCTGCGTACCCCCTTCGGCGGGGTGAAGGCGTCGGGCATCGGCCGGGAGGGCGGCGTGCACTCGCTCGACTTCTACTCCGAACTCACCAACGTCTGCGTGGACCTCACATGAGTGACCGCCCCGGGCAGAATGGCCGGCGTCCCAAGAAAGGGAAGCGAGGAGCCGGCATGACCGTCGACATCGAAGCCGCCAACCGGGAACTGGCCGTCGCCCGGCAGGAGGAGAAGCCGTGCCCGCCGCTGCGCGGCCGGCTGCTGCCCGAGGGCGACATCGAGGCCGCCTACCAGGTGCAGCAGGTCTACACCCGGCAGCGCCTCGGCAAGGGCCACCGCCGGGTGGGCGCGAAGATCGGCCTCACCTCGCGGGCGGTGCAGGAGAACTTCGGCGTCTTCCAGCCCGACTTCGGGGTGCTCTTCGACGACATGGCCGTCGGGGACGGGGTCGAGGTGCCGATGAGCCGGCTGCTCCAGCCCCGGGTGGAGGCGGAGATCGCCTTCGTGCTCGGCGCGGACCTCCCCGACGAGCGGGTGACCGGTGTGGACCTGATCCGGGCGGTGGACCACGTGCTGCCGGCCATCGAGATCGTCGACTCGCGGATCGCCGCCTGGGACATCTCCATCGTGGACACCGTCGCGGACAACGCGTCCAGCGGGCTTTTCGTGCTCGGCACCGCGCCGCGTCGGCTGGCCGACGTGGACCTGCGGCTCTGCGGGATGGTGCTGGAGCACGCGGGGGAGCCGGTCTCCGTCGGGGCCGGGGCGGCCTGCCTCGGCAACCCGTTGCACGCCCTGGAGTGGCTGGCCGGGACGATGGCCCGGGCCGGCGACCCCCTGAAGGCCGGCGACGTGGTGCTCTCCGGGGCGCTCGGCCCGATGGTGCCGGTCACTCCCGGCGCGGCGTACGAGGCCCGGATCTCCGGGCTCGGCTCGGTACGGACCTGTTTCTCGAGGGAGGGGCGATGAGCGTCGGGGTGGCGGTGCTCGGGTCGGGCAACATCGGCACCGACCTGATGATCAAGGTGCTCCGGCTGTCGACGTCGCTGCGGATGGTGGCGATGGCCGGCATCGACCCGGCGTCGGACGGTCTGGCCCGGGCCCGCCGGCTCGGCGTGGCGACCACCGCCGAGGGCGTGGACGGGCTGGTCGCCCTGCCGGAGTTCGCCGACGTCGAGCTGGTCTTCGACGCCACCTCGGCCGGCGCGCACCGGCGGCACCACGAGGTGCTGCGGGCGCACGGCCGGACGGTGGTCGACCTGACGCCCGCCGCCATCGGTCCGTACGTGGTGCCCCCGGTCAACCTGGACGAGCACCTGCACGAGCCGAACGTGAACATGGTCACCTGCGGCGGGCAGGCCACCGTGCCGATCGTGCACGCGGTCGGCCGGGTCACCCCGGTCGCGTACGGGGAGATCGTCGCCTCGATCGCCTCGAAGTCGGCGGGGCCGGGCACCCGGGCCAACATCGACGAGTTCACCGAGACCACCGCCCGGGCCATCGAGGTGGTCGGTGGCGCCGGCCGCGGCAAGGCGATCATCGTGCTGAACCCGGCCGACCCGCCGCTGCTGATGCGGGACACCGTCTACTGCCTCTGCCCGGACGCCGACGCCGATCGCGCCGCGATCGCCGCCTCGGTCGCCGACATGGTGGCCACCGTGCAGGAGTACGTCCCGGGCTACCGGCTCAAGCAGGACGTGCAGTTCGACCGGGTCGACACCTACGTCCCGGCGCTGGGACGGCCGTTCACCGGGCTCCAGGTCTCGGTCTTCCTGGAGGTCTCCGGCGCCGGGCACTACCTGCCCGCGTACGCCGGGAACCTGGACATCATGACCTCGGCCGCGCTGCGTACCGCGGAGCGGCTGGTCGCGCTGGGCTCGACCACGACGGAGGTGGCCGCGCGATGACGGACCTCTACATCCAGGACGTGACGCTGCGGGACGGCATGCACGCCATCGCGCACCGGTACACCGTGGACCAGGTGCGGACCATCGCCGCGGCGCTGGACGCGGCCGGGGTGGCCGCGATCGAGGTGGCGCACGGCGACGGCCTCGCCGGCTCCAGCGTCAATTACGGCCACGGCGCGGCCGGCGACGCCGACTGGATCTCCGCCGCCGCCGAGGTGCTGACCACCGCGAGGCTCACCACCCTGCTGCTGCCCGGCATCGGCACCATCGCCGACCTCAAGGCGGCCAAGGCGCTCGGGGTGACCAGCGTGCGGATCGCCACCCACTGCACCGAGGCGGACATCTCCGCCCAGCACATCTCCTGGGCCCGGGAGAACGGCATGGACGTCTCCGGGTTCCTGATGATGTCGCACATGAACGACCCGGCCGGGCTGGCCGCCCAGGCCAAGCTCATGGAGTCGTACGGGGCGCACTGCGTCTACGTCACCGACTCCGGCGGCCGGCTGCTGATGTCCGACGTGGCCGCGCGGATCGACGCGTACCGGCAGGTGCTGGAGCCGGAGACGCAGATCGGCATCCACGCCCACCACAACCTGTCGCTCGGCGTCGCCAACAGCGTGGTGGCGGTCGAGCACGGCCGGATCCTCGGCTCCACCCCGGCCGGCCCGGACGCCGCACACGGGCGGACCGTCCGGGTGGACGCCTCGCTGGCCGGCATGGGCGCCGGGGCGGGCAACGCCCCGCTGGAGGTGTTCGTCGCGGTCGCCGAGCTGCACGGCTGGAAGCACGGCTGCGACGTGTTCGCGCTGATGGACGCGGCCGACGACGTGGTCCGCCCGCTCCAGGACCGGCCGGTCCAGGTGGACCGGGAGACGCTCTCCCTCGGGTACGCCGGCGTCTACTCCAGCTTCCTGCGGCACGCCGAGCGCGCCTCGGCGAAGTACGGCGTGGACGTCCGCTCGATCCTCGTCGAGCTGGGCCGGCGCCGGATGGTCGGCGGCCAGGAGGACATGATCGTGGACGTGGCGCTGGACCTCGCGAGCAAGGAGGGGACCGCATGATCGGACCGGACATCACGGGGATCGCCGAGAAGCTGGGGGCGGCGGCCGACACGGCCAGCGCGATCCCGCAGCTCGCCGCCGAGACCGGCCTCGACGTGGACGCCGCGTACGCGGTGCAGACCGCGCTGGTGCAGCGCCGCCTCGACCGGGGCGAGCGGCTGGTCGGGCTGAAGATGGGGCTGACCAGCAAGGCGAAGATGGCCCAGGTCGGGGTGGACGAGGTGATCTGGGGCCGGCTCACCGACGCGATGCGGGTGCCCGACGGCGGCACGGTCGACGTCGCCGACTTCATCCACCCCCGGGTCGAGCCCGAGGTGGCGTTCCTGCTCGACCGGCTGCCCGAGCCCGGCGAGCCGGTCGGCGCGTTCACCGACGCGGTCCGCGCGGTCGCCCCGGCGATCGAGCTGATCGACTCCCGGTACGCCAACTTCACCTTCTCCCTGCCGGACGTCGTCGCCGACAACACCTCGGCCGCGGCGTTCGTGGTCGGGCCGTGGTCGCCGGTGCCGGACGACCTGGACAACCTCGGTGTGCTGCTGGAGATCGACGGCCGGGTGGCGCAGGTCGGCTCGACCGCGGCGATCCTCGGCGACCCGCGGCGCGCGCTGGACGAGGGCATCCGCCTCGCCGGCCGGCACGGCGTCCGGCTGCGCGAGGGCTGGGTGTTCCTCGCGGGCGCCGCCACCGCTGCCGTTCCGCTGCGTCCCGGCGCTCACATCCGTGCCGTTGTCGAGAAGCTCGGCACGGCTTCCCTGAAGGCGGCGGCATGACCGCGCGCGTCGTCGCGGGCAAGGCGGTGCCGCGGGGGGCGTTCCCGCACGTCAAGGTCGCCGGGGGGTTCGTCTTCGTCTCGGGTACGTCGTCGCGGCGGCCGGACAACACCTTCGCCGGTGTGTCGGTCGACGAGTTCGGCACGACGGACCTGGACATCCGGGCGCAGACGCGGGCGGTCATCGAGAACGTCCGTGATCTGCTGCGGTCGGTCGGGGCTGACCTGACCGATCTGGTGCAGGTCACCAGCTACCTGGTCAACATGAATGACTTCGGTGGCTACAACGAGGTGTGGGCGGAGTTCTTCGACGCCACCGGGCCGACCCGGACCACGGTGGCCGTCCACCAGCTCCCGCACCCGCACCTGCTGATCGAGATGCAGGCCGTGGCCCTACTTCCGTCGGGAGGTCAGTCGTGAGTGAGATCGCCGAGCCGTTCAGCTTCCAGGGCTGGATCGGGGAGAACCAGCACCTGCTCAAGCCGCCGGTGGGCAACAAGGAGATGCTGCCCGGCAGTGACGACTTCATCGTCATGGTGGTGGGTGGCCCGAACCAGCGCACCGACTTCCACGTCGACCCGTACGAGGAGTTCTTCTACCAGGTCAAGGGCAACATGCACATCAACCTGATGCTCCCCGAGGGGCCGCGTACGGTGCACGTGCGCGAGGGTCAGATGTGGATGCTGCCGCGCAACACCCCGCACTCCCCGCAGCGGCCGGAGGCCGGCTCGATCGGCATGGTGATCGAGCGGGTCCGCGAGGAGGGCACCCTGGAGAAGTTCCAGTGGTACTGCCCCGAGTGCAGCCACAAGGTGCACGAGGTGGAGCTCCAGGTCCGGGACATCGCCGCCGACCTGCCCCCGGTCTTCGCGGCGTTCTACGCCGACGAGAAGGCCCGCACCTGCACCAACTGCGGCGCGCTGCACCCGGGCAAGGGCTGATGCCCGGACCGGTCGTGGACGTGCACACGCACGTCGTACCGAAGGGCTGGCCGGACCTCGCCGCCGCGTGCGGCGGGTCCGGCTGGCCCTGGCTGCGGGTGGACTCCGAGCGGGCCGCCATGATCATGGTGGGGGAGACCGAGTTCCGACCCGTCGGCGCGGAGTGCTGGGACGCGGACACCCGACTGTCCGACATGGTCGCCGACGGGGTCGACGTGCAGGTCGTCTCGCCCACCCCGGTCTTCTTCAGCTACGACCGGCCGGCCGACCAGGCGGTCAAGGTGGCCCGCATCTTCAACGACCTCACCCTGGAGGTCACCGCCGCCGGCGGTGACCGGCTGGTGCCGTTCTGCCAGGTGCCGTTGCAGGACCCGGACGCGGCCTGCGCCGAGCTGGACCGCTGCCTGGCCGCCGGCCACGCCGGTGTGGAGATCGGCAACCACGTCGGTGACCGGGACCTCGACGACGCCGGCATCGTGCAGTTCCTGACCCACTGCGCGCAGGTCGGCGCGCCCGTCTTCGTGCACCCCTGGGACATGCCGGGCGGCCCCCGGTTGGACCGCTGGATGGCCCGGTGGCTGACCGGGATGCCCGCCGAGACGCACCTGTCGGTGCTGGCGCTCATCCTCGGCGGGGTCTTCGACCGGGTGCCGGAGACGCTGCGGATCTGCTTCGCGCACGGCGGTGGCAGCTTCCCGTTCTGGCTGGGCCGCGCCGACAACGCCTGGCATCGCCGGGGCGACCTGGTACGCGGCGCCTCCACCGCCCCGCCCAGCGCGTACGTCGACCGGTTCTGCGTCGACTCGGTGGTCTTCGACCCGGCCGCGCTGCGGCTGCTGGTCGACACCATCGGGGAGGACCGGGTGCTGGTCGGCAGCGACTACCCGTACCCACTGGGGGAGCGCCCGGTCGGGCAGGTGGTCCGCAAGGCCGACTTCCTCACCCCCGACCAGCGCGACAAGCTCCTCGGCGGCAACGCCCTCCGCTTCCTGCACGGCTGACCGGGTTGCGGCAAGCCGGGGTGTCCCGGGTCGGGGACAGGCCGACTCGCCGCTAGGCGGTGTCGATTAAGCCGCAGCCAACGGGCAGGATGGGGGTATGGCCGAGCCGCACGACCTGACGGCGCTGGAGCAGGCCGACGCGATCCGCCGGGGCGAGCTGTCCAGCGTGGAGCTGGTCGAGCACCACCTGCGCCGGGTCGACGCGCTCGGCGACACCGTCGGCGCGTTCGTCACCGTCACGCCCGAACGCGCCCGGGCGGCTGCCCGGGCCGCCGACGCGGCGCCGGCGGAGGAACGCGGGCCGCTGCACGGCGTACCGACGGCCATCAAGGACCTGACCCTGACCGCCGGGGTGCGCACCACCTTCGGCTCGGCCGCCTTCGCCGACTTCGTGCCGCCGATCGACGCCGACGTGGTCCGCTTCATCACCGCCGCCGGGCTGGTCAGCCTCGGCAAGACCACCACCTCCGAGCTGGGCTGCTCGCTCTACTCCGAGGGCCGGGTGGCGCCGCCGGCCCGCAACCCGTGGGACCTGGCGTACACGGCGGGCGGGTCCAGCGGCGGCGCGGCGGCCGCGGTGGCGGCCGGGCTGGTGCCGGTGGCGCAGGGCTCCGACGGCGGCGGCTCGCTGCGCATCCCGGCGTCGCTGTGCGGCCTGGTCGGCTACAAGCCAAGCCGGGGGCTGGTCTCCGGCGGCCCGCTCGGCTTCGGCGCGTTCGGGCTGCCCACCAACGGCCCGCTCGGGCGGACCGCCGCCGACGTGGCCGCGCTGCTGGACGTCATGGCCCGCCCGGTGCCCGGCGAGCCGTACCTGCCGCCGGTCGCGCCCGCCGGCGGCTACCTGGGCGCGGCCCGTGAGGCGGCCCCGCGCCGGCTGCGGGTCGGCCGCTTCACCACGCCGATGCTCGCCGACGAGCCGGTCCACCCCGACTGCGTGGCCGCCGTCGACCGGGCCGCCACGCTGCTCGCCGCGGCCGGCCACGAGGTGGTCGAGGTCCCCGCGCCGCTCGGCCCCGAGGCGTGGCCGCTCTTCGAGACCGTCTGGTACGTGCTGGCGCTCACCCCGGTGCCCGCCGAGCGGGAGGGCGACCTGCTGCCGCTGACCCGGTTCCTCCGCGAGCGCGGCGCCGCGGTCGGGGCCGGTCCGCTGATGGCCGCGCTCGGCGAACTCCAGGCCCAGGTACGCCTCGGGGTGCGCCGTACCGCCAGCTGCGATCTGCTGCTCTGCCCGACCCTGGCCGCGCCGCAGGCGCCGGTCGGCGCGTTCGCCGCGCTCAACCCGGCGGAGGATTTCGACCGGCAACGCCGGTTCTCGCCGTACTGCGCCATCTTCAACGTGACCGGCGACCCGTCCGTTTCCCTGCCGCTCGGCCGGACCGCCGACGGCATGCCGGTCGGGGTGCTGCTCACCGGCCGGTACGGGGACGACGCGACATTGATAGCCACTGCCGCGCAACTGGAGCACGGCTGTGGCGGATGGGATCAGCACCCCGCAATCTGGCGGGCGGTCGACTCCGCTAACGTGAACATCACAAGCGGGGTCGGGCGCCCGTCGTCATGATCGTCGACCGACCCGGAAGATTCCTGGTCTCTATTTCCGCCTGGGGGCGTTGGGATTGTCTGTTACCGACACGTTGTTGCTCTTCGTCGGCGTCCCGGCGGCCGCGGTGCTGGTGATCGCCGGCCTGGCGTACGCCGGCAGCCGTGGCGGCGGCGGTGGCGGCGCCAAGCGCTACCGGCCGGGCCGGCCCTTTGACTTCACTCCGGTCTGGTTCCTGGGCCGTCCGGAGCAGCTGGCCGACTCGGCCGGCGCCGCACTGGCCGCCGGGGCGCAGGCGCCGGCGTTGACCAGTCACAAGCAGGAGCAGGCCGGCCGGGAGGCGCCGGCCGGTGGAACCGGAGGCGCAAGTGACCGTTGGTGAGAAGCAGGCCGCGACGGGGACGGGCACCCGGCCCCAGGTCCTGGACGGGCCGTTCTCGACCCGTCAGCTGCTCCGCATCGACGAGGCGCTCCGCCTGGCCGACCGGGGGACCGGGCTGGTGTTCTCGGTCTACGTGGGCGGCCTCGACGAGCCGATCCGGGAGCACGCCGAGCGGCTGCACCGGCAGCTCGCCGAGCCCGACAAGTCGGTGCTGATCGCCGTCTCGCCCAACCAGCGGCAGCTGGAGATCGTCACCGGCCGGTACGCCCGCAAGCGCATCCCCGACACGTACGCCAAGCTCGCCGCCCTCTCCATGGCGGGGTCCTTCGGCGGGGGCGACCTGACCGGCGGCATCATCCAGGGCCTCGACCAGCTCGCCAGCCACGCCGGCAAGGGCTGAGCCCTCCCGTACGACGAAGCCCGGCCCGCGAACCGCGGGCCGGGCTCTTTCGTGTGGTCGCTCGGCGGGGCCAGGCGCCGGGGTCGAGCCTCCTCGCCACCGTAACGGCCGGGGCCGGCGTGGGCTCCCACCCACGCCGGCCCCGGCCGCGTACTCCTCGCTGCTCAGGCGCTCCGGGCGTCCCGGGCGCGGGCCTTGAGGGCGCGGACCACGCCGTCGCGGCCCTCGGCCACCAGCCGGCGCAGCGGCGCCGGGTGCCCGTCCTGGGCCAGCCAGGCGTCGGTGGCCGCCACCGTGTCCTCCTCGACCAGGTACGCCGGGTAGGCGAGCTGGACGAACTCCTGCGCCGGCTCGCTGTCCCGCTGCGCCCAGACCTGCGCCACGGTGGCGAAGTACCGCTCCCGGTACGGCGCGGTGAGGTCCACCTGCGCCGGGTGGGTGAAGCCCTGCAGCAGGGCCCGGTTGCGCCAGTTCGGCAGCGGCTCCTTACCGGTGAGCTGCGCCCACACCGCCGCCTTGTTCTCCGCCGTCGGCACCAGCGCGTGCGCGTACGCCGCCTCCCGCTCACCGCTGGCGGTGCGGTCGTTCGCCAGCTCGGCCTCGACCTCGGCCGCCCCGGCCGCGCCGTTGGCCACCAGCGACTGGAGCACCGCCCAGCGCAGCTCGGTGTCCACGGTCAGCCCGGCGGTCACGTCGACGCCGGCCAGCCAGCCGCGCAGGACCGCCAGGTCCTCATCGGAGCGGGCCGCCGACACGTACGCCCGGGCCCACGCGAGCTGGAAGCCGCTGCCCGGCTCGGCCGCGGCCAGGGCCGCCCTGGCGGTACGGGCCAGCTCGGCCCAGCCGGTCGGCGCCCAGGCCGGGTCGACGTAGAAGGTGAGCGTGGTGGTCGCCTGCCGCAGGGTGGCGGTGACCAGGTTGATGTCGGTCTCCGCCGGCAGCCCGGCCAGCACCAGCGCCACGTAGTCCCGGGCCGCCAGCTCGGCGTCCCGGGTCATGTCCCAGGCGGCGGTCCAGCACAGCGCCCGGGCCAGCGACGAGTCGAAGCCGGCGATGTGCTGCACCACGGTGGCCATCGACCGCTCGTCCAGCCGCAGCTTGGTGTAGGTGAGGTCGTCGTCGTTGAGCAGCAGCACGTCGGCGGCGGGCTTGCCGTGCAGCACGGACAGCTCGGTCGCCTCGCCGGTCACGTCCACCTCGACCAGTTCCCGGCGGACCAGCCGGCCGTCGGTCAGGTCGTAGAGGCCCACCCCGATCCGGTGGGTACGCAGCGTCGGGTGCCCGGCCGGCGCCTCCTGGCGGACCAGCACCCGCTCGTACGTGCCGTCGGCGCCGATGGTGACCTCGGGGCGCAGGGTGTTGACCTGCGCGGTCTCCAGCCACTGCGCGGCGAACTTGCGCAGCTCCCGGCCCGACGCCGTCTCCAGCTCGGAGAGCAGGTCGTCGAAGGTGGCGTTGCCCCAGGCGTGCTTACCGAAGTACGCCCGCAGGCCGGCCAGGAACGGCTCCTCGCCGACGTACGCGACGAGCTGCTTGAGCACGCTGGCGCCCTTGGCGTAGGTGATGCCGTCGAAGTTGACCTCGACCGCCTCCAGGTCCGGCATCTCGCAGTAGACCGGGTGGGTGGAGGAGAGCTGGTCCTGCCGGTAGCCCCAGTTCTTGCGGATGGACAGGAAGGTCGTCCAGGCGTCGCGGAACCGGGTGGCGTGGGTGTTGCACCAGTGGCTGGCCCACTCGGCGAACGACTCGTTCAGCCACAGGTCGTTCCACCAACGCATGGTGACCAGGTCACCGAACCACATGTGCGCCAGCTCGTGCAGGATCGTGTTGGCCCGCTGCTCGTACTC
Source organism: Micromonospora sp. NPDC048930 (assembly GCF_043197935.1). NCBI lineage: Bacteria > Bacillati > Actinomycetota > Actinomycetes > Micromonosporales > Micromonosporaceae > Micromonospora > Micromonospora sp. NPDC048930. The sequence goes on from NZ_JBICUB010000009.1 coordinate 273,759, forward strand.
GAAGTCGGTGACCTGCGAGCGGAAGATGTAGTGCGACTCGGCGTGCGTGACGCAGCCGAAGTTCTCCATCGCGCCGGCGTTGAAGTCCGGCACCCAGAGCTGGTCGTACTTGGGCAGTGGGTAGCGCACCCCGAACTTCTCGTGGAAGAAGTCGAAGCCCTGCTTGGTGATCAGGAACAGGTCGTCCGAGTCCAGGTAGCGCGCCATCGAGGCCCGGCAGTACACGCCCAGGTCGATGCCGTCGTGGCTGTCCCGCACCTCGTGGTACGGCCCGGCGCAGAGCGCGGTGATGTAGGTGCTCATCCGCACCGACTCGGCGAAGTGGATGGTCTTCAGCCCCTCGCCGGCCGGCTCCTCCCGCGCCACCGGCATGTTGGAGACCACCCGCCAGTGCTCCGGGACGGTGGCGTGCCAGGTGTAGACGCTCTTCAGGTCGGGCTGGTCGAAGCAGGCGAAGACGCGCTGCGCGTCCGCCGTCTCGAACTGGCTGTACAGGTAGGTCTCGCCGTCCACCGGGTCGACCGTGCGGTGCAGGCCCTGCCCGCTGTTCGAGTACGCGAAGTCGGCGTCGACCACGAGGACGTTCTCGGCGGCCAGGCCGGTGAGGGTGAGGCCCTTCTCGGCCGACCAGCCACCGAGGTCGACCGCCGCGCCGTTGAGCGTGGCGGAGCGCACCGACTCGGCGGCGGTCTCGATGAAGGTGGTGGCCCCCGGCTCGGCACAGCGGAACCGGACCTCGGTCACCGAGCGGAACGTGCGGCCGGTGGCCTGCACGGCGGTCGACAGGTCAAGGCTGATGTCGTACCCGGTCACCTCGAGCAGGCGGGCCCGCTCGGTGGCCTCGACCTGGGTCAGGTTGCGCACTCCCGGCACTGTTCGTCTCCATCCCACTCTTCTCGCCGCGCCCCGCGGCACCGGCCTCACCGGTCCGCTCGTGACGGCCGGCCCGGACCGAGTCTTCCATGCACCGTCACCCTTCGGTGGCCGAGGTCACGCTCTCATTCCGGTACCGGTCGATCCCGCCCGGGGTGAGGATCGGTAAGGACAGCGCCGGAGTTCCGGCGCGTGGAGTCGTGAAGGGATATCACCGTGACCGAACGTGTCGCTGTGGACATGTGGTTCGACCCGCTGTGCCCGTGGGCGTGGATCACCTCCCGCTGGCTGCTGGAGGTCGAGCAGGTCCGGGACGTGGAGATCCGCTTCCACGTGATGAGCCTCTCCGTGCTGAACGAGGGGCGCGACCTGCCCGAGCAGTACCAGGACCTGATGAAGAAGGGCTGGGGCCCGGTGCGGGTCTGCATCGCGGTGGAGCAGGCGCACGGCGGGGAGACGCTGGCGAAGCTCTACACCGCCATGGGCACCCGGATCCACCTGGGCAAGGAGGAACTCGGCCGGGACATGCTGGTCGGTGCGCTGACCGACGTCGGGCTGGACCCGGCGTTCGCCGACGCCGCCGACTCGGCCGAGTACGACGAGTCGCTGCGGGCCAGCCACGAGGCGGGCATGCGGCCGGTCGGCACCGACGTCGGCACCCCGGTGATCCACGCGCCGGGTCCGGACGGCGGCCAGGTCGCCTTCTTCGGCCCGGTGATCACCCCGGCGCCGAAGGGCGAGGCGGCCGGCAAGCTCTGGGACGGCGTCCTGCTGGTCGCCGGCACCCCCGGCTTCTACGAGCTGAAGCGCACCCGCGAGCTGGGCCCCATCTTCGACTGAGGGGTAGGGAAGGGCCCCCTGTTGACGCCTCCGGTAGAGCAGGGGTCCCTTCTCAACCAAGGTCCGAGCCCCGCGCCGCCCGCGTCACCCGGGCGGCGCGGGGCTCGTTTCATCAGGTGTCCCAGCCGGCGGCCCGCCCGCGGCCGCACCCCGGCAGCTCCTGGAGGCGTACCCATGGGTAAGCACCGCCACCTGTCCGACGACGCGCCGCTGACGGCGACCGAGGACGCCGGTGCGACGTACTGGTCCGTGACCGAGGGTGACTGGCCGGAGGTCCGGCCGACCCTGCCGGCCGAGATGGTCGACCTGCTGGCGCCGCCGATCGTGGTCGGCGTGGCCCGGGTCGTGGCCACCTCGCGGATGACCCCACCGGTCGACGCGAGCCTGCCGGCCCGCACCCCCGGTCCGGTCCGGCCCAGCGCCGCGGCCGGCCGTCCGAGCCCGCCCGGATCGACGACGGTGCGCCTCGGTCCCGCCGGCGGCTCCCGCCCGGCCGCCCCGACGCCGGGTCGCCGCCCGGCCCCCGGCCGGCACCGCAGCGCCACCGCCGACCGCAACGGCTGACCCCTGTCGACCGGGCACGGGCAGAACGTTAGAAGGGGGCCCCTGCTACACCAGAGGCGTTGACAAGGGGCCCGTCCTTTCAACTGGTGGACGCGGCGCGGGTCCGGGTCCGGCGCGGCAGGGGATCCGGGTAGCGTCAGCGGGCATGACGGTCGTGCATCCGATCGCCCGGGCCTGGATCACCACTGGCGGCACCGGCGCGCAGAACTACGACGAGTTCGCCGACGACGCGGAGATCACCGCCATCGTGGCGGCCAACCCGCACAGCGCCCTGGGCATCGAGATGCCCCACCGGGCGCCGGAGAGCCTCGGGAAGTCCTTCCTCGACGCGCTCCCCGACGCCGCGGCCCGCCTCGCCGAGGCCAAGGCGGACGGCAGCTACACCCCGGCCGAGCAGGTCGTGGTGCTCTACCGGATCAGCGCGCCGGGCGAGGAGAACGCGTACGGCCTGTTCGCCATGGTCGACACCGACCAGATCTCCACCCGGGCCGACGAGCCCGGCCTGGTGATCCGCAACGAGGACGTCTTCATCGCCAAGGTGCGGGAGCGGGTCGCCCTCGCCGAGGCGCTGGGTCACCTGCTCTCGCCCGTACTCCTGCTCCAGACCGGGCGCGGCGACGAGCTGCACGCCGCGCTCGCGGCGGCGACCGAGACGGCCGGCGCCCCCGCGGCGACCGACGTCGACCAGGCCGGGCGGACGCACGCCATCTGGCTGCTCGGCCCGGGCGCGGCGCAGGACGAGCTGACCGCCCTGGCCGGCGGTGGCGAGCTGGTGGTCGCGGACGGCAACCACCGCAGCCTGGCCGCGCAGACCGGCGGCTTCCCGCGCTTCCTCTCGGTGATCACCACGCCCGCCTCGGTCGCCATCCAGCCCTACAACCGGCTGGTCAGCGAGCTGACCACCACCCCGGCGGAGCTGCTCGACCGGCTCCGCGCCGCCGGCGCGGAGGTCACCCCGGCCGGCGGCCCGGTCGAGGTCCCGGCGGGCGGCGGCACCGTCCACCTCTACCTCGCTGGCCAGGGGTACGCGGTCCGCCTGCCGCACGTCGAGGGCGGCCGGCTGGAGAACCTCGACCACGCGCTGGTCGAGCGGCTGCTGCTGCGGGACGCGCTCGGCCTCGACCCGGGCGACAAGCGGATCACGTACGTCGGCGGCGACTACCCGGCGAGCTGGCTCACCGGCGAGGTGGACGCCGGCCGGGCCGAGCTGGCGGTGCTGATCGCCCCGGTGACCGTGGACGACTTCGTCGCGGTCAACCTGGCGCGGGAGAAGATGCCCCGGAAGAGCACCTGGTTCACCCCGAAGGCGCGGGCCGGCCTGGTCGTCGCCGAGCTGCCGCAGTAGATCCTGTGACGAATCCGCCTCCGTGCCGCCGCCCGCGCGGCGGCGCGGAGGCCGGCCTGTCAGACTGCGCGGTATGCGCGTCTACCTGGGATCCGATCACGCCGGCTTCGAGCTGAAGGTGCACCTGGCCAACCACCTGGCCAAGCAGGGGTACGAGGTGGTCGACGTCGGTCCGCACGCCTTCGACCCGGACGACGACTACCCGGCGTTCTGCCTGCACACCGGGGACCGGGTGGTCGGCGACCCGGGCAGCCTCGGGGTGGTCATCGGCGGCTCCGGCAACGGCGAGCAGATCGCCGCCAACAAAATCCCCGGCGTCCGCGCCGCGCTCGCCTGGAACATCGACACCGCCCAGCTCGCCCGGGAGCACAACGACGCCAACATCATCGCCGTGGGCGCCCGCCAGCACACCCTGGACGAGGCGACCGCCCTGGTGGAGGCGTTCCTGACCACGCCGTTCTCGGGCAACCCCCGGCACGCCCGCCGGATCGCCCAGATGGCCGAGTACGAGCGGACCCGCCAGCTCCCCGACCTGCCCGCCTGACACCGTCCCGCGGACGGCCGCTACCGGCCGGTGCGGGGCAGTTCGTCGCGGGGCACCCAGTTGCGGCGGACGATCACGACGCGGGCCTCGGCCTCGGCCAGGTCCGCGTCGGCCGGCCGGGCCGCGTCCCGCGCCCGCAGCGCGGCGGTCACGCTCACCTGGGACGATCCGGAGCCGACCAGCCCGCGCAGCCCACGCTCGCCCTCCTCGGCGGGGCCGGCTCGGCGGCCCCGGGGCGCCGGCTCGTCGTGGACCCTGGATGTGGTCGCGCTCGGCCCGTCCGCGAAGGTGCCGACGGGTTCATCCCGGCCGGCTCGCCCGGCCGCACCGTCGCCGTCCGGCGTCCCGCCGTCGCCGTGGTGCCGCAGCCGGCGTCGCCGTCGCTCCGCATCACCCATCCCCCGACCGTACCGCCCCGGCCGCCGAACGGCGTCCGCCGCCCACCGGCCAGCCCCGCCCGCGATCATGAGGTTGGCGGTGACGAAGGGGCGGGTCGCGCCGCCAATCTCATGACCGACCTCGCGGAGGGTCAGAAGACCTCCATGGGGGCGGGGGCACGGTGCCAGGTGAAGGCGGGCGCGGCCGCCGCCACCGTGCCGGGGACCAGTTCGCGGAGGCGACCGGCGGCGGCGAGCGCGGCCAGTCCGGACCCACCCAGGTAGAGCTCGCCGAGGGCGCGTACGTCGCAGGCGAGCTGGGCCGGCGCGGTGGTGGCCACGCACTCGGCGCCGGACCGGCCGCCGACCAGCCGCCACCGGCCGGAGTTCTCCGGCAGCAGCTCGTCGGTCACCTCGACCACCAGGTCGACGTCGGTGGCGTACCGGCGGGCGGCCAGGGCGGCCGGTACGTCGACCACCCGTACCCAGAGCCCGTCGGTGAGCTGGGCGGACAGCCTGCGCGGCTCGTTCACCAGCCACAGCAGCGGCTCGTCCACGGCGGCCGGACACGACAGCCGTCGGGTCAGGTCGAGCGAGAACAGCAGCCGCCACAGCGCCAGGTACGCCTCCGGGGTCGCGGCGACCACCTCGTCGACCCGGACCTCGCCGCGTGGGCCGCTCCGGTCCCACTCCTCCTTCGTCCGGTACAGCGCGTACCCGTCGACGCCGGTCGCCCCGTCGTGCAGCAGCACCCGGCGCTCGGTCGCCCCGCCCCGCAGGCTCTTCACGTCGGCGAGCAGGTACGCCCACCAGCGCTCGTCCCGGCTCGACCAGCCGGGCCGGTCGGCGCGCAGCCGCTCGTACAGCCTGGCCAGCTCGGCCCGGTGCGCGGCCGGGCGGTCCAGGCGGAGGCCGCTCGCCGCGGACGCCGGTTCCGGCAGCCGCAGCTCGGTGGTGTCGCACTGGAGCGTGTACCGCTGCGCGGCCAGCCCGTAGCCGAAGCGGGGGTAGATCCGCCCCTCGCTGGCCCAGAGCACCGCCACCGGCTCCCGGCGGGTGTCCCGGATCTCCCGGAGCTGCCGGCGCATCAGGGTGCTGAGCAGGCCCCGCCGGCGGTGGGTGGGGGCGACCGAGACCATCGTCACGTGCGCGGCCGGCACGCTGGCGCCGGGCACCGTCAGGTCCCGGGTGAACGCGGCGGCGTGCGCCACCGCGATCCCGCCGTCGCGGACCAGCAGGGAGCGCTCGGGCTCGAACACCCCGCGCTCCACCTCGCGCAGGTCGGGGTCCGACTCGCCGTGGAACGCCAGGGCGAGCAGCGCCGCGATCTCGTCGAAATCCTCGGCCCGGGGCACCGTCACGTCTGTCATCGGATGTGTGTAGCCCATCACGTCCGGGGTCGGCGACCGATTTGCCGGCTCGCTACCCTCGGAAGCGTGGCCGGCGTCGGTCGAGGGGGAGGACACGAGATGGCGGACCAGACACAGCCGTGGGCCGAGCGCACCGTGGAGGTGCCGCCGCAGCCGGGTGTCGGGGTGGTGCCACCGCAGCGGGACGCGTTCCAGCGCGGCGTGGCCCAGGTCGGGCCGGGCCGTACGCCCCGGACCGAGCAGTTCCCCACCGTCGACCCGACCGGCTGGGCGGGCGACTCCGCCCCGCGCCGCCCGATGAGCTGGCACCTGGCGCAGCTGCGCCGGGGCGGCGAGTGGAGCGCGGCCGGCGGGCTCTTCGCCTTCGTCTGCTGGGGCATCTGGGCGATCTCCGGCCGGGGCAACCTGGCCACCCCGCTGCTCACCTTCGTGCTCAGCCTGCTCACCGGGGTCGGCCTCTTCGCGCTCGCCCGGCTGCTCGGCCGGGTCGTCTGGGAGCGGCAGCTCGGCCGGATCCGCCGCAGCGCCCGCGGCGCGCACCTGGTGACCGCGCTCTTCCTGGCCGGGGTGGGGGTGGCCTACCTGCAACAGACCGAGTGGGTGGTCAGCGCCTGGAACTGGGTCACCGGCAACTGAGCCACCGTGCCGCGGGCGGGTCGGCGTCCCGCCGCCCGCCCGCGCACCCGGTCGCGGTACGCCGCGACGCCGGTCGTCACTCCACCAGGACGGCGCTCGCATTACCCCGCTCGGCCCGGTTCATCCGTGGTCCGTCGAGCCGGCGTCACCGGCCCTCGGCGTCGGCCTTCGGCGAGGCGACCCGCGCCGCCGGGTCCTCGACGCCCGGCTCGCCCCCGCCCGGGGCCACCATGCCGTCGTAGTTGTAGACGGTGCCGTCCTCGCCGTGCCGCTTCGTGGTGCGGATGTAGCGGTGGATCATGCCGTCGATCTCGATCTCCAACAGGGCCCTGTCGTCCACGTCCTGGCTGCTGCCGTCCCGCGGACCGCCCACCAGGTACGCCTTCGTGTTCGTCTCCATGGGCCCAGCCGTACCCCTGGCCCGCAGGGCGGAAACGGCGACCGCCCACCGGCCGGACGGGCCCGTTCGGCGCGGATCGGGGCTGACTCAGCCGACGAAGCGGTACAGCACCAGCTCCTTCTCCGCCCCGCAGGCGATCACCTGTGTGTTCCACGAGCACGAGTCGCTGCGTACGCCCATGAGTTGGCCCATCTCGACCGGCTCGTCGGCGTCCACCGCCAGCCCGGCCAGGCTGCGGTCGTCCTCGGAGGTGCTCGGCGTCTTGTCCAAGAGCAGCAGGTTGCCGGCGTCCAGCCGGGCGGCCACCCCCTCCCGGTCGCGCAGCCGGGTCCCGTCCGGCGCGAACAGGGTCACCGTGGCCCGCGGCGAGTCGCGCCCGGCGAGCAGGTACTCGCCGAGCGGGACCAGCGTCTCGGCCTCGGGGGCCGGCCAGCTGTGGGTCTTCTTCCCCTCCGCGACCGCCACCACCCGCGTCCCCTCGGCCCCGGAATCCGGCACCTCCAGCAGGCAGGCCCGGTGCTCGCCGCAGGTGACCAGCGACTTCGCCCGGCTGCCGTCGTCGCTCGAGGTATAGAGCGTGGCGGGCTCACCGAGGCTGCCCAGGTCGTAGGAGAGGAGCCGGAGGCCCCGGTTGTCCTCGACGACGTAGAGCCGGTCGTCCCGGGCCGCCACCGGGTCGTCCACGTCGGCGACGTTCTTCCGGCTCCGCAGGATCTCGCCGCTGTCCATTCCGATCACCCGTACCGAGCGGTCCGCCCCCAGTTGGACCAGCCGGTCCGCGTCGCCCAGCCAGGGCGCCCGCGGCGAGCCGTCGAGGTACGCCGGGCCGCTCAGCGCCTCGCCGGTGCGGACCGGCACCACGGCGGTCCGCGGGTCGCCGTACTCGTTGCGGGGATTGTCCCGCCGCCACCGCTCGTGGCGGTCGCTGAGCCGCAGCCCGACCAGCCGGTCGCCGGTCCGGTCGAGCCAGACCGCCGTGCGGGCGGTGAAGTACACCGCGTCGTCGCCGTGGATGCTGAGCACCCAGCGCTGCTCGCCGGCGCCGTCGAGCATCACCAGGTCGCGGGGGGTGCTGTCGCCGGAGGCGTCGGCGAACACGGCCACCCCGTCGGGCAGCGCGCGGATCCCCGCCCACCGCTCAGCGGTCGCCCGGGTCTGCTTGCGCCACACCTGCTCGCCGGTGCCCGCGTCGAACGCCACCACCTCGAGGTGGTCGTCCGGCCTCGGGTAGGCCAGGTAGGCGCGGTCGGCCAGCACCGCGGTGAACATGTCGGGCGGCCGCTCGTCGCCCGTCTCCACCCGGGCGATCACCGTGGGATTGTGGAACTCCAGGGCCGGATAGCGGTCCCGGAGCACCCACCATGCGGTCGTGACCAGCACGGCGACCACCACGAGGCCGGCGGCCGGCACGAGCCAGCGGCCACCCCGGCCGCGCCCCGGCCCGGTCGCGCCGGCGGGCGCGGGGGAGACCGGCGACCCATCGAGGGGTACGCCTGGCGGCCGCCCGCCCGCTCCCGGATGCGGGGCGGGACCGGGGTGCCCGGCGTACGGCGACGGGGTCGGCCCGCCCACCGCGACCATGGTCCCGTGCGGGCCGGCAGCCGGTGCCGCGCTCCCGGGCGCCACCGCGGTGTACGGCAGGGTGCCGTGCGGGCCGCCGGCCGGCGGCCCGCTCACGGGCAGCGTCCCGTGCGAGCTTCCGGCTGCGGGCGCCGTGGCCTCGGGCAGTGTCCCGTGCGAGCTTCCGGCTGCGGGCGTCGTGGCCTCGGGCAGCGTGCCGTGCCTGCCGCCGGCTGCCGGCGCCGCCTCAGGGAGCGTGCCGTGAGGGCCGACGGCGGGCTCGGTGGGGCGGCTGCCGGACGAATCGGCGGCCGGCTCGGTGGGCCGGGTGTCCGGTGGCCCGGCCGGGGCCGGTACGACCACTCCGGGATGCCCGGCCCGCCGGGGCAACGGGAGGTCGGTCAGCGCGCCCTCGGCGACCGGCAGTTCCGGCTGCTCCAGCACCGTCGGGGCGATCCCCAGATCGGCGTGCAGCATCCGGGCCACCAGCGGCACCCGGGTCGACCCGCCGACCAGGAAGAGACCGGAGAGCTGCCCGGGGGCCAGCCCGGCGGCGGCGATCACCTGCCGGGTCTCGGCCACCGCCCGGGCCAGCAGGGGCGCGGCGAGCCGTTCCAGGTCCTCCCGGGAGAGCGGGACCGCCGCCGCCACCCCCGGCACGGCCACCGGCGCGACCATGGCCCGGGAGAGCATCTCCTTCGCGCCGCGTACGTTCTCCCAGAGCTGCTGCCGGTCCCGCCACTCGGGCGTGCTCTCCGGACCGGTCAGCCGGGCCCACTGCCGCGGATGCGCCGGGGCGACCAGTTCGCCGACCCGGCGCAGCAGCGCGGCGTCCAGGTCCAGGCCACCGAGGTCGGCGACCCCGCCGCTGGCGACCAGGTGGAACCCGGAGTCGCCCCACGGGTCGGCGCCCTCGTTGCGCAGCACCGCCACGTCCAGGGTGCCGCCGCCGAAGTCGAACACCGCGACCGAGCCGCCCACCGGCACCGGCCGGCGCAGCACCTGGGTGTAGTAGCGGGCCGCGGCGACCGGCTCGCGCAGCAGGCGGGTGCCGGGCGCGATCGGGGCGGACAGGGTGTGCTCGGCCGCGGCGGGCCAGCCGGCCAGTTCCAGCGCGTCGTGCAGCACCTGCCGGCGCGGCGCCGCCCAGGCCGCCGGATGGGTGACCACCGCCGGCGGGAGGAAGCCCACCGCGGCCACCGCGGCCTCGCCGACCGCCCGCAGCGTCGCCGCCAGCAGCTCCGCCGGCCGGTACGCCCGGCCGCCCAGCTCGACCGTCTCCTCGTCGACCCGGCGCTTCGGATTCGCCTCGTACCGGGTCGGATCGGCCTGGGCCAGCCGCTGGGCGTCCCGCCCGACGTGCAGGTGCCCGTCGATGTCGGCGTAGACCCCGGAGGGGAGGATCGGGTGCCCGTCCACCAGCAGCGGGCGGGTCCGCCCGTCCGGCCAGCGCAGCACGGCCACCGTGTTCGAGGTGCCGAGGTCCACGCCGAGGGCGAATCCGTCCTGCTGGCCTGACATCCGTGCCTACCTCCACCCGACGAGGGGATGCCCGGCCCCGCATCGTACGCAGCCCGCGCCGCGCGTCGATCCCGTGTCCGCAACGGAAAGCGCCCCCGGACCGACGAAGCATCGGGCCGGGGGCGCTTCGAGTGGGGCTAAGCCACGAAGCGGGTACGGCGGCGGCGGGCGATCAGGTAGCCCGTGCCGCCGAGAAGCAGGAGCGCGCCGCCGATGCCGGCCACGGTGGCGGTGTCGGCACCGGTCACGGGCAGCCCACCGCCCTCGCCGCCGGCGGTGCCCGGGCTGGCGGAGGAAGCAGGGGTCGGTGCGACCGTCGTCGTGGCGCTGGGCGTGGCGGTCGGTGTCGGCGTCACGGTGGGCTCACCGGTGGGCGGCGTCACGAGCTTGACGCCGGCGAAGCCGATCGGACCCCCCAGCCCTCCGAGCTGCCCGGCCGGGGTCGTCAACGTCAGCGAATCACCGGTGCCACGCACTGCCTTCGTGCCCTGCCCGGCCCACTCGTCGGCCAGCACCTGGATGCCGCCCCGTTGGTCGACGTAATCCTTGCTGACCCAGCGGTAGATGATCGACGAGATGTTCTCGGCGCGCGCGTCCGGCTTGGTGGAGATTCCCGCCCCCGTCACGGCCAGGCTGGCGCCCGGAGCCAGTTCCTCATCGAACTCGCACCAGGCCGACTCCTGGTTGCTGTCGACGGCGTACCAACAGTTCTCGTACTTCTTGGTGAAGTCGAGGTCGTTGAGGATCCGTACGTGGACGACGAGACCGTCGACGGGCGCGTCGCCGAGGTTCGTCACCCCGAGCACGGCGGGCACGTCCTCGCCCTGGCCCACCAGATACTGGCGGTTCTGTCCCGTCTGCGGGTCCTTCTCCGTGCCGGCGGCGAGCTTTGCCGTGTCGGGTTCGTTCGGAGCCGGTGCGGCGCCGGCGGGCGCGGCGGCGAGGCCAGCCGCGAGGATCGTGGCGCTCACGGCGAAACCGGCGTAACGGCGGACTGTCATAGAAACCCCCGTACATAAGGTGCGACAACCGCGACACCCTACAGCTCCCTGCCTGCGGCCTTCCGTCCCAATCAATCCGGCGAAGCGCATCAGGTACGACAAGATCGACATCGCATCGGGTGGCGTACGCCACACGCCACCAGTCAGCGTGATCGCGAAATCGCTGCCGCGATCGATCGGATGGCACGCGGATGGCATGCACGATCCAACATGGGGGAGAGGGCCGGAAGTGCCCAGGTGCCGCGATCGTGCGGTCTGCCTGGGCCTTCGCATGTGGAGCGGGCGACGGGAATCGAACCCGCACCGTCAGTTTGGAAGACTGAAGCTCTGCCATTGAGCTACGCCCGCGAGCACCCCGCTGTCGCGGGGCGCGCGGGCACAGCCTACCGAATCCCGAAACCGGACGCGCAGCCCGTATCGCGCGCCGCGCCGCTCGCCGGCTCCCATGATCCGCACAACTTCAGGGAAATAGTGGCCTCCCGGCGACGGGAGGCCACTATTTCCCTGAAAGAGGGCCTTCGCGTCGCCGCTGGCGCGGCTCCGCGTCGCCGGCGGGGCGGCGGGGAGCTTGCGGGGCGGCGAGGGTCTCGCGTCGGCGGGCAAGGGGGGCGGGAGGCGGCGCGGGCGGCCCGGTGACCGTCCTTCGGGCACGGACGGCATACACTTCTCGTCGCCACGGGGTGTGGCGCAGCTTGGTAGCGCACTCGCTTTGGGAGCGAGGGGCCGTGGGTTCAAATCCCGCCACCCCGACTGTCGTTCGCGACCAGCTCGTCCCGGGAACCGCTGATTTTTCCGCGCGGTACCCGGGCGCTGCCGATGCAGCAGGCCGGCTCGCCTACACTCGATGCGCGCAATCACGCCCAGACTCAACTGAGATCCGTCAAGGAGTACGCCTGTGAAGAGCACCGTCGAGACTCTGAGCCCGACGCGCGTGCGGCTCGCCATCGAGGTGCCGTTCGTCGAGCTCGAGCCGAGCCTCAAGAAGGCGTACCGGGAGATCGGCCAGCAGGTCCAGGTTCCCGGCTTCCGCCGGGGCAAGGTTCCCGCCGCGGTCATCGACCAGCGGGTGGGCCGGGGCACCGTCCTCAACGAGGCGGTGCAGGAGGCCATCCCGCAGAACATCCTCGCCGCGGTCCGCGAGCACGACCTGAAGACCCTCGGCCGCCCGGAGGTCGAGATCACCGAGTTCGCCGACGGCGACTCGCTGAACTTCACCGCCGAGGTCGACGTGCGTCCGGAGATCACCCTCCCGGACCCGGCCACCATCGAGGTGACCGTCGACGAGATCCAGGTCGCCGACAGCGAGATCGACGAGCAGGTCAACAGCCTGCGCGAGCGGTTCGCCACGCTGAAGACCGTCGAGCGGGCCGCCCAGGAGGGCGACTACGTCCAGATCGACCTGAACGCCACCGTCGACGGCGAGGACGTGCCGGGCGGCCAGGCGAGCAACATCTCGCACGAGGTCGGCAGCAAGCAGCTCCTGCCGGGCCTGGACGAGGCCCTGGTCGGCCTGGCCGCCGGCGACAGCACCACCTTCTCCACGCAGCTGGTGGGCGGCGACTTCGCCGGCCGGGACGCCGAGGTGGCGGTGACCGTCCGCACGGTCAAGGAGAAGGAGCTGCCGGAGCTCGACGACGACTTCGCCCAGATGGCGAGCGAGTTCGACACCATCGAGGAGCTCCGCAACGACCTGCGCGAGCGGGTCACCCGGGGCAAGCAGGTCGAGCAGATCTACGCCGCCCGGGACAAGGCCCTCGAGCAGCTGGTCGAGGCCGCCGAGGTGCCGGCGCCGGAGGGCGTCGTCAAGGAGGAGGTCGAGAGCCGCAAGGCCGCGATGATCGACCAGCTCGAGCGGATCGGCGCCTCGCTGGAGGAGTACCTCGCCGCCGAGGAGAAGACCGAGGAGCAGATCGACGCCGAGCTGAAGGACGCGGCGACCGACGGCGTCAAGATCCAGCTGCTGCTGGACACCCTCGCCGACGCCGAGGACGTCCAGGTCTCCGACGACGAGTTCGGCCACGAGATCGTGCACCGCGCCCAGCGTGCCGGCATGGCCCCGCAGCAGTACTACGACCAGCTGGTCCGCTCGGGTGCCGCCGCGGCCGTCTTCGGCGACGTCCGCCGGGGTAAGGCGCTCGCCTCGGTGATGGAGAAGATCAAGATCAAGGACTCGGCGGGCAACGAGGTCACCCTCGACGCGCTGCGGGCCCAGAACGAGGCCGAGCACAACCACGAGCACTGATCATCCGGTGTCGGCCGCCGTCCCTCGCTGCGCGCTGGGCGGCGGCCGAAACCCTTTTCGGGGTACGCCCCGAGGGTGACTGCGCTGAGAGCGAACAGTGCCCCGACCGGGAGTACGCCCCCCGGCTGAGCGGTTAGTGTCGGGTAGGACGGTACGGAGAGCGAAGGGCTGCCATGACCGACATGCACATCCCAGCGAAGCCGCTCCGGGCGATCGACGCCCGCGGTGGCGACACCATTGGCAACCTCGACGACTCGGTCTACAACCGGTTGCTCAAGGAGCGGATCATCTTCCTGGGCAGCGAGGTGACCGACCAGGTCGCCAACCGCATCTGCGCGCAGCTCCTGCTGCTCGCCGCGGAGGACCCGGACCGCGACATCAACCTCTGGATCAACTCGCCGGGTGGCTCGGTCTACTCCGGCATGGCGATCTACGACACCATGCAGTTCATCGACAACGACGTGTCGACCGTGGCGATGGGCATGGCGGCCTCCATGGGCCAGCTGCTGCTCTGCGCGGGCACCAAGGGCAAGCGCTACGCCCTGCCGCACGCGCGGATCATGATGCACCAGCCCTCCGGCGGCATGGGCGGCACGGCCGCCGACATCGCCATCCAGGCCGAGCAGATGCTCTACACCAAGCGGATGTTCCAGGAGCGGGTCGCCTTCCACACCGGGCGGAGTGCCGCGGAGATCGAGGCGGACTCGGACCGCGACCGCTGGTTCACTGCCCAGGAGGCCATGGACTACGGCTTCATCGACAAGGTGATCACCGGAGCCGCCCAGGTTCCGGAAGGCGCCGGGACCCTGAGCTGACCGAGGAGCTGACGATGACCGACCTGAGCCTGCCGCCCCAGTTCGCGGCCGTGCACAACCGCTACGTTCTGCCGTCGTTCGTCGAGCGCACGTCGTACGGGATGAAGGAGTCCAACCCGTACAACAAGCTCTTCGAGGACCGGATCATCTTCCTCGGCGTCCAGGTGGACGACGCCTCGGCCAACGACGTGATGGCCCAGCTGCTGACGCTCGAGGGCACCGACCCGGACCGCGACATCATCATGTACATCAACTCGCCCGGTGGCTCCTTCACCGCCATGACGGCGATCTACGACACCATGCAGTACGTCCGCCCGGACATCCAGACGGTCTGCCTGGGCCAGGCGGCCAGCGCGGCGGCGGTGCTGCTCTCCGCGGGCACCCCGGGCAAGCGGATGGCGCTGCCCAACTCCCGGATCATCATCCACCAGCCGGCCACCGAGGGCGGCTACGGCCAGGGCTCGGACATCGAGATCCAGGCCCGGGAGATCCTGCGGATGCGGACGCAGTTGGAGACGATGCTCTCCCAGCACTGCAACCGGCCGATCGAGCAGGTCCGCAAGGACATCGACCGCGACAAGATCATGACGGCCGAGGAGTCCAAGGAGTACGGGCTGGTCGACACCATTCTGACCAGCCGCAAGAAGGGTCTGCTGGCGGCGCACGCCGCGAGCTGAGCAGTATCTGGTCGGAGGTCGGCCGGGACGTGGTTCCCGGCCGACCTCTGACACACCCGCTCTGGGGGTCGGAGAAACTCCCGCCAGCGGGTAACGTCAGGTCTGTACCGCTTCGCTGGGTCGGACCGGCAGGGTGGGACGACAGGACGGGCGCCCGGCGCCCGCAGGTCAGGGCCGGCGCTCCGGCCGACGAGTGCAGGGAGAACGTAGGTGGCACGGATCGGTGACGGCGGCGACCTACTCAAGTGCTCCTTCTGTGGCAAGTCGCAGAAGCAGGTCAAGAAGCTCATCGCGGGCCCTGGCGTCTACATCTGTGACGAGTGCATCGATCTCTGCAACGAGATCATCGAGGAGGAGCTGGCCGAGTCCGGCGAGGTGAAGTGGGAAGAGCTTCCCAAGCCGATGGAGATCTGCCAGTTCCTCGACAACTACGTCGTCGGCCAGGAGCAGGCCAAGAAGGCGCTCGCCGTCGCGGTCTACAACCACTACAAGCGGATCCAGGCCGAGGCGGCCGGCGCGCCCGGCTCGGGCAGCGACAGCGTCGAGCTGGCCAAGTCCAACATCCTGCTGCTCGGCCCCACCGGGTGCGGCAAGACCCATCTGGCGCAGACCCTGGCCCGGATGCTCAACGTCCCGTTCGCGATCGCGGACGCCACCGCGCTCACCGAGGCCGGCTACGTCGGCGAGGACGTGGAGAACATCCTCCTCAAGCTGATCCAGGCGGCCGACTACGACATCAAGCGCGCCGAGACCGGGATCATCTACATCGACGAGGTCGACAAGATCGCCCGTAAGTCGGAGAACCCGTCGATCACCCGGGACGTCTCCGGCGAGGGCGTGCAGCAGGCGCTGCTGAAGATGCTCGAGGGCACGGTGGCCAACGTGCCGCCGCAGGGCGGACGCAAGCACCCGCACCAGGAGTTCATCCAGATCGACACCACCAACGTGCTGTTCATCTGCGGTGGCGCCTTCGCCGGGCTCGACCAGATCATCGAGGCCCGCACCGGTTCTGGCGGCACCGGCTTCGGCGCCCGGCTCCGGTCGGTCTCCGAGCGGTCGACCGACGACATCTTCAGCCAGGTCATGCCGGAGGACATGCTCAAGTTCGGCCTGATCCCCGAGTTCATCGGCCGGCTTCCCGTGATCACCAACGTGCGCAGCCTCGACCGCACCGCCCTGGTGCGGATCCTCACCGAGCCGCGCAACGCCCTGGTCCGGCAGTACCAGCGCCTCTTCGAGCTGGACGGCGTCGAGCTGGAGTTCGAGCAGCCCGCGCTCGAGGCCATCGCCGACCAGGCGATGCTGCGCGGCACCGGCGCCCGCGGCCTGCGGGCGATCATGGAAGAGGTGCTGCTCTCCGTGATGTACGAGGTGCCGAGCAACCCCGACGCCGCCCGGGTGCTGATCACCCGCGAGGTCGTTCTGGAGAACGTCAACCCGACCATCGTGCCCCGCGAGTTCACCGGTCGCCGGGCCCGTCGGGACCGCGAGGAGAAGTCCGCCTGACCACCCGCCCCGACGGGCTGCCGGGGCGAGGGCTTGGGCGCGGTAGGCGGCGGGTCCGGGTCAGCTCGGGCGCGGTCCGCGTGAGCGGGTCCGCCGGTCCCACTCGCCCGACGGGGTGACCACCACCATCACCAGTCGCACCGGCTCGTCGCCCGACGTGCGGTAGCCGTGCTCCCGGTCGGCGTGGAACTCGATGGTCTCCCCGGCGCGTACGTCGTGGTCGACGCCGTCGACGGTCACCGTGGCGGTGCCGGCCAGCACGTGCAGGATCTCCCGGGTGCCGCGGGGATGGTCGGGGGAGCGGTGCCCCTCGCCCGGCTGGAGGCGCCACTCCCAGAGCTCGACCAGGTCGGGCTCGCCGAGGCCGTTGAGCAGGCGGGCGGTCCCACCCCGGTCACCCTGCCAGAGGACCGGCGCGTCGGCGGCCGCGGAGATGCGTACGCCGCGCTCCTCGGCTGGCTCCAGCAGCCGGGCGATGCTGACGCCGAAGGCGTCGGCGACCCGGCAGAGCGTACCGATGCTCGGGTTGGTCCGCGCCCCCTCGATCTGCACCAGCATGCCCTTGCTGACCCCGGAGCGGCCGGCCAACTCCTCGAAGGACCAGCCGCGGGCGGCCCGCAGCTCGTGCACCTGCCGGGCCACGGCGGAGGTCACCGCGCTCACCCGCCCCGTTCCGGCGTCGGTCATCACACTATCCTTCGCGGTCAATATTGTGGTACGACTGCCTGATGTTCCCCATTGTGCTCGCGGCGGTGTCCGCGGTCGCGTTCGGCACGGCCGACTTCTCCGGCGGCAAGGCGTCCCGGCGGGCCGACCCGATCGCCGTCACCGTGGTCTCGCAGATCCTCAGCGTGCCGCTGCTGCTCGCCCTGGTCCTCCTGGTGCCCGGCACGCCCGGCGCACTCGACCTGGGCTGGGGACTGCTCGCCGGGGTGGCCGGCGCCGGCGGCGTGATGCTGCTCTACCGGGCGCTGGCGACCGGCATGATGGCCGTCGTCGCGCCGGTCACCGCGATCACCGCGGCGGTGGTGCCGATCGTCGCCGGACTGTTCACCGCGCACTCCCCGGGCCCCCTGGCGCTCTGCGGCGCGGGCCTCGCCGTGGTGGCCATCGCCCTGGTCAGCCTCGGCGCGGGTGGGGTCACCGGCCGGGTGTCGAGCCGGGTGCTCGGCATGGCGCTCGGCGCGGGCCTGCTCTTCGGCGTCTTCTTCGCCCTGCTCGGCCAGGCCGACGAGGACGCGGGCATGTGGCCGGTGCTCGCCGTACGGGTCAGCTCGATCACCTTCGGGCTCGCCCTCGCCGCACGTACCGGAACGGGCCTGCGGATCGAGCGGCGGGTGCTGGGCTGGGCCGCGGCGGCGGGCCTGCTGGACTCCGCGGCGAACGCGCTCTACCTGGCCGCCGCCGCGCGCGGCCACCTGAGCATCGTCGCCGCCATCGCCTCCCTCTATCCGGCGAGCACCGTGCTGCTCGCGCTCGGCGTCGACCGGGAGCGGCTCCGGCCCGTGCAGCTCGCCGGCCTCGGCTTCGCCGCCGGGGCACTGGTGCTGGCGAGCATCTGAGCTCTGTCGCGGGTCCGTCCCCGCCCGTACGCTGGGCCCCATGCGCGTCGCCGTCTGCCAGCTCAACGCCCGCGACGACCGGGAGGCGAACCTCGCCGCCGCCGAGGCCCTGCTGGTCAGGGCCGCGGCGGCCGGCGCCGACCTCGCCGTCCTCCCGGAGTACGTCGACTACCTCGGCCTCGGCGACCGGATGCCCCCGGCCGAGCCGGTCGACGGCGTGGTGGGCAGCTTCTTCGCCGAGGTCGCCCGCCGGCTCGGCATGTGGGTGATCGCCGGCTCGTTCCACGAGGCCGGACCGGACCCCGAGCGCACCTGGAACACCTCGCTGGTCTTCGACCGGACGGGCGCCCTCGCCGCCAGCTACCGCAAGATCCACCTGTACGACGTGGAGATTCCCGGCCGGGTGTCGTACCGGGAGTCGGCGACGGTCGCCCCCGGCGACCAGCCGGTGGTGGTCGATGTCGAGGGCCTGCGGGTCGGCCTGTCGATCTGCTACGACCTGCGCTTCCCGGAGCTCTACCGCCGGCTGGCCACGGACGGGGGCGCCGAGCTGCTGGTCGTGCCGGCGGCGTTCATGATGCACACCGGGCGGGACCACTGGGAGGTCCTGCTGCGGGCCCGCGCGATCGAGAACCAGTGCTACGTCGCGGCCGCCGGCCAGACCGGTGATCACGAGCCGGCGCGGACCTGCTTCGGGCGCAGCATGGTGGTGGACCCGTGGGGGACGGTGCTCAGCCAGGTCCCGGACGGACCGGGGCTGGCCGTGACCGAGCTGGACCTGGACCGGTTGCGGACGATCCGTGCCGAGCTGCCCAGCCTGGCCAACCGTCGGCTCTGAGCCCGGTCAGCTCTCCAGCAGTACGCCCACCACGGTGAAGCCCGCGATCGCGATCGCGGTGACGACCAGGGCGGTGGTCATCCGGGACGGGCCGCGCCGGAGGAGCCGGCCGAGCGACACCAGGACGACGACCACCACGAAGGCGCCGATGACCAGCTGCCAGAACGGCAGCAGCAGGCCGAGCAGGGTCTCCTCGGCGAGGGTCGTCGCCGCCGGGAGCCGGGACACGTCATCCATGTCGAACACTCTGGCACGCGGAGGCGCGGGGTGGTCCCCTCCGCTCGTCGGTTTCCGCCGTCCGGAATCCGCCCGGAGCCGGCGCTTAGCGCAATGACGATCATTGATTTGCCTTCTCCGGGCCGTCCGCGTAACTTTCTCTCTGCACGCGGGAGGCCGGACAAACCGGCCGAGAGCGGGCGCCAGGCTGGTGGCGGAGACGCCGAGCCAGACTGAGGATCCGGGCGGTGCGAGACACTCCGAGAAACGCGGAGTTGCGATCGCGAAGCCGACCGGGTAGAGTTCGAAAGCCGGCAGGGAGCCGGGCGGGTGGCCGCGAGAGCGGCGCCGGCCGGTCCGCCGAAATCCACGACAGCAACGACCGCCAGACATGGCGTGCGTCGGCGTGGTTCGGACTGACCAAGTTGATCACCTCGAACATGAGGTTGACAGCGAGGATCGGGCCGGGTAAGTTGGAGAGGTTGCCCCGGACAGGGGCCCTGCGGATGCAGGGTTTCTGGATGGTGTGTGGTTGTTCTTTGAGAACTCAACAGGGTGCTTGATAAGCCAGTGCCAAATTGTTTTATACCCCGGACTGGTCGAGCC
>NZ_JBICUB010000010.1:0-62738 GCF_043197935.1 Micromonospora sp. NPDC048930
TTCAGCAACGCGATATACGTCGGCATGGTCCTTCACCTCCATGAAGAGACTCATCGTAAGGTCAATACTGGGCATAATGGCTGGAATCGGCATCAGGTGTGCACCCGCCGGTAGACCCTCGGCGCGTGCCGGGTGCGGCCGGCGCTCCTGGCAACGGGGGGCACACACGGGGCACAAGACACCGTGAAACGTCGTGAAGTAGCCATCAATGATGGAAGCCCGAGACGCCGTATGAGCAGGCGTCGCATGCTGTTTCTGCCGATGGCGGGACAGCCACTCTAAGTTCCGCTTCAACCTATGTAGGTGGGATGCCGGGGCAAGCAGACTTGGCCCAGACTGTCGGGATGGACGTTGAGCTGAGGCCGGTGCGTCGGGACGATGCAGCCCGCGTGGCGGTGCTGCTGACTCAACTTGGTTACCCGACCGAGGAGCCAGAGGCGTCGGTGCGGCTTTCCTACTGGCTCGACGACCCAGAAAGCGTTCTCATCGGTGCGGAGGTCCGGGGGGAGTTGGCCGGCGTCGTGGCCCTGCACGTGTGCCCGCTCCTCGAAGTCACGGGCAAGTGGGCTCGTCTCGTCGCCCTGGTCGTTGACGAGGGGAAACGCAGCAAGGGCATTGGACGGAGGCTCGTTGCGGCTGCCGAGAGTCGTGCGAAGGAGCTCGGCTGTCTTCGCATGGAGGTCACAAGCAGTCGGAAGCGAGACGACGCCCATCGTCTCTATCGCCGGCAGGGATACGAGGATGTCTGCGAGCGATCGGCGCGTTTCATGAAGCTCCTGCGGTAGACCTCTATGTATCCGGCAGTCGGCAGCAACACTGCCAACAAGATCATCAGGCACAGATCCGACACAAGTGCGGGTGAGAAGGCATATCAACCGTCGAGAAACGTTGAGCGCGACACGCCAGGTCAGCGGGACGACTAGTCCAGATTCAGCCGATCTTCGAGCCACTTGCGTCTTAGGGGTTCAAGTCCGCGCCAGCGCGGGAGGGGGCTAAGGCTCAGCGGGTGTCGGGTTTGGTTGGAAACGTGTGCGGGCAGCGAGGAACCAATGCGCGGCGACCAATGGGATGACGCCGACGGGGTACCAGGCAACATCAATGAGGTCGAACTGGGCGCCTAGCAGCTGGCGGGCGAGCCAGCTGCGTTGGGAGAGTGCCGCGGGTATGGGGGTGAGCTGTGCAAACTCGATGAACCAGCAGTATGCGATCGCGGCGCTGCCGGCGGGAAGTGGGGAGATCAGCGGCCATATGAAGATCACTATCGTGTAGACGATGGCCGCGGACAAGGCGGCGCCTGAGTACTGTTCGATAGGCCCGTCCATCGCGGCGCGGATTGCGAAGGCCGCGCCTATAAAGCCGGCTGCCGATACCACCATCAGCAGCCGAGTCCAGCGCACTGCGAGCGACATCGGGCAATCATAAGTGGCAGCGCAGGAGAAGTGCCTCCCACAGGTGAGCCTGGGTCAGACGGGTGAGTGAGGCAGCCAGGAGGCAGCGAAAGCAGCAGCAACGGCCAGCGGCGGCCGACACGGGATGGCGAAACAACCATGGCCGGCACCACAGAACGGTGCGCGACAGCACCCAACGGTGGGCCCCACCCGCGTTCACACCGAAGAGGTCACTGGTTTCGATCCCAGGGATCACGTCGTTTGGGCTATCTCCGCCGCTTCGGACACAAGTTGAACCTCGGGCCTGGCGCGGCAAGATCGTCGTCGCTGTGAGGTCCAGGGCTGCTCCGCTCGCCGTCGGATGGCAAGATCGCGTCTCGTGATCGATGATTTCGCTAAGGACGATCTGCACGGCCAGCTCAGGTCGATACGTCAGGCGCTGATCTGGAAGCTCGGTGGGGACGCCGTGAGAAATCCGGATCTCGTGGAGGTTCGCCCGTGAGGGCGGTCATCGTCGCGGCCGCGGTCGCGTTCATCATCTCCCTGTTCGGCACGCCGGTGGCGATTCGCGTTTTCACCGCGCTCAAGGCCGGCCAGCCGATCCGATCCATCGGGCTCGCCAGCAACCAGGGCAAGAAGGGCACGCCCACGATGGGCGGCGTCGTCTTCATCGTGGCGACCGTCTTCGCCTACGTCGCCGGGCACCTCGCCCTGACCACCCTGCCGGAGCGGCAGATCGCGCAGGAGGGGCCGACCATGACGGCCCTGGTGCTGCTCGGGCTGTTCGTCTTCTGCGGCGCGGTCGGCTTCTTCGACGACTTCCTCAAGGTACGCCAGCGCAACTCCGACGGACTGTCCGCCAAAGGCAAGCTGCTCGGCCAGGCGATCGTCGGCGGCGGGTTCGGCATCGCCGCGCTCTACGTGCCGAGCACCAACGGCCAGACCGTGGCCAGCGAGCACATCTCGCTCATCCGCGACATCAGCTGGCTGAACGTCGGCAAGGTCGGCGCGGTCCTGGTCATCGTCTTCGTGATCACGGCGATGTCGAACGGCGTGAACCTCACCGACGGCCTCGACGGCCTGGCCACCGGCGCGTCGATCCTGGTGCTCAGCGCGTACGCGCTGATCGGGTTCTGGCAGTACCGGCACTGGTGCGCCGACGACGCGTACGGCCGCGTGAACGAATATTGCTACCAGGTCCGCGATCCCCTGGAGATCGCCATGATCGCGGCGGCGGCGGCCGGCGCGTGCGTGGGCTTCCTGTGGTGGAACACGTCCCCGGCGCGGATCTTCATGGGTGACGTGGGCTCGCTCGGGCTCGGCGCCCTGATCGGCGGGCTCGCGGTGGCAACCCGCACCACGCTGCTTTCGATCATGATCGGCGGGCTCTTCGTCATCATCACGACGACCTGGGTGATCCAGATCGTCTCGTTCCGGACCACCGGTAGACGTGTCTTCCGGATGGTGCCGTTGCACCACCACTTCGAGCTGGCCGGCTGGAGCGAAGTCAATATTGTGGTCCGGTTTTGGATCGTGGCCGGCGTCTGCGTGGCGGTCGGCCTGGGCCTGTTCTACTCGGATTTCTTGGCGGTCGTTGGATAAAAGCCACGCGACAAGCCTGTGTCGTGCCACCGACGGTGATCCGCCGGGCAGCCTGGTTCCCCACCGGGGTGCCAGCGTCTGACAGCAGCATTGCCTAAGCCGGTGAGCAGACTGGGAGCGCCACGCTCCTGCCCTTGGGTTAGGCACATCGCCATGACCCTCGGCGTGCGTTCGTTGGGATGTCCTGCCTCGGATCCGTCGATTGGCAACGCCCACACGCGATGGCTTGATCGCAGGTCGCCCCGTTTTCGCAGGCCCTGACCCATCCGGTACCGATGGAGGAGACGACTGGGCGGCTGACCAACCGTCCGATCGAACACCTCCCGGAGGGTCCCGTTACGCAATCGTGACACGCCATCCGGTCGGTCGACTCCTCGCAGGACCTGCGCAAAGGCCTCGGCGCGGCGAAAGGTCGAAGCCCCGGACACCTGAGGTATTTGTACGGCCTGTTGACGGCAAAAAAAGTCCTACACATGCTGTTTTGCGCCATGGCAGCCATGGACGGCCCTCTACACATCCCGGGCGCAAGCACGAAGCGCCGTACCCGAACCACCTCGCAGACGTCCGATTCGGCCGGAGCGGGTTCCACGACCTCAGCGGGCGTCCAGGACGTCCACGGCCCCACCGACCTGGCCGCCCCCAGCGGCATGTGCCCAATCGTCGACAGGGCACGCACCAGAGACAGCAGGCACCACTCCCGTCGGGCAGGTATCGGCATTCCGGACAACGAAGGAGCACGTGACTGATGACCAGCACCAAGAGCGGGTTGCGCCGACGGACCCTGCTGGCCGGTGTCGCCGCCCTGGGAGCGGCGGCGGGCCTTCCCGTGGCTACCGCGCAGGCAGCGCCTGACTCCCCGGATGGCGCGCCGGGGCGCTACCCGTCGAACTGGCCCGACCCCGAGCCGTATGGCCTCGCGGACACCCGCAAGGACCTGTGGCCGCGGGAGGACAACTCCTTCGTCCTCCCCCTCGAGTTGCGCCCCCGCGACGAGGAGCTCGGCCGGGTCTGGATACGGGACACCTACGTCAACTGCTTCGTCGTCGACGGCCGTCCCCTCTACGTCGCCACCGGCACCAGCCGCGTACCCGGGCTCACCGCAGCCACCCCGTGGAACGACGGCATCTTCCTGTGGACGGCGCCGTCCCTGCACGGCCCGTGGCGGCTGGCCGACACCACCGGCATCCGGCCCGACGCCGAGAAGGGCAAGGTCTGGTCGCCGGAGTTCGCCGGCGAGAACCGGCCCGGGCGCACGGTCGTCGCCCCGTGGCAGGAGTACTGGTACGACGACCAGTTCGGCAAGCGGGGCAACGTCTGGGCGCCGGAGGTGCACTACTTCCGCGGCACCTGGTACATCGTCGCGTGCATGGGTGACCGCGCCCGCAAGGTCGGCTCGTTCCTGCTAGTGAGCCAGGGCGGCGTCGAGGGACCGTACCGCCTCGCCGACGGCAACCTCGACAAGCCCTTCGGCGACCCGCTCCCCGACGCACCGCACATCGAGCCCGGGGCGCGTTTCCGCATCGACGGCAGCCTCTACTCCGAGGGCGACGACGCGTGGCTGGTCCTGCACAACAACGTGTACGCCAAGTTCCGGGACGACATGGAGGACATCGTCCCCACGACCGACCTCCCGGCGTTCCAGCAAAAGCCCTACGCCCCTGAGCCCTACCTGGAAGGCGCGTACGTCTTCAAGTACGGCGGCAAGTACTACCTCCTGCACGCCGCGTGGGACCGCACCTCGACAGCCGCCGACGGCAGCACCCGCCACGCCTACGACCCGCCCGGCCTCGGCCGGACCCAGTACCAGTACGACGCGATCGCCGCCGTCGCCGACCACTTCGAGGGCCCGTACTCCCCCCGCTGGACCCTTGGCGTGGGTGCCGGCCACAACAACATCTTCGAGGACGCCGACGGCGGACTGTGGGCGACCTTCTTCCGCAACCCGAACTTCGGCTACTGGGCCGACCCGGCACGCATCGACGACGCCGCGGTGCCCGGCGTCGTCCGCCTGGAATGGACCGGCCCTCAGGGCAACCGCCTGTACGTCCGGCGCCAGAGCCGAGCCCATGCCATCAGCGAGTGAAAGCCCAAGACGACGTGATCTCCCCGTGCGGGGCGTCCGCCCACGCAGCGCACGGGCCAACTGATCCGCGTCTCCGACCGATTGCTCCGATCGCCTTCTCCTACCGGAAGGGGACACTGTGACCTGCCCGACCGCTCCGAACATCGTGTTCGTGATGACCGATCAGCTCCGCGCCGACTTCACCAGAGGCGTGGGCTTCGACCTGGACACGATGCCCTTTCTCGACTCCATCGCCGCCCAAGGCACCCGCTACCGCCGCGCGTACACCACCGCCCCGGCCTGCGTCCCGGCGCGCACCAGTCTGCTGACCGGCAGATGGCCCAGCACCCACCGTGTACGGCAGAACTCCAACACCAGCCCGGAGGATGTCGCGCGCGGCGACGACCTGCTCGATGTGCTGCGTGGCGCCGGCTACCAGCTGTTCTACGCCGGCAAGACGCACATGTACCGCAACAAGGCGGAGGAGTACGACGCCTTCTCCGAGTACGGGCACACGATGGCGCCGGACACCACCACCGAGCAGCGCGCCTTCACCGACTGGCTGAAGTCCATCGACATGGGCCCGACGAGCGCACCCACCCCGTTCCCGGTGGAGCTGCAGTATCCGTACCGGATCGTCTCCGACGCCATCCAGCAGATAGACGCCCGGGACCCCGACAAGCCGTTCTTCGCCTTCGTCTCCACGCCCGAGCCGCACAACCCCTACCAGGTGCCGGAGCCGTACTTCTCGCTGTTCGACGAGGACAAGATCCCCAATCGGCTCGCTGGCCCCGAGGCCGCGGAGGCCAAAGGCGGCGCCTACAAGTGGCTACGCGACCTGGTGGAGGAGAAGCGTCCCGGCTACGACAAGCTCTGGCGCCGCTACCGCGCCACCTACTGCGGCATGCTCCGCCTCATCGACGACCAGCTGCGCCGGCTCGTCGACCACCTGAAGGAGCAGGGCCTGTGGGAGAACACCCTGCTGATCTTCCTCGCCGACCATGGCGACTACGCCGCCGACTACGGCCTGCAGCGCAAGGGTGCGGGAATGCCGGAGGCACTGGCGCGCGTCCCGATGATCGTGCACGGCTGCGGCGTCGAAACCCAGGACAACAAGAAGGACTTCGTCTCGATCGCCGACATCCTGCCCACCGTGTGCGAGGCGATCGGCCGCCCCATCCCCCTGGGTGTCCAGGGCCGCAGCCTGTGGCAGATGCTCACCGGCGCCGACTACCCGGCCGCGGAGTTCGCCGACATCGTCACCGAGCGCGGCTACGGCGGCCTGCCCTATCCCGACGACGCCCGGCCACCGTTGCACTTCCCCTACGAAGGCACCAGGTACGACGAGCTGAACAGCGTGACCCAGAGCGGCTCGTCACGGATGATCCGGCACGACCACTACAAGCTCTACGAGCACGTCTCCGACCCCGGTGAGCTGTACGACCTCGAGAAGGATCCGATGGAACTGCACAACCGCTTCGACGATCCGAGCCTGCGCGACGTCAAGGCCGAACTCATGCGGCGACTGCAGCGATGGTCGGTCCGGCTCACCGACGACCTGCCGAAGGGGAAGTACGACGCCAGGCTCGCCCAGCACAACTGGTACCGGACCTCGGAGGTGCACGGAGCATGACCGAATCGATCCGCCGCAGCGACGGCAACCGGCAGCCTCCCCTCTCACGCCGTACGTTCCTGCGCGGTGCCGCCGCCGTCACCCTGGCCACGGCGGCCACCACCGCGGCCACCGCCAAAGCCGCTTCCGCGGTCGGAACCAGCCCTTCCCTCGCGGTCGTCGACTACCCCGGCGCGCAGTGGCTACCAGCCTCTCCCGCCAGCTATCGCCCCGCGCGGCGCCCTCACAACCATTCGATCGACTACGTGGTCATCCACGTCACCCAGGAGCACTTCGACGACGCCGTCGCCGTCTTCCAGAATCCCGACCGGCAAACCTCGGCCCACTATCTGGTCCGCTCGGCAGACGGCCACATCGGCCAGTGCGTCCGGGAGAAGGACATCGCCTGGCACACCGGCAATCCCGACTACGACAACCGCAGCATCGGCATCACCCACGAGGGCTGGGTCAATTCCACCGCATGGTTCACCGAGGAGATGTACGCCTCGTCCGCGGCGCTCACCGCGGCCGTGTGCGCACGCCATGCGATTCCACTGGAGCGAACCCACATCCTCGGTCATAACGAGGTGCCCAACGCCATCCACACCGACCCCGGAGCCAACTGGGACTGGGATCACTATCTCGAACTGGTCCGGAAGGTGAGAACCGAGGGGTGAGGCGGACCCCGAGGGGGCGGCGCGACCGCGCCAACCCGGGCGGCCCGGGGTCCTGCCTGCCGGCCAGTCTGCCACTCGTGGCATCTCCCTGTTGTTGTCTTGATCGATCGGACCAACTGCCTGTTGGCCGCGAAGCTCCCCGGTGCGCGGGAGTCCGCGGCCAGCAGTGTCTTCTAGAGGGCCCGGTCGAGGGCTTCGGTCAGTGCGACCGGGGTGACTACGAGGCGGTCGAAGCGCCAGCCATCCTCGGTGCGGCGCGCCCCGTAGCGGTGGAACCCGGCCGCGAGGGCCTCGGTCTTGTCGTCGATGACGAACACGGCGATGTCGTGGGCCCGCACCGTGGCGGTCTCGCCGTCGACCTCAATGATGAGGTTGGACTTGCTGTGCAGGGTGCGGACGTACGTGTCGTGGCCCGAGCGCACGAGTTCGATGAGCGCCGCGATGCCGCGGGCCTCCCCGCGCGGGGATTTGACGACGACATCCTCGGTGAAGAGCCGGTCGGTCTCGTCGTAGCGGCCCTCGTCGATCCACAGGCTGTGGCGGGCGACCAGGTCGGCGAGTTCGGCGCGGTCGGCGAGTGCGCGGATCAGCGTTTCGGTGCTGGTCATAATGGCCTCCTCAGGTAGTTGGACCAGCTGACGTTCGTGTCACTTGATGTGGTTGAGGAAGAAGTCCCGGATGTCCTCGGCGAGCAGGTCCGGCACCTCCATTGCGGCGAAGTGGCCGCCGCGCTCGAACTCCGACCAGTGCCTGATGTCGTACAGCCGCTCGGCCAGCGGTCGCACCGACTGCGTGATGTCGTGCGGCAGCACCGCCACGCCAACCGGTACCGGGCACGGCTCGATCCGCCGCGGGGTCTCGCGGGTCAGCCGGGCCGAGGAAGCGGCGGTGGCGGTCAGCCAGTACAGCGAGATGTTGGTGAGCATCCGCTCGTCACTGATCGGCGAGTGAGGGTCCGTCCACTGTGCGAAGCGCTCGGCGATCCAGACCAGCTGACCGACTGGCGAGTCGGTCAGCGCGTACCCGATGGTCTGCGGGGTGGTGGCCTGCAGCGTCTGGTACGGCGGGCGATTCGCCATCAGCTGCCTGACCTTGTCCAGCCGAGCTTCATCCGTTTCGGACAGCTCGATGTCGGCGTCCGGGATCGGCCGGGTCGGCAGGTAGTTGACGTGCACCCCGACGACCTGCTCGGGTGCTACCGCACCGAGCGCCATCGAGATGCCCGAGCCGAAGTCGCCACCCTGCGCGCCGTAGCGCTCGTACCCGAGCCGGCGCATCAGCTCGGCCCAGGCCCGCGCGACCCGGACGATGTCCCAGCCGCGCTCGTGGGTCGGCCCGGAGAAGCCGTAACCCGGGATGGACGGAATCACCAGGTGGAAGTCGCGCGACAACGGCTCGATCACGTCGAGGAACTCCAGGAACGAGCCGGGCCAGCCGTGGGTGAGGATCAGCGCGAGCGCGTCCGGTTTCGAAGACCGGACGTGGACGAAGTGGATGTTCTGGCCGTCGATCTCGGTGGTGAAGTGCGGAAGCTCGTTGAGCTTGGCCTCGTGCTCGCGCCAGTCGTAGCCGGTGCGCCAGTATTCGGCCAGTTCCTTGAGCCGTGCCAGCGGGAAGCCGTAGTCCCACCCGGCGTCGGCGACCTCGTTGGGCCAGCGGGTGCGGGACAGCCGGTCGGCCAGGTCGTCGAGGTCGGCCTGGGGGATGTCGATGCGGAACGGCCTGATCATGGCTACCTCCGGGAATCCATTCGGCGTCCAAACGTTCGCACGCCTAACGTTCGGTGCCCAAACGTTAGCACGATCATTAGTGCTCCGAACGGTTCGTTAGACTTGTCACATGGAGAACCCCGAGAAGACGGCCACCAGCTGGGAGAGCCTGCCCAGCTGGCTGCTCACCCAGACCGCCAACCACGCGCACCGCCTGGTGGCCGAGGGGTTCTCGTCCGTCGGCGCCCGCGGCTACCACTACCGCCTGTTGGCGACGCTGGAGCAGTTCGGCCCGGCCAGCCAGGCCGATCTGGGCCGCCGTAGCGGCATTCACCTCAGCGACATGGTTGCGGCGATCAACGAGCTCGCCGACCGCAAACTGGTCGAGCGCGCCCCGGACCCCGCCGATCGGCGGCGCAACATCATCACGCTGACCGCCACGGGCAAGCGGCAGCTTCGGCGACTGGAGAAGCGGCTGGCCGAAACCCAGGACGAGCTGCTGGCTCCGCTCTCACCCGAGGAGCGACAGCGGCTGATCGAGCTGCTGTCCAGGCTGTTGAACCACCACAACCGGCGAACCGGCACCCCCGACGAGCCGTGGCGCTGACCGGGAACGCGCCCCAGAATTTCTCGTAAGGCCCGCGCGGGTCCGCGAAGCCGTTGTCAGCGTTCTGCGTACCCTGGTGCGATCCGACAACTGATCTGCGCCGGATCTCCGTCAACTGATGCGCGACAGGTAGTGCGCGTGATCATGAGTCGCGTCTGGTGGTGGAAGCGCCGGCCCCAGGCGGGCGAGCGGGGACAGAGCCATCAGCACGGGTGACAGCATCATGCCGGCGGCCGTGACCAGTAGAGCCACGCGTATCCCGCAGTGTTCTGCGAGGATGCCGCCGAGCAGCGAGCCGAGTGGCGTCAAGCCCATGCCGGCGAAGGTGATCGTCGCGGCGACGCGGCCTTGCATCGTGTCCGGGGTGACGGCCTGCCGGACGGCCATGATGGCGACGTTGACCAGTTGGCCGAACGCTCCGAACACGATGTTGATGGCGATGAGCGCGGAAATGGTGGCCGTAGAGGTGCCGTGCAGCGCGGGCACGCACAGCATCACGCCATCACCGATGACCGCCGCCGCGACGAGTACCGCTCCGTAACCGAGGCGGCGCGGAAGGCGGGCGGCGAGCAGGGTGCCCACGAGCGCGCCCGGCCCCGTCGCGGCGAGCGCCAGTCCGATGGCGGTGCCGGACAGATGCAGTTCCCGTGGCAAGAAGAGCAGGTAGGTGGTCATCATGGCCGCGAAGGACAACTGGAACGCGGCCGAGGCGAGGCACACGGTACGGAGCAAGGCGTCGCGGACGACGAAGCGGAGGCCCTCATTGATCTGCCGCCAGATCCGCTGGGGACCGCCCGGGTGCTCCGGGATCGACTCGCGGTGACGGATACGGGAGATGGACGCGAACGACACCACGAAGAACAGGGCGCTGGCCGCGGCGGCGATCGGCGCCGAGAGCAGGGACGCCATCGTTCCGCCAAGGGCGGGTCCGCCGATCTGGGCCGCGGACCGGCTTCCCTCGATCGCGCTGTTGCCCTGCAGCAGCTGATCGCGTTTCACCAGGCGTACGAGAGAGGCTTGGTAGGCGACGTCGAAGAACACCGACAGGGCCCCGATGGCGAAGGCGACGGCCAGCAGTGCTGGCAGGTCGAAGCCGCCCGCGAGGGCGGCCACGGCGACTCCGCCCAGCGCCAGGGCTCGGCCAAGGTCCGCCAGGACCATGACGGTTCGGGTCCGCCACTTGTCCACCCACACGCCGACGAACAGCGCGAGCAGCAGCTGCGGTGCCTGCCCCACCGCGCGCAGGACGCCGAGTTCGTCCGCGCCGACGTCGAGCGCCAGGACGGCGATCAGCGGCAGGATCACCAGGCTTGCCTGCTCACCCAGCTGAGAGGCCGTCTGGCCTACCCACAGGCTGCGGAAGTCGGAGTTGCGCCACAGGCTCGGCGTAACGGATCGAGCGGAATCGGAGACGGCGAGGTAACCGGACGGCACAGAGACCCCTTGGATTGCTGAGGACGAGGCGCACCCACCGCCGTGCGACCAACGCACTGGCGGTGTGGGTGGGGAAGCTCGCTGTGCCGCGCGATTCAAGGGCAGCACGCGATGACCGGCCGATCACGGCCTAAGACGTCAACGCGTGCTCGGACGACCGGGCATGTCTCAGCTCCTCGTGGGTCACTCGCCGCCCCACACTAGCCACGGGGGCTCCGGCGGGAAAGGCGAATAGGAGTCCCAGGTCACCCGGCTGCCGCGACGCCTTCGGCATGGTGCGGAGGGGACACCAAAGCGATCTCGGCACCCCGGCGGAGGACATCACCAGCTTGGCCGCCGTGGCCGCGCGGGACGTACCGGTCAAGCTGGTGACCGATCCCAAGCCGCGGATGGGCGTTCCCGGTGTACTCAGTCAAGGCAGAATCTCGACGTACCCGTCGGTTCCGTGCACGCGGATCCGCTGCCCATCGAGGATCAGTCGGGTGGCATCCACCACGCCGACGACGGCCGGCAGGCCGTACTCACGTGCGATCACCGCGCCGTGAGTCATCAATCCTCCGACCTCCGTCACCAAGCCTGCGATGGCGACGAAGAGGGGCGTCCAGCTGGGGTCCGTGTGGGTCGTGACGAGGATGTCGCCCGGTTCGAGATCGGCCCGGGCCATGTCCAGGATGACGCGGGCCCGCCCTTCGACGGTCCCGGCGGAGACCGGTAGGCCGATCAGCGCGCCGGCCGGCGCATCGTCGCGTCGGTACGCCCCGGCGATGACCTCGCCATCCGACGTGAGCACCCGGGGCGGCGTGAGCGCTTGATACGACCTGAACGCGTCCTTGCGCCGGCCGATGAGCTGGTCATCTACGCGGTTCGTGCGCACGACGTCGTGGAGCTCCTGGAACGTGAGGTAGAAGATGTCTTCCTTCTCGCGGAGTACGTGGGCCTGCACGAGGCGCTCGGCTTCTTCCAACAGGGCCTGCTTGTACACGAAGTAGCGGCTGACCATGCCGTACTTCGGATACTCCCGGTACCCGATGAAGGTCCGGACCCGGTCGATCATCCGCTTCGTCTCTTCGGCCTTGCGCTCCCCGTCCGGCAGGGCCCGCAGGCGTTCCAGCAGCTCCTGCTCCTTCTGCCAGGCCTCCTGCCGCCCTTGTTCGAAGCGCCGCTCGCCGGCTCCCGGCTCGAAGTTCCTGATGTTGCCGAGGATCATGGGCACGAGCGTGGAGGGGCGTTCGCTCCAACGCGGCCGCGTGGTGTCGATCTCGCCGACGCAGCGCATGCCGTACTTGTCGAGCCAGGCCTCGATGGCGTCTCGCGCTTCCCGCCCGCCCGCGAGCTTGGGCAGCTCGTCCAGGAAGCCCTCGTCCTCGACGTGCTGCAGAAACGCCACCACGTCGGGATGCGGGCGGATCACGTCAGCGACGGCCAGGAGCGCCAGCCCCATCTCCGACGTGACGTTGTGGGGCACGGACTGCGTGAGCGTGTCCGCCGCGTTCTTCTCGCCCAGCCACGCCTCCAGCTGCTCGTTGAGCCACCACGTGGCCTCCAGCGCCGACATGAACACCTGGTGGCTCCGCGGATCGAACAGGATCCGCTTCAGCTCCTGCATGTCCTCCCGGATGAAGTCGAGCAGCGCCTCGCCGGACTTCGTCCGGATGTCGCGTGCCGCGGCGGCGACGGAGGCCTCGCTGCGCGCTATCAGCTCGGTGACGATGGCCGGGTCGGTCTCGATCGTGGCCGGCGTGCCGCCGGGCAGTGGGCCGGGGGCACCCTCGTGCGGGAGCGGCCGGATGAAGCCGTCGCGGTCCAGGACGGTCTGCACGGCGTCCCTGGTCAGCGGATCGGACCTGCCCATGAGCTCCAGGAGGGCGGCGCGGCTCGCCGGCGCGGCCAGCCGCTGGGTGACGTCGACGAACAGGCGGCCGCCGGCCTCCGCCATCGGCGCGGGGGTCGTCATCTGCCAGAAGGAGAGCCCCAGGGGCCGCATGGCGTCGGTCATCATCTGCTGATGGCCGACGGAGAGATAGACGTGGTTCTCCCGGTCGCCGGACTCGGGGATGGGGAACAGCGTGGTGATCGGCCGGCTCTGGACGATCTGGAAGCCGTCGTCGACCAGGCACCATTCGATGTCCTGAGGGCGGCCGAAGTGCGCTTCGATCCGCCGGCCGAGCTGCGCGAGCCGCACGACCTGCGCATCCGTCAGCGCTGGCTGCTCCTGCCGCTCCGGGTCGATCGCCTGTTCCTGCGTCCCGCCCGCCGGCGAGGCGTGAACCGCACGCTGCTTGGCGGCGATCGACTTGGCGACGACCTCGCCGTCGCGCACCTTGTAGACGTCCGGGTTCACCAGGCCGGAGACCAGGGCCTCGCCGAGGCCGAAGCTGGCCTCTACGGAGGCGACCTTTCGGTTGGACGTGACGGGGTCGGCGGTGAACAGGATGCCGGCCGCGTGCGGGAAGACCATCTGCTGCACGACCACGGCCATGTGGACCGTACGGTGGTCGATGCCGTTGCGCTGGCGGTAGGTCACGGCCCGCTCGGTGAACAGCGAGGCCCAGCACCGGCTGACGTGCTGGACGATCGAGGCCGGGCCCACGACGTTCAGGTACGTGTCCTGCTGGCCGGCGAAGGAGGCCGTCGGCAGGTCCTCTGCCGTCGCGCTGGATCGGACGGCGTAGGCGGCCTGCTCACCGAGCTGGGCGAGAGCGCGGGTGATCGCCGCCGCGAGATCGTCGGGGATGGCGATCCCTTCGATGGTCCGGCGGATCTCCGCGCTGAGCGTGCGGATCGCCTCCCGGTCGTCCGGGTTCAGGCGCGACAGCTGATCGAGCCGGCTGTCGATCGACGGCGCCTCCGCCATGATCCGCCGGAAGGCGTCCGTCGTCACGCAGAAGCCGGCCGGCACCCGGATGCCGTCGATCTGCGACAGCCCGCCCAGGTGCGCGCCCTTGCCGCCAACGACCGCGACCTGCAACTCGTCAACCTCTTGAAGATCCAACACGTACTGCTCGATCATCGCGACACCTCCGGGACCGCCGTGCTCCGTTGCCCTGCGCTGGCCGGTCGAATCACCGGCGTCTCGAGCTTTGTCGAACCTCTTGTCGGGCACGCCCACATCTCTCGTTGCCTTCCCTCTTTTGGTCCGGCCGACGATTCTGCAGCGCGCCCCGGGTCTTGCGGCAAGTCCCCCACTCCGCTATACGTTAAAAGTGGCAAGGAGTGTCCGACCGCTAGGCGATCCGGGCGTCACCTGCGAACGGTTCGACGGCTGACAGAGCCGCACTCCCTACTTGTCGTGCTGTCGGCGCACCATCTCGGTGATCCAGATGGGCGCGAACGGAGACGTGCAGCCCGGGGACGTCGGGTAGTCCTTGAGCACCTCCAGCCGCTCCCCGATGTCGATCGCGCGGGCGCGGTGCTCGGCGTGCTCGATCCCGATCTGAGCCAGGCAGTGGTTCATCGCCCACTGCAGGCGATCCGGAGCGTCTTTCATCTCCGCCTCGATGACGTCGAGCAGTCCTGCGAGGTCGAGGCCCTCGGGCTTCTTCGCCACGCGTTCGGTGGTCAGCGCCCAGCCGGCACTCGCGACCACTGGATCCGGGTCGGCGGACCAGGCCAGGCGCAGCTCCTCGGAGTGCGGGTTCTTCTTCACCACGTAGTTCACGAGCCAGTCGTGCACCTTGGGGGTGCGTGCCTCGCGCAACATGACGTCCAACTCGTCGCGCTCGAACGCCTTCGGGCGGCAGATCAGGATCGCCAGCAGTCTCGCCGCGCTGTCATCCGTCTCCCAGAGCTGGCGCGCGAGTTCCTGCTGCGTCTTCAGCCGCTTCGCGAGCGCGCGCAGCTTGCCGAGGTTCACACCGTGGTCGTCACCGTGCTTCTCGTTCACCTCGCGGGTCCTCGGGTCCGCGAGCTCGGCCAGCTCGGCCATCACCTCGGTCAGCGTCGTCCCGGCCACCTCAGGCTCCTGTCCATCACGTGCGAGATGCGGTCGAGGAGCCGATGAAGGTCGCCTTCGGTCCGTACCTCGCGGCCATCGAATTCGACGAGCACTCGGCTCATCCTCCTCCACCGGCAGTGAGCGGGACGAGTCCGGCGCGGCGTGGCCGACGCCGGCCCGTCGTCCTCCTGGTAGTCGCAGGCTGGTGCGGGGCGATGCCCCGCACCGTCTGCTATCGCCAGTCGGTGTCCGCGGTCTGCTTGCGGCCGACCGCCACCCGCATCACGACCACGGTGTACGCGCAGAGCACGGCGAGCCCGGCCCACCACGGCAGCGGGAAGTAGCCGGCCGACGGCGCGTAATGCGCGGTGACCTGCGGATACTCCTCCATCGTCTGCTTGACGGCGAAGGCGGCGGCCGGGGTGAGCCGCAGCAGCCACTCGGCGACCGTGTCGGGCAGTAGCGGGAACGCCGTGACGGCGTAGGGCAGAGCGACCAGCGAGAACCCGATGAGGATCGCCGCCCAACCGCGTCGCAGCCACACGCCGAGCCCGTACGCGAGGACGGCACAGAGGGCGAGCACCGCCGGCACGCCGACGATCACCCGAGCCGCGGTCAGCAGCGGCAGCGGCTGCACCGGGATGCCGTTGCCCTTCAGGATCGCCGTGCCCACCGGGAGGACGACGCCGACGGCGGCCAGACCGGCGACGAGGGTGGCCGCGCCGACGACGGCCGCCCGGGCGGCGATCACCTGCCGGGAGGCCGTCTCGCGAGCTGTCCGGGCGCCGTAGCGAGCCGCGACGATGAGCCCGATGATCAAAGCGACCAACAGGCCGGGCAGGGTCTTCTCGACGGTACGCCCGCCCTCCTCGCCGAGCGGCCCGATGTCGCCGGTCCCGCTGACCGTGATGACGCCGTTCCGCTCGGCGGCTCCCGAGGCGTTGTGGTACTTCTCCCAGTCGGTGTGGTTCATCTCGCCGACCGCGTCGCTGTGCCACGCGCCGGTGGCGCCGCCCTCGACGGCGACGTTGTCGAATACGCCGACGGCCTGGGTGAACCGGACCTCCTCGATCCCGCCGCCGAGGCCGACCTTCCGGAGCGTGAGGTCGCCGGGGGAGGTGGCGAAGAGGCCCACCTGCACGGTGTCCGGCAGCCCGTCGAGCTTCGCCGCCCCGACGGTGTGCCACAGCTCGCCGTCGGTCGACTCCGAGCCGGTGATGGTGTCGCCCGAGCGGGTCAGGCGCAGCCAGCGGGGGGACTGCTCCGAGACACCGCCTGCGCTTCCGGCGACGTCGTGTCGGTAGTCGTACTGGAAGCGCACGCCGTGGCTGCCGGTCATCATCACCGCCGCGTACCGCGAGCCCTGCCGCGCGCCGTCCTTGACGATGATCCCCGCCTTCGCCCACGGCACCAGCCCGGACACGATCCGGTCGTGGTTCGGCGGGGGGTAGGTGATGGTGCCGGTCATCGCGGTCATCCGGACCGTGATGCTGCCCTCGCGGCCCAGGTCGCGATGCAGGAACCAGAACCTGTCGCTGACGGTGGCGCCGTCGCTGGCCACGGGAGCGACCGGGCACGGCCCGGGGCAGGACGACCGGTTGCCGAAGGCGTACAACAGGCCCAGCGCGATGACGGTGAGGGCCGCGGCGGCCAGGGCGATCAGGCGGCCCGGGCGGCGGAACGCGGACCACTCCCGGCGGAGGAGTTGGATGGTCGACATGCCGTCGGTTCTACGGATCGGCGGGTAACGCGGCCCGAACCGGCTCTGTCATCCGGTTGTTAGGTCGCTCGGGGCATGCTGGAGGCATGCTCAGGCTGCCCAGCGGGACCGTGCGGGTCAGGTTCACGGTCCTCTATGCCGCGGTGTTCCTCGTGTCCGGTGTCGGGCTGCTGGGCCTGACCTTCCTGCTCTCCGGCGGCAGCATCAGCAGCGTCGCCCCCGCCGGAAATCCCCCGGCCCAGGGCAGCCCTGCTCCGGCGCAGCGTATCCGGCAGCTGGAGGAACAGCTGGCCGCCGTGCACACGCAGCAGGCCCGCCAACTGCTGGCCGGCTCGCTGGTGGCGCTGATCGTGATGGCGGTCGTGTCACTGCTGCTCGGTCGGCTGCTGGCCCGGCGCGTCCTGCGACCGCTGCGGCTCATCACCAGCGCCACGCGGCGCATCTCCGCCGACAGCCTGGATCGGCGGCTGGCGGTGAACGGCCCGGCCGACGAGGTGAAGGACCTCGCCGACACCATCGACGAACTGCTCGAACGACTCGAAACATCGTTCGCCGCGCAGCGCCGCTTCGTCGCCAATGCCTCCCATGAACTGCGTACGCCGCTGGCGACCATGCGGGCGTCGCTGGACGTCGCGGTCGCCAAGCCCGACCCGGCCCCCTCGACGGTGGCGCTCGCGGACCGTCTGCGCAGGCAGCTGGACCGGGTCGATCACCTGCTCGACGGGTTCCTCGTGCTGGCCCGCGCACAGCACGGCACGCTGGCCGACGCCACCACGGTCGACCTCGGCGACCTCATCGGCACGGCCCTGCGGGAAAGGACCGCCGAGAGGCAGACGAAGCGGCTGAGCGTGACGGTGGACGTACCACCGGGAACGGCGACCCACGGCAGCCCGGCGCTGCTGGCGCGGCTGGTGGCCAACGTCGTCGACAACGCCGTGACCCACAACGAGCACGGCGGATGGATCGGAATCACCGGATCCGCGAGCGAGGCGGAGACCGTGCTGGTTGTCGAAACCGGTGGTCGAGTTCTCGACCAACGGGAGGTCGACCGGCTGGCGCAGCCCTTCGAGCGGCTGGGCGGCGAGCGTATCGGCTCCTCAGGCCTGGGACTGTCCATCGTGGCCGCCGTCGCCGCCGCCCACGGTGGCCGGCTCGCCCTGCTCGCCCGGCCGGAGGGCGGCCTGCGTGTGTCGATCACGCTTCCGGTCGCGAAGGTGCCGGTGGCGGCATGAGGGTCCTCGTCGTCGAAGACGATCACGCTCTCGCCGAGGTCGTCGCGGAGGGGCTACGCGACCAGGGGATGGCCGTCGACCTCGCGCACGACGGGCTGACCGCCAGCGCCAAGCTCGACCTCACCGCGCACGACGTGGTGGTCCTGGACCGGGACCTGCCCGGCCTCCACGGCGACACGCTGTGCCAGATGATCACCGAGCGGGCGAAGCGGCCGATGGTGCTGATGCTGACCGCGGCGGGCGCGCCCGGTGACCGGGTCAGCGGGTTGACCCTCGGCGCGGACGACTATCTCGCCAAGCCCTTCCACTTCCCGGAGCTGATCCTGCGTATCCAGGCGCTGGCCCGCCGCAAGCCGGACGCGCGGCCCCGGACGCTGCACGCAGCCGGGATCGCACTGGACCCGGTACGGCGGACCGCCGTTCGCGACGGACGGCAACTCAACCTCTCGGTGAAGGAGTTTGCCGTGCTGCAGGCGCTGCTCCGGGCCAGCCCGGGCTTCCTGAGCACCGAGGCCCTGCTCGAGCAGGTCTGGGACGAGAATGCCGACCCGTTCACCAACACCGTCACCGTGACCGTGGGCCGGCTGCGACGCAAGCTCGGCAACCCACCAGTCATCGCGACGACGCCGGGAGTCGGCTACCGGATCGCCTGATCCACCGCCGGGCAGCGACACTCAAGCGACCGCCGGCCGGCTGGTCATCACGATTCTGAGGCGCTGCGGAAGGTGCGCCGGTAGGCGTCCGGAGGTACGCCGACGGTGCGGTGGAAATGCCGGCGCAGGGTCGTGGCGGTGCCAATGCCGGCCGCCTCCGCGATGGCGTCGATGCTGTCGTCGGTGTTCTCCAGCAGCTCCTGGGCCCGGCGGATCCGCTGCGTCGACAGCCACTGCAGCGGGGTGGTGCCGGTTACCGACCTGAAGTGGCGGGCCAGGTTGCGCGAGCTCATGTTCGCCTGGCGAGCCAGGTCCTCCACGGTCAGCGGACGGTCCAGCCGTTCCATCGCCCACGGGAACAGGTTGCCGAGGGGATGGTCGTCGCGGGCGGGCACCGGGGTGGTGACGAACTGGGCCTGGCCGCCGGCGCGGTGCGGCGGCACGACCAGGCGGCGGGCGACGGCGTTGGCGACCGTCGAGCCGTGGTCGCGGCGGATCAGGTGCAGGCACAGGTCGATCGCGGCGGCCTTGCCGGCAGAGGCGAGCACGTTGCCGTTGTCGACGTAGAGCACGTCCGGGTCGACCTGCACCCGGGGATAGCGGGCGGCCAGCGCCTCGGTGTGGGCCCAGTGCGTGGTCGCGCGCAGCCCGTCCAGCACCCCGGCGGCGGCCAGCACGAACGCGCCGGTGCACAGCGAGACCATCCGGGCGCCCGCCCCGTGGGCCGCACAGACGGCGTCGAGCAGGTCGGGTGGCAGGTCCGCGTCGATGTCCTCCACGGCCGGGATGATCACCGTGTCGGCGTGGGCGAGCCGGTCCAACCCGGCGTCGGGTTCCATCCGGAACCTGCCGATCCCGACCGGGCCCGGGCCGCAGACCACGAGGTCGTACCAGGGGTCGGCCAGGCCGGAGGGGTCGCGGACGAAGACCTCGCAGGCCATGGCGAGCTCGAAGTGCAGCATCCCGGCGGTGGCGGCGAGCGCGACAGTGGCCATGTCCGAAATTGTACGGGGCATGGCGTTCCAGACACTGGCCCGGGTCGGCCGCCGCCGGGAGGATCTCCTCAGTCGATCTTTCGAGGGGAAACTGCAGATGGGTACCGGTCAGACTGTGGCGGTGTTCGGTGCGTACGGACACACCGGGCGGTTCGTGGTGACGGAGTTGCGCGACCGTGGGTTCGTCCCGCTGCTCCTCGGGCGCGACGCGGGCAAGCTCCGGGCGCTGGCGGCGGCGCATCCGGGGCTCGAATACCGGGTGGCGTCGGTCGACGATCCGGCCTCGCTCGACCGGGCACTGACGGGCGCGGCGGCGGTCGTCAACTGCGCCGGCCCGTTCGCCTCGACCGCGGCCCCCGTGATCGAGGCCGCCCTGGGGGCCGGGATCCCGTACGTGGATGTGGCGGCCGAGATCGAGGCCAACCTCGACACGTTCACGCACTTCACCGACCGCGCCCGGGCCGCGGGCGTCGCGGTGGTCCCGGCGATGGCCTTCTACGGCGGACTGGGCGACCTGCTGGTCACGACGGCGATGGGCGACTGGACGGCGGCCGACGAGGCGCACGTCGCGT
Organism: Micromonospora sp. NPDC048930; assembly: GCF_043197935.1. Lineage (NCBI taxonomy): Bacteria > Bacillati > Actinomycetota > Actinomycetes > Micromonosporales > Micromonosporaceae > Micromonospora > Micromonospora sp. NPDC048930. Next base: position 20,198 of record NZ_JBICUB010000010.1, read on the forward strand.
ACGGACTGAGCAGCTGGCACCCCACGGCCGGGACCCTCGCCTCCGGCACCGTCTCCCGCGAACGGCGCGCCGGCCGGCGGGTCCGCTACACCGGTAGCCGGCTGGAGTACTACGCCGCCGAGCGCGACCTGCCGACCCTGGAATGGGACTTTCCCGCTCCGGTGGGCCGCCGCACCGTCCTCGGCGAGTTCACGATGGCCGACGTCGTCACCGTCCCCAGCCACCTGGCCATCCCCGAGGTACGCACGTACATGACCACCGACGCGGCCACGGACCTGGCCGCTCCGGACACACCCGCACCGACCGCCGTCGACGAGCGCGGCCGGTCCGCGCAGACGTTCACCGTCGACGTCGTCGTGCGCTCCGGCGACACGCAACGGCGCGTCGTCGCCAGCGGCCAGGACATCTACGCCATCAGCGCACCGCTGGCGGTCGAAGCGGTCCGCCGCATTCTCGCCGGTCAGACGAGGACGAGCGGCGTCGCCTCCGCCGGCAAGATCTTCGACGCGCCCGACTTCCTCCGCGCGTTGTCCGCGTACCTCTCGGTCGAGCCGCGCCACGGCGCCGGCGATCTGATCAGGAATCGAGAAGCGGCCGGGTGTCGTCGGGCCTAGCCTTCCTGGTGGCCGGCAGTTCGCCGAGCCTGGAACGTCGAAAGGCAGCCCGGAGATGTCCGCGAAGAATTCCACGACCGTGACCGCCGGCTTCAGCGCCGAGGAGCGCGCCGCGATGAAGGAGCGCGCCGCCGAACTGCGGGCAGAGGGCAAGAAGGGCGCCAAGAAGGCCGACGGGCTGGAGGCGGTCCTCGAGGCGATCGCGAAGATGGCGCCGGAGGATCGGGCGCTCGCCGAGCGCGTGCACCTGACGGTGACCGCGGCCGCCCCCGACCTGTCGCCGAAGACCTGGTACGGGATGCCCGCCTACGCGAATGCCGACGGCAAGATCGTCGTCGCCTTCAAGAACTCGGGCAAGTTCAACACCCGCTACTCCACCCTGGAGTTCCAGGACGCGGCCAACCTCGACGACGGGGACCTGTGGCCGGTGTCGTACGCCCTCCAGCAGTGGAGCCCCGCGGTGGAGAAGAAGGTCACCGAACTGGTGAAGGCGGCGGTCTCCTGACCGTCGGCGTCCGGCCGCCGGCCGGGCGCCGACGCCGCCGCAACCAATCGACGGTGGCGCTAAGCAGCCAGCCGGTGTGCAGCCGCGTTGAGCCGGCCGACCCAGGCGTGCGCCTCGGCGGACCCTTCCGCGGTGTCGGCGAAGCAGAGCAGGCCCTGTACGACGACCGCGGGTAGAACCGTCGTCAGGTGTTCGGCCGGTCCGTAGGCGGCAGTGACGGCGGCCCATTGGGAGGGGTCGACGGAGGACAGCAGGAGCCAGGCGAGGTCGGTGACTCCCGGGGCGGCGGAGACGTCTTCCCAGTCGAGAAGGGCCAGCTCCCCGGTCGGGCCGGTGCGGACGTTGACCGCGGACGCGTCGCCGTGCACGAGGGTGAGCGGGCCTGCCGAGGCGATCTCCTGCTCGACCTTCGGCACCTGTCCGACCAGTCGCTCAGCCAGCGTTCGCAGATCAGCGGGCAGGTCAGGGCGGGCTGCCAGGGTCGGCACCGTCCGGTCGAACAAGGCGCCGACCAGGTCGGCGGCGGCACCCACCGGGCGCAGCCACGGCCACCTCAGCGGAGCCAGCCCGGCCCAGCGCTGATGCAGGCGTGACAACAGCTGGGCATGGGCGATCGGATCGGCTCCCGGTTGCCACGAGGAGAGATCTTCGAGGACCAGCGTCGTGCCTTCCGGGGTCACCTCGGCGTGCAGACAGGTGGGCACCCGGACGCCCACGACCGGCGCGATCTCGCGATAGAAGCGCACCTCGGCACGGAACATGTCCAGGGCCTCGGGAATCGACCCCGGCTCCGGCACACCTCGACGCTTCACGAACCCCCGCACCGCGCCCATGCTACGAGACCTGCCCGAATCAGGCTGACCGTGCGACATGCCGCCGAGGGCGGCTCCGCGGTGACGGGCCCGATTTGAGCTTCCCGATCGTCCGTGGTTACGGAAGGAGGTGACGGGCCGCCGGCTGCGGCCCGTCACCTCCGCACTGCGCCTGTCAGGGCTTGGTTACTAGACGCCACCGGCCCGGAAGGCCAGCCAGGCGTCGCTCATGCGGTCCGCCTGGCCGGCGGTGAACATGTCCATGCAGGAGTCCTGCGTGTAGTCCATGAAGTTGTGGATCGGGTCCAGCCCGGGCGCCGTGCAGGTGTCCGCGCCGACGGGGCAGTTGAACTGCGGCGCCGCCTCCCGCGGGGTGTCCGCGACGTAGTCGCCGGAGGCGGAGCACCCGTGCGCGAAGGTGTGCTCCAGCATCAGCCAGTGCCCGACCTCGTGCGTGAGCGTGTCACCCAGGGCGTACTTGCCCGCCGTGCCGCCCGGCATCGACTCGTCCAGCATCACCACGCCGTCGATGTAGTCCCGGCCGTTGTTGTAGCCCTTGGGGAAGTACGCCCAGCCGAGGAGCCCACCGCCGATGTTCGCCGCGTACACGTTCAAGGTGCGGGCGTCGCCGGTGTACAGCGCGTGCTTCATGTCCCGCTCGTTCTTGCCCGGCACGACGGTGTACCAGTCGCTGTTCACCGTCCACGTCGTGTCGACCAGCGAGAACCGGAACGGCGTGTCGGAGGCGTCGGCCGCCGTGCGGCCCGCGAACGAGTCGTTGAGCACCGTCATCTGCGCCGCGATCATGGTGTTCCACCGGTTCGTCTCGGCCGCGGTGAGCGCGTGGTCCGAGATCATGTGGAACACCGTGGGGATGGTGACGCTGCCGTTGGACAGGCGCGGCGAATCCTTGATCACGCCGTAGGCGTTCGCCTCGTTCTTGGAGTACAGCTCCGGCTCCTGCGCGGTGGCGCCTTCGGCGACCCGCGCCGCGCTGTGCCCCTCGGCGCCCGGCGCACACGCCGCGACACCCGGCGAGGCGGTCACGGGCGCTGCCGAGGCCACCGCCCCGGAGGCCCCGCCCGCCGCCAGGAATGTCGCCGCGGTAGCCGTCAGGACTGTCAGTTGGAACGTCGATCTCTTGCGCATCGTTGCACCTTTCACGACTGGGGATCGACGGGTCAGCGAGCGGGACGGACGAGGCGTCGCCGCGACCAGGTCACTGACATCGTCGTCTCGGTATGAGAACACGCCATTGGCGTCGACGACAGCCCCACAAGCTGGTGGTCGACCTGGGCGGTCCGGGGCGGCGGTTGGACAGCGCCGGTCACCATGGCGACATGCGTGGATGGCACCGCCCCTACTCCCTCGACGTCGCGACGGGTTTCGCGGTGCTGGGACTGGTCGCGGCCGCTCCGGTCATCACGTTCCTCGTGATCGTGTATCTGCACGGGTGGATGCCGGCGCCGTCTGCGATCCTCTTCGGGGTATGGCTGGCCGGTGGCCTTGCCGCCACGGCGCGGCAGGCGATGCTCGGGGTCTACGTCAGTGACCACGGCCTCCGGTCCCGGTCCCTGCTGCGTACGACCACGGTGCCGTGGGCATCGGTGGCGGACATCCGCAGCGGCACGGCCAGCGTGGCAGGCCTGGACATGGGCCGCGTCGCGATCATCATCGAACGAACCGACGGGGTGCGGATCCAGACCCCGCTGCAGCGCGGCGACCTGTTCCGGCCGTTCACGTTCCGGCCCGAACTGGGCCGGCTGGCCACCTGGCCGGAACACTACGACGAGATCCTGGCGACACTGCGGGCACACCACCGCGACGCGCAGCGCCACCGGCAGGTCCCGGCCACCGGTCGCCTGGCCCAGCCCTCCGCCGCCGACAGCCGGCCGGCCAGCCCGCCGGCCGGAGGCAGCCGAATGCGCGTGGCCCGCGACGCCGCCCCCGCCGACAAGCGGCGCGACCTCCACGTGCTGACCCGGCAGCACCAGCGTGGCGAACTCACCGACGCGGAGTTCGCCGCGGCACTCGCGAAGATCCAGGGCGAGCCCACCCGCCAGGGCCGCGACCGCCGGTGATCCGCGCGCCGCGGTGCGGCGCGGGATGCCTTCGGGGGATCGCTCTTCCCGGCCGGGTCAGGTCAGCCGGTCGAGGAAGGCCCGCGAGCGCTGCACCACCAGCGCCGTCGCGTCCGCGTCGTACGACGGCAGCGAGCTGTCGGTGAACAGGTGCTGGTCGCCCGGGTAGACGTACAGCTCGCCCCGCTCGGGCCCGACGATCCCGACCAGCTCGCGGGCGGCGTCGAGGTCGCCCTCCAGCGCGAAGAACGGGTCCTTGTCCATGCCGTGGATCTGCACCGGCACCCCGTCGGGCCACGGCCCGAAGGCCCAGTCGCCGGTCACCGGGATGCAGGCCTCGTAGAGCAACGCCCCACGGGCACCCGGCCGGGTCTGCGCGAACCGCTGCGCCGTCGCGGCGCCCCAGGAGAAGCCGGCGTACACCACCCCCTCGGGCAGGTCGGCCACGGCCCGGTCGGCGCGCTCGGTCAGCGTCTCGTCCCCGATGCGGCGGGTGAGCGCGAGGCCGTCCTCCACGGTCGCCGGTCGCTCGCCGTCGAACAGGTCCGGCGTGTGCACGGTGTGCCCGCCGGCGCGCAGCTCGTCGGTGAACGCCCGGATGCCGTCGGTGAGTCCCTGCACATGGTGGAACAGCACGACCTCGGCCATCTCTACACTCCTGTCATCGGACGACAGTGATCGAATGATCCAGAATTCTAGAACGGTCGAGAAATGTCGGTCAATCAGCAGATCCCGGACTACGACCTCGACGACCTGCTCGTGGTCACCGCGCCCGAGCAGTTGCGCGCGCTGGCCGACCCGCTGCGCTCCACCCTGCTGGAGCTGCTGCTCGAGCGGGCGGCCACGGTCGGCGAGCTGGCGCAGGCGGTCGACCGTCCCAAGAGCAGCGTCGCCTACCACGTGAACCTGCTCGTCGACGCCGGCCTGCTCCGTGTCGTGCGTACCCGGCGGGTGCGGGCGATCGAGGAGCGCTACTACGGCCGGGTCGCCCGCACGCTCTACGTCGGCGTACTCAATCGCCCCGAGGACAAGCGCGTCGTCGCCGCCATCAACGGGCTCGCGGAGGCCGCCGCCGAGTCCGCCGCGGCCCACGCGGCCGACGAGCTGCGGTGCACCCTCGTGCACGCCCGCATCCCGATCGAGGAGGTACGGAACTTCTGGGCGGAGGTCCAGGAAGTGGCCCGCCGCTTCGCCCAGATCCCCCGGGCCGGCGACCAGGTGTACGGCTTCGTCGCCGGCCTCTATCCCACCGACGCGCCGACTCTCCCCGACGCCGAGCCCGCCGACCAGCCGGAGCGGCCGGGGTCGTGACCGTCGTCAGCGTCCCGGCGGTGGCAGGAAGAGGTGGCCGCGCCAGGCGCCGCGGGCGGTGCGGGCGGCGACGGTGGTCCACGCGGCCAGCAGGAGCAGGTACAGCGCGACGGCGAGCGCGGCGAGCAGGTCCGCACCGGTCCGCGTGGCCAGCCCCGTGGTGCCGGTGACCAGGGTGCCGACGGGGAAGGTGAAGCTCCACCAGGTGAGCGTGAACGGCAGCCCGCCGCGGGCGGCCCAAACCGTGATGGCGGCGGCGAGGGCGAGCCAGACCAGCGCGAAGCCGAGCGCGGGCACGCCGTAGAGCAGGGCGAGGACCTGCGCGCCGCCGGCGTACGGGGCGGGCAGGACCCCGCTGGCGGCGGCGCCGAGCAGGTGCACCGCGGTGATCGACTGGCCGAGCGGCCCGAGGACGATCCACAGCGTCGGGACCATCCGGGCGGCGCCGACCCGGTGGTGGACCAGCCGGCCCCAGAGCTGGGTGACGATGATCAGGGTCGCGAACAGGCTGATCCCGACCATCGCGTAGCAGGCCAGCAGCAGGTTCAACCGGGCCTGCCCGGCGGGCAGGTGGGGGACGAGCAGCGCGCCGTTCGCCGCGGACACCATGGGCGGCACCACGGGCATCAGCCAACCGCCGAACGCGGCGTCGGGACCGACCCGGTGGCGGGTCATCATCAGGTACGGGACGGCGACGGCGGTCACCAGCCCGCCGATGGTGCCCAGGGTCCAGAGCACCAGGTCGACGGCGACGGCGGTGGGCAGGCCGAGCCAGTCGCGACCCAGCAGCAGCGCCCCGCCGCCGACGGTCATCGCGGCCATCGGTGGCGCGCCCCAGAACTGCGCCAGGACGGGGTCGGCGGCGTACCCGAGGGCCGTGCCGCGATGGCGGCGCAGGTGCACGGCCCACGCGGCGGTGAGGGCCACCAGCAGCACCGCGGCGAGCGCCCACACCACGGTCGCGGCCGTCCGCAGGCCGCCGGGGCGTACCGGCAGGCCCGCCCCGGCGGTGCCGACGATGCCGGTGCCCATCACCACGGCGAACCAGTTCGGCGGCAGGTGGGCGAACAGCTCCCGCGGTTCCCGCAACGCGGCCAACGGCCCGCCGCGCCGCCGGCCGGGGGACCGGGACGGCGGCGTCCGCCCGGCGGTGGGGGAGTCGAGTACGACGCTCATGCGGTAACCCTGCGCGGGCGGCCGCCGGCCCGGTAGCCACCGGTCGCCTCTCGCGTCATAACCTGAGCTGATGCCTCTGCCGCCGCAGGTCACCGACCTGACCAGCTTCGACCTGCTGCTGTCGGTGGCCCGGCTCGGCAGCGTCGGACGGGCCGCCGCAGCGCACGGGATCTCCCAGCCGGCGGCCAGCGCCCGGCTCCGTCATCTGGAACGGCGCCTCGGGGTCACCCTGCTGCGGCGCAGCCCGCGCGGCTCCACCCTCACCGACGAGGGGGCGCTGGTCGCCGACTGGGCCCGCACCGCCGTGGAGGCCGCCACCGCCCTGGCCACGAGCGCCGCCGCGTTGCGGGCCGCCGCCGACAGCCGCCTGGTCGTGGCGGCCAGCCAGACCGTAGCCGAGTACCTGTTGCCGGGCTGGCTCGTCGCCCTGCACGGCGGGCAGCCCGGCCTGAGCGTGGCGTTGCACGCGGGGAACTCCGCCGATGTCGCCGCGCGGGTGCTGGCCGGCGACGCCGCGCTGGGCTTCATCGAAGGGCCGGACACCCCGGCGGGCCTGCACGCCGAGACCGTCGCGGAGGACCGGCTGATCGTCGTGGCCGCCCCCGGCCACCCGTGGGCCCGCCGCCGGCGCGGGATCACCCCGGCCGAACTGGCCGCCTGTCCGCTGGTGGCCCGGGAGGCCGGCTCGGGCACCCGCCGTGTCCTGGAGGCCGCGCTGCGCGCCGAGGGCATCGAGGAGATCGCCTCGCCGTCGCTGCAGCTCTCCTCGACCACGGCGATCAAACACGCGGTCGCCGCCGGCAGCGGCCCGGCCGTGCTCAGCTCCCTGGCCGTCACCGCGGAGCTGGCCGCCGGCATCCTCGTCGCCGTGCCGGTGACCGGGCTGCCGCTGCGCCGTCAGCTGCGTGCCGTGTGGGCGGCCGGGCAGCAGCTCACCGGCCCGGCGCGGGATCTTCACGCCATCACCGCCCGGCCAGCCCCGTCGGCGCCCGCCGGCCGGAGGTGACCCGGGCGCGGTGACGGCCGGCGGGACCGGTCAGGCCCCTCTCGCGGCCTCAGCGCAGCGGGCCGTCACCCGGGCCGTTCGGGTCGTCGACCAGGTGCATCGCGGCTTCCTCCGCGCTGGCCGCACCGCCGTCGATCCCGGCGTCCCAGGCGAACGAGTCCGCCTCCTCGTCCGCGCCGAGGCCCTCGTCGGGGGCGACCAGGCGTCCCGTCCGGGCCTCCCGCTCGTACCCCCGGCGGGTCAGCTCGTCCTCGTCGTCGGCCGCCTCGGCGTACGGATCGACATCCGGTTCCTCCTGGGCGAGCAGCTGCGCCAGGGACTCGCCGGCGCGCTCCTCGGCCGGGGTGGTGCCGAACCGGTTCGCCGCCGTCCAGTGATCCCCGGCGATGATGCCGGTGTCGAGGGGATCGCCGACGCGGTCGTCGTCGAGGGTGTCCGACGCGTCCAGGACGCCGTCGTCCTCGACCACGTTCCACTCGTCGGCGAAGTCGGTCCGCTCGGTCTGGCTCATGGCGCTCCCTTCCTGGTCACCGCCCCCGCGCTGACACCCCAGCCTAGGACCGTCCCGGGGACGAGGAAACCTCGGCTCGCCCGGTTCCGGAGAACGCCGCGAGGGCTCGGCCGCCCCGCTGTTGGTCCTGACCGGTGGGCGGCAGCAGACGCGCGGTGACGCGGCGCAGTAGCACGGCCGGCGTTCACCTGACGGTGATGACGACCTTGCCGAAGGGACTGGCCGACTCGTAGTAGCGGAACGCCGCATCGGCCTCCTCGAACGGGAACACCCGGTCGACGACCGGCCGGAGCCGATGGGCGGTGATCACCTCGTTCATGTGCAGGAACTGGGCGCGACTGCCGACCGCGAACGCCCGGACGGTGGCGGCGGCGCCGAACAGCAGGCGGGGGTCGACCGGCGGCCAGTCGCCCGACACCGAGCCGACCAAGGCGACGTGCCCGTCGACGGCCAAGGACCGTAGCGACCGGTCCAGGGTGCCTGCGGTGTCCACTACCCGGTCGACGCCGCGTCCGCCGGTGAGCTCACGAACGGCGCTGTGCCAGTCCGGCACGTCCCGGTAGTTGACCACCTCGTCGGCCCCCAGCTCGCGTAGCCGCTGCTCCTTGTCTCGGCGACCGGTCGTGGCGATGACCCGCGCGCCGAGGAGCTTGGCGAACTGCACGGCGAACAGGGACACCCCGCCGGAGCCGGTGGTCAATACGGTCTGCCCGCGCTGCAGCGCCCGGCCGTCGCCGGTGAGCGCGTTCCACGCCGTGACGGCGGCGCAGGGGAGCGTTGCGGCCTCGGCGTACGAGAGGTGCTCGGGGACCGGCACGAGGGCGTCCTCCGGGAGGACGGCCAGCTCGGTCAGCATGCCGTCGAGCGACCCGCCCAGCTGCGGCAGCCGCGCCGGGTCGAGCGGGCCGTCCAACCAGTTCGGGAAGAGCGTGGCGGCGACCCGGTCGCCGGGACGTACCCGCCGCACGCCCGGCCCCACGGCGACCACCTCGCCGGCGCCGTCGGAGACCGGGACCACGTCCGGCTTCACCGGCAGGACGTACTGGCCGCGCAGTACCAGCAGCTCACGGAAGCTGAGTGAGGTGGCGCGGACCGCCACCGCCACCTCGCCGGCCCCCGGCGGGCGTGGTTCGTGGGTCCGCAGCGACAGCCCGTCGATGCCGTCGCCGCTGGTGACGTGGTAGGCCCGCACGACCGGGGGCAGTGTCGTCGTCATCGCCGTCAGTCCTCGATGAACTGATAGTCGCCGACGATGCGACCGTCCGGGCCGAGCAGGAGGATCTCCAGCCCGACGCCGGCCACGCCGCCGCCGGCGCGCGGCACCATCTCCCAGTGGAACTTGACGACGTCGTGCAGCCGGTCCGCGTCGTCCCGGGACCGGAAGACGAAGTCGCCCGGCGCGACGAACTCCTGGTACGCGCGCGCCACCCGCACCTCCAACGCGTCGTGCCCGCGCGCCTCCAGCACCGGGCGGTCGAAGCCGAGGCCGGCAGCGATCTCGCGGATCTCCTGGGGCGGCTGCAGCACGTGGACGGCGTCGGCGGTCCACAGCTCCCGGATCGCGGCCCGGCGCTGCTCCGGATCGGGCTCGTTCCATACGGCGACGTACCGGTCGGTGAGTTTCCGCAGGTCGATGTCGGTCATCATGACTCCTCAGTCGGGGCGGGTCGGGACCGCCCACGACTGTGCTGCGCCGGCCCCGGCGCGACAATTCCCCGTAGGGAATCGCCGGGCACCGGCGACACCGGCTACACAGGAGGCGTGATCATCGAGTCGACCGGGGCCGGGTTCGCCGGCGCGTTGCGGCAGTGGCGCACCCGACGGCGGGTCAGTCAACTGGAGTTGGCCGTCCGAGCCGGCACCACGCAGCGGCACGTCAGCTTCCTGGAGAGCGGGCGGTCGACGCCGGGACGGTCCATGATCATCCGGCTGGCCGAGTCGCTGGAGATGCCGATCCGGGAACGCAACGAACTGCTCCTCGCGGCCGGGTTCGCGCCCGCGTACCCGCAGAGCCGCCTCGACGACCCCGGGCTGGAACCGGTCCGCACCGCCCTGGAACGGATCCTGCGGGGGCATCTGCCGTACCCGGCGGTCGTCGTCGACCGGCACGGCGACCTCGTCTCGGCCAACGCCGGCTTCCACGCCATCACCCGCGGCGTGGACCCAGCTCTGCTCGCCCCACCGGCGAGCGTCCCACGGGTCCTGCTGCACCCCAAGGGTCTCGCGCCGCGCATCGTCAACCTCGACGAGTGGGCCTGGCACATCGTCGACCGAGTGCAGGCCGAGAGCGTGCGGAACCCGGACGACCGCCTCCGCCGCCTCGCCGCGGAACTCGTCGGCCTGGCGCCGCCGCGTCCGCGCCGACCCGCGCCGCACCATCTCGGCTTCGCCGTGCCGCTCCGCCTCCGCGCCGGCGACGGGGACGACCGCGAGCTGCAGCTCATCACCACCCTCACGCACTTCGGTACGGCCGTCGACGTCACCGTCGCCGAACTGCGGCTCGAGGCGTTCCTGCCCGCCGACCAGGCCACCAGCGCCATCCTGGCCGAACTCGTCGCCGACTAGACAACCGTCCAGGGCGCGAGTGGGCCCCACGGCTCGGACGGTGGCGGGGCGCGGGTTCGACCGTCATCGACATCAGGTCGACGAATCCATAGACTCCGGTCTTTCTGGTACCACGAGTCCAGGGAGGACCCACGTGTCGAGCGAAACCCGACCGCACGCCGTCCCGCTGCTGTCCCGCCTCGCCGGCGTGGCGGTGATCTCCGCCGCGCTGGTCGCCACCGCGGGCGCCGCCGCGAGCGCGGCGCCGGCCGTCGCGCCGGAGCCCACGAAGGGGCCGTGCGCGTACACGCCGACGCCGGACGAGCCGGCCGCCCGCCCGGTGCCGCTGCCGCCGGACCCGCGGCGAACGCCCGACCACGGCACCGTCCGGGTCACCCTGCACACCAGCCAGGGCCCGATCGGGCTGACCCTCGACCGGGAGCAGGCCCCGTGCACCGTGCAGAGCTTCCTGCACCTGGCCCGGCACAAGTTCTACGACCGGACGCCCTGCCACCGGCTCACCGCGTACCCGACGTTGAAGGTGCTGCAGTGCGGCGACCCGTCGGGCACCGGCGAGGGCGGGCCGGGCTACCGGTACGCCGACGAGCTGCCCACCGACCTGCCGCCGGCGCCGACCGACCCGACCGGGGTCCGCCGGCTCTACGCAAGGGGCACCCTGGCGATGGCCAACGCCGGCCCGGACACCAACGGCAGCCAGTTCTTCCTGGTCCAGTCCGACTCGGCGCTGCGCCCCAACTACACCGTCTTCGGCACGGTCGACGAGGCCGGGCTGGCCACCCTGGACCGGATCGCGGCCGGCGGGATCGCCGCCACCCCGGAGAACCCGGCGCCGGTCGACGGCGCGCCGGCCCTGCCGGTGGAGATCTGCCGGGCCACCCGGGGACACTGACCTGCCACCCGGCGGGGCGGACCACCGCCCCGCCGAGCGGTTCAGGGTCAGTGGTGGGCGTGCGGGGCGAAGCCTTCCGGCGCGCGGTCCAGGAACGCGGTGACCTCGCTGATCCGGCCGTCCGCGTCGAACACCAGCAGGTCGGTGCCGGTGGCGAAGGACTTCCCGTCACCCACCTCGATCTCCCACATCAGGCGGGCCCGGTCGTGGTGGAGCTGCGGCTCCGCCCGGCGCTGGAACACCGCGTCGGTCATGTGCCCGGTGAACTGGTCGTGGAAGTCGATCAACGCCTGTCGGCCGGTGAACACCCCGATCACCGCGTGGTACCGGACGTCGTCGGTGAACGTCTCCGCGGCCAGTTCCTGCTGCTCGTCGGGCTTGCCGGTGTTCCAGAACCGTACGTAGCGCTCGACGGCGGCCTCGTAGGTGGACGTCATGGTGGTTCCTCTTCCTGTCGGCGGTGTGGTGCGGCGGTTGCCACGCCTGGAACGGTGCCTTCCGGCCCCGGCGGGTGTCGATTACCTACGAGGTCATTGCCCCGCGTCACCCCGGCGGGTGAGGCTGGTGCCATGACGAGGACCGAACCGGTGGGCGTGTTGATCCGGCGCTGGCGGGAGCGGCGCGGCCGTTCGCAGCTCGACGTGTCCGTGTCGGCGGAGCTGTCCACCCGGCACCTGAGCTTCGTCGAGACCGGGCGGGCCAACCCCAGCCGGGGCATGATCGAACGGCTCTGCGACGAGTTGGACGTGCCGCTGCGGGAACGGAACGCGCTCTACCTGGCCGCCGGGTTCGCGCCGGTGCACACCGAGCGGCCGTTCACCGACCTGGGCGCCGCGCGGGCGGCCGTGGAGGCCGTCCTCGCCGGCCACGAGCCCAATCCGGCGCTGGCCGTCAACGTACGGTGGGAGCTGCTGGCCGCCAACCGGGCCATGACGGTGTTCCTGCAGGGCGTGCCGGAACAGCTGCGGAGGCCGCGGATCAACGTGCTGCGGGCGACGCTGCACCCGGACGGGCTGTCCCGGCGGATCGTGAACCTCGCGCAGTGGCGGGCGCACGTCCTGCGCCGGGTCCGCCGGCAGCTCGCCCGCACCGCGGCGGAGGGCCTGGCGGAACTGCTCGCGGAGCTGGAGAGCTACCCGGCGCCGGCGGCGACGCCGGTCGCCGCCGCGCCGGCCGAGGACCTGGTCGTCCCGTTGCGGCTGTCCACGGAGTACGGAGAGCTGGCGCTGCTCTACACGATGACGATGTTCGGCTCGCCCCGGGACGTGACGCTGGACGAGATCTCCATCGAGACGTTCTTCCCGGCCGACGCCGCGACGGCCGAGCTGCTGCGCGCCGTCTCGGACATGACCGCCGAGCCGCCGTCCCTGGTCGGGGCCGTGGAGAGCGGCGTCGGCTAGTCGCCACGGCCGGACAGCAGGGGGTGTCCCGCGTCCGTGGACCGGGCGGCTCGGCGCTCCTGCTTGACCCGGTAGAGGCGCTGGTCGGCGGCCCGGATCAGGGCGTCGAGGGTGTCCCCGTCGCCCGGGGCGGTGGCGGCGCCGATGCTGACGCCGGCGATCGTCCGGACCGCCGCGTCGAGCCGGGCGGCGACCGTCCGGGCGGTGCCCTGGTCCGTGTCCGCCAGGACGACGACGAACTCGTCGCCGCCGACGCGGGCGATCGCGTCCTCGGCGCGCAGCACCTCGCGGGCGGCCGCCACGACCCGGCGCAGCAGATCGTCCCCGGCGGCATGGCCGTGGCGGTCGTTGACCAGCTTGAAGTCGTCGAGGTCCAGGCAGAGCAGCGAGGGGCCGGGCCGGCACCCGTTGTGGAACAGGTGCCGGGCGAACTCCGCCAGGCCACGCCGGTTCAGCGCCCCGGTGAGAGGGTCCAGCGAGGCGAGCGCGCGTAACTGGGAACGTTGCCGGGCCAGCGCCCGGGTCTGCGTGGCGCAGACCGAGACGAGAACCAGCATGCCCGCGACGTAGACGAAGACGTACCCGGGCGGGGCCGGTCGGGCGGCGGCGACGGCGAGGTACGAGCCGAGGGTGAGCGCCTCGAGGCCCACCGTCCGGCGTAGCACGGGGGTGTAGCTGGCGACGAAGACGGACGTGGTCACGAAGCCCAGGGCGGCCGGGGACGTCACCCCGCCGTCCCAGTACGCGCCGAGCGCCGCGACGGCCAGCGTGATCAGCAGGAGGGTGAACGAGACCCGGTAGCCGGACGCCTTCGTGGTCACCCGTGTCGCGGCCCACGTGCCGACGATGCCGGACAGCAGGCCACAGCCGTAGACCACCAGCATGAGGTCGCGGTGCGATTGGTCGAGCGTCAGCAGGCAGTAGACGACGGCGACCCCGTGCGAGACGACGTGCAGCGCCGCGCTGAGCACGGTCCTCCGGCGACGCTCGCGCACCCCGCTCTCCACCGCACTCACCGCACCCCGACGACCACTCCGGTGGGAACATGACTTCGATCAGTCGACGCGGCTTCGCCGACTGTTCGAGTGGGCGTCACCGTGACGTGGCACGCCGCCATGTCGAGATTCAATGGTGTGTATCAGGTCACCGTCAATACCTGTACCGCTCCGGCCGCCCGCTCGTAGCGGACCGTGACGATCGACATCACCGATGGTTTCCGAAGCTCCCTCGGTGGCGGCGGTCACCGCGGCACGGACACCGCCGTGAGGATCAGCCCACGGGCGACCAGCCAGCGGCCGCGCAGCTCGGTCAGCGGCCGGCCGCCGTCGGCCCGGGTGCCGTCGACCAGCACCCGCGCGGTGAAGCTGCCGGCGGCGGGGTCGATGGAGAGTTCGGCGTCCTCGAAGCCGAGCCAGCGCCCGGTCAGCGGGTACCACGCCTTGTAGACCGACTCCTTGGCGCTGAACAGCAACCGGTCCCAGTGGACGGTCGGGTGGCCACGTCCGAGGCGGCGCAGCAGATCCGGCTCGCCGGCCACGGTCACCGTCTCGCGTACCCCCTCGGGCAGCGCGTCGTGCGGTTCCGCGTCGATGCCCAGGCCGGCCAGGTCGGTGACCCGGGCGACCGCCGCCGCCCGGTAGCCGGCGCAGTGGGTGATGCTGCCGACCACCCCCGCCGGCCACACCGGCTCCCGGCGCGGGCCGGAACGGATCGGGCCCGGGGGGTGGCCGAGCTTGTCGAGCGCCTCGCGGGCGCACCGGCGCGCGGTGACGAACTCGCGGCGGCGGGTCTCCACGGCCTTCGCGACCAGGTCCTGCTCACCGGGGTACGGGGCCTCGCCGGGCAGGTCGGCGAACGCGTGGACGGCCACGACCGTCGGCGGCAGCAGCGTCTCGATCACTGCTTGCCGCCCAGGATCCGGCGCATCGGCTGCGGCTCCCCGCCCCGCCGGCGCCACTCGCGCGGGTAGCCCAGCGACACCTCCTCGAAGCGCACCCCGTCGTACTCGGTGGTGCGGGGGATGTGCAGGTGCCCGTAGACGGCGGCGACGGCCCGGTGCCGGACGTGCCAGTCGGCGGTGCGCTCGGTGCCGCACCACTGGGCGAACTCCGGGTACCAGAGGATCTCGGTGGGTTGGCGGACCAGCGGCCAGTGGCTGACCAGGACGGTCGGCAGGGTCGGGTCGACGGCGGCCAGCCGCCGTTCGGTCTCGGCCAGCCGGGCCCAGCACCAGGACTCCCGGTCCGGGTACGGGTCCGGGTGCAGCAGCACCTCGTCGGTGCAGACCACCCCGGCGTCGTACGCCCGGCGCAGCGACTCCTCCTTGCTGCTGGTGCCGGGGGCGCGGAACGAGTAGTCGTAGAGCTGGAACAGCGGGGCCACCACCACCGGCCCGTCCTCGGACTGCCAGACCGGGTACTCGTCCTCCGGGGTCAGCACGCCCAGGTCACGGCACATCCCGACGAGTGCCGCGTAACGTTCCTGCCCGCGCAGGGTCACCGGGTCGGACGGGTGCGTCCACAGCTCGTGGTTGCCCGGCGCCCAGATCACCTGGGCGAACCGGTCGCGGAGCAGCCGCAGCGTCCCCTCGATCGCGCCGAACAGTTCGGCCACGTCGCCGGCCACGATCAGCCAGTCGTCCGCCGACTCCGGGTGCAGGCGGTCGACCACCTTGCGGTTCTCCTCGTACGAGACGTGGAGATCACTGACCGCGAACAGCGAACCCGTCACCCGCCTGATCCTGCCATCGTCGGTTGGTGGCTGAACAGATCACGAGGGGCCGTCCGGACGACGGAAACCCGACCGCTACGTGGTCGGGCAGGGGGTGAACCAGGCTGAGCTGCCGTCCCCGGTCGACCCGCCGCACCACGCGGCCCAGCGACGCTTGAAGGGACGGCGGTGGGCGGGCCAGAATGGGCGGCATCGGTGTCGCGACCCCGGCGGCGGTGCAGGGCCGTACGGGCTGAAACGTCGACTCTTCACGGAAGGGACGACGGATGCACCCGATGCTGCGTCGACTCGACGACCTCGCCGCCCACCTCGCCACCCGGCCGGACACCCTGGCGCTGCTCGGCCTCGGCTCGGCCGGTGCCGAGTACGACCGCCTCGACGCCCACTCCGACCTGGACTTCTTCCTCGTCGTGGCGGACGGGGCGGTGGCCCGCTACGTCGACTCGGTCGACTGGCTGGCCGTGCCGTGCCCGGTGGCGTACAGCTTCCGCAACGAGCGCAACGGGCGCAAGGCGCTCTACGCGGACGGCATCTTCGTGGAGTACGCGGTCTTCACCGTCGACGAGCTGGCCCGGCTGCCGTTCACCGGGGCCCGGGTGGTGTGGCAGCGCTCCGACGCCCCGGCCGGGCTGGCCGAGTGCGGTCCGCCGTCCGGGCCGGCGACGCCGTACGACACCGTCGAGTTCCACCTCAACGAGGCGCTGACCAACCTCTACGTCGGCCTGCACCGCGAGCTGCGCGGGGAGCGGCTCACCGCGGCGCGGTTCATCCAGTCGTACGCGGTGGACCGGGTGCTGGCGCTGCTGCGGCTGACCGTCCCCGAGGCGGCGGCGCACCGGCGGGACCCGTTCGACCCGAGCCGCCGGGTGGAGCGGGCGTACCCGCCGGAGGTGTTGCCGCTGGCCCGGATGGTCCCCGGTTACGAGCGCAACCGGGAGGCGGCCCGGGCGACGCTCGACTGGCTGACGGCGCGCTTTCCGGTGGACCCGGTGATCGGCGACGCGATCCGCGCGCTGCTGGCCGGCGCCGCGAGCGAGGTTCACTCTCGGTGAGCTGGTCCGGAGTCCCCCTGCCTTGCCGGTAGGCCGAGTGTGTGTCCGCTGACCAGGGGATCTGGTCGGTCGCCCGTCTCGGCCAGATAGTGGTCCGCTCCGCCTTTGCTCTGCAGCCACATACGCAGCGGTCACTCTTCGTGCCCCTGCTGCGCCGATGGCTGCAGAGCAAAGCGGCCAGCGGAGGGAGGGGAGCGGCGAGCGGTGGAGGAGGGTTTCCGGGCGCGAAGACGGAAGCCTCCGCTATACCGGGCAGCCCGAGGGCAGTGAGCTGACCCAGGCGAGACCGACCGCGAGCAGGACGGCGGGGAAGGCCGACCCGGCTGCCGCCGCGCCGAGCGCCGCCCGCAGGTCGTGCCGCTCTCGCCGGACGACGGCCACCAGCAGCCAGCCGGTCAGCAACAGCCCCACGACGGCCGCCCCGAAGAGCGCGCCCGCCTTGCTGTCCCCGTCGTCGCAACCGTCCATCGGCACGACGACCAGCGCGGCGAACAGCAGCCCGGCCACGATGGCGACACCCACGCCCCCGAACAGGCCGGCGGGGACCGGCCCCCGGCGGCGCCGCAGCGCCGCGTACCACCTGCCCATGCGTCGCCTCCGTCAGCCGGCGAGCCGGGCGGCGAACTCGTCGGTGGCGCGCAGCAGCTCCCGGGCGATGGCCGGTTCCGCCGCCGAGTGGCCGGCGTCCGGCACGATCCGCAGCTCCGCCTCCGGCCAGCGCCGCGCCAGGTCGTACGCCGAGAACGGCGGGCAGCAGAGGTCGTAGCGGCCGTTGATGATGACGGCCGGCAGGTGCCGGATGCGGTCCACCCCGTCGAGGAGCTGCGTCTCGCTGGTGAAGAAGCCGCCGTGCCAGGCGTAGTGGGAGAGGATCCGGGCGATCGGCAGGGCCTGCTCGTCGGCGGTGAAGTGGCCGATCAGCCCCGGATCCGGCAGCAGCGAGGAGTTCACCGCCTCCCACCGCCCCCACGCCGCCGCGCACGCCCGCGCCTCGGCCTCGTCCGGCCCGTGCAGCCGCCGGTGGTACGCGGCCAGCACGTCGTCCCGCTCCGCCTCGGGGATCGGCGCGACGAACCGGTCCCACTCCTCCGGCTGGAGGTGCCGCAGCCCGCCCTGGTAGAACCAGTCCCGCTCGGATCGGCGCAGGAGCAGGACACCGCGCAGGATCAGCCCGGTGACCCGGGCGGGATGGGTCTGCGCGTACGCCAGGCCGAGGGTGACGCCCCACGACCCGCCGAACACCAGCCAGGAGTCGATCCCGAGCCGCTCGCGGATCACCTCCAGATCCTCGACCAGGTGCCAGGTGGTGTTGCCGCGCAGCCCGCCCAGCGGGTTGCTCTGGCCCGCGCCCCGCTGATCGAACAGCACGACGCGGTAGCGGTCCGGGTCGAAGAACCGCCGGGCCGCCGGGACGAGGCCGCCGCCGGGGCCGCCGTGCAGGAAGACCACCGGTACGCCGTCCGGCCGGCCCACCTCCTCCACGTACAGCTCGTGGCCGTCGCCGACCGCGACCCGATGCGTGGCGTACGGCTCGACCGGCGGGTACAGGATGGGCTCGTTGCTCATGCCGAGCCATCCTGCCCGCTGGAGGCGCGGTGTGCGGGGACGGTCAGCAGGCGATGCCGCTGCCGAGGCCGTCGAGCAGGGCGTCGGCGACCCAGCCGGACACCCCCGTCGTGGTGTCCTTCAGGTAGGTCCAGGTGTAGGTGGTGTACCCGTTCGCGCTCACCCGGTCGCCGTTGGTGAAGCAGTGGAAGTCGACGTAGTGGCTGAGCTGGCCGTAGCCCAGCGAGGCGCAACTGGTGTGCGGGCCGGTGCGGATGTTGACGTTGCTGGCGTTGAAGAGCTGGCCGTACTTGGTGTCGATGTTGGTGTGGTAGTGGCTGCAGGTCGCGCTCGCCGGCGCCGCCACGCTGACCACCGCGACACCCGTGCAGGCGGCGGTCAGTGTGACGGCCGCCGCGATCGAAGAAGTCTTCCGCACGTCGATCAACCCCCCGAAGTCAGAGACACACGCACAGTGATCAAATATTGACATGTCTCGTGATCCGCGGCAAGGGGCCTCAGGCCGCCGGTTGCCCGGCGCATGTGCCGTCCGGCATTGCCACCTCGACGTCTGCCGGGTGACGCCGGGCGGCAACCGCGAACCAGAAGACCGCCGGGACCAGGAACGCGCCGGCGGTCACCACGCCGGCGCCCAGCGAGACCCGCTGGCCGACCCAGCCCGCCGGCGGGCCGCCCGCGATCTGGCCCGCCGCGTCCACCTGCGACCAGATCGAGAACACCGTCGCCCGCGTACCGGACGAGGTGTTCGCCACCAGCCAGGCGTTCAGGACCGGCGCGGCGGCGTGCCGCAGCACCGCCGCCGCCAGGTACGCCGCGACGGCCGGCCCGATCCCGTCGGCCAGCCCGAAGCAGATCACCGACCCGGCCGTGGCCGCCTGCACGGCCACCAGCAACCGGGCGACCCGGCGCGGGCGGGTCACGTCCACCAGCCGGCCGAGCAGCCCGGTCAGCGGGACGGCGCCGAACGCCGCGACCACCGCGAACGCCCCGAGCCACACCGGCGGGGTGAGCGTCCCCGGCAGGGTCAGCTCGGTGACGAACCGGGGCTGCGCCAGCCGGTCGAAGCCCTCGCTGCCCAGGCCGAGGAAGAGCGTGCCGGCCAGCACGTACCCGAGGACCCGGTGGCGACGGACCACGCCGGCGGTCGCGACCAGGTGGGCCCGCATCGAGCCGACGATGCTCCGCTGCCCTGCGGCCGGCGGCGACCAGCCGCGCTCGGGCATGGCCACGGCCAGCGTCACCCCGAGCGCCAGGGTGGTGGCGGCGCCGACCAGGATCGGCGCCGCCAGGTCCACGCCGGCCAGCGCGACCGCCGCGGCGATGCCGAGCACGGTGCCCACCTGCGCGAGCTGCCCGGCCCGGACGAACGCCCGGCCCACCCGGGCCGCGCCGATCTCGTCGGCGGCCCAGGCCTCCAGCGCGCCGTCGACGCAGACCGCCCCGACCGCCCAGACCGCGTTGGCGGCCAGCAGCGCGACGTACGTCGGCACCAGCCCCCAGAGCAGCAGGCCGAGGCCCATCAGCAGTTGGCCGACGACCACCGACCGGCGCCGGCCGTACCGGTCGGCGATCACCCCGGTGGGCACCTGGGCGGCGCAGCAGACCAGCTCCATCACCGTGCCGACCAGGACCAGCTGCCACGGTCCCAGGCCGACCACCTGGCTCTGGTAGACGAGGTTGAGGGTGAAGGCGGCGTTGCCGGCGAAGGCGCCGACGCCGCTGAGGACGAGAAAGAGACGGTACGCGGACACGCGCGGACTCCCGGGACGGCTGGCGGTGTCCCGGCGCCGGAGGTGCGACCCGTTCCTGGAAGGTCAGCGGCCCTGACGAAGACGCACGGCACCGGGGGAGGGGAGGCTGCGCGGCGCTGTCATGCCGGTCAGCATGCCGACCGTCCCCGGCACCCGTCAACGCGGTTGCTCACCGGGCCAGCAGCGCCCGCAGCTCCTTCACCACCTCGGCCGGCGCCTCCTCCGCCATGAAGTGGCCGTACGACACCGGGACGTGCCGCAGGTCCGGCGCCCACGCCCGCCACAGCGCCGCCGCGTCGAAGCCGAGCGCCGACCCCCAGTCCTGCTGGAGCACGGTCACCGGCATGCGCAACCGGTTCCCCGCCGCCCGGTCGGCCCGGTCGTGTTCGACGTCGACGCCGGCCGAGGCCCGGTAGTCCGCGACGATCGAGGGCACCGCCTCCCGGCAGGCCCGCAGGTAGGCGGCCCGGACGTCGGCGGGGATCGCGTCCGGGTCGCCGGCCCAGACGTCCAGGAAGTGGCCGAAGAAGGCGTCCGGTGCCGCCCCGATCAGCCGCTCGGGCAGGCCGGGCGGCTGGGCCATCAGGTAGAGGTGGAACCCGACGGCCGCGCTCACCCCGTGCATGATCTCCCACATGTCGAGGGTGGGCAGCACGTCCAGCGAGGCCAGGTGGGTGACCGCGTCCGGGTGGTCCAGGCCGGCGCGGATCGCCACCAGGGCACCCCGGTCGTGCCCGGCCAGGGCGAACCGCTCGTGCCCCAGCTCCCGGGCAAGGGCCACCACGTCGGCGGCCATGGTCCGCTTCGCGTACGCGGTGCCGTCGGTGTCGGCGGGCTTGTCGCTGGCGCCGTAGCCCCGCAGATCGGGGCAGATCACGGTGTGGTCGGCGGCCAGGTCGGCGGCGACGTGCCGCCACATCAGGTGGGTCTGCGGGAAGCCGTGCAGCAGCACGATCGGGCTGCCGCTGCCGCCCACCGCGGCGTGCAGGGTCACGCCGTCGGCGACGGTGACGCGGCGCTGGTCGAATCCACTGATCGTCGGGGTCACGGGAAGTTCCTCTCCGGGTGTCGTCGGGTCTGCCCCGACCCTGCCCGGTGCGGATCAGCAGCGGATCAGCGTCGGATGAGTGCCCTGGTCGGAGCGCCGGCCCGGCGGCCGGCCGGCTGCCTAGAGTGGCGGGGTGACCAGCCCGCCGCGCGCACCCGGGGTGACCTTCGGCGTGCTCGGGCCGGTGCGGGCGGCCGACGACCGGGGCCCGGTGCCGCTGAAGGGCACCCGGCAGCGTGCGGTGCTGGCCCGCCTGCTGGTCGCCCGGGGCCGGGTGGTGCCGGTCGACCGGCTCGTCGCGGACCTCTGGGCCGAGCCGCCGGAGGGAGCGGTCGCGGCCGTACGGACCTTCGTCGCCGACCTGCGCCGCGCCCTGGAACCCGACCGGCCGCCCCGGCAGCCGGCCCGCCTGCTGGTCACCGCCCCGCCCGGGTACGCGCTGCACGCCGCCCCGGACGCGGTCGACGCCGGCCGGTTCGAGGCGGCGGTGGGCGAGGCGGGCGAGCTGCGCGCGGCCGGCCGGGCCGGGCCGGCCCTCGCCGCCCTGGACGACGCGCTCGCCCTGTGGCGCGGGCCCGCGTACGCCGAGTTCGCCGACGAGCCCTGGGCGCGGGCGGAGATCGACCGCCTGGACGAGCTGCGGATGCTGGCCGTCGAGCGGCGGGCCGAGGCGCTCCTGGCGCTGGGGCGGACCGCCGAGGCCGCCTCCGACCTGCGCGCCCACACCGCCGCCCACCCGTTCCGGGAGGAGGCCTGGCAGCTGCTCGCCGTCGCCCTCTACCGCTCAGGCCGGCAGGGCGACGCCCTCGCCGCGTTGCGGCGGGCCCGGGCGGTCCTGGTGGCGGAGCTGGGGGTGGACCCCGGACCCGGGCTGCGCCGGCTCGAGGCCGACATCCTCGCCCAGGCCCCGCACCTCGACGCGGCACCTGCCGGTGCGGTCTCGCCGCCACACGCCGTTCCGGCGGCCGGGACGCCGCCGGTCACCGGCGTTCCAGCCGCCGCCACATTCCCGACGCCCGGTGGGGTGTCGGCGATCGGGACGCCGCTGCCGAGCACCCCGTCGGCGGTCTCGGCGACCCCGGTGGTGGGCGGCGTCGGCGTGGCCGAGCCGGCCGGGAAGCGGCAGCGTCCCTTCGTGGGGCGTGCCGCCGAGCTGACCGCGCTGGCCGGGGTTGCCGAGGAGGTGGCCCGGCAGGCCCGGCCCGCCCTCGCCCTGGTCTCCGGGGACGCCGGCGCGGGCAAGACCGCGTTCGTCGAGGCGCTCACCGACCGGCTCGTCCGGTCCGGGTGGACCGCCGCATGGGGGCGGGTCCCCGAGTACGAGGGCGGCCCCGCCGCCTGGCCGTGGACCCAGATCGCCGCCGCCCTGCCCGGACCGCACAGCGCCCCGCCCAGCGGGGCCGGCGAGGAGCCGGCCGTGGTCCGGTACCGGCTGCACCAGGTCGCGGCCGGGCACCTGACCAGGGCCGCGCGGCAGGCCCCGGTGCTGGTGGTGGTCGACGACCTGCACCGCGCCGACGAGGACACGCTCGACCTGCTGACCGCCCTGTTCACCGGCCCGGAGCCGGTCACCGGGCCGGTGCTGGCGGTCGGCACGTACCGGGCCACCGGGATCACCCCGCAGCTGACCTCGGCCCTCGCCCGGCTCGCCGGCACCGAACCCGTCCGGGTCTACCTGGGCGGGCTCTCCGAGGCCGAGACCGCCGACCTGGTCCGGGCCGTCGCCGGGGCGGAGCCGGACCCGGCCGCCGTCCGGTCGCTGCACCGGCGCAGCGGCGGCAACCCGTTCTTCGTCCGGGAACTGGCCCGGCTGCTCGCCGCCGAGGGCGCCGCCGCGCTGGACACCGTCCCGGCCGGCGTGCGGGACGTCATCCGGCACCGCCTGGCGCAACTGCCCGAGGCCACCCGTACGGTGCTGCGGCAGGCCGCCGTGCTCGGCCGGGACGTCAACGCGGACGTGCTGGCCGCCCTGGTCGGCGAGGACGCCATGCTCGACGCCGTCGACCGGGCCGTGCACGCCGGTTTCCTCACCCCGGACGGCACCCGGTTCAGCCACATCCTGGTCCGCGACACCCTCTACGCCGACCTGTCGGCGCCCCGCCGGGCCCGCTGGCACGCGGCCGTCGCCGCGGCGCTCGAACGACTCCGGCCGGACGACGTCGGCGCCCTCGCCCACCACTTCGGACAGGCCACCGGCCCCGCCGCCGCGACCGCCGCCGCCCGCTACGCCCGGCACGCCGCCGAACGGGCCGAGCGCCGCTGCCGCCCACACGAGGCGGCCCGGCTCTGGCAGCAGACCGTCACCGCCCACGACCGGGCCGGCGGCGACGACGTACGCGCGCGGCTGGCCGCGCTCATCGGCTGGGGCCGGAATCTCGCCGTCACCGGCCACCTGGACCGGACCCGGCGGCTGCGGGCCGAGGCCCTCGCCACCACCGAACGGCTCGCCGACCCCGAGCTGACCGCCGACGTGCTGGCCGCCTTCGACGTGCCGGCCGTCTGGACCCGCAACGACGACGAGGAACTGTCCCGGCGGACCGTCGACGCGGCCGAGCGTGCCCTCGCCGCGCTCCCCGCCGGCCAGGCGGAACGCCGCAGCCGGCTGCTCAGCACCCTCGCCCTCGAACTGCGCGGCGACACCACCGACCGGGGTCGGCGGGCGGCCGCCGAGGCGGAGACCATCGCCCGACGCGCGGGCGACCCGGCCCTGCTGGCCTTCGCTCTCAACGCCCGGTTCATGCACGCCTTCGGGCGGACCGGCCTGGCCCCCGAACGGGCCGGCATCGGCCGGGAACTGGTCGACCTGGCCGTCCGGCACCAGCTGGTGACCTTCGAGGTGCTGGGGCACCTCATCGCGCTCCAGGCGTACTGCGCCCGCGCCGACCTGGCCACCGCCGACGAGCACGCGGCCGCCGCCGACCGGCTCGCCGAGCGGTACGAGCTGCCGCTCGTCGGCGTGTTCACCGCCTGGTACGCCGCCCTGCGCCTGGCGGTCGAGGGACGCCGCGCGGAGGCGGAGGCCGCGTACCGGGCGGCGGCGGTCCGGCTGAACGGCGGCGGGATGCCGGGCATGGCGGCGGGACTGTTGCCGTTCGCCCTGCTCTGCCTGCGACTGTCCACCGACGACGACCTCCGGCCGGCGCTGACCGAGGGCACCGACTGGGGCCCGTACGCCCCGTGGGTGCGGCCGCTGGCGGCGCTGGCCGCCGGCCACCGGGACGAGGCCGCCGAGGCGCTGCGCTCCCTGCCGCAGTCACCGCACGACCTGCTGCGCGAGGCGCGGCTCTGCGTCGCCGCCCGCGCGGCGCTCGCCCTGGACGACCGCGCCACGATCGCCCGGCTGCACGCCGAGCTGCTGCCCGCCGCCGGCGAGCTGGCCGGCGCCGGCAGCGGCGTGCTCACCGCCGGCCCGGTCGCCCGGCACCTCGGTGACCTGGCCGCCGCGCTGCGCGGCGCCTGAACCGACGCGGCTCCTGACCGGCGCTCGCCACGAGCACCGGTCAGGAGGCCGCGCCGTCAGGCGGTGGCCGGGATCCCGGCGTCCGGGCCGGCGGTGGGTTCGCCCGTGCTCCCCGCCTCCGGGGCGGTCCGCTGCGTGGGCGTCCGCACCGCGAACGCGTTGAAGCTCGGGCCGTCCAGCGCCACCCGCTCGGGGACGGCCTCCAGGACGGGCCGCTCCGGGGCCGGCACGGCCGGCCGCTCGGCCGGGGCGGGGACCACCGGCTCGTCGACCGCTCGGGCCGCCACGGTGGGGTACTCGGCGGTCTCCGCGCCGCCCGCGGCAGCCGCCATGACCGCCGCCGCGGCCAGGTCGGCGACCCGCTTCGCCTCGCGCTGCACCCGGGCCCGGGTCTCCTTGGCGTGCTGCTCGGCCAGGTCCGCCGCCCGGCGCGCATCCTCCAGCCGCTTGCTCTCCGCGGCCAGGTCCCGGCGCACCTCGACCAGGCGCTCCTCCAGCGCGGCGCCCTGCTGCTCGACCGCGCCGATCTCCTGCCGGCTCCGCTCCAGCTCCTCGGCGACGGTGTCCAGCTCAGCTTGGAGCTGCGCCAGGGTCTCCTGCCGCTGCTGGATCTCCTGCTGCACCGTGGCCAATTGCTCCTGGTGGGCCGCGGTCTCCTCGTCGGCCCGCTCACGGACCTCGGTGGCGTACTGCTGGGCCTCGGCGACCAGCGCGGCGATGTCCCGCTCGGCGGCGGCGGCCCGGTCGGCCAACTCCTGCTCGGCCGCGGCCCGCCGCTCGTCCAGCTCGCGGGCCATGGTGGCCTGCCACTGGGCCAGCTCCTGCTGGGCCTTGCTCCGGTTCGCCTGCACCTCCTGCTGGATCTGGGTACGGGCGGCCTTCACCAGCGCCTCCGACGCCGAGCGGGCCTGCTCCACCTGCTGGGCGCTCTGCTCGGCGATCCGCTTCGCCTCCTGCTGCGCCCGGTCGTGGGCGGCCTGCCCCTCCGAGCGCAGCTTCTCCGCCAGCTCCCGGATCGCGGTCAACTCCGCCTGCGCGGCGGCCCGCCGCTCCTCGTCCGCCCGCTCCGCCTCGGTGCGGCGGTTGGCCAGCTCCTCGTCCAGCTCCCGGCGCTCCCGGGCGGCCTCCTCCTGGGCCGTGGCCAGCAGCTTCTCGGCCTGGGCCTGGAGGTCGGCGGCGCGCTTGGCGGCGTTGTCGGCGATCTGCCCGGCCTGCTTCTCGGCCAGGTCGAGGATCTGATCGACCATCGGGCCGAGGTCGCGGAAGGACGCCCGGTCCACCGCCGCCGGTCGCTGCCGCAGCTCGGTCGCCTCGGCCTGGATCCGCTGCATCTGCGCGGTCAGCTCCCGCGCCTGGGCGTACGCCCGGTCCCGGTCGGCCGTCACCGCGGACAGTTCGCCGTCCAGCTGCTCGACGTACCGGTCCACCTGACGTTTGTCGTAGCCACGCAGCGCCGTCTCGAACCTCGGCCGCCCGGACACGTCGTCGTGCGGTGCGAACGGTTCCTCGCCGTTGGACATTCGCCATCCTCCGTCGGTTCGCCAACGTCAGGGCGGCGGATGACCGCCCCACAGGGCATGATGAGGCGCAACGGTACCGTCGCCGGCGCGCGGGTCCCAGCCCCACCCCGGTCTTCGACGGGCCGGACCGAGCCGGGAGGGCTGGACATGCGGATCGCGCTGTTCGTGACGTGTCTTGCTGACACGTTGTTTCCGGAGGCGGCGAAGGCGACGGTGCGGTTGTTGGAGCGGCTGGGGCATGAGGTGGTGTTCCCGGCTGAGCAGTCGTGTTGTGGGCAGATGCATGTGAACTCGGGTTATCCGGGTGAGGCGTTGCGGTTGGTGCGTCGGCATGTGCGGGTGTTCGCGCCGTTTGATGTGGTGGTCGCGCCGTCGGGGTCGTGTGTGGGGTCGGTGCGGCATCAGCATGCGATGGTGGCCCGGCGGGCGGGGGACGAGCGGTTGGCCGGCCGGGCGGAGGAGGTGGGTCGGCGCACGTTCGAGTTGTCGGAGTTGTTGGTGGACGTGTTGGGGGTGACGGATGTGGGGGCGTACTTCCCGCATCGGGTCACGTATCACCCGACGTGTCATTCGCTGCGGTTGTTGCGGGTGGGGGACCGGCCGTTGCGGTTGTTGCGGCAGGTTCGTGGGTTGGATCTGGTGGAGTTGCCGCAGGCGGAGCAGTGTTGCGGGTTCGGGGGGACGTTCGCGGTGAAGAACGCGGACACCTCCACGGCGATGCTGGCCGACAAGATGCGTAACGTCCTCGCGACCCGGGCCGATGTCTGCACGGCGGGGGACTCGTCGTGTCTGATGCACATCGGTGGGGGCCTGTCGCGGTTGCGGGCGGGGGTGCGCACGGTGCATCTGGCGGAGATTCTGGCCAGCACGGAAGCCGCGGAGACCGCCGGCGAACGCGACCGGCTGGGGGTGAGGTCGTGACCGCCTCGGGTGGGCCGGCGGGTGCGGCCGGCGGCGGACGTGACCGGCTGGGGGTGAGGTGGTGACGGCCTCGGGTGGGTCGGCCGGCGGTGCCGGGCGGCGGGCGACGTTTCTGGGTATGCCGGTGACCGCGCCGGCCGGTGTCGGCAACCTGCGGGAGCAGGAGCCGTTCCCGGTCGCGGCCCGTCGGTCGCTCGCTGATGCGCAGTTGCGGGGGAATTTGCGGCATGCGACCAGCACGATCCGCGCCAAGTCCGGGGCGGTGATCGGTGAGGTGCCGGACTGGCAGGAGTTGCGGGCCGTGGGGGCGGCGATCAAGGCCGACACGATGGCCCGGCTGCCGGAGTTGCTTGAGCAGTTGGAGGCGGCGGTCACCGCCGCCGGCGGCAGCGTGCACTGGGCGACCGACGCGGTGGAGGCGAACCGGATCGTCACCGACCTGGTCCGGGCGGCCGGCGCGGATCGGGTGATGAAGGTCAAGTCGATGGCCACCCAGGAGATCGGCCTCAACGAAGCCCTCGAAGCCGCCGGGATCACCCCGGTGGAGACCGACCTGGCGGAGCTGATCGTGCAGCTGGGCCACGACCGGCCCAGCCACATCCTGGTACCGGCGATCCACCGCAACCGGGCCGAGATCCGGGAGATCTTCCTACGCGAGATGCCCGGCGTCGACCCGCACCTGACCGACGAACCCGCGGCCCTCGCGGCGGCGGCCCGCCGGCACCTGCGGGAAACGTTTCTGAACACGCGGGTGGCGGTCTCCGGGGCGAACTTCGCCGTCGCGCAGACCGGCACCCTGGCGGTGGTGGAGTCCGAAGGCAACGGCCGGATGTGCCTGACCCTCCCCGACATGTTGATCACGGTGATGGGCATCGAGAAAGTCATCCCCACCTGGCAAGACCTCGGCGTGTTCCTGCAACTGCTGCCCCGCGCCTCCACCGGGGAACGGATGAACCCCTACACCTCCCTGTGGACCGGCGTCACCCCCGGCGACGGCCCCCAACAGGTGCACCTGGTGCTGCTGGACAACGGCCGCAGCGCCGTGCTCGCCGACGAGACCGGCCGGCAGGCGTTGCACTGCATCCGCTGTTCGGCCTGCCTCAACGTGTGCCCCGTCTACGAACGCACCGGCGGACACGCCTACGGCTCGGTCTACCCCGGCCCCATCGGCGCCGTCCTGTCCCCCCAACTGACCGGCCCCACCGACAACCCCACCCTCCCCTACGCCTCCTCCCTCTGCGGCGCCTGCTACGACGCCTGCCCCGTGAAAATCAACATCCCCGAACTCCTCGTCCACCTGCGCGCCCACACCCCCCACCCCCGCGCCGAAGCCACCGCCATGGCCGCCGCCGCGTACACCATGGACCACCCGCTGCTGTACGCCGCCGCGCAACGCGCCACCCGCCTCACCAAGATCACCGGCCGCGCCCTACCCCCACCACTGAACGCCTGGACCACCAGCCGCGACCTACCACCCCCACCCCCACAAACCTTCCGCCAATGGTGGGCCGAACGAGAGAGCGGATCATGACCGGCCGGGAGGAGGTGCTGGCCCGGATCCGCGCCGCCCTGGCCGCGGCCCCGCCGGCCGTGCCCGCGCCGGGGCCGCCGCCGCGCCGCACCGGGGACCGGCCGCCCGGCCATCCCGAGCTGGTCGAGCTGCTCCGGCGCCGGCTGGTCGACTACCGCGCCGAGGTCCACCAGGTGGCCGGGGCGGAGATCGCGGAGACGGTCGCCGGCATCCTGGCCGCCGCCGGTGCCCGGACGGTGGTGGTGCCGGCCGGGCTGCCCACCGAGTGGCGGCCCGGGACGGTCGAGGTGGTGGTCGACGAGGACCTGCCCGCCGCGCGGCTGGCCGGGCTGGACGCGGTGCTCACCGCCGCCGCGGTCGCCGTCGCCGAGACCGGCACGATCGTCCTCGACGCCGGGGCCGACCAGGGACGGCGGGCCATCAGCCTCCTGCCCGACCTGCACGTCTGCGTGGTCCGGCCGGATCAGGTCGTCGCCGGCGTGCCGGACGCCCTCGACCGGCTCACCCCGGACCGCCCGCTCACCTGGATCAGCGGCCCGTCGGCGACCAGTGACATTGAGCTGAACCGGGTGGAGGGCGTGCACGGGCCGCGCCGGTTGCACGTCGTGCTGACCGACGACTGAGCCGGTCAGACCGGGAAGGTCGGGTTTCCGGCGGTCAACCGGACGGTGAAGCCGTCGTCGTCGCGGTAGAGCCTCACGTGGTTGCAGGACTGGTGGCTGATCCACAGCCCGAGACCGCCGGACGAGCCGTCGCCCGACGGCAGCAGACCGGCGTACGGGTTGGTCGGGCCGGTGCCGCGGTCGTGGACCGTCGTCACGATCCGGTCCGGGCCGTTCCACAGCCGCATCCGGACCGGCCCGCGACCGTGCCGTACCGCGTTGGCCACCACCTCGCTGACCGCCACCATCAGGTCCTCGACGTCGTCGGCGGGGAGCTGGCCCCGGTCGGCGGCCCGGACGGCGGCGCGGGCCTCGGCCGGCGTCGGGTCGGTCAGCTCCACCAGCGGCGCCGTGCGCTGCACCGGGTCGAGCAGCACCGGCCGGGGCTCGGTCAGGTAGGTCGCCGGCTCGGTGTAGACGCCGGTGGGCAGGTGACTGCCGTCCGGCCCGGCCACCCGGGGGTGGGTCCGCGCCACGTCCGTCAGCACCCCGGGCGAGGCGACCCGGGTGTCGTACGCGCACATGCTCCACAGCGGGAAGTCGTCGTAGGCGTGGTTGATGGCCGACTCGTAGCGGGCCCACCAGTCCCAGGTGGCGCCCAGGGCGGCCGGGGGCAGCTCGCCGACGATCCGGATCTGCCGCGCGCCCTCGCCGACGTACCCGGCGAGCAGTTTCCGGTACGACCGGAGCGCGGCAGTCGGGCGGGCGTACAGGTCACCCCCCGGCAGGAAGGTCACCCCGGAGCCGGCCGGCAGGGCCCGGCGGACCAGCGCGGCGTTACGGTCGCCGAAGCCCACCACGGCCGGTTCGCCGGCCTCGACCCCATCGAGCAGGAACGGCACCACCACGGCGAGCAGGTGCTCGTCCGAGTCGAACAGGATCGCCTCGTGGTAGTAGCCGACGTGGCCGGCGGCCGCACCGGTCCTCATCGCCCCACCTGGACCCCGTGGCCTGCCATCGAGCCCGCGCTCGTGCGGGTCACCGGGACTGCCTCACGCGGCCAGTCTATTCGTGTCCGGTGGAACGGCCATTCCTGAGGTTCCCGGGCCGGCCCGGACGGATGCCGCCGGACCGACCCGGAGCGGGTTCAGAGGCTCTCGGCGTACTCGCGCAGCAGGCCCGCCCAGCCACCGTCGCCGCCGACCGCGTCGCGGATCTGCTCCCAGCCGGTGCCGTGCACGTCCAGCCGGTCGTGCACCAGGTCGACCCGGGTGCCGCCGTCGACCGGGGTGAAGGTGACGGTGACCCGGCTGCCGTCGGCGTCGGCGTCGGGCACCTCCCACTGCGGGCCGATCAGCCAGGAGAAGGCGAAGGTGCGCGGTGGGTCCCAGGTGAGCACCCGACCCCAGGTGCAGGTCTGGCCGGCGACGCTCTCCTCGCGGAGCGCGCCGCCGACCCGGGGCTCGACGACGATCCGCGCCAGGTCGTCGGGGAGCAGGTGGTGCGAGCGGATCCACCAGCGGTCCATGCCGGTGGTGAAGACCTCGAACGCGCGTTCGGGGCCGGCGGTGACCCGCACGCTGTGGCGTACGGCGGTGTCGGTTTCTGCGGTGGTCACGGCTCCTCCTCGGGAGGGTTCTCGACGGCGTCCGCGAACGCCGCCAGGGCCTGCTGCCAGAACTGGTCGAAGTAGCCGCGTACGGCCGCCAGACCCTGCGGGTCCAGCGCGTAGACGCGGCGGGTGCCGACGGCCGTCGACGAGACCAGGGCGGCCTCCTTGAGCACCTTCAGGTGCTGGGACACCGCGGGACGGCTGACCGGCAGGTCGGCCGCGATCTCGGCGACCGAGCGTGGCCCGGCGGCGAGGAGCTCGAAGACCGCGCGCCGGGTCGGGTCACCCAACGCGTCGAGCATCCGTCCTTGGTAAGTGGCCACGAACGGTAAGTCTAGACTTTCCGATGCTCCTGTCAACCGGCCGGCGGGCCCGGCCTCGGCGTCCCGACCGGACCGGAGCGGGGTCGTGAGCGCCTGTGGAGCTGATATCGCAGACGACTCATCGAGTGCTGGCGGCGGGGCTCACGGGATGATCACCTCGGCCGTGGGGGCGGTCGCTGAGTCGTTGACGACATCAGCTCCAAAGGCGGGGCAGGAGAGGCCCCCGCCGCTGTCGGCGGGCACGCGCCGACCGCCTGGCGGTCAGGGGAGCGGGTGGGAGATGCCCCGGGCGTGGTCGGTGACGGACGCGCCCACCACGGTGGCGGTCAGCGGCAGCACCTCCAGGCAGCGGCGCACCGCGGCCGCCATCAGCACGTTCGGCACCCGCATGGAGAGCGTGCAGTGCGGCACCCAGCGCCCCGGCTGGTAGTGCTCGACCAGCTCGATGCCGGCCCGGGCGAGCCGGTGGTGCACCTGGGCATGGTGGGACAGCAGTTCGGTCGTGGGGGTCGGCCCGAGCCAGAGCACCCGCCCGACGAACTGGCCGGCGTGCTGGAACTCCAGCCGCAGGGGAGCGGCCACCACCATCCCGGCGAGCGCCTCGGCGACCCGGTGCGGGTCGAAGCGCGGGGCCACCGCGAGCGAGACGTGCGGCCGGTGCCGCTGTTCCAGCAGGGACCTCATGCTCTGCACGCCCTCGGACTCCAGCGCGTCCCAGAGCACCCGGATCCGCCGGGTGGCGTCGGTGTCGAGATACAACTCCAGCGCCGCGACCACATGATCAGCGTAGGGCGAGGTTTGCCGGCCCGTGTGCGCGGTACTGCCCCGGGTGGCCCCCACTGGCGGAGGAGCGTGGACCCGTGGACGTGAACGACCTGCTGACCGACGCGTACGGCCGGCTGCCCGACCTGGTGGAGTCCGCCGTCGACGGGCTGAGCCCGGAGCAGCTGCGGCAGGCCCCGGCGGCCGGGGCGAACCCGGTGGGCTGGCTGGTCTGGCACCTGACCCGGATCCAGGACCAGGGCGTCGCCGACGTGCTGGGGGAGGAGCAGCTCTGGGTCGGCGGCGACTGGGCGGGGCGGTGCGGCCTGACCGCCCACCCGGGCGACACCGGCTTCGGGCACGGACCCGCGCAGATCGCCGCCGTCCAGCCGGAGGACGGCCGGGTGCTCGTCGACTACCACCGGGCGGTGGTGGACCGGACCCTGGCGTACCTGCGCGGGCTGCGGCCGGCCGACTTCGACCGGGTGGTGGACGAGAACTGGGACCCGCCGGTCACCCTCGGCGTACGGCTGGTCAGCGTGCTGCACGACGACCTCCAGCACGTCGGCCAGGCGGCGTACGTGCGCGGGCTCATCCAGCGGGGGTGACCGCCCGCGCCCCACCGCGGCAGCCCTCACCCGGAACGGGTGAGTTGGACTCACCCTCCCCCCGGGGACCCTGCGGGGACGACCGGACGGCGGGAGGGGACAGATGGCCATGTCGGCGGCGGAGTACCTGGCGGACCGGGTGGCCGGCCGCCACGCCGACCTGCCGGAGAACACGGCCGGCAGCCTCCGGCTCGACCTGCGCGACGGTGCGCGGACCGAGCACTGGTACCTGCTCATCGAACAGCAGGAGGTCCGGGTGCTCCGTTCCTCGGCCGACGCTGAGCTGGTGGTCCGCGCCGACCGGGAGGTCTTCGACCGGATCGCCGCGGGTCGCCTGCACCCGGCGGCGGCGCTGCTGCGCAACGACCTCACGGTGCAGGGCAACCTGCGACTGCTGCTGGCCCTGCGTCGGCTCTTTCCGGGCCCGTCCGGGGCGCGGCACCCGCACGCGGCGAGCTGCGGAGGGGGCGGTCGATGAAGCAGGAGCTGGTCCACGTCCTCGCCGGCAACTCCTTCGCCATGAGCGACGCGCAGGGCGACATGGAGATCGACCCACGCTCCCCCATCGGCCTGTGGTCCTTCGACACGCGGTTCCTGTCCCGCTGGGTGCTCACCCTCGACGGGGAGCGGGTGCACGCCCTGTCCCGGGACGAGCTGGCCTCCTTCGAGACCCGGTTCGTGCTGGTCCCCGGCACCGCCAGCCACTACATCGACGCCGACGTCTCGGTGATCCGGCACCGGTCGATCAACGACAGCTTCAACGAGCGGATCACCGTGCTCAACCACTCGTCCGCGCCGGCCGAGTTCACCGTCCGGATGGAGATCGGCACGGACTTCGCCGACACCGCCGAGATCCTCCGGCCGGTGCCGCGCCGGATCGCCACCACCGCCGACTCGGTCCGCTGCCAACTGCGGCTCTGCTACCAGCGGGATCGGTTCTGCCGGGAGACCGTCGTCACCAGCACCGAGCCGGTGGAGGTCGATTCGCACGGGATGACCTTCCGGATCCGGGTCGCGCCCGACGGTGAGTGGCACACCGACCTGCACATCGGCATGATCATCCATGGGGCCGGGGGCCGGGACCTGCGGGCCAGCCTGGAGGCCCACCGGCAGCACGTCCGGCGGGACATGCGCGAGGACCTGGCCCGCTGGTTCGACCACGCCCCGCAGCTCGAGGCCGAACGGGAATCCCTGCAGTCGGCGTACCGGCGGGCCCTGACCGATCTGGCCGCGCTGCGGTACAAGCCGCTGGCGTACAACGAACGGGTGCCGGTGGGCGGCCTGCCCTGGGCGATGGCGCTGTACGGCCGGGACGCGATGATCACCTGCCTGCAGACGCTGCCGTTCACCCCCGAGCTGACCCCGGCGACGCTGCACCTGCTCGCCCTGCTCCAGGGCGGCCAGCTCGACGACTACCACGACGAGGAGCCGGGGAAGATCCTCGCCGAGCTCCGCTACGGCGAGGCGGCCGCGTTCGGCGAGCAGCCCACCGCCATCTACTACGGCGCGGCCGACACCACCCCGCTCTTCGTGATCCTGCTCGACGAGTACGAGCGCTGGACCGGCGACGCCGACCTGGTCCGCCAGCTGCGCCACCCGGCCCGGATGGCACTGGACTGGATCGACGAGTACGGCGACCTGTGCGGCGACGGCTACCTGCGCTACCAGCCGCGCAACACCATCAACGGGGTGGCCAACCAGACCTGGCGGAACTCGCCGGACGCCATCGTGGACCGGCACGGCCGCGAGCCGCCGTTCCCGCGGGCCACCTGCGAGCTCCAGGGGTACGCGTACGACGCGAAGCTCCGTGGCGCCCGGCTGGCCCGGGAGTTCTGGGGCAACCCGACGTACGCCGAACGCCTGGAGGCCGACGCGGCGCGGCTGCGGGAGCGGTTCAACCGTGACTTCTGGCTGCCGCACCGGGGGTACTACGCGCTCGCGCTGACCCCGGACGGGGAGCCGGTCGACGCGCTCACCTCCAGCCTCGGGCACCTGCTCTACACCGGGATCGTCGAACCCGAGCGTTCCGCCTCGCTCGCCGCGCACCTGTGCGGGCCGGAGCTCTTCACCGGCTGGGGGGTGCGCACGTACGCCGATGGGCAGCGGGCGTACAACCCGGTCGGCGCGCACCTCGGCGCGGTCTGGCCGTCCGACAACGCGCTGATCGCGGCGGGCCTGCGCCGCTACGGTCACGACCGCGAGGCGGTCCGGATCGCCGACGGCATGTTCGCCGTGGTGGAGACGCTCGGCGGCTCCATTCCCGAGACGATCGCCGGCTACCCCCGTGCGGTGACCAAGTACCCAGTCCAGCTCCCGGCCGCCGGCCGGCCGCAGTCCTGGGCCTCCGGCGCGCTGCTCATGCTGCTCGCGGCGCTGCTCGGGCTGCGCCCGTGCGGCGACAACCTGCTGGTGGACTCGGCCGTTCCGGACGGGTACGGCCGGATCGAGCTGCTGGACATCCCGGGCCGGTGGGGACGCGCCGACGCGTTCGGCCGGGACCGGAAGACCCGCCACCGGCGCTCGGCGCGCTGACCGGCGACGCGGCGGGCGGGCGGGAGTTCGTGGGCGGCCGGGCCCTGAGGTGGGCCGCGTCCAGTTCGGGTGCGGCGTCGAGGCCGTGACTCACCGGGGCGCGGCCGCGGTCCGCTCGGGCTCCACCGCACCGGCGGCCGGCGGCAGCGCCCGGGGACGCCGGGCCAGGCCCCGGTCCACCCCGACGAAGAGGAGCCCGAGCAGCCAGAACGCGACGGCGAAGCAGAGCGAGGAGAGCCCGACTCCGGCGTAGCCGAGCTGCCCGGCGTCGATGAACGGGTACGGGTAGCGGTGCACGATCAGGCCGCGTACCAGGGCGAACCCGAGGTACGCCAGCGGGAACGCCAGCCACCAGGCCGCGTACCGGAGGCGAAGCCGCCCGCGCTGGTCGAACAGCGCCCAGTCGGCGACCGCGAGCAGCGGTACGACGGTGTGCAGGAACTGGTTGCCCCACCACTCGCCCAGCTCCCGGTGCGGCTGGACCATGGCGAACGGGCTGGCCGGGTTGGCCAGCACCAGGTGGTAGACCGTGCCGGTGATGGTGATGTAGAGGGTGACCGCGCCCTTGACCGCCGACGGCGGCTCCGAGCGGTCCTGCCCGGCCCGCCAGGCGGTGTAGCCGGCGAACACCCCGATCGCCACGTTGCTCTGGATGGTGAAGTAGGGCAGCAGGCCGGTCACGGTGGCCGGGCCGAGGGCCGTCAGCACGATGCCGGCCACCACGCTGAGCACGATGGCCAGGCGGAAGAGGATCGCCAGTCGTCGGCGCTGCGGAGTCACCGGGGCAAGTTACCAGTCCGTACCGTGCCGGTCGCGAGTCCGGTCCGCGGCCCCCGACCGTCGCGGACCGGCCGGGGGACATCGCCGGCCACCTGGCCGGCCCTGCGGCGAGGCCCGTCGGGGTCAGGCGGTCGGAGCGTCGAGGACCGGTGCGGTGGTCGGGCCGGCGTCCGACCGGTCCGCCGCCGGTGTCCCGGCGGAGCCGGCCGGCGCGCGCGCCGTCGCGGCCCCGTCCGTCGCCGGCCCACCCGGCGGCGTCGCGGTACCCGTCGGCCGGCCGCTGCCGGGCGCAGGCGTGGCCGGGGTGTCCTCCGGTCGGTCCGCGCCGGGGGTGGCCGGGTTGTCCGCCGGTCGGCCGGCGCCGGGGGCGGGCCGGGCGGGGGCGTCCGCCGGTCGCCCGGCGCCGGTGGCCGGCGCGGTCCCCGCCGGGGCGGTCGCGGGGGAGGCCGGCTCCGGGTGGCCCGGCCGACGGGCCGCCGGACGCTCCGGTGGCGGCGCGTCGTCGGACGGCACGACGGCGGACGGTGTCGCGGCGCTCGGGTCGCCCGCCGGCGTTCCGGTCGAGGGCGGCGCCGTGGGAATGCCGGGCAGGGGCGCCGGTGGGGCGGGGCTCGCCGGACCCACGGGCGCCGGCAGTTGGTCCCGCAGGTCCTCGAGGTCGGTCCGCAGCCGGTCGGCGCGCCGGTCGTCACCGAGGTGGGCGAGGAGGCCGGCGGCCCGGTCCAGGTCGGCGCGGGCCTCGGCGTACCGGCCGGCGCCCAGGTCACGCCGCGCCTGGTCCAGCAGCCGGTCGATCTCGCGTTCGGCGCTCAGCGACTCGGCCCGGTCCGTCCACACCAGTTCGGTGACCGGCCAGAGCAGCCCGTCCGGCTCGGCCCGGGCCGCGCCCAGCCAGACGCCACCGGTCATGGTCACGATGGTGAGGGCCATCCCGGACAGGACGCGCGTCCGCCGGCGCGGCCGTCCGGCGCGGGGCCGCGCCCGCCGGAGCCCGGGGGCCGACCCGGTGGCGCCGGCGTCCACTTCGGGTCCTCCCGCCGGTGCCGGCCCGGCGGCGCAGGGGTCCACTCCGGGTCCTTCCGGTGCCGGCCCCGCGGCGTCCATTTCGGGCCGTCCCGCCGGCTGCGGCTCGTCCGGGACCGGCCACCCGGCGGCCTCCAGCCGGGCGGCGCGGGTCTCGATCTCGGTGTGCCAGCCGGCGAGCAGGGCGGCCACCGGGTCGTCGGGCGGCGGTGGCGTGCCGCGGCGGAGCGCGTCGAGCAGTTCGTCGTCGTGCCGGACCGGGTCATCGCGCCCCGGCGTGGGAGCGTCGCCGTTCACCGCAGCACCCCCGTCAGCGAGTCGCCGGCGAGGGCGCGCAGCCGGGTCAACGCCCGGTGCTGCGCCAGCCGTACGGCACCAGCGGTCATACCGAGCACCGTACCGACCTCGTCGGCCGTCATCCCGACGGCCAGGCGGAGCACCAGGATCTCCCGGTGGGTCGCCGGCAACTGGGCCAGCAGTCCGGAGAGGCGGGCGCCGAGGTCGGCGGTGAGCGCCCGGGGCTCCGGGCCGGGTGCGGGGTCGACGGTGTCGGGCACGGCGGCGACGCTCTCCGTCCGGTCGCGACTGGCGGCCCGGCAGGCGTCCGCCACCTTGCGGGCGGCGATGCCGTACACGAAGGCGAGGAACGGGCGGCCCTGGTCGGTGAAGCGCGGCAGCGCGCGCAGCACGGCGAGGCACACCTCCTGGGCGACGTCCTCGGCGGTGGCGCCACCGGCCCCGACGTGCCCCAGCCGGGCCAGGCTGTAGCGCACCACGATCGGCCTGATCTGGGTGAGTACCCGGGTCACCGCCGCGGGATCACCGGCCACGGCCCGCCGTACGAGGTCGGGATCCGGTGTGTCCATCGAGGTCAACGAGGCCCTTCCGCCGTGCGTGGCTCGACGGTATCCGGCCGCTGTCGTACCGCCAAGAGGGGTGGCTGAAACGCCGCGCCGGCCGGCGGCGATAACCCGGCAGGAGCGGCATGCCCGCCCGCCCGACCTGGCGTTTCCGACGCCGGGTCAGCCGTTGTGCGGCTTTTCGCCTGAATTTATATATTTCCAATAACGAATGGCTGCCCGCTCTGGTCCGGTAGCCGTCGGGTGCGTCAGCCTCGGCGTGGGCCAACCGCCCCCTACCGCTCGTGGAGAGGAACCCCCATGCGCAAGACACTGGGCGTCGCGATGCTCACCGGCATCGTCGTCGCCGCCTCGGCGACCGGCGCCACCGCCGCCCCACCCGCCGAGGTGGAGAGCGGCTACATCGTCGTCCTCCGCGCCGACGCCAACTCGTCCTCGGTCGCCGCTGAGCAGGCCCGCACCGCGGGCGCCACCGTGGGCCACGTCTACGAGCACGCCCTGCGCGGCTACTCGGCCCGGATGAGCGCCACCGCCGCCGCCCGCATCGCCCGCGACTCGCGGGTGCTCTTCGTCCAGCCCGACGGGGTGGCGACGGCCGACGCGCAGACCACGCCGACCGGCATCAACCGGGCCGACGCGGAACTCAGCCCGACCGCGAACATCAACGGCGCGGACGAGCGGGTGAACGTCGACGTCGCCGTCATCGACACGGGCATCGACCTGACCCACCCCGACCTGAACGTCTACACCGCCGGGGCGAAGAACTGCTCCACCGGCACCAGCGCCAACGACGGCAACGGCCACGGCTCCCACGTCGCCGGCACGATCGGCGCGCTGGACAACGGCATCGGCGCGGTCGGCATGGCCCCCGGCGCCCGGGTCTGGCCGGTCCGGGTGCTCAACAACGCCGGTAGCGGCACCTTCTCCGACATCATCTGCGGCATCGACTACGTGACGGCGCACGCCAGCGAGATCGAGGTCGCCAACATGAGCCTCGGCGGCTCCGGCTCCGACAGCGCCTGCGGCAGCAACAAGGACGCCATGCACGAGGCGATCTGCAGGTCGGTCGCGGCCGGCGTGACGTACGTCGTGGCCGCCGGCAACGAGACCGACAACGCGGCCAACCACGTGCCGGCCGCGTACGACGAGGTCATCACCGTCTCCGCGCTGGCCGACTTCAACGGCCTGCCGGGTGGCGGCGCGGCGCCCACCTGCCGCAGCGACGTGGACGACACCATCGCCGACTTCTCCAACTTCGGCGCCGACGTCGACCTGATGGCCCCGGGCGTCTGCATCTACTCGACCTGGAAGGGCGGCGGCTACAACACCATCTCCGGCACCTCGATGGCCAGCCCGCACGTCGCCGGTGGCGCCGCCCTCTACAAGGCGACCCACCCGACGGCCACGCCGAGCGCGGTCAAGTCGGCCCTCCAGGCGGCTGGTACGACCAACTACAGCTGGCCGGCCGGCGACCCGGACGGCATCCAGGAGAAGCTGCTGAACGTCGCCACCTTCTGACCGTCGACGCCTCGGCCGCGCCGACCCGCCCGGGTCGGCGCGGCCGACGTCGCTCCGGGCCCGGTCGGGGTCGCCGCCAGGAACCGCGACGGGGCGTCAGTGTTGCGTCGGGCCGACCGAGGTGGGCAGGTTGGCCGCGTCGCCCGCACGGCCCGTGGGCGTGACGGTGACCGCCGGTGTGGACGGTGTGCGGTCCGGCCGGCCGGTGGGTCGGCCGTTCGGCTCGGCGTCCGGTCGCTTCGTCTCGCCGGGGTTGGCACTGCTCGGTGCTCCCGGACCGTCGAGCAGCCGGTCGCAGTAGCCGGTGACCTTCTCCCGGCCGCCGGCGGCCGCGACCAGGTCGGCGAAGCGTGGGGACTCCAGCGCCCTGCCCCGGCTCTCGCCCGGCTCGGCCCGGTAGGCCGTGCAGAGCCCCTGCAGCGC
Organism: Micromonospora sp. NPDC048930; assembly: GCF_043197935.1. Lineage (NCBI taxonomy): Bacteria > Bacillati > Actinomycetota > Actinomycetes > Micromonosporales > Micromonosporaceae > Micromonospora > Micromonospora sp. NPDC048930. Next base: position 59,690 of record NZ_JBICUB010000010.1, read on the forward strand.
GGCGGTGCCGCCCGGCCGGTCGGTCGGGCTCGCGCCCGGGGTGGCGGAGGCGTCCGGGCCGGACGTGGGGGTGCCGCTCCCGAGGCGGGCGCTCGGCCCGGTGGCCGGCTCGTGGCTCAGCGGGCCGGGCAGCGTGTCGGTGACGGCGGCCAGCGCCACGCCGCCGGTGGCGGCGGCGAGCAGGGCGGCCAGGGCGACCTTGGCGCCGAGCAGCCTGGTGAGGAACCGCCGCTCCGAACGGGACGCCGGCACCGGCGCCGAGCCGGCTCGCGCCATGCGGAACGCCTGGAGGGCGGCGGATTCGCCGCTCAGCTCGTACGGGTGGGGAGCGGCGCGGACGGCGGCGAGGAGTCGGATGAGCACCTCCGGACCGTCCTGGGCGTCGGCGACGGGACCGACGAGCAGGCGCTCGACGGTCTCCTGGTCCATGCGGTGTGCGTTCATCTCGTGTCCCTCAGCGCCGCCACCGGCCGTGACGTCACATCGGGACCTTGCGGGAAACCGGTTGCCGGACCGTGAGGTCGGTCACTGGCCCCGGCTCAGCCCATCGTCTTCGCGCCGTCGATCGATTCGCGGATGATGTCGGCGTGGCCGGCGTGCTGCGCGGTCTCGGCGATCAGGTGGAGCAGCACCCGCCGCACCGACCAGCTCGCCCCCGGCTCGAACCAGGGGGCGACCGGGAGCGGGTGCGCGGTGTCCAGATCGAGGGTGGCGACCAGCTCGTCGGTCTCCTCGGCCACCCGGTCGAACTGGGCGAGCAGCCCGGCCAGGGTCTCGCCCTCGGCCATCCGGAACTGGCCGAGCCAGTCGACCGGCTCGCTGCGCATCGCCTCGGCGCCGCCCACGGCGAACCGCATCCACCCACGCTCGGTGATCGCCACGTGTTTGATCAGCCCACCGAGGCACAGCTCGCTGGCCGTGCTGCGCCGAGCCGCCTGCTCATCGGTCAGGCCCTGCACGGTCTGCCGGAGGAAGCCGCGGTGCCGGCGCAGGGTGGCGAGCAGGTCCGCCCGCTCGCCGGTGAGGATCTGGTCGGAGACGCTCATGCCGCCCGCCTTTCCGTCGAGGACGGGGACACCGTACGACCCGCCACCGACACTTTCCGGGCTCCACACCGGACCCGCTCCCGGTTGCCGATTCGTCCGGATCGGGGTGCACTGAATTACATGGGTGTCATCAAGGTGGGCACGTCCTCCTGGGCCGACCAGATGCTGGTCCGCTCCGGCTGGTACCCCCGTGCCGTCAACACCCCCGCCGGTCGCCTGGGCTTCTACGCCGAGCGGTTCGGCCTGGTCGAGGTGGACACGTCGTACTACGCGATCCCGTTGCCGGAGACCGCCGAGGGCTGGGTGGCCGCCACCCCGCCCGGGTTCACCTTCGACGTCAAGGCGTTCCGCCTCTTCACCGGCCACCACACACCGGTCGCCGCCCTGCCCCGGGAGCTGCGGCCGGCCGGCGGCGCGAGCCGGATCCGCTGGCGCGACCTGTCCGCCGGGGCGTACGACGAGCTCTGGGACCGGTTCCACGCGGCGCTGGCGCCGATCGCGGCGGCCGACCGGCTCGGCGCGGTGCTGCTCCAGTTCCCGCCCTGGCTGGCCAGGGGCGACGCGGCCAAGCGGCGGATCCTGGCCGCGGCCCGGCGGTGCCGGCCCTTCCGGGTCGCCGTCGAGCTGCGACACTCCTCCTGGTTCGCCGAGGACGCCCTGGTCGACACCGTGACCTTCCTGCGGGAGCACGGGCTCGGCTACGTGTGCGTGGACATGCCGCAGGGGCACGCCTCCTCGGTGCCGCCGATCCTGGTCGCCACCACGGACCTCGCGGTGGTCCGGTTCCACGGACACAGCCCCGCCTGGGAAAGCGGCGACAAGCAGGAGAAGTTCCGGTACGCCTACGGCGCGGAGGAGTTGCGCCGCTGGTCGGTGCTGCTGCGCGAGCTGGCCGACCAGTGCGCCGAGCTGCACGTGCTGATGAACAACTGCTGCGACGACCAGGCCCCGCGCGACGCGGCCCGGCTCGCCGGGCTGCTCGGCCTCGCCCCCGCCGGGCAGCCGGCCGGCGCCGGCTCCTGACCCGGCCCGCGGGTTTCCGCCGACCCGCACCGGGTACCGGCGGTGCCAAGGACCGAGGCGAGGGGGCAGGTGTGGGCGAGCGGCGGGACGAGGCGGTGACCCGGCAGCGGGACGACCGGGATCCGCGGGCCACGCGGGAGGCCGAGGAGGCGCACGGCGGCAGCATGGCGCCGGGCCTGGTGGACGACACCGGCCACCCGGTCGCCGGGCCGCCCGAGCCGGAGACCGAGCCGGCGCCGCGGACCGAGCTGCCGGGGCCGCCGACCGAGCCGTCGGCGATGGGCACGCCGGGGGAGGACGGCACCGGCTCCTGACCGGTGGCCGTCCCGCCCCCGACCAGGGCCGTCGTCGGCCCGTACGGGCGTGGTCAGCCGCGCCGGCGGAACCCCTCGGGGTGCATGCCGGTGGCCTCCTCCAGCGCGTTGTCCGCCAGGTCCCCGCCGGCGCTGTCGTCCGGGAAGGAACGCGCGGACGGTGCCGGGTCCGGTGGCGCGCCCGGGCCCGCCTCGGCGTAGCGGGTGGGCTCGACCTGGCCGAACCCGTGCCGGCCGGCCTTCGGGCCACCCGGTCCGGCCCCCGCCGCGCGCCGCTCCCCGCGGCGTCCCTCCGGGACCGCGTTGTCCTCGCTGCCCTCGTCCATCGGCGCGTCCTCGTCCGCGCCCCACGGCGGGTCCGCGTCGAAGCCGTCGGTGGTGCCCCACGGCGCGACCGACTCCGGCCCCTCGCCCGTACCCGCTCGGTCCTTGCTGGTCATGGCCACCTCACCTGGCTGGGGTTCCCGTGCCCGCGCTGATTGCCCGGCGACCGCCCGGTCATGCCGGGCGCCGGAGCCGTCCCCCGGGCACGCCGCGGGGGCGGGGGGCCCCCCCCCGGGGGGGCCCCCCCCCCCCCGGGGGGGGGGGCCCCCCCCCCCCCCCGCCCCCCCCCGGGGCCCCCCCCCCGCCCCCCGGGCGCCCGGGGTGGGGGGCGGGGGCGGCCGG
>NZ_JBICUB010000010.1:62748-279974 GCF_043197935.1 Micromonospora sp. NPDC048930
CCCCCCGCCCGGCGGGCGGGGGGGGCCCGCCCCCCCCCCGGGGGGGGGGGGCGGGGGGGGGGCGGCCCCCCCCCCCCCCCCCCGGGCGCCCCCCCCCCGGGGGGGCCCCCCCCCCCCCCGCGCGGTGGTCATCGGCCCGCCATCATCAGGCGCCGCCTGGTCGCGCCCATCGCGGCCACCGTGCCGACGGTCTTCGGTCCGGGCGCGGCCGCGGCGGCGACCTTGCCGAGCGCCCTCGGCGCGGACATCAGCCCGCCCGCCCGGTTGAGCAGGCCCCGGAACACCTGGCCCGGCTTCTGCTGCTCGCTCATGTACGCGGTCACCACCACCAGCGCGCCGGTCAGCGCCGGGACCGCCCACTGGAGCACCCTCATCTGCCGCTGACAGGAGGCGACGTTCGCCGGCGTCTGGTAACTCGGCTCGGTGGTCCCCTCCACGGGCGGGCCGCCCGCCTTCTCCAGCCGCATGCCGAGCAGCCGGCTGTAGCCGGTCACCGCCAGCGCGCCCACCGTCAGCGCGGTCTTCACCGCACTCACCTTCGCGACCCCCGACTGCGCGGCCACCCGTGGGCTCTCGGTGACCAGCTCGCCGACCGCGCCGGCCAGGTGGGCGCCGATCGCGGCCGCGTTGACCGGGGTCCAGCGCGCCCAGCCGGCCGAGGCCACCGGCAGGCGTTGCGTCGAGTCGTCGATCCGTGCCGCCGCGCCGTTGACGCCGAGCGCGCCCATCAGTGAGCCGCCGAACCAGGCCGCCAGGCCCAGATCGTGCATCGAGCGCAACGCGGTGTGCCGTTCGGACATCTGATCCCCCTCCGCCGTGTTCGGGCGGTGCCGCATACCCGGCTTCCGGCCGGCTACGCGCCCGAATTCCGGCCCGCCCCGCGGCGCGCGCCCGCTTCCGTCCTCGGCGTCCCGAACGGGCGGCCGGGCGGCGGGGGCGCGGGGGCTCAGCGTGGCGGCAGGGCGGCGGCGAACGCGGCCACCCGGGCGGCCAGCGGCGCGGCGGCGCGTACCCAGGTGAAGTGGTCCAGCGGGGCGCCGGCCTCGGCGACGGTGTAGCGGTGCCGGGTCACCGGGGCGGCGGCGAGCTTCCCGCAGAGGTGGTCCAGGGTCTCGTGCGGGGTGTACTGGTCGTCGTCCACGCTCACCGCCAGGACCGGGGTGCTTAACCGGCCCACCGCCGCCTCGGCGTCGACCCCGTCGAGCACCGGGAAGCGGCCGGTCCGCGCGGTGTACGCCCAGTCGCGGATCACCCCGCGCGCCTGCCGGCCGCCGAACCCCCAGCCCGGCCAGACGCCGAGCAGCCGGGCGACCGCCGCGATCCCCTGGGTGTACGGCAGCACGCCCCAGCCGCGTAGCCCCGGGTACCCGCGCCACCAGGGGATGCCGACCGCCACCAGGGCCAGCCCGTCCACCCGGTCGGCGTCGTGCAGGGCCTGGTGCAGCACCGCGACCTGCCCGCCGAGCGAGTGCCCGAGCAGCACCCGGGTCCGCCCGTCCAGCCGGGGCTTGAGCGCGTCGAGCACCGCGCCGACGTCGCCGGCCAGCTCGGCGTAGCCGTACCGGCAGGTGCGGGCGGGGGTGGGGGTGCTCTCGCCGGTGCCGCGCAGGTCGGCCACGATCACCGCGAGCCCGGCGTCACGCAGCGCGGCGGCGAACGGCCGGTAGTAGCGGGCCCGGACGCCCATCGCCGGCCAGATCAGCACCACCGGCGCGCCGGGCGCCCCGTCCGGCTCCGGGTAGACCTGGACGCCGATCCGCGCCCCGTCGACGTCCACGAACTCCTGGGTGTACTCCGCGCTCACCGGCTCAGCGTACGGCGGGAGGCTACCGGCGGGTAGCAAAGGGGTGGCTCAACGGGCGGCGGGAACCACCGGCACCGCCTGGCGGGGCACGGCCGGCCGGCGGAGCGCCGCCCGCTCCACCCGGTCCACCGCGGCCAGTACCGCCGGCACGGCCAGCTCGGCCAGGGCCGGGTGCGCCGCCGTACCCTCGCCGGCCGGGCGGGGGCCCACCCAGAGCGCCTCGTGCCACGGCCGGTCCGGCGGCGGCCCCCAGTGTGCGGGCGGCACCGGGCCGAACAGCAGCACCGACGGCGTGGCGTAGGCGGTGGCCAGGTGGCCGATGCCGGTGTCCCCGCAGAGCACCAGCCGCGCGTGGGCCACCAGGGCGGCCAGCTCACCGAGGTCGGTCGCCCCGGCCAGCACCGCGTCGGCCGGCAGCCCGGCCCGGCGGGCCACCTCCGCGGCGACGCCCCGCTCACCCGGGCTCCCGGTCACCACCACCCGGTGACCCCGGCCGGCCAGCTCGCGGGCCACCGCCGCGAACCGCTGCGGCGGCCAGCGCCGCTGGGTGGCCTTCGCCCCGGGGTGCACGATGCTCACCCCGGTCGGCAGCCCGCCCGGCGCGGGGCGGCGCAGCGCCAGGTCGGTCCGGTCGGCCGGGATGCCGTACCAGGCCAGCAGCCGGCACCACCGGTCCACCTCGTGCTCGTCGGCCCGCCAGGGCGGCCCGTCGAGGTGCCCGGCCTCGAGGTTGCGGTAGGCGAGCAGCCGGCGCGGCCGGACGCTGGCCAGCATCCGGTGCGACTGCGGGCCCCGGCCGTGCAGGTTGACCGCCAGCGCCGGCGGCGGGCCGGACCATCCGAGGTGGCCCAGCCCGTCCGCCTCGACCAGCCGGTCCACCCCGCCGACGAGGTCGACCAGCGGCGCCAGCCAGCGCGGCGCGACCAGCGCCAGCTCCTCACCGGGGTACGCGGCGTGCAGCCCGCGCAGCGCCGGCACCCCGGTCGCGAGGTCGCCGACGCCGAGCGCCCGGAGCACGAGGATCACGGGTACGAGGACTCCTGCTCGGCGCAGACCACCAGCTCGCGTACGGCGCAGCCGGCCGGCTGGGACAGGGCGAACAGGACCGCCTCGGCGGTGTCCGCCGGGTCGTTGAGGATCGCGTCCGGACCGGGCTTGTACTGCTCGTCCCGGTCGTCGAAGAACGCGGTGCGCATGCCGCCCGGGATGAGCAGGGTGACCCCGACCGCGCCGGCCAGCTCGGCGGCGAGCGCCCGGGTGAAGCCGACCACCCCGAACTTCGCCGCGCAGTACGCGGTGGCGTCGCTGACCGCCTTGACGCCCAGGGTGGACGCCACGGTGACCACCGTGCCGTGCGCACGCCGCAGCTCGGGTAGGGCCGCCCGGATCACCGCGGCGGTGCCGAGCAGGTTGATCGTCACGATCCGGTCCCAGGTCGCCCCGTCGAGGTCGGCCAGCTTGCCGGGCACGTCCATGCCGGCGGCGGTGACCACGCCGGCCAGGCCGCCGGCCTGCTCGGCGATCCGCCGGGTGGCCGCCTCGGCGGCCCGGGTGTCGGCCAGATCGCACTCCACCCAGGGCACCCCGTCGGCCGGCGCCTGCCGGTCCAGCACGTACGGCCGCCCGCCGGCCTTGGTCACCGCGGTCACCACGGCCGCGCCGAGGCCGCTGGATCCGCCCGTGACGAGGATGGCCCGTCCGTTCATGTCCCTGCTCATGCCGCCACTCCCCGGTGCTGGTTCGCTCGCTGCCGCTCGGTCATACCGCTCCCTTCACGAGGTGGAGGCCACGCGTGCGCGCGGCGGAGATGGTGCCGGTGGTGGACCGCCCGGCCAGGTAGGGGACGGTGACGACCTGCCCGCCCCAGCGGCGGACCAGGTCGGCCTCGGGCAGCTCCGGCGCGCCGTCCCCGGCGTAGTCGCCGCCCTTCGCCCAGACCTCGGGGCGCAGCCGGGACAGCACCCGGTGCGGGGTGGGCTCGTCGAAGACCACCACCGCGTCGACGCAGTCCAGCGCGGCCAGCAGCCGGGCCCGGTCCTCCTCCGGGTTGACCGGCCGCTCGGGGCCCTTGAGCCCCCGCACGCTCCGGTCGGAGTTGAGGCAGACGATCAGGCAGTCGCCCAGGCGGCGGGCCGCCTGGAGGGTGGCCAGGTGCCCGGCGTGCAGGATGTCGAAGCAGCCGCCGGTGGCGACCACGGTGCCGCCGTCGGCGCGTACCTTCGCCGCCAGCTCCTCGGCGGTGCGGGTCGCGGCCAGCGTGGCCTGCTGCTCCGGGGCCCGGTGCAGGCCGGCCGCCCCGCCCGCCCCCACGTACGCGGACGCGGCGGCGACCGCCGCCTGCACCGCCTCGGCGGCCGACGCCCCGTCGCCGAGCGCGAGCGCGGCGGTGGCGGCGAACCGGTCCCCGGCGCCGCAGGTGTCCTCGACGTGGTCCAGGGTGGAGGGCGGCGGGACGACCAGCGGGGCACTGCCGGCGTGGCAGAGCACCGCGCCGTCCGCGCCCAGGGTCGCCGCCACCGCGCCGACCCGCCAGCGGCGGCGCAGCTCGTGCCCGGCCCGGGTGGCGGTGGAGAGCGGCGGGCCGGCCCCCGCGTCGCCGGTGAGCTGCCGCAGCTCGGCCAGGTTGGGCGTGGCCAGCCGGGCGCCGGGCACCGCGGCCGGGCCGCGCGGGTGCGGGTCCCACACCACCGGGGCGGACGCCTCGGCAAGCGCCGCCCGCAGCGCCGGCTGCCGGAGCAGGCCCCGGCCGTAGTCGCTGGCCAGGATGGCCCGGGCCCGGGACAGCACCTCCCGGACCGCCTCCGGCGGTTCGCCCGGCGGCTGGGGATCGCCGCCCCGGTCCAGCCGGAGCAGCGTCTGCCCGCCGGCCCGCAGCCGGATCTTCTCGGCGGTGGCACCGGGCAGGCGGATCGGGTAGACCGCCACCCCGGCCTCGGCCAGCAGCTCGGCCAGCCGGGCCCCGCCGGCGTCGTCGGCCAGCCCGGTGACCAGCGCGACCTCGGTCTGCTGCGCGGCGGCGAGCAGCGCCGCCAGCCCGGCCCCGCCCGGCCGGTCGGCGGCCGAACGCTCGTCCAGCACCGGTACGGGCGCGTCCGGGGCGACCCGGCCGACCGTGCCGGTCACGTCCCGGTCCAGCAGCGCGTCGCCGACCACGACCAGCGGCCCGCTCACGGCTGCACCCACCCGGTGCCGGTGGACCCGTACCCGCGCCCGTTCGGGGTGTGCCCGTTGGGGGCGTGCCCGTTCGCGCGGTGCCCGGGGGAGCCGTGCCCGTTGAGCGGGTGATCGTCGATCCCGAGGCCGTCGAGGCCGCGGCCGTCCACGCGGCGACCGTTCGGCCCGTGGCCGTTCGACCCGGCGTTCTCCGGGCCGGGGTGCCGCTGCCCGTTCCGGCCGTGCTGTCCGGGCAGGCGGGCCAGGACGAGGTCGTCCCGCCCGTCCCGGTCGGCACCGTCCTGCCGGCGCCCGTCGCCGGGGACCGCCTCCGGGGCGGCCGGCGGGGCCCATCGGCGCGCCCCACCCGATCCGGGGATCGGCGCCGACGCGGTCGGGAGCTGCCGGATCAGCGGCAGCGCCTGGTCCACGTACTCGCAGAGCAGGTGCGTCGAGACCAGATGCAGTTCCTGCACCACCTGGCTGTCCGGCGACGGCACGGCGAGCACGTCGAGGCACAGTTCGGCGAGTGGGTTCGGGGTGGGGCCGGTGAAGGCCCAGCAGCGCAGGCCGGTGTCGCGGCCGGCGCGGGCGGCGGTGAGCAGGTTGGTGCTGGTGCCGCTGGTGGAGATGAGCAGGAGGATGTCGTCGGGTCGGCCGTGGGCGCGGACCTGTCGGGCGAAGACCTCGTCGTAGCCGTAGTCGTTGCCGATGGCGGTCAGGGCGGAGGTTTCGGCGTGCAGGGCGATGGCGGAGAGGGGTTCGCGGTCGTCGCGGAGCTTGCCGACGAGTTCGGCGGTGAGGTGCTGGGCCTCGGCGGCGCTGCCGCCGTTGCCGGCCACCAGCAGCCGGCCGCCCCGCGCGAGGGTCCAGGCCAGCTCGGTACCCCAGTTCGCCAGCCGCTCCGCCTCCCGCCGGTACGGCAGCAGCGCCGCGGCCAGCCCGGACAGGTGCGTGTCGAGGGCGTCGTGGTAGGTCATCAGGCCACCGCCGGGGCGGGCCGGTTGACCGTGGTCAGCGTGGCGTAGACCGCGCTGAGCTGCTCGGCGCAGCGCTTCCAGGAGTACCGGCTGCGGATCCGGTCCAGTGCCGCCGTGGCGTACGCGAAGCGGCGGACCTTGTCGGCGAGGAGCCGGCGGATGGCGGTGCCCAGCGCGCGGGGGTCGCGCGGCGGCACCAGGTCGCCGGTGAGCCCGTCGACGACGGTGTCGGCGATGCCGCCGACGTTGGTGCCGACCACCGGCACCCCGCAGGCCATCCCCTCGAGGGGGGTGAGCCCGAACGGCTCGTACCAGGGGGCGGCGACCAGCACGTCCGCCGAGCGGTACCAGCGGCCCATCTCCTCGCGCGGCACCCCGCCGACCAGCTTCACCCGGTCGGCGACACCGCACGACTCGGCGAGGGCGCGCAGGCGTCGGGCGAAGGCGTCCGCGGGCAGCAGGTCGGCGGCGGGGCCGCCGACCACCACGCACTCGGCGTCCGGCACCGCGGGCAGGGCCCGGACCACATCCAGGAAGCCCTTGCGCTCCACCATCCGGCCGACGGTGAGCAGCCGCGGCCGGGCCGGGTCGCGCGGCGCGACCGGGCCGTCCGGGCGGAACACCGCCTGGTTGACGCCGGAGGGGACCAGCGCCATCCGGGACCGGGGCACGCCCATCCGGACCAGCTCGCGGACCTCGTCCTCGCACTGCACGACCACCCGGTCGACGGCCCGGCCGAGCGCCCGCTCGTAGCCGATCCGCCCTGGTGGACTGGTGTCCCGGGCCCCCTGGTGGCGCCGCTTCACCGTGCCCAGCGCGTGGTACGTCAGCACGGTCGGCACCCCGGTCCGCCGGCCGGCGTGCACAGCGGCCAGCCCGCTCATCCAGAAGTGCGCGTGCGCCACGTCCGGGGTCCAGTCGCCGCGCCGCCAGACGTCGGCCAGCCAGCTGCCGAACTCGCCCATGTACGGCAGCAGCTCGTCCTTGGGTATCCGCCGGGCCGGCCCCGCCGGCACGTGGCACACCTGGTAACCGTCGGGGGTGGACACCGCCTCGGGCAGCGCGCCGGAGTCGCGGCGGGTGTAGACGCGGACGTCGTGCCCCGCACCGACCAGTGCGGCCGCCAGTTCCGCCACGTGGGTGTTCTGACCGCCGGCGTCCTCCTCACCGAGGACGGCGAGCGGGCTGGCGTGCTCCGAGATCATCGCGATGCGCATGTTTCCCCCTCCATCAGTCGGTCCCAGTCGGCGAGGAACCGGTCGAGCCCGAAACGTTCCTTCGTCACCTCGCGGGCCCGCGCCCCCAGCCGGTACGCCGCGTCGCGGTCCTCGGCGAGCCAGCGGGCCGCCTCGACCAGCGTCTCCACCCGGGTGGAGAGCACCCCCGCGTCGGGCGGCACGGCGTCCACGGCCTCGGTGGTGGCCAGGGCGATCACCGGCGTGCCGATGGTCATCGCCTCGATCAGGCTCAGCCCGAGGGAGGTCCACCGGCACAGGTGCAGGTACGCCCGCCGCCGGGCCAGCTCGGTGTGCATCCGGTCCTGTGGCAGGTCCTCGTGCCCGGTCACCGGGATCCCGGGGGCGCCGGCCGCGGCGAGCGCCTCGGGCAGCCCGGCCACCCCCATGCCGTAGACGTCCAGCGGGGCGACCGTGGCGAAGCGGGGCATCAGGTCGGTGCCGGTGACCCGCCAGCGGCGTACCGGCTCGTTGGTGACCACGGCGAGCCGGTCCAGCTCGCCGGTCCACTCCACCCGGGGCGGCACGATGCCGTGCTCGACCACGGCCGTGCGGGTGCCGCCGTTGTCCCAGAACAGTTCGTTGAAGTGGGTGACGTGGGTGAGCAGCAGGTCGTCCCGGTCGGCCATCGGGTGGCGGGTGTTCGGCACGTCGCCCTTGGGGGTGTTGTGCTCGACGTAGATCGCCGGCAGGTCCCGGCCGGGGCGGCGGCCCAGCCACCGCTCGGCCAGCTCCAGCTCCTCCGGCCGTTGCAGGATCACCAGGTCGACGTCCGTCCGCCCCAGCTCCTGCGGGGTCACCTCGACGGCGTTCGCCGGCCAGTCGTACGTCCGCGCCCGACCCAGCCCGTACGGGCCCCGGTCGGGGGTCACCGGCACGAGGTAGCGGTGCCGTCCGTGCACGAACGACGTCGTCCAGGAGCCGTGCACGTGCCACAGCAGAACGTTCATCTCTCTCCTCGTTCGGGGGGCGGGTTCGGGGGACGGGCGGACGGTCAGCGGGGCGGGGGAGGGGCGAGGACGCGGACGGCCGCGGCCACGTCGGCCGGGTCGACGTCGGTCAGGCAGGGGTGGCCGGCGACGGGGCAGCGCGCTGCCCGGGTGTCCCGGCACGCCGCCCCGGCGTCGCCGAGCCGCACGGCCGGCACCCGGTACGGCCCCCACTGTCCGAACGGGACGGTCGGGGCGAAGAGGCTGACCACCGGGGTGCCGACGGCGGCGGCGAGGTGCGCCGGCCCGGTGTTGCCGACCACCACGCAGCGGGCGCCGGCGAGGATCCGGGCCAGCCCGGCCAGGTCGGTGGTCCCGCCGAGGTCGGTGCCGCCGGCCGCGGCCACCCGGGCGGTCAGCTCCCGTTCGTCCGGACCGCCGGTCACCACCACCCGGTGCCCGTCGGCGGCCAGGGCGGCGACGATCTCCGCGCACCGCCGCGGCGGGCAGGCCCGGGCCGGCACCGAGGAGCCGGGATGCACCACCACGTAGTCGCCGGTGGGCAGGTCGGGGGTCGAGCCACCCGCGACCTCCGCGAGGCGGCCCGGGTGGTCCAGGTCGGCGCGCAGCCGCAGCCGCGGCTCGTCATCGGTGGGGAGCGTGAAGCCGGCCGCGGCGGCCAGCGAGAGTGCCCGTTCCGGTTCGGGCACCCCGGCGGGTACCCGGTGCCGCACGTCGAGCAGGGAGCCCGGGTAGTCGTCGCTGATCGCGCTGATCCTCGGTACGCCGGCCATCCGCAGCAGCAGCGCCAGGGGCAGTGGGGACTGGTGGAACGAGGTGAAGACGACCGCCTCGTCCGCGCCGACGGCGGCGAGACGGTCGGTGAGCGCCCGGATGTTCGCCGGGTCGACCGGCTCGGGGGTGCCGTCGATCCAGGGCAGCCGCCACTCGATCAGCTCGTCCACGCCGGGCAGCAGCTCCGCCGCCGCCCGGCCGCGTGGCCCGCAGAGCAGGACCACCCGGTCCGCCCCGGCCGCCACCGCCCGGATGCCCGGTCCGGTGACCAGCACGTCCCCGGCGGAGTCGCTGCGCACGACGAGGACCGTGCCGGCCCGCCCGGTACGCGGCACGACCGGCTGGACCGCCCGCATCCGGCGCAGGATCTCGTCGACCGCTCCGGTCAGGTCCCGGGCCACGGCCGGCGCCTCGGCGACCTCCTCGGGGCGGGTGACCGGGGTGGGCACGAGGATGCCGGCGGCCCCGGCGGCGAGCGCGGCGGTCATGTCCCGGCCGATGTCGCCGACCATCAGGCAGCGGCGCGGCAGCGTGCCCAGCGCCCGGGCGGCGGCGTGCACCAGGCCCGGGGCGGGCTTGCGGCAGGCGCAGCCGTCGGTGTCGTCGTGCGGGCAGACCGCCCAGTGGTCGAACGGGCCGAGCAGCTCCTCGACCCGGGCGTGCACCGCCCGCATCTGTGCCTCGGTGAACCAGCCCCGGGCCAGCCCGGACTGGTTGGTGACCACGGCGAGGCGCAGCCCGGCGGCGCGCAGCCGGTCCAGCGCCTCCCGGGCGCCGGGCACCGGGCGGACCTTCTCCGGGTCGCCGTTGTACGGGACGTCCTCGATCAGCGTGCCGTCCCGGTCCAGCAGGACCGCGTCGTACAGGGCGGGACCGGGGGGAGTCATGTCGGACCAGTTGCCCGGGGCAGGGGAGGTAAACATCAACTTCCCGCCCCCGGGGTGACGACCGCGCCGGCCGGCACCGAGCGGGCACGCCACCAGCCGCGTACCCAGTGGGTGGCGGCCAGTGGCGGGATGAGCGCGCTGGTCACCAGCATGGTGACGACCTCGTCGGCGGTCCGCGGGCCGGGCGCGATGCGGGCCCGGGCGAACTCGGCGGTGCCGGCCGCCCAGGCCAGCCCGGCCAGGCCGGCCGCCACGCCGAGGCCCCGCCGCCGGCCGCCGGGCCGGTCCAGGCCCCGCAGGGCCAGGGCGGCCAGCGAGACCGCGCCGGCCGTGGCGACCGCGAGATGCCGGGGCCGCCGACCCGGCGGCAGGTCGAGGTCGCTGCGCCAGGTCCGGCCGTACAGCCGGCGCAGCAGGGCGTCGTCGGCGTTGCCGCGCTGGGTGCGCAGGCTCACCCAGCGGCTCTCGGGGCGTACCGGATGGGTCACCCGCCGCCGGCCGCGGACCAGGTCCCAGCCGGCGCGCCGGACCCGGTGGGCCAGCTCGGCGTCCTCCCGGTAGGCGCGGGGGAACCGCTCGTCGAACCCGCCGACGGCCGCGAGGGCCGCGCGGCGGTAGGCCATGTCGGCGGTGATCCACCTGCCGTCGGCCAGGCCGGCCGTGCCGCGTTCCCAGTCGGTGGGGCGGCGGTCCGTCGGCAGCGGCACCTCGACCACCCCCTGCACGCCGCCGACCCGGTCGGTCACCGAGAGGTCGTCACGCAGCCGCCGGGCCCAGTCCGGCGCCGGCACCACGTCGTCGTCGAGAAAGACCAGCCACTCGCCGCGGGCCGCCCGCCAGCCCAGGTTGCGGGCCGCCGCCGGGCCCGCGCCCCGCCCGGTCAGCACCTTCGTGTACGCCGCGAGAGCTCCCGGCACCGCCAGTTCCCCGGTGTCGTCGTGCCCGGTGTCGTCGTCGCGCCGGTCGTCGACCAGCAGCAGTTCGGCGCTGGGCAGCTCGCCGAGTTGGACAGCGAGGGCGTCCAGCAGCGTGCCGAGGCTGGGCCGGCCGAGCGTCGGCACCACGAGGCTGATCACCGGCCACCGCCCAGCGCCCGCCTGTGCACCGCGAACGGGCCGAGGGCGAGCAGGTCGACCGGGGCGGAGCCGAACAGTTCCATCGCCTCGCGCGGGGTGTCCACCATGGGCCGCCCGGCCGTGTTCAGCGAGGTGTTCACCACCACCGGCAGCCCGGTGAGCCGCTCGAACCCGGCCAGCAGCTCGGCCACCACCGGCTCGGTCTCCGGGTGCACGGTCTGCACCCGGGCGGTGCCGTCGACGTGCGTGACGGCCGGGATCCGGTCCCGCCACTCCGGCTTCACCCGGTGCACGAAGAGCATGTACGGGCTGGGGTAGACGCCCTCGAAGATCTCCGCGAAGCGCTCGGCGCGGACCATCGGGGCGATCGGCCGGAACTGCTCCCGGCCCTTGACGTCGTTCATCCGGCGGGTGGTGTCCGGGTCGCCGGGGTGGGCGAGCAGCGACCGGTGGCCCAGCGCCCGCGGGCCGTACTCGCTGCGTCCCTGATACCAGGCGACGATGCCGTTGTCGGCGAGCACCCGGGCCGCCTCGGCGGCGATCGACGCCGGCCGGGTGTACGGCAGCGCCGCCCGGCGCAGCTCGGCCTCCAGTTCCTCGTCCGACCAGCCGCGGCCCAGGTCCGCCCCGGTCATCGGGGTGGACCGGTCGCCCAGTTCCCCGGCCACGTGCAGGGCCGCGCCCAGCGCGGTGCCCGCGTCGCCGGCTGCCGGCTGCACCCAGACGTCCCGGTACGGCCCCTCGGCCGCGACCCGGGCGTTGGCCACGCAGTTGAGCGCCACTCCTCCCGCCATGGCGAGGGTGGTCGCGCCGCCGGAGGCGTCGTACAGCCAGCGGGAGAGGTCGAGGATGACCTCCTCCAGCCGGGTCTGCACGCTGGCGGCGAGGTCGGCGTGCTCGTCGGTCATCTCCCCGTCGGCCGTGCGCGCCTTGGCCATGCTGGCCCAGTCGATCCGCTCGACCTGGAAGCCGCCCTCGTCGGTGACCCGCACCAGGTCGCGGAGCATGCCCAGGTGCTTCGGCGTGCCGTACGAGGCCAGCGCCATCACCTTGTACTCGTCGCTGGAGTGCAGGAAGCCGAGGTGCCGGGTCAGGTCCTCGTAGAGCAGGCCGAGCGAGTGCGGCAGCAGCTGCGCGTGCAGGGGCGACAGCCGCCCGTCGCGGTAGACGCCGGCCAGGTGGCTGGCCACCTCGCCGCGCCCGTCGAGGACCAGCACCGCGGTGTCGTCGCCGGCCGGCGGGGCGGCCAGCCCGGCGGAGGCGGCGTGCGCCACGTGGTGCGGCACGAACCGGACCTTCTCCGGGTCGAGGCCGGGCAGGGCGGCGGCGAGGAACTGCGGGGCGCGTCGGGCGTAGTCGACCCGCAGCCAGTCCCAGGGGTCGCTGAGCCCCAGTTCGGTGGCGTCCCGGCACAGGCCCGGGTCGAAGGAGTACGCGACCGCGTCGAGGCTGTCGACGTCGATCCCCGCGCTGGCCAGGCACCATGCGGCGGACAACTCGGGCAGCTCCCAGGCGGCGAAGGGAACCGGGCGTTTGCCGTGCTTGCGGCGGCTGAACCGCTCCTCTTCGGCGGCCGCCACCACCCGGCCGTCGATCACCAGGGCGGCCGCCGGGTCGTGGAAGATCGCGTTGATTCCAAGGACGCGCATGAGCAGACCCCTACCCTGGCGAACCCCGCCTAACCTGTAGATCATCGACTTCTTCTCTGGCGGCCGATGTCGGCTGTGGAGATTCGAAACCGGGACCAAAGCCCCTGGTCGGGCGGAGGGGAAGCGACGAAGCTGGGCAAAGAGGCATAGGCGGTTCCCCTTTGTGACCGCCTCGTCACTCCGGAGGTGGCCCGTGTTCCCGTCCTCACTCTCGACGCTCGCCGAGGAGCAGCTCGCCCTGGCCCGGGCCACCGGCAGCGGGCGGAGCGCGCGGACGGTCCACGGCGGCCCCACCACCCCGTTGCGGCAGACCCTGGTCGCCCTGGCCGCTGGGCACGCGCTGGCGGAGCACGCCAGCCCCGGCGACGCGACGCTCCAGATCCTGCGCGGACGGGTCCGGCTGGTCGCCGGGGACCGGTCCTGGCCGGGGTCGGCGGGGGACCTGCTGGTGATCCCGGACACCCGGCACGCGCTGCACGCCGACGAGGACTCGGTGGTGCTGCTCACGGTGGCGCGCGGATGAGCGGCATCACGTCGTCGCGATCCGTCGCCGGGGCGCCGGCCGTCCGGTCCGCCGCCGCGCCGCAGGCCGCCCGGCCGGCCCGGGGACGCCGGCACCGCTGGCTGCCGCCGCAGCACGGCGCCTGGGCGATGCTGCTGCTCCCGTACGTCACGGCGGTCTGCGTGGCCGGCCCGCGCTGGCCGCACCTGCCGCTGCTCGGCGCGTGGCTGGCCGGCTACCTCTTCTCCTACTACGCCCTGCTGGCGGTGAAGACCGGCCGCCCCGCCCGGGTACGCGCGCAGCTCCTGGCCTACGGCGCGGCGACCGCGCTGCTGGGTCTTCCGGTGCTGCTCGCCCGCCCCGCCGTCCTCGGCTACGCCCCGATCTACGCCGTGCTGGTCGCGGTCAACACCGCGTACGCGCGACGCCGCCGGGAGCGGGCCCTGCTCAACGACCTCGCCTCGGTGGCGCAGAGCGTGCTCATGGTGTTCGTGGTGGCCACCGTCGCCGGGGTCCCGCCGGCCGACCTGGCCGGGGTGGCGGCAGCGGTCGGCGCGTACCTGGTCGGCACGGTGCTGTACGTCAAGACGATGATCCGGGAGCGGGGAAGCGCCGGGTACCGGTGGGCGTCCCTGGCGTACCACCTCGCCGCGCTGGTCGTCGCCATGCTGGCCGGGTGGGGTCCGGCCGTGGCGGCGGTCTTCGCGCTGCTGGTGGTCCGCGCGGCGCTGCTTCCCGGCCGCCGGCTGGCCGCGGTCCGCGTCGGGCTGATCGAGCTGGTCGGCACGCTGCTGGTGTTTGCCGCAGTCATCGTCCATTGGGCCTGACCGCACCCAGGCCCCCAACCGGGCCCCCACCCGGGCCCCTGGCCGGCGTGCCGCCTACGCCGGCCCCGGCCGCTCATTCCCGCCGTGACGGTGGGTGACTCCCGTCCTGAATCACGGCCGTTACTCACCGTGATGCTGCTGGACAGGCGCCACCCTCGCGTCTTCGACCAGCCCATATCTCTGACCAGCGAAAACGCGTGAACCAAATCTCCGCCCACCCCACCCTCCCGCCGCCTTTGCTCTGCAGCCATATACGCAGCGGTAACCGTTGGTGCACCAGTGCGTATATGGCTGCAGAGCAAAGCGAGTCAGCCAGGGGGTGCCGGGGGTTGCTCATTGTGACGTGGAGTGACGGTGGCCCCGGGCGTCCGGGGCCACCTGCCGGGCGAACCGGGCCGCGTGGCGCGGCCCGGCGCGCGCTCACCGGCTCGTGACGGCGGGACGGTGCGTGGGCCGCCAACGGTGCGCGGGCCGCCAACGGTGAGGGGGCGGTGCCCGGCGTAGCCCGGCACCGCCCCCCGGCCCCGGGGCCGGCGACCCTCAGCGCAGCATGCCCGGGCCGAACACCTCGTACGCGATCCGCTCCGCCGGCACGCCGCGGCGCAGCAGGCCGCCCCGGACCAGGCCCATGAACGGCACCGGCCCGCACAGGTGCACGTACGCCCCGGGGGCCACCGGGATGAGCGCCGGGTCGACCAGCCCGCCGGCGACGTCGGCCTTCAGTCCGGCCAGCTCGCCGCCGGCGGTGTCCTCGTACCAGAGGCGGACCGACAGGTTCGGCAGCCGCTCCTGCAACGCGGACAGCTCGTGGCGCAGGGCGTGTGCCGCGCCGGTCCGGTCGGCGTGCACCAGCGCCACCGGTCGCTCCGGCTCGGTGTCGGCCAGGTGCGCCAGCGCCGCCATCGCCGGGGTGAGGCCGATGCCGGCGCTGACCAGCAGCAGCGGGCCGGCGTCGCCGATGGCGCTGACCTCGCCGAACGGCGGGCTGAGCCGGAGCGTATCGCCGGCGGCCACCCGCTCGTGCAGGAAGCTGGAGACCATGCCGTCGGGTGCGCCGTCGACGCCGCGTACCCGCTTGACGGTGATCCGCCAGTGGGCGGCGCCGGGACGACCGGAGAGGCTGTACTGCCGGATCTGCTGCCCCCGGCCGCCGGCCAGGTCGACCGCGACCGAGACGTACTGCCCCGGGGTGAAGCCGGGTACCGGACCGCCGTCGGCCGGGACCAGGGTGAACGACACCACGTCCCGGGTCTCCGGGGTCTTCTCCACCACCCGCCACTCCCGCCACACCCTGCCGTCCTCGGGCACCCCGGCGACGGTGTAGAGGCGGGCCTCCCGGGCGATCAGCTCGCAGGCCAGCAGCCAGTAGACCTCGTCCCAGGCGGCCGCGACGGCCGGGGTGACGGCCTCGCCGAGCACCTCGCCGACCGCGGCGAGCAGGTGGCGGCCCACGATCGGGTACTGGGTGGCGGTGATGCCGAGCGAGGCGTGCTTGTGCGCGATCCGGTCCAGGATCGGCCCCCACGGCACGCTGCTGCCGCCGGTCAGGTGCTCGGCGTACGCCACCACGGCGGCGGCGAGCGCCGCCTTCTGCTGCCCGGTGGCCTGGTTGCCCCGGTTGAAGATGTTTAGCAGCTCCGGGTGGGCGTCGAACATCCGCTGGTAGAACCGGCCGGTGATCGCCTCACCGTGCGCCTGCACGGCGGGCAGGGTGGCGGTCACCACGGCGGCTGAGGTTTCCGAGAGCACGACTACTCCTTCGGCGTCGAACGGGTCGACCGCCACTGAACAGGAATCTGAAATGCCTCTTCAGGGCCGAAGGTCCCGGGACCGGCGTCGCCCGGATCACACCGCGCCACCCGGCCGCGCGTGTGTTCCGCGCGGTGACACCGCTGGTTAGGGTCGATGGTGTGAAGCTCAACCGCTCGACGGACATGGCACTTCGGATCGCCATGCTCACCGCGGCGTGCGAGACCCGGACGACCGTGGACGAGCTCGCCACCCAACTCTCGCTGCCCCGCAGCCACGTGGCCAAGGTGGTGCAGCGGTTGCAGCGGATCGGCGTGCTGGTGACCATCCGGGGCCGGTCCGGCGGGGTGGCCTTCGCCGAGCACGCCGGTGAGTTGACCGTGGGGCACGTGGTCCGGGCCTTCGAGGGGAACGCCGAGGTGGTCACCTGCGAGCAGCCGACGTGCCCGCTGCTCGGCGCCTGCCGGCTCCGCGGCGAGCTGCGCCGGGCCCAGGCCGCCTTCCTGGCCGTGCTCGACGGCGTACGCCTCGGCGACCTGGTCGACGGTGCGGCCCGTCCGCTGCTGCTCAGCCTCGTGGGGTCGTCAGCAGGCAGCGCCTGACACGTCTCGTTGGGTGCCGCCGGCGGGCACTCAGGCTCCCCGGCGGAACTCGGCGCGCCAGCGGAGCCCGCCGTCCGCGGCGACGATCTCCTCCACCCGGGCGGGCGTGAGCGGCCCGGCGGCGAAGGCGTCGACCTCGGCCCGGGTCAGCGGCCAGGGCGGGCCGTCCACCTCCTCGCCGTCGCGCCGGCCGGCCGCGATGACCAGCAGCGTCCCGCCGGGCGCGACCAGCCGGCCGACCGCGGGAGCCGCCCGCTCGCGCAGCTCCACCGGCAGCGCCTGCACGTTCATGCTCTCCAGGACCAGGTCGAAGGCGCCGAGCCACTCGGCCGGCGGGTCGAGCAGGTCGGCGGTCTCGTACCGGACCGGGGAGCCGGCGTGGCGGCGGCGGGCGGCCCGGACGGCGGTGGGGGAGATGTCGAAGGCCACCGTGGCGAAGCCGAGCCCGGCCAGGTGCTCGGCGTCCCGGCCGAAGCCGCACCCGACGACCACGGCGCGGCGGCCGGACCCGTCCGGCCGGGTCCGGTCGGTCCATTCGGTGAGCAGCGAATGCGCCCGGTCGAGGTCCCACGGCACCTCCGCCTCGCCCCGCTCGGCCTCGGCGTAGAGCTGCTCGAACCAGCCGGTCGGGTCACCCTCGGCGAGGGCCCGGGAAGACAACCGGCGGGTCGGATCGTTGTGGTGCACGGACGCCTCCTCGCTCCGGCGCCCGTTGACGGGCGACGACACGGAACACGGCCGGAGCGTAACCGGACAACGCACCGCACCGGGTGCCACGGCTCTGTCGGAGCGCCGGGCTAGGCTCGCTGCGGCGCGCCGCGCGTGGCGATCGAGTTCGGGTATCGACACGGTGAGCGGCACCACACCGCCGAGACCTGGGAGTACGACCAGTTGACCGCACAGCCTGAGACCCTGTACGGGGCCGACGACCTGACGCACCTGGAGGGCCTTGATGCCGTCCGCAAGCGCCCCGGCATGTACATCGGCTCGACCGACAGCCGTGGCGTGGGTCACCTCGTCAACGAGATCCTCGACAACTCCACCGACGAGGGTGTCGCGGGTCACGCCACCAAAGTCGAGGTGATCCTGCACGCCGACGGCTCCGTGCAGGTCGACGACGACGGCCGGGGCATCCCCACCGACGTGCACGCCAAGTCCGGCATCTCCGGCGTCGAGCTGGTGCTCACCCGGCTGCACGCCGGCGGCAAGTTCGGCGGCTCGGGCTACAAGACCTCCGGCGGCCTGCACGGCGTGGGCGCCTCCGCGGTCAACGCGCTCTCCCGGCGGTTCGACGTCACGGTCCGCCGTGGCGGCAAGATCCACGCGATGTCCTTCCGGCACGGGGTGCCGGGGGTGTTCGACGGCGACGGCCCGGACGCGCCGTTCACCCCGGGCCCGGGCCTGCAGATCGTCGGCGCGACGAAGCGCGGCCAGCGCGCCGGCACCTCGATCCGCTGGTGGCACGACCCGCGCTACTTCGAGACCGGGGCGAAGCTCGACACCGAAGCGGTCCGGCTCAAGCTGCGCAACACCGCGTTCCTCGTCCCGGGCGTGGCGTACCTGCTGCGCGACGAGACCGGCGACACGGTCGTCAAGGAGAACTTCCACTTCCCCAACGGCCTCACCGACATGGTGGAATACCTGGCCCCGGCCGGCGACCGGCCGGTCTCCGGCACCCTGCTGGTCACCGGCGAGGGCACCTATCGGGAGAACGCCGCCGACGCCAACGGCGTGATGCAGTCCAACGTGCAGCGCCGGGCCGAGGTCGAGATCGCCTTCCGCTGGGGCACCGGGTACGAGCGCACCGTCGAGTGCTTCACCAACACCATCCGCAACGCCCACGGCGGCACCCACCGCAAGGGCTTCGAGCGCGCCCTCGTGCGTACCCTGGCCGAGGCCGCCCGCAACACCCGTGGCCTGCTCAAGCCCAAGGAGGACGCGCCCACCCTGGACGACGTCCTGGAGGGCATGACCGCAGTGGTGCACGTCCGGATCCCGGAGCCGCAGTTCACCTCGCAGACCAAGGACGAGCTCTCCACCGCCGGCATCACCAAGGTGCTCCAGGGGCTGGTCGAGCAGCACCTCAAGGCGTGGCTGGAGGACCGGAGGACCAAGGCCGAGGCCCGTACGGTGCTGCAGAAGATCGTCGACGCGGCCCGGGT
This sequence comes from Micromonospora sp. NPDC048930, assembly GCF_043197935.1. Taxonomy (NCBI): domain Bacteria; kingdom Bacillati; phylum Actinomycetota; class Actinomycetes; order Micromonosporales; family Micromonosporaceae; genus Micromonospora; species Micromonospora sp. NPDC048930. The sequence continues at coordinate 81,099 of NZ_JBICUB010000010.1, forward strand.
CCGGCTCACCCAGAAGCAGCAGAAGGACGCCGCCCGGCGCAAGACCGCCCTGGAGGGCGCGTCGATGCCGGCGAAGCTGGTCGACTGCCGGGCCACCGGGGTGGACCGCAGCGAGCTGTTCATCGTGGAGGGTGACAGCGCCCTCGGCACCAGCCGGATGGCCCGCTCCTCGGAGTACCAGGCCCTGCTGCCGATCCGCGGCAAGATCCTCAACGTGCAGAAGGCGAACCTCCAGCAGGTGCTGGACAACGCCGAGTGCGCGGCGATCGTGCAGGTGCTCGGGGCGGGCTCGGGGCGTACCTTCGACCTCTCCGCGATGCGGTACGGCCGGGTGCTCATCATGGCCGACGCGGACGTCGACGGCGCGCACATCCGTACCCTGCTGATCACGCTCTTCGCCCGCTACATGCGGCCGCTGATCGAGGCCGGCCGGCTCTACGCGGCGATGCCGCCCCTGCACAAGATCACCACCAAGGGGCGTAACCCGCAGACGATCTACACCTACACCCAGGCCGAGATGGAGGCGACGGTCCGCAAGCTGGAGAAGGCCGGCAAGCAGATCGTCACCCCGATCCCGCGCTTCAAGGGTCTCGGTGAGATGGACGCCGACGAGCTCTGGGAGACCACCATGAACCCGGCCACCCGGGCGGTCCGCCGGATCACGCTCGACGACGTCGAGGCCGCCGAACGGATCCTCGAACTGCTCATGGGGGAGAAGGTCGAGCCCCGCCGCAACTGGCTCATCGAGTCGGCCGACCGGGTCGACCGCGAAGCCATCGACGCCTGACCACCGGGTTCTTTCGAAGGGAAAGCTGAACCATGGCACGCCGCAAGGAAGACCGCGCGAAGGCGGACCTGTCCGCGTTCGACCGGGCCGGCGCCCGGGTCTTCGACAACCCGCTGGTCACCGAGGTCTCCGACTCCTACCTGGAGTACGCCTTCTCGGTCATCCACTCCCGGGCCCTGCCCGACGCGCGGGACGGCCTCAAGCCCGTGCACCGGCGCATCCTCTGGTCGATGTACGAGCAGGGCCACCGCCCCGACCGGGGCCACGTGAAGTCGGCCCGGATCGTCGGCGACGTGATGGGTAAGTACCACCCGCACGGCGACGCCGCGATCTACGACGCGATGGTCCGCCTCGCCCAGGACTTCTCGCTGAACGTCCCGCTGATCGACGGCCACGGCAACTTCGGCTCGCCCGACGACGGCCCGGCCGCCGCCCGGTACACCGAGGCCCGGATGTCCCGCGAGGCGATGCTGCTCGTCGGCGAGCTGGGCGAGGACACCGTCGACGTCGAGCCCAACTACGACGGCTCGCTCACCCAGCCCACCGTGCTGCCGGCGGCCTTCCCCAACCTGCTGGTCAACGGCGCGTCCGGGATCGCGGTGGGCATGGCCACCAACATGATCCCGCACAACTTGGGCGAGATCGTCCAGGCTGCCCGCTGGCTGATCAACCATCCGGACGCCACCCTGGACAAGCTCATGGAGTTCGTCCCCGGCCCCGACCTGCCCACCGGTGGGCTGCTGCTCGGCCTCGACGAGGTGCGCCGGGCGTACGAGACCGGGCGGGGCGTGGTGCGGATGCGTGCCCGGGTGGAGACCGGCCCGCTGGAGGGCAGTCGGGGGCGGCAGGCCATCACGGTCACCGAGCTGCCGTACGGCGTGGGCGCGGAGAAGGTCATCGCGGCCATCACCAACGAGGTCAACAAGACCAAGCGGCTCACCGGGATCGCCGACGTCAAGGACCTCACCGACCGGGAGAACGGCACCCGGCTGGTCATCGAGTGCAAGGTCGGGGTCAACCCGCAGGCGCTGCTGGCCGACCTCTACCGGCTCACCCCGCTGGAGCAGTCCTTCGGCGTGAACAACCTGGTCCTGTTCGGCGGCCAGCCGCAGACCCTGGGGCTCAAGGCGCTGCTGGAGGTCTTCATCAACCACCGGTACGAGGTGGTGACCCGGCGCAGCGCGTACCGCAAGCGCAAGCGCGAGGAGCGGCTGCACCTGGTCGACGGCCTGCTGATCGCCCTGCTCGACATCGACAGGGTGGTCAAGCTGATCCGGGCGAGCGAGGACGCCCAGGCCGCCAAGGACGGCCTGATGCAGAAGTTCAAGCTCTCCGAGATCCAGGCGACGTACATCCTGGACACCCCGCTGCGCCGGCTGACCAAGTACGACCGGCTGGAGTTGGAGGCGGAGCAGGAGAAGCTGCGCGGCGAGATCGCCGAGCTGGCGAAGATCCTCGACGACGCGAAGGTGCTGCAGAAGGTGGTCTCCGACGAGCTGGCCGCGGTGGTCAAGCAGTTCGGCGCGCCGCGCCGCACCACCCTGGTCGACGGCGACCTCAAGGAGGTCCTCGCGGCCTCCGTGCCGGCCGGCCCGCTGGAGGTCGCCGACGACCCGTGCCAGGTCATCCTCTCCGCCACCGGGCTGGTCGCCCGGACCGCGGCCGAGTCGGAGGAGGCCGCCGAGGCGCGCCGGCGCAGCGGCCGGGTCAAGCACGACGCGGTACGCGCGGTGGTCCACTCCACCGCCCGGGGTCGGGTGCTGCTGGTCACCAGCGCCGGGCGCGCCTTCAAGATCGACGTACTGCCGCTGCCGGTGCTGCCCGAGCAGTCCGGCACGGTGTCGCTGCGCGGTGGCATGTCCGCCGCCGAGTTGGTGCCGCTGGCGGCCGGGGAGACGGTGGTCGGGCTGGCGCCGCTCGGCCCGTCCGCCGAGGGCTCGCCCGGCCTGGCGCTGGGCACCCGGCAGGGCGTGGTGAAGGTCTGCGCGCCCGAGTGGCCGGTCCGCTCGGACGAGTTCGAGGTGATCTCGCTGCGCGACGGCGACGAGGTGGTCGGGGCGACCTGGCTCACCGACGGCGCCGAGACGCTCGCGTTCGTCTCCTCCGAGGCGTCGCTGCTGCGCTTCCCGGCGTCCCTGGTCCGGCCGCAGGGTATCAAGGGCGGCGGCATGGCCGGCATCAACCTGCCGGCCGCCGCGACCGTGGTCTTCTTCGGCGCGGTACGGACCGACGACCCGGGCCACGGGGAGCCGATGGTGGTCACCTCGACCGGTGCCACGGTCAAGGTCACGCCGTTCAAGGCGTACCCGGCGAAGGGGCGGGCGACCGGCGGGGTGCGCGCGCAGCGGTTCCTCAAGGGTGAGGTGGACCTGGCGGTGGCCTGGGTCGGCCCGCGCCCGGTGGGTGCGACGGCCAACGGCGATCCGGTGGAGCTGCCCCCGGCGGACCCCCGCCGCGACGGCTCCGGCTTCGCTGTCATGCTCGGCCCCACGGTCGTCGGCCACCTGATCGAACGCGACTGAGCAGGGTCTCCGATTGCGGCATGTCGCGCCTTCCCGGCAGCGGGAAGGCGCGACATGTCGCATCTGGTTGCCGGTCAGCGGGTCAGAGTTCGGGCTCCGGGCCGCGCCGGGCTTCCGCCGTGGTGCCGCGGAGGCGGGCGATCAGGCGCATGCCGTGGTAGACGACCAGGGCGGCGGCGGTGCCCAGGGCGATGCCGTTGAAGGAGAGGTCGCCGGCGGTGAGGGTGTAGTTCGCCGCGCCGACGATCACCGCGACCGCGGCGGTCATCAGGTTCACCGGGTCGTGGAAGTCGACCCGGCCCTCGATCCAGATCCGGGCACCCAGGATGGCGATCAGGCCGTACAACGCGGTGGTCGCGCCGCCCAGCACGCCGGCCGGCACGGTGAGGATCAGCGCGCCGAACTTCGGGCAGAGCCCGAGCAGCACGGCCGCCCCGCCGGCCACCCAGTACGCGGCGGTCGAGTAGACCCGGGTCGCCGCCATCACGCCGATGTTCTCCGCGTACGTGGTGGTGCCGGAGCCGCCGCCGGAGCCGGCGAGCACGGTGGCCAGACCGTCACCGAGGAACGCCCGCCCCATGTCCTTGTCGAGGTTGCGGCCGGTCATCGCGGCCACCGCCTTGACGTGCCCGGCGTTCTCCGCGATCAGCACCAGGATGACCGGGATGACCAGCACCACCGCGCGCAGGCTGAAGCCGGGGGCGTGGAACTGCGGCAGCCCCACCCAGGCGGCCTCCCTCAGCCCGGTGACCGCCTTCGGGTCGAGCTGGCCGAGGAGCGCGGCCAGCACCCAGCCGACCACCACCCCGAGCAGGATGGACAGCCGGGCCAGGAAGCCCCGGAAGACCACCGTGGCGACCAGGATCGCGACCAGGGTGACCACGGCGATCAGCGGCTGTGCCTTGACCCCGGTGCCGCTGCCGCCGCCGTCCCACGCGACCGGGGCGAGGTTGAGCCCGATCAGCGCGACGATCGCGCCGGTCACCACGGGTGGCATCAGCGCGTCGATCCAGCGGGACCCGGCCACGTGCACCACCACGCCGACCAGGGCCAGCGCCGCGCCGGCCACCACGATGCCGCCCAGCGCCGCGCCGATGCCGCCGCCGGTCTTCGCGGCCAGCACGGGGGCGATGAACGCGAACGACGACCCCAGGTACGAGGGCAGCCGGTTGCCGGTGATGAGCAGGAAGAGCAGCGTGCCCAGCCCGGAGAAGAAGAGCGTGGTGGCCGGCGGGAAGCCGGTGATCAGCGGCACGGTGAAGGTGGCGCCGAACATCGCCACCACGTGCTGCACGCCGACGCCCACGGTACGCGGCCAGGAGAGCCGCTCGTCCGGGTGCACCACGTCGCCGGGGCGGACCGCCCGGCCGTCGCCGTGCAGCCGCCAGGGGGACCAGCGGGATCGTGGTTCGGTGGGGGACTGGGTCATGCTGCGCCCTTCGCGTCGTCCGGTGACGGGGGCGTGATCACCCTGAGAGTCGTTTGTAGCACGGCGCCAGCCTGACCTGCGGGGAGCCCCGGTCGCGTACCACCGGCCGGGTCGAGGCGAGGCGCCGGGGCGCCTGCCGCCGCCCGGCCGGGATGCTCACCGCCGGGCGAGCAGGGGCTCCCGGTCCGGCGCCCGCTCCGCGACCGGCTGCCGCACGAGGGTGGGGACCGGACGGGCCGGGCGGAGCGTGAGCAGGCTGCACACCAGGCCGGAGAAGAGCACCACCACGCCGAGCGCCACCGCCGTCGCCGACGGGAGCACCACCCGCAGGGTGGTGTGCGGGTCGAGGTCGGCGAAGCCGTCCAGCCCCCAGTGCCAGACCGCCCCGACGGTGCCCGCCGTGCCGGCGGCGAGCAGCAGCAGCCCGATGGTCACGCTGGTCTCCAGCCGCAGGAACCGGATCCACCGGTCGGTGCTGCGCCGGGGCACCAGCCGCTCCTGCCGGCCGTAGATCTCGGCGAGGCCGCCGAAGATCGCCAGCTGCGCTCCGACCAGCACCATCAGGCAGGCGTACACCAGGCTGCTCACGTCCAGCTCGACCGCGCCGACGTCGAGCGGTCCGGGAATCAGCCCGCCCGCCCCGGCCAGCCCGAGCAGCGCGATCACGAAGCCCGGCCAGACCAGCGTCTTGCGCGGCGCGAACACCAGCAGGAAGCGCAGGTGCCGCCAGCCGTCCCGCCAGGTACGCAGGTGCGGCGGCCGGGACCGGCCGTCCGGCGCGAGCGTGGTCGGCACCTCGACGATGTCGTATCCGGCCAGCGCGGCCCGCACCACCAGCTCGGAGGCGAACTCCATGCCGGGCATGCAGAGGCCCAGCGCGCGGATCCGGTCGGCGTTGAAGCCGCGCATCCCGCAGTGGAAGTCCCCGACCCGGTTCAGCCCGAACAGCCGGCGGCCCAGCCAGCTCAGCACCGGGTTGCCCAGGTACCGGTGCAGCGGCGGCATCGCGCCCGTGGCGATCCCCCCGCGGAAGCGGTTGCCCATCACCACGTCGTGCCCGGCCCGCAGCGCCTCGACGAACGGCCCCAGGTCCGACAGCGCGTACGAGTCGTCGGCGTCGGCCATGATGACGTACCGGCCGCGGGCCTGCTCGATGCCGTTGAGCAGCGCGCCGCCGTAGCCGCGGGTCGGGGCGTGCACCACCCGGGCGCCGGCCCGCGCGGCGATCTCCGGCGACCCGTCGGTGGACCCGTTGTCGGAGACGAGCACCTCCCCGACCACCCCGCACTCCGCCAGCGAGCGCAGCGCCTTGCGGACGCAGACCTCGAGCGTCTCCGCCTCGTTGAGGCACGGCAGCAGCACCGTGACCTCGATCTCCGGTTCGTTCGTCATCGTTCCCCGTTGCTTCCGGCAAGGATGGCTGGGACTCGCTCCGGCTCGTCGTCGAGGTCCAGAACGGGTGGAGCGGCGGGGGTGGTCGGTGCGGGCGCCGAGCGGAGCCGGTGCCACCCGGCCGCGGCGGCGGTCGACAGGAACGCCAGCGCCGGCAGGCCGTAGCGGTAGTCGAACATCGAGGTGGCGACGGAGAAGACCATGATCCCGACGCCGATGGCGGTGTAGCCGAGGGCGACCACGCCCAGCCGGCGCCGGCCCCGGCGCGGCCAGAGCGCGCCGACCAGCGCGATCAGGGTCATCGCCGCCACCACCGGGGGCGGGGTGGTGCCGTACCGGCCGTAGCCGTGCAGGAATCGGCTGGCCGCGTTCGCCGGCGCCGCCTGGCTCGGCACCGGCCGCCAGCCGTAGTCGGGGTCCGCGAGCCGGGGCACGCAGTCGCGGTTCGCGGCCCAGTTGGTCGGGGCGAGCTGCGGCACCCACCAGTTGGCCAGGCAGGACTCCATCGGGCCGAGCCGGTGGGGCCAGAAGTAGCGGGCGGTGTCGGCAGCCACCTCGGCCACGTAGTCGCCGGGCTGCTGCCGGATCACCGCCTTGGCGAACTCGCCGAGGTCCTCGGGGCGCTGCGCGCCGCGGATCGGGCTGTCCCGGTTCCAGATGAACCAGTCCGGCCGCTCCGGCCGCTGGTTCAGCGGCTGGGTGGGGCAGAGCCGGCGCAGCTCGGGCGGCAGGTCCAGCCGGTCACAGTCGGCGAAGTGCGCGGTCCGTCCGTACAGGAACTTGCCGCCGTCGGTACCGAGCGCGCCCTTCACCGTGCCGACATTGAGGAACACCACGCCGAAGAAGGCGACGATCCCGAGCAGGTACGCCACCGGCGCCCGCCAGCCGCGCCACGGGATCAGCAGGAAGAGCAGCAGCACGCCGAGCGCGACCACCCCCGTCGGCCGGGTCGACATGCCCACCGCGATGGCCACGCCGGCGCCGAAGCCGGCGACCGGCCCGGGCCGCTCCTTCCAGGCCAGGACCAGCGCCGCGACGGCCAGCGCGGTGGTGAAGAGCGTCTCGGTGAGCAGGTACTGCTCGAGGGTGAGCTGCCGGGCGTCCAGCAGGATCGGGGCGGCGGCCAGCGTCGCCACCCACCCGGAGACGCCGAGCCGGCGGCGCAGCAGCAGGTAGGTGGCGACCCCGAGGGCGAGCCCGGCGAGGTGCTGCACGGCCACCAGGGTGGCGAAGCTGCCGGTCCACTCGAACGCCTTGATCAGCCAGGGGTACGTCCAGCGCACCGTCAGCTCCGGCCACAACCGGGAGTGGCGGATGTAGCCGCCCGAGTCGCCCGCGAACCAGAGCGCGGGCGAGTAGGCGACCATCATCGCCACCCGCAACCCGACTGCCACCAGGAGCAGCACGATCAGGCCGAGGTGGCGGCGGGCGCGGGCGGCGAGGACGGCCCGGATGCCGGCCGTGGAGGCGGCCGACCGGCCAGCAGGCACAGTGATCCCCCGATTACGCACAGACAGATTTGGCGCGGCCAAGCTAACACGGCAGGGGGTCCGATTGGTGTCAAAAAACACCATTCGCATTAACGCTCTGTTACTGGCCGAGGGGGTCGATCGGCCGTCCGATGTGCCCGGTCGGCGGTCAGGCCACGCCGGCCGGGCGGAACTGCACGCTGACCCGGGGCCCCACCGGGCGGGCGGTCTTGGGCACGGCGTGCTCCCAGGTGCGCTGGCACGAGCCGCCCATCACGACCAGGTCGCCGTGCCCGAGCGGGAACCGCAGGCTCTCGCCGCCGCCACGCGGACGCAGCAGCAGGGCGCGCGGGGATCCGAAGGAGACGATGGCGACCATCGTGTCCGCGTGCGCCGAGCGGCCCAGGGTGTCGCCGTGCCAGGCGACGCTGTCCCGCCCCGAGCGGTACAGGCACATCCCGGCGGTGACGAAGGGCTCGCCGAGTTCCGGCGCGTAGTGCCGGGTCAGCGCCGTCCGGGCCGCGGTGAGGATCGGGTGCGGCAGCGGGCGCCCGGCGCCGTACCAGCAGAGCAGCCGGGGCACGTCGACCTCGGCCTCGTACATCGTGCGGCGCTCGGCCCGCCAGGGCACCTCCCGCAGGAGCGTCTCGAAGACCTCGTCGGAGCCGGCGACCCAGCTGGGCAGGTGGTCGACCCAGGCGCCCCGGGTCAGCCGGTGGCGACGCAGCCGGCCGGCCAGCGGGCCCAGCGACGGGGACACGCCGAGGTCGAGCATCGACGGCTGGTAGGCGGCCCCGGTCATGCCCCTCACCCTACCCGCCCGTTTGGCACAGGTGTACGAGCGGAGGGTACTTGTCGCCCGGTGGCCACCTGCCGCACACGTCGCCGTCGCCCTCCGTCGCCACGGCCCGCCTAGCGTGGGGCCGCTTCGCCCGGGCCCCCGGGCAGGTGGCGCCCGAGGAGAGACGACCCGTGCAGAGCAGCTCGACCCGCGCGCCGGCGGCGCCCCCGCCGGTGGCGGACCCGGACCGGTCCGCGCCGCCCCCGGTGTCGCCGCGCCCGTCGGCCCGCCGGATCACCGTCGCCGCGGTCTGGCTCGCCGCCGCCTGGCTGCTGCCGCTGCTCGCGTACGCGCTGGGCGTGGCCGCCGTGCTGCCGCCGCTGGTGCTGGCGCTGACCGCGGGGCTGCTGCGCGCCGGCCGCACCCTGCTCGACCGGCTGGTGCTGGCCACGGCGCTGCTGCTCGGCGCGGTCAGCGCCGCCGGGCTGCTCTTCTCCGCCTGGCCCTGGGGGCTGCACCCGGTGCCGGTGGCCGGCACCGCGGGCACCGTCCTGCTCGGCGTCGCCCTGGCCACCGGCCGGCGTCCCCGCTGGCCCCGGCCCGCCGCGACCGACCTGCCCCCGGTGCTGGCGGCGGTGGCCGGGGCGGTCGCGCTGGGCTGGCCGTACCTGCGCGCGGGTGACCTGGCCGGGCGGCTGGCGTACGCCATGATCGGCGAGGACAACAGCCGGCACCTGGCCGCCGTGGAGGGGATCCGGACCGTCGGCGGCTACCTGTTCACCGACCCGCAGGCGGCGGCACGGGTCGCGCCGGAGGCGATGACCTGGTATCCGCAGGGCTTCCACCTCACCACGGCGCTGCTGGACACGTTCCTGCGCTCGTCCACCGGTCCGGCCGACCCGGTCGACGCGCTCGACCACTACCTCGGCTGGGCGCTCTCCGCGTACGCGCTGCTGGTGCTCGCCCTGGTCTGGGCCGCGACCCGGATCGCCGGGCGGCAGCTCGACCCGGCGCGGACCTGGGCCGTCGCCGGCGTGGTGACCGCGCTCTGCCTCGGCTCCGAACTGGCCCGGTTCGTGGTGTACGGCTACCCGGGAGAGACCCTCGGCCTGGCGCTGTCCGCGCTGCTGGTGGCACTGCTCTGCCGGCCGGTCGCCCGCACCGGCACACAGCTCTGCCTGGTCGGCGCGCTCTGCGTCGGCGTCGGCTTCGCGTACCTGATGTTCCTGCCGGTGGTGGGGCCGCTGGTGCTGGCCTGGCTGGTCCGGCAGCGCCGGGCGGTGCGCCGCCGCCCGCTGGTGCTCGCCGGGGTGGCGCTGGTCGCGGTGCCGCTGACCCCGCTGACCAGCATCGGCGGCCTGCTCCACACCGACCAGATCGACAACGTGGCCACCGGTGGCGCGGTGGAGCCGCGCTACGACGCGCTCCTGGCGCTCACCGCGCTGGTCGCGGCCGGCGTGCTCGCCGGCGGCCTGCGGCTGCCCGTGTGGCGGCGGTACGCCGGCGCGCTCGGCACCGGCCTGGTCTTCGTGCTCGGCGTCCGGATCTGGTTCCACGTGCTCGGCACCGCACCGCGCTACTACTACGGCAAGACCCTGCACCTGCTGCTGATGATGCTGCTGGTCGGGATCGGCGCGCTGGCCCTGCTGCTGCCCCCGCCGTGGACCGCGGCCGGCCGGCGGCCGGGGCCGGTCGCCCGCACCCTGGTGGCGGCGTCCGTGGTGGCCGCCGCGGTCGGGCTGGCCGGCCTGCCCCGGGGCACCGGCATCTTCGCCCAGCCGTTCGGCAACCGCAGCACCACCTGGGCGGCGGCCTGGTGGTCGGGGACGCTGGCCCGGCCCCGCCCGGCGGACCTGACCGTCCGGGCGCTGGCCCAGGCGCCGGTCGAGCCCGGCACGGTCACCGTGGTGACCAGCGGGAAGCGGCGGGAGGGCTACCTGTGCAGCCTCTTCGTCGCCACCCTCCAGGGCACCGCCGGGGCGTCCGGGCCGGCGTACTACAACCTGCCGCTGGCCGAGCCGGCCCGCTCGGCGGCGGTGGTGGCGGCGGTGCCGGGCCGGATCCGCTTCCTCGCCGTCGACGACGACGCGGAGGCCGCCGTGCGGCAACTGCTCACCGACCGCCCCGAGTTGGCCGCCCGGGTCCGCCTGAACCGCCTGCACTGACCCATGCTGACCCCTCGCTCGGCCCGGGTTGGCCGTGCTTGGTCCGGCTTGGCCATGCTCGGTCCGGGTTGGCCATGCTCGGCCGGGCGGCCCGGGGGCGCGGCAGCCCGGCAGCCGCGGCGGCCCGGCGGCGCGGGGGTCAGCGGGGGGTGGGGAGCAGGGCGAGGACGGCGTCGACCACGCGGGCCCGGCCCTGGCCGTCCACGGTGGACCAGGCCCGGGCGGAGAGCGCGGCCCGGCGGTCGGCGGAGGTGAGCAGCTCGCGCAGCGTCCGCACGGCGGCGGCCCGGGCGGCGTGACCGTCCGGCCCGGCGGCGACCAGCGTGGGCAGCTCGCCGAGCCCGGCCGCGACGCCCGCGCGGATCACCCGGTGGTACGACTCGCGCTGGTTGTCCACCACGCAGACCAGCGCCGACGGGGCACCGAGACAGCAGAGTTCCCAGGTGGACGTCCCGGCGGCGGAGACCACCAGGTCCGCCGCGGCGATCAGTTCGGGCAGCGTGTCGGTGGGCGGCACCAGCCGCAGGGCCTGCCCCCGGGCGGGGCGCAGCGCCGCCAGCTCCGCCGCCAGCGACTCCCGGGCGACCACCACGGTCAGCTCCATCGGCCGCCCGGTGGCCAGCAGCAGGCGGGTCAAGGGCGGGGCGGCGCCGAACGCGTCGGTGCCGCCGAAGAAGGCGAGCACCCGGGGCCGGGCGACCGGGGTCGGCGGTCGTGGCGCCGCCGGCCGCCGCATCAGCACCTCCCGGCGGAGCAGGGCGTACCCGGTGCCGGCGAGCAGCCGGTCGGCCGGCGCGACGGTGTCGGCGCCGAGATTCTGGTCCAGGTACAGGTCCGCGTCCTGGCCACGGGTGTCGCCGTCGACCACGGCGAGGGTGCGGATCCCGGCTGCCCGCAGCGCCCCCGCGCAGGCCGGGTCCAGCTCGTACGAGTCGAGGACCAGTACGTCGAGGTCGTGCTCGCGGGCCACCGCGACCAGCCCGGCCGGGGTGTCCGGGCCGGGGTGGTGGGGGATGCCGCGGGCGGCGAGCTGCCCGGCCGCCCAGCCCACGCCGGCCACCTCGCCGAGCAGTTCCACGTGGGCGCCCCGGGCGAGGAACTCCTCGCCGAGGGCGAGGCAGCGGACGAGGTGGCCGACCCCGCGGCGCGGTCCGGCGTCGCACCGCAGCCCGACGCGGACCCCGGTCACGCCTCCTCCAGCCGCTTCTGCCGGACCCCGGCGTTCAACGCGCGCAGCGCCGGCTGGCCGTCCAGCCAGTCGGCGAGCTTGGCGAGGGGCACGCTGACGTCGCCGAAGTGGTCGGTGACCGCCCGTACCAGCGCCCAGTCCTGCTCGGTGTCCAGGGTGAGCCGCAGGTCGGAGCGGTCCGGGGTGAGGGTCACCCCGAGCACCCGGAACAGCTCGGGATGGGTGTACGCGTACGAGGTGACGTGCACCCGGTGGTGGTCGGTGGCGATCCGGTGCAGGGTGCGCAGCGCGCCCCCGTCGATGATCTCCACGTCCACCCCGCGGGGCAGGGTACGGGCGATCGACGTGCTCACGTAGTCGAGCCCGGGCACCGCCCGGTAGACGTCGGCGACCAGCCGGATGATCTCCGGGTCGAGCAGCGGGCAGTCGGCGGTGAACCGGGCCACCGCGTCTCCCGGGTGGGCGTCGAGCGCGCCGACGAAGCGGTCGAGCACGTCGTCGACCGGCCCGCGGTGGCAGGGCACGTCGAGCCGGGCGCACTCGGCGGCGACCGCGTCGTCGGCCGGCTCGATGCTGGTGGCCACCACGAGGTCGGCGAGGACGCCGCTGTCCCGGGCGGCGCGGACCACCCGGCCGAGCACGGTCCGGCCGGCGAGGGGCCGCAGCACCTTGCCGGGCAGCCGGGACGAGCCCATCCGGGCCTGGACGATACCGACGATCCGCGTCACTGCTGCTCCTCCCGGACGACCCGCCGGCGCAGGGCCTGGCGCAGCCGTCGTTTCGCCGCCCGGGCGGCCCGCTTGGCCCACCGGGCCGGGGTGATGACCAGTCGTCCCACCCGGTAGCTGACCGACCCGCTCAGCAGGTTGATCATGGCGTCGGCGCGGCGCAGCGCCCGCTCCCGGCTGGTGAGCAGGTCCTCGGTCCAGCGCAGCACGGCGCGTACCCGGCCCAGCTCCTCGCGCTGCCGCAGCCAGGCTTCCCGCAGTTGCTGGTAGCTCTCCGGTCCGGGCGGCGGCGAGGTCGGTTCGAGCGCGCCCAGCTCGTCGGCGAGCTTCAGCCGGCCCTTCGCGTCGAGGCCGCGCAGCGCGGCGACGACCGCCGCCTCGGTCTCCACCGCCACGGCGACCGTCACCCGGTCCAGCTCCCGGCCGGCCATCCCGCCGAGGACGACGGTGAGCCCGGCCAGGTCGAGGGTGGACGGCCAGGGGTGGGCGTAGCCGCCGGTCAGCAGGAGGGCGGCGAACCGCCACAGGCCGCGCGCCAGCGCCACGTCCACGGCCAGCGGCGCCGCCGCCTGCCAGCTCGGGTCGAGGACCGCGAACTCGTCGCCGGCCACCACCACGTTGTCCACCCCGGCCAGGGCCGGGGCGCCGGAGAGCCGGCCGTCCACGGCGGACGAGTCGAGCCACCGGGCGTACCCGGAGAGCAGCCGGCGCAGCGCGTCGAGGTCCCGCCGGAGGCAGGCGTCCAGCAGCAGGGTGCGCAGCAGCCGGCCGGGCGGCACCGGCCCGGTCAACGCGCCCGGGTCCCGGTATGCGGCGGTGCGGCTGGCGTACGGCCCGGCGGCCGGCTCGGCCGCCGTCGGCGGGTCGGTGACCCGCCAGTGCCAGCCCTGCGCCGCGGCCACGACCTCGACCACGCCGACGCCGGGCGGCCCGGTCTGGGCCAGCGCCAGCGGCAGGTCGGTCCGGTCGGTGCCGGGGACGGCGTCCCGCCGGGCGAGCACCACCCAGGCCGGGGCGAGCGCGTTGCCCAGCCCGGCGTGCAGGGCGTCGACCGCGAGCCGCGCCGGGTCCTGGAGCACCGACCGGTCGGCGTAGCCGCCGGTGCAGGCCCCGTGCAGCACGGCGTCGAGCAGCCCGGCGGAGGTCCCCCCGTCGAGTTCCCCGGTGGCCACCAGCGCGGTCAGCGCGGCCGGGTGCGGGTACGCGGCGAAGCAGGTGTCCGGGGCGAGGCCGGCGTCGGCCAGCCAACCGCGCAGCTGGTCGAGGTTGGCCGGGTGGCCGGCGTCCAGCACCCCGTCGATCGTCCACGCGGCGTCGTCCCGGTCCGCGTACCACGGGGAGACGTCGACGATCCGGTGCAGGCCGACCGGGTTGTCCTGGCGCAGCAGCAGGGTGCCGCCCGGGCGCAGCGCGCCGACGAGTGTCGCCAGCACCCCGTGCCAGCCGAGCCGGGCCCCCTCGACCGACTCCACCCGGTCCAGCCCCGACGCGACGATCACCACGTCGTACGTCTCGCCGGCCGGCAGCCCGGCGGGCCCGCCGACGATCACCCGGACCGCGCGGTTCCCGGCCAGGTCGGCCAGTGCCACCCCGTCCAGGTGGCTGCGGAGCAGGCAGGTGACGTCGGCGTGCGCCAGCCGGTCGAGAAACGCGGGTTCGTGCGGCCCGGCCAGCAGCACCCGGGCGCCCGCCGGCACCACGCGGGCGGCGAGCGCGGCGAGGGGCCCGCCGCCGGCCGGTCCGTCAGTACGCAGGTCGGACCAGGCCAGCATCTCGCCGCCCGGCAGGGTGATCCGGCGGCCCTGGGCAGTGTCAGTCGTCAACGTCGTTCTCCTGGAGGTGCGCCCAGCCGAGCAGCTCGCGCAGCTCGGCCGGGGCGCAGCGGTGGTCGGTGCCCAGCTCGGCGCGGGCGATCTCGACGGCGGTGGGCAGGTCCACCGATTCGCCGTGCAGCTCCGGCCACTGGCGACGGATCCGGGCGGTGCCGCCGAAGGTGGGGTCCTCGTCGGCGAGCACCATCGGATCGCCGTAGACGGCCGGTTCGCAACCGGCGGCGATGCCGTAGAAGATGGCGCTGGTCAGCCGGTTGGAGGCGACCCGCTTGTGCCGGCGCAGCTCGGTGAGCTGCTTGTCGAGGAAGAGCGGGTCGGTGTCCCGCCACCAGTGGCCGCGGTAGCCGTGGCAGATGACCCGGAAGCCGGCGCGCTCGTAGAGCCGCCGGACCCGGCGCATGCCGTACTCGTGCCAGTAGAGGCAGACCGTCACCGGGCCGGGTTCGGTGTCCCGGATCCGGGCGATCAGCTCCCGGTGGTCGCCCCGGACGTGCTGCCCCTCCCAGCCGTGGAACGGGTACCAGATGGTCCCCTCCCGCTCCGTCGGCGCGGGCTCGTCCGGCTGCGGCGGGTCCTCGGGGCGCAACGCGAGCAGGTAGGTGAAGGGCGCCCCGATGACCACCACGTTGCGCCGCCCCACCGCCCAGGCCCGGCGCCGGGTCTGTTCGGACCAGAGCAGGCTCGGGGTCCGCTCGGCGTACGGGTGGCCGGGCGCCAGGCCGTCGCCGATGTTCCAGCCGTGCTGGACGTAGCCGTTGATCCGGGGCGGGTGCCGGTCGCCGAGCCCGCACCAGCGGGCCAGCACGTGGGCGTGGCCGTAGAAGTGGTTGGCGTGATGCATGGTCTTCCGTCTCAGGCCGCACGTGCTGCCGGCGCGCCCCGCAGCGCGGCGGCGAGGGCGTCGACGACCCGCTCCTGGTCGGCGTCGGTGAGCCCCGGGTACAGCGGCAGGGAGAGCTGCTGTTCGTAGAACGACTCGGCGACCGGGCACGACCCGCGCCGGTAGCCGAGGTCGGCGAAGGCGGGGTGCCAGTGCACCGGGATGTAGTTGACCTGTACGCCGATGCCGGCGGCCCGCATCCGGTCGTACACCTCGCGCCGCCGCCCGTCGAGCACCCGGATCGGGTAGAGGTGCCAGGCCGGCCGGGCCCAGGACCGGCGGGCCGGCAGCAGCACCCCGGGCAGGTCGGCGAGGGCCTCGTCGTACCGGCGGACCAGGCGTTCCCGGGCGGCCAGGAAGTCGCCGAGCCGGCGCAGCTGGCTGCGGCCGAGCGCGCAGAGCACGTCCGGCAGTCGGTAGTTGAGCCCGAACCCGTGCACCTCCTGGTGCCAGCCGCCCTCGTCCGGCCAGCGCTGCTCGGCCCGGTCGCGGACCAGGCCGTGGTTGCGGAACCGGCGGGCCCGCTCCAGCACCGCCGGGTCGGTGGCCGCGACCGCGCCGCCCTCGGCGGTGGTGAGGTTCTTCGTCGGGAAGAACGAGAACGTGGTCAGGTCGGCCAGCGAGCCGACCGGCCGGCCGTGGTAGCGGGCGCCGATCGAGTGGGCGGCGTCGGCGAGCAGCAGCGCG
The DNA here is from genome assembly GCF_043197935.1 of Micromonospora sp. NPDC048930. NCBI lineage: Bacteria > Bacillati > Actinomycetota > Actinomycetes > Micromonosporales > Micromonosporaceae > Micromonospora > Micromonospora sp. NPDC048930. The sequence goes on from NZ_JBICUB010000010.1 coordinate 96,960, forward strand.
TCGCTGCCCGCGAGGGCCGCCCGCAGGGCGTCGTAGTCGGCCGGGTGGCCGGCGTAGTCGACCGCCGACACCACCTTCGTCCGCGAGGTGACCGCGGCGGCGGCCGCCGCCGGGTCGAGGGTGAAAGTCTCCTCCTCGACGTCGGCGAAGACCACCTTGGCGCCGAGGGCCACGGCGGTGCTCGCGGTGGCGGCGAAGGTCATCGGCGGCACCACCACCTCGTCGCCGGGGCCGACCCCGGCCGCCGCGTACGCGGTGTGCAGCGCGGCGGTGCCGTTGGACACGACCGCGCAGCCGACGCCGCCGGTCCAGCGGGCGAGGTCGTCCTCGAACGCCCGCACCTGCGGGCCGGTGGTGAGCCAGTCACCGCGCAGCACCTCGGCGACCGCGGTGATGTCGTCCTCGACGATGGACTGACGGCCGTACGGGAGCATCGCCGTCACGCGGTGATCCCCAGCATCTGCCGCAGCTGCTGCGGGCTGAGCCACTGGTCGTTGCTGTCCGACTGGTACGCGAACCCGTCGGGCACCGGCTCGCAGCCCTCCGGCGGCTCGTAGCCCCAGGTGGCGATGGTCGGCTGCACGATGAACCGGTCGGCCGCGCGCAGCGTCCGGCGGCTGTCGTCGGGCGCGATCATCTCCTCGTGCAGCTTCTCGCCCGGTCGGATGCCCACCTCGTGGGTGGTGGCGTCCGGGGCGACCGCCTCGACCAGGTCGAGGATCCGCATGCTGGGGATACGCGGGACGAACAGCTCGCCGCCCTGCATCTGGTCGAACGAGTCCAGGACGAACCGGACGGCCTGGTCCAGCGTGATCCAGAACCGGGTCATCCGCTTGTCGGTGACCGGCAGGCTCTTCCCCTCGGCGGCGAGCCGGCGGAACAGCGGCACCACCGAGCCGCGGCTGCCCATCACGTTGCCGTAGCGGACCACCGCGAAGCGGGTCGGGTGGTGCGCGGCGTAGTGGTTGGCGGAGACGAAAAGCTTGTCGCCGACCAGCTTGGTCGCGCCGTACAGGTTGATCGGGCTGGACGCCTTGTCGGTGGAGAGGGCGATGACCTTCTGCACCCCGGCCTCGATGGCCGCGTCGACGACGTGCTGCGACCCGGTGATGTTGGTGGCGATGAACTCCGAGGGGTTGTACTCGGCGGTGTCGACCTGCTTCAGGGCGGCGGCGTGCACCACGTGGTCGACGCCGTGCATCGCCCGGGTCAGCCGGTGCCGGTCCCGGATGTCGCCGATGAACCAGCGCAGCCGCGGGTCGTCGCCCAGCTCCTGACGCAGCTCGTACTGCTTGAGCTCGTCCCGGGAGAACACCACCACCCGGGCCGGCGCGGCCTCGGCGAGGACGTGTCGGAGGAAGGTCTTCCCGAAGGAGCCGGTCCCCCCGGTGATCAGAATGGACGAGCCATTCAACGCACTCAATTGGTGCTCCGTTCCTGGTTGTGCGGCTACCACGCTGCACGGGTCTCGTGGATGCGATGGCACGCTAGGTGCGTCCGGTAAACATCTCGACGCCCGATGATGAACTCCGGTAGCTGGTCGGATGAATGCCAACCGCCCGGCGGGCAAACACTTTTTCGCAGGTCATCGTCCTGATAGGCGCGACTTTTCCTCGGCTACACTCGGCCGTCGACCCGGCCGTACGAGCCGGGGATCGAGGAGAACAGCAATGGAACTTGAACAGCTCAGGCGCGTCTTCCGTAACTCCCTGGAATTGCCAGGTGAATTCCAGGTGGACGATCTGGAATATCGCGGCAACGAGAAGTGGGACTCGCTCGCGCACATGTCGTTGGTCGCCGCGATCGAGGACGAGTTCGGGGTCATGCTGGACACCGACGAGGTGATCGACCTCAGCTCCTTCGACCGCGCTCGGCAGATCCTGGAGAAGCACGGTGTCGTCCTCACCGACTGAGCGGTACGCGCTGGTCACCGGCTCGACCCGGGGGATCGGCCGGGCCGTCGCGGCCCGCCTCGCCGCCGACGGGTACGCGGTCGCCGTGCACGGCCGTACCCCCGGCCCCGCCGAGGAGGTCGCCGCGGCGCTGCCCGGCGGGCCGCACCTCGCGGTGCACGGCGACGTCGCCGACCCGGAGCAGGTGCGCGCCCTGATTCGGACCGTCTTCACCCGCTGGCGGCGGCTGGACGCGCTGGTGGTCAACGCCGGCGTGCACGAGGCCGGGCTGCTCGGCTCGGTCGCCGACGCGACGATCGACCGGCTCTTCGCGGTCAACGCGGCCGGCGCCGCGCACACCCTCCAGCAGGGCGCGCGGCTGCTGCGGCGCGGGCAGCGGCCGGCGGCGGTCCTCACCGCCTCGCTGGTCGGCACGGCCGGTGCCGCCGGCCAGGCCGTCTACGCGGCCAGCAAGGCCGCCGTGGAGGGGCTGACCCGGGCCGCCGCCAAGGAACTCGGCCCGGTCGGGATCCGGGTCAACGCCGTGGCGCCCGGGTTCATCCGTACCGACCTGCTGGTCGACCTCGACGAGAACGGCCGCAAGGCCCGGGCCGCCGCCACCCCGCTGGGCCGGCTCGGGGAACCGGAGGAGGTCGCCGAGGTGATCGCGTTCCTGCTCTCCCCGGCGGCGAGCTTCGTGACCGGACAGGTGGTCGGGGTGGACGGCGGGCTCACCCCGTGACCAGCCTGCTGCACCCCGACGCCCGCCTGGTCGACGCGGCCGGCGGCGGCACGCTCGGCGGCGCCGCGCTGCACGACCGGGTCGCCGACCTGGCCGCCGCGCTGGACCGGGAGCCGCCCGGTGTGGTGCTGGCCGCCATGCCGACCACGGTCGACGCGATCCTGCGCTTCCTCGCCGCGCTGCACGCCGGCCGGCCGGTCGCGCTGGTCGACCCGCGTACCGGCGTGGACCGGCTGGCCGAGCTGGCCGACCGGTTCCGGCCGGCGGTGCTGCTCACCGGCGGCGAGCCGGTGCCGGGGCACCGCCCCGGGCCGGACCCGCGGCTCGGCGACTACCAGCGCCGTGCCGGCCCGGCCGGGCCGGCACCGCACCCCGACCTCGCCCTGCTGCTGACCACCTCCGGCTCCACCGGCAACCCCAAGCTGGTCCGGCTCTCCCGGACGGCCGTGCTGGCCAACGCCGCCGCGATCGCCACCGCGCTCGGCCTGGACGGCGACGAGGTGGCCCCGACCAGCCTCCCGCTGCACTACACCTTCGGGTTGTCGGTGCTCACCAGCCACCTGCACGCCGGGGCCACGGTGCTGGTCGAGGAGAACCCGCTCACGGCGCGGGACTTCTGGGCCGCGGTGGACCGGCACGGGGCCACCTCGCTGGCCGCGGTGCCCTACCAGTACGAGATGCTGCGCCGGCTCCGCTTCGACCCGGCCCGCCACCCCCGGCTGCGTACGCTCACCCAGGCCGGGGGGCGGCTGCATCCCGACCTGGTCGAGGACTTCCACCGCCGGATGGCCGCGGTGGGCGGCCGGCTCTTCGTCATGTACGGGCAGACCGAGGCGACCGCCCGGATGACCGTGCTGCCCGCCGACCGGCTGCCCGACAAGCTCGGCTCGGTCGGCCGGCCCGTGCCCGGCGGCGCGGTCGCCGTCGACCCGGGCGACGGGCGCGAGACCACAGAACCGGGGCGTACCGGCGAGATCGTCTACCGCGGGCCCAACGTGATGATGGGGTACGCGGAGACCGCCGCCGACCTGGCCCGGGGCGACGACCTCGGCGGGGTGCTGCGCACCGGCGACCTGGGCCGGCTGGACGACGAGGGGTTCCTGCACGTCACCGGCCGGACCAAGCGGATCGCCAAGGTGTTCGGGGTCCGGGTCAATCTCGACGACGTCGAGCGGTCGCTGGGGCACCACGGGCCGGTCGCGGCCGTGGCCGGCCCGGACCGCCTGATGGTGGTCGCCGAGGGCGCCGACGACGACCGGCTGGCCCGGATCCGCGCCGAGGTCGCCGAGGGCCTGGGCACGCACTCCTCGGGCGTGCTGGTGCGCAGCGTCGACGCGCTGCCGCTGACCGCCACCGGCAAGCCCGACTACCGAGCCCTGGAGGACCAGTGCTGACCGACGTGTTCACGCTGACCCAGCCCGAGAAGGAGAAGCGGCTGCGCGACGAGCTGACCGCGCTGGTGGCCCACCACCGGCGGGCCTGCCCGCCGTACGCCCGGATCCTGGACGCCCTCGGCGCGGCCGACGACGCCGCGACCGTGGCCGACCTGCCCTGGCTGCCGGTCCGGCTGTTCAAGACCCGCACGCTGGTGAGCGTCCCCGAGGACCAGGTGATCCGGGTGCTCACCTCCAGCGGCACCACCGGTGCGGTGAGCCGGATCCACCTTGACCGGGAGGCCGCCGCCACCCAGTCGCGGATGCTCGCCCGGACCCTCGCCACCGTGCTCGGCCCGCGCCGGCTGCCGATGCTGGTGGTGGACCGCGCCGGCGTGGTGGGGGACCGCCGCTCCTACTCGGCCCGCGGCGCGGGCGCGCTGGGCATGGTGAACTTCGGCCGGGACCACCTCTGGCTGCTCGACGCCGACGACCGGCCGGACGTCGACGCGCTGCGGGCGTTCCTGGACCGGCACGGTCGGGAGCCCTTCCTGATCTTCGGGTTCACCTTCATGGTCTGGACCTACCTCTACGAGGTGGCCCGGGAACACGGGCTCGACCTGTCCCAGGGCATCCTGGTGCACTCCGGCGGCTGGAAGAAGCTGGTGGATCGGGCCGTCGACAACGCCGAGTTCCGCCGCCGGCTCGGCGCGGACACCGGCCTGACCCGGATCCACAACTTCTACGGGATGGTCGAGCAGATCGGCACGGTCTTCCTGGAGGGCCCGGAGGGCGGCTCGCTCTACTGCCCGGACTTCGCGGACGTGATCATCCGGGACCCGGTGACCTGGCGCGAGGCACCGGTCGGCACACCGGGCGTGATCGAGGTGGTGAGCACGCTGCCCACCTCGTACCCGGGACACGTGCTGCTCACCGAGGACCTCGGCGTGGTGCACGGCGTCGACGACGGGCACTGGCCCGGCAAGCGGTTCAGCGTGCTCGGCCGGCTGCCCCGGGCCGAGGCGCGCGGATGCAGCGACACCTATCAGGGAGGTGCGGCGTGACCGTCCGGATGCGTTTCCCCGCCGGCGGGACGGTGCCGGTGGCGGACCTGCTGGCCCCGGGCGACCCGGAGCCGCTGACCGTGGGCGACCCGCGGATGGTGGACTTCCTGGCCGGCGTCTCCGGGCGGCTGCTCGCCCCGGCGCTGGCCCGGCGGCACCCGGAACTGGGCTCGCTCGGCTTCTTCCTGCGCCGCCGGGAGCTGCTGCGGGCGGTCGAACGGCTGCGCGGCACGCTCGGGGCGGACACCCTGGCCTTCCCGCGCGGCCGGGTGTTCCACGTGCCACCGGCCAACGTGGACACCATCTTCGTCTACTCGTGGGCGCTCTCCGCGCTGGCCGGCAACACCAACGTGGTCCGGGTGTCGCCGCGTTCCGCGGCGGCCGCCGACGCGGTGCTGGAGGTGCTCAACGCCGGCCTCGCCGAGGCCGACCCGGTGGTCGCCCGGACCCAGCTGATGGTCACCTACGGTCACGACGACGCGGTGACCGCCCGGCTGAGCGCCGACTGCGACCTGCGCGTCATCTGGGGTGGCGACCGGGCGGTGGAGACCCTCCGGCGGCACCCGCTCGCGCCGGCCGCCCGGGACCTCACCTTCCCGGACCGGTCCTCCTTCGCGGTGCTGTCGGTGCCCGGCTGGGCGGCGGCCTCGCCACAGCGGCGCCGGGACGCGGCCGCCGCGTTCGCCAACGACGCCTACTGGTTCGACCAGGCGGCCTGCGCGTCCCCGCGCACCGTGTTCCTGGTCGGCGCGGCCGAACCGGCCGAGGAGGTCCGGGCCGAGTTCGTCGCGCTGCTGGACGAGGCGGTCCGGGACCGCGGCTGGGACGTGGACGCGGCGATGGCGGTGGAGAAGCGGGTCGGCGCGTACGGGCTGGCCGCCGACGGGGGAGTGCGGCGGATGGTGTTCCACCGCAACGCGCTGGCCACGCTGGAGCTGACCGAGGTCTCGGCCAGCCCCCGGCACTGGCTGGGCGCCGGCACCTTCCCCTTCGTCACCGTGCCCGACCTGGCGGAGCTGGTGCCGTTCGTCCGGCGGCGGGACCAGACCCTCACCCACTTCGGGTTCGCCCGGGACGAGCTGGTCGAGCTGGCCCGCCGGCTCGGCGGCCGGGGGGTCGACCGGATCGTGCCGTTCGGCGCCGCGCTGACCTTCGCCCCGGTCTGGGACGGCCACGACCTGCTACGGGAGTTCGTCCGCCTGGTCACCGTGCACGACTGACGGGCCGATGGTCCCGGCCGCGGCGGTGCGCCGGGCGGGACCACCCGTCGCGGCGCGGACGACGAGGGCCCGGGACGGCGTGTGCCGTTCCGGGCCCTCGTTTCGCGTCGGTCAGATCTGGTCCCAGGCGAGTGGGGTGCCGCGGGGCACGTCGCGGGTGAAGGTCCGCCCGAGCACCCGGTCCAGCTCGTCCGGGTGCAGGCCGCCGGCCGGCCGGATGGACCGGACGTTCGCGCTGGTCACCGGCTCACCGGCGCGTACGTCGGCGACCACGTGCAGGGAGCGGCGGAAGCGCAGCCCCTCCCGCTCGGTGGGGGTGGGGCCGACCACCGCGCTGCCCAGCGCCGCCCAGGCCCGCTCGGTCTCCACCCGCAGCGCGGCCAGTTCCGCCGGCTCCAGGGAGAAGTCGGAGTCCACACCCCCGTCGGCGCGGGCGAGGGTGACGTGCTTCTCGATCAGGCAGGCGCCGAGCGCCACCGAGGCCACCGGCACGCCGATGCCCGGCGTGTGGTCGGAGAGCCCGACCGGCACGCCGAAGGCGTCGGCCAGCACCGGCACCCGGCGCAGGTTGCTGTCCTGCGGCGGCGCCGGGTAGGAGGCGGTGCAGGCGAGCAGCACCACGCCGTCGGCGCCGCCCTCGCGAGCCGCCCGGACGGCGGCGTCGATCTCGGCGAGCGTCGCCATCCCGGTGGAGATGACCATCGGCTTGCCGGTGCTGGCCACCAGCCGGATCAGCGGCAGGTCGACCAGCTCCGACGAGGCGATCTTGTACGCCGGCGCGCCCAGCTCCTCCAGCAGCTCCACCGCGGTGTGGTCGAACGGCGAGGAGAAGACGGTCAGCCCGTGCCGGCGGGCCCGCTCGAAGATCGGCCCGTGCCACTCGTACGGCGTGTGCGCGCGCCGGAAGAGCTGGTAGAGGTTCTCCCCGCCCCACAGGTCGTGCCCGTCGGAGATGCGGAAGGCCGGGCCGTCGTGGTCGATGGTGATCGTGTCCGGGGTGTACGTCTGCAGCTTGAGCGCCTGCGCGCCGCTCTCCGCCACCGCGTCCACGATCCGCAGCGCCCGGTCCAGGCTGCCGTTGTGGTTGCCGGACATCTCCGCGACCACGAGCGGCGGCTCGCCGGGGCCCACCAGGTGCGGCCCGATCTTCACTGTGCTGGTCATGTTCCCCTGCTCACTTCCGTCCACACCACCTGGTGCGGCGTACCGTCGATCTCCCGCTCGTAACGGCGGACGATCCGGAAACCGAAGCGCCGGTGCAGCGCCAGCACCGGCGTGTTGTCGGCGAGGGTCTCCCCGCCGAGGGTCCGGGCTCCGAGCGTGTCGAAGGCGTGCGCGATCGCCGCCCGCTGCAACCCCAGCCAGGCCGGCAGCAGCTCGCCGCGCTCCTCGAGGCCGTCGATGTCGAGGTAGAAGCCCCAGGTCAGGGCTTTCTCCGTCGACGCCACGCCGGTGAAGGTCACCACGCCGGCCGGGCGCCCGTGGTGCAGGTGGATGAGCACCCGCCGGTCCGGGTCCGCGCGGACCGCCTCCCACCAGGCGAGGTGCTCCTCCGGGCCGATCTCGTGCTGGGTCAGACTCACCCCGCGGACCTGCGGGTGGTTGCGCCAGCGGCGCATCCGGTCGAGGTCGGCGGCTCCAGCCGGGCGCAGCGTGGCGGTCACTGCCGGACCGCCAGCGCGCCGGGCTGCTCGGCGGGCACCGCCGGCCCGGTGGACGCGGTCGCCGGGCTTGGGGCGGGCGCGGGGCGGAGCCGGCCGGCGATCCGGTGCGCCGCCCGCAGCGCCGAGTACGCCAGGTAGCTGTTCGCCGCGACGAGGCGGTGCTTGAGCCCGCCCACCCCGCCGGGGCGCGGGTAGCCGCCGGCCGGCCGGTAGCGGCGGTAGTGCCCGGCCACCCGCCGGAAGAAGCGCCGGCGCAGCTCCGCCGGCATCCGGTGGTCGTTGCCGACCACCACCAGCAGGTGGCTGACCATCAACGCGAACAGCTCGGCCCGGAGCCCGGCGTCGCCCGGCCGCGCCGCGGAGAGCCAGCCGAAGAGGCGGTCGTACTGGTCGAACGCGTCGAAGTGCCGGTCGCTGCGGGTGGAGGTGATCGCGCCGGGGCGGCCCTGGCGGTAGCGGTAGCAGATCCGGTCGAGCACCGCGATCCGCTCCGCCGCGATGAGCAGCGGGTGGCTGAACGGGATGTCCTCGTACCAGCCGGGGTGGAAGCGCAGGCCCAGCTCGGCCAGGAAGGCCCGGCGGACCACCTTGTTCCAGGCGGTGTGCTGGACCCGCAGCAGCTGGGGCTGCTCGGCCAGCCGGACGCAGCCGTCGACCCCGCGCAGCAGCGGGCTGCTGGCGTCCTCCTCCAGCCGGCCGTCGTGGTGCACCCGCAGGTGGTCAACGAGCAGCACGTCGGGGTGGTCCGCGCGGAGCCGGGCCAGCACCGCCGCCACCGATCCCGGCGGCAGCCAGTCGTCGCTGTCCACGAACCAGACGTACCGGCCGGTCGCCTCGTCCAGCCCGGCGTTGCGGGCCAGGCCGAGGCCGACGTTGTTCGGCAGCGTCACGATGCGCACCGCCGGCCGGTGGGCCGCGTACGCCCGCAGCAGCTCCCCGCACCGGTCGGGCGAGGCGTCGTCGACGGCGACCAGTTCGACGTCGGCGGCGTCGGCGGCCTCGAGGCCGCCGAGGATCGAGTCGAGGCACTGGTGCAGGTGAGCCTCCACGCCGTGCACGGGCACGACGACGCTCAGCAGTGGGTGTCGAGTCTCGGTGACCACCCGGACACGATCGAGGGTCCGGGTGGCCGGGGCCGAAACCTGACGTGGCCCGCCGAGGTGCGCTCGCTGAACAGCCTCCGAGCGGCGGGTTAAGAGACGGTCGGGAACGCCCGCGGTGGCTGCGGCGGGGTGTCCCGGCCGGCGCTAACGGCCGAGCAGCCGGCGCACCCGGCCGTTCACCGCCTCCTTGACCCGGGTGTGCAGGCGCGTCCCGCGCAGCACGGTCAGCTCCCGCTGGACCTCGCTGTGCTGGTCGCGCAGCCACTGCAGGCGGGTCTGCAGGTCGTCCCAGCCGAGGGTGTGCAGCGGCCGGACCGCCGGCGGGAAGGAGGTCGCCCGGACCTGCTGGTCGAAGCGGGCCGCGCTGTCCCCGTCGGCGAACGCGTTGCCCAGGTCGTGCCGGTCCAGGAAACGCATCATCGCCGCGAAGCGGGCCTTGTGCCCCTCGTTGAGCGCGGTGTAGTCGGCCTCCTCGTACAGCTCGGCCGCGTCGACGTCGGCGGGCACGTCACCCATGATCCGGTGCGGGATGCCGAAGTAGCGGGCCAGCTCCAGGGTGCGGGAGTCGTGCGCGAAGAGGTAGCCGGGGGTGCCGGCGAGCAGCGCCGTGATGGTGCCGTGGATCCGGGTGCCGAACGCGAATTCGAAGCCGGACAGGTACTCCATCCAGGTCCACGGGTCGACGAACATCCGCACCTTGTCCTCGACGAAGAGCGGATGGTTGCTGTGCACCGGCATGGCGCTGCTCTTGCCCCGGTGCTCGGCGGCGTCCCCGTACAGCAGGGTGCCCAGGGTCCGCAGGTCCTGCGGGAGGTAGCGCAGGTTGGGGTAGCGCTCGTGATGACTGGTGACGATCTTGGCCATCGACTTGACGTACGGCGAGATGGTCAGCGCGACCCGGTCTTCCCGGCCCAGCGCCGCCTTGCCCTTCTCGATGCGCAGGCTGTCGCCGTGCAGGAACATCGACGGGCAGCCGATCTGCTCGACCGCCGAGAAACCGAGCGTTCGCAGGTAGTCCTCGGTGACCTCGCCGCGGACGCCGATGCTGTGCGAACGGTCCAGCACCGCCCGGCAGAAGGCCTTCACCGCGTCGTCGATGGGGCGCAGGTATTCCCGGTCGCCGTGCACGTTGGTCTGCGCGCCGACGCCCAGCACCACCACGGGGATCTTCAGCCGCTCGATCATCCGGGTCATCGACTGGAGTCGGTCGACGTAGCTGCGGCGGAACGCGTTGGCCAGCGGCACCACGAAGACGTCGTACTTCTCGTTGATCTCGCGGGGGTCGTACGAGTCGGCCCGGAAATCGGTCGGGGTGATCTCCGCGGTCGAGGTGGCGAGCAACTTGTAGGCCGCGTGGCCGAAGACCAGGTTGCCGTTGTTGTCGCCGATCCAGTTCCGTTCGAAGGTCTCCTCGGGGCTGACCGCGTCGAACGGGCCCTTCCGGGAACGCAGCAGGATCCGCTGGTGCATGCGGTGTCCACCTCTCATCCTGGGCACCGTGCGAGCGGCCGGCGGCCGGCCCCCCGTGTCGTGCTGGAACGCAAGAAAAACGCAAGGAACAGGGATCGTAGTGCATCGACGGCCCGGCCCGGGTCCTCCGCGCCGGTCCCGCCCGGGGACCGGACGGCCGATCGTCACCGTGCCCGGTAGGGTGCCCGGGATGACCGCCGCCCCGATCCCGGCACGACCCGTCCGGCTGCCCTCCCTGACCGGGTTGCGGTGGATCGCCGCCCTGCTGGTCTTCGGCTTCCACGTCGGCACCATGCGGATTGTCGCCGAGCCCGACTACCAGGTCGTGATCGGCAAGCTGTTCGCTCTCGGCCTCTCCGGCGTGGAGTTCTTCTTCATCCTCAGCGGGTTCGTGCTGGTCTGGTCGTACCGGGACGGCGAGCCGGGCCGTACCTTCCTGCGCCGCCGGCTGGCCAAGATCTACCCGAACCACCTGGTGACGTTCGTGCTGGCGCTGGCCATCGCGTCCTGGTTCGCCGACCCGGTCGCCCCCTGGGCGGCGCTCGGCAACCTCGTCCTGGTGCAGGCCTGGATCCCGCTGGACGGCTACTTCTACAGCGTCAACAACGTGAGCTGGTCGCTCTCCTGCGAACTGGCCTTCTACCTCTGCCTGCCGCTGGTGCTGCCGCACCTGCGCCGGGCCCGGACCGGCCTGCTGTGGGCGGTGGTGGTCGCCGCGCCCCTGCTCATCCTGGCCCTCTGGCCCGGCCAGCTGCTGATGCCGGAGGAGAACCGGTGGTGGTTCACCCAGATCTTCCCGGTGGCCCGGTCGCTGGAGTTCTGGATGGGCGTCGCGGCGGCCGAGTTGCTGCGGCGGGGCCGCTGGCGCGGGCCGAACCTGACCCTGGCCACCCTGCTCTTCGTGGCCACCTGGGTGGTCGCCGCGCAGTGGATCCGCGCCGAGTTCTGGGCGGCTCTGCTCGCGGTGGCGTACCTCCTGGTCATCACCGCGGCGGCGGACGCGGACCTGCACGGCCGGCGGACGCCGTGGCGGACCCGGCCGATGGTCTGGCTCGGTGAGGTCTCGTTCGCCTTCTACCTGGTGCACGTCCTGGTGATGACGACCGTGCTGCGGCTCACCGGGAACTGGGGGTCGGGGCTGCCCGGCTGGCGGGGTCCGCTCTTCGCGCTCGCCTTCCTGCTGGTCAACCTGCTGCTCGCCGCCGCACTGCACCGCTGGGTGGAACTGCCGATGATGCGCCGGCTCGGACCGCCGCGTCGGGCCCGCGTGCCGGCCGCCGTCGCGCCGCCCGTCCCGGCGCCCGCCGGGCCGGTCGCGCTTCCCACCCCGCGGCGACCCGTCGAGTACGCCAGGCGGCGCGACCCGGGCTGAGGCGGCCGATCACCGGCGCGGGTGGGACGGTGGCGGGCGGGTGCGTGCGCCCGGGTCGCGGGTGTCCACGCTGGTCAGTGCCGTGGCCGGGGTTGCCGCGACACGCCAGTGGGCGGTGCGGTGCGGTGGCGGCGGCGGTAGGTTTGATCCGTGCTGCCGATCGCGCTCACCTGTCCCTTGTGGTGGGTGGCGCGCTGGACCGCCCGCATGCTGGCCAGCCTGGCCGTGGTGGTCGCCTGTTCGTTCGGCGCCGCCACGCTGCCCCTCGGCACTGCCGCGACCGCCCAGGCCGCATCCCATCCGGTGGATGGGCGCCGTCTCCCGATCGTCCAGGTGGCCCAGTCCGTTGCCGCCCTCCCCGGGCACGCCCTCCGGCCGGTGATCCACTGGTCCGGCCCGGCCCTCGCCGCCGCGACCGCCCCGAGCGCACGGCTCACCCGGGCTGCGAGTGCCCCGGCAGTCGGTGTGGTCGGTTCCCGCGCCACGGATGTCTCCATCCTGGGACCTGGGGGGTCGGACCGGGAGTTGGCCGGGTTCCTGGCGGTCGGCGGGCCGGCCTCGGCAGCGCAGCGGTCGGCCGAGGTGATCCCGGCCCAGGAGCGGCCTGTTCCGGTCGGGCTGACCCCGGCGACCGTCGGCTCCCGGGCCCCGCCCGCCCGCTGACCGCCGGGCGGGCCCGGCCCGTCTCGCCGTACCACCGAACCTCACCCCCGCATCCGCCCGACGGCGGCCCGGCGGCGCCCACTCCGGTCGCGCCCCGCGTCCACGGGCCGTGCGGACCTCCACCACGACGTTCCCGTGAGGTGCCGACCATGGAAAAGACCCTTCTCTACCACTTCCTCACCGCCGTCCCCGAGGCCGCCGCCATCTGGTCCGCCCTGCTGCTGCTCGCCCTCGGCGTCCTCGCCGCGCTGGTCGCCCGGCCGGAGCGGGACACTCCGGCCGAGGTGGCCCCGGACCCGGCCGCCGAGGAGGCCGCCCGCCTCGCCGACCTGCGCCGGTACGCCGACGAGGTGGCGGTGGCCGCCGCCGGGGCCGCGCAGAACGCCCGCCGCCGGCGCGAGCAGTGGCTGGCCGCCCAGGGCGAGGCCGACCGGGCCTGGCGGGGGTACGACGAGGCCGAGGCGGCCGCCCGCCGCCTCGCCGGCGCCGCCGTGCTGCCCGCGCCGCGTACGCCCCGCACCCCGGCCGAGTACGCGCTCCGGGAGCGGTGGCTGCACCACGCGGCGATGACGGCGCACTGGCGGGGCGACCTGACCGCGCGGCAGCTCGCCGACGTGCTGGCCCACCGCAACGGCTGGGATCCCCGCCGGCACCCGGCCGAGCAGGAGATCGTCCTCGCCCGGGCGGTACGCGACCACCGCCGGGCGGGCTGGCGGGCGGCCGCCGAGCGGGAGCAGCGGGCGTGGCGGGACGCCGAACTGGCCGCCGAGGCGGCCCGGACCCTGGCCGCCGAGGCGTACGCGGCCGCGATGGCGGTGCGTCCGGGCGCCGGGGCGCCGCGTCCCGCCGTGCCGGTCACGGCGCGCCCGGCCCCGGTGCCGGCCGGTGCCACCGTGCCGGCCGCCCGGTGGCGCCCGGCCCGGGTCGGCTGAAATTGTTACCCGAATGCGGTGAGCCCGGTCACGGTTCGCCCGAAACGGTCATCGGGAACAGCCCGGGCGATCGACTCCCGCAATTCCGGGTCGGTCGCCGCCGGATGTCCGATTGTTGCCCGACAGTTCCGACAGAACTGCTCGTCCCATTGAGTGACATCAGTGACGACCTGTTCCGGTCAGAGTAATGATGTTCGAGGTTTACGCAGGTGGGAGTGCTTGGCAGGAGGAGTACCCACCGGTAGTGTCGGCGCGTCCGGTGCGGTTTTCGATCGCAAGTGGCGACGCCGTGCCGACCCGCTCAATCGTGATCTCACGAACCGGGGACCCAGTGCAACACCGGGGTGAATCCGCGAGCCACGGCCCGCGGTAGGGCGTACTTCCCGCCCGAATCCGTCAGCTAACCCGGTAGGCGGTGAAGGAAGGAGTTCCCATCCTCGTGCCGACCACCCCCCGATCCTCCCCACGCCTCCACGGCGCCCCGGTGCCGGCGCTCGCCTGACGGCGAGCGAGTCCCGCACCCCCCCCGCCCGGCCCCGCCGGGCGCTCCCTTCCCCGCGGCCACCCCGCCCTGCAGCGCGCGTGAGTCTCTCCGCGCGTCGGGCCGGCGTGTGCCGCTCCGGCCCCCCGTGGAGGAACACGTGAAGCACCGAATGAAGCGTCAGCTGCGGCGCGTCGTGACCGAGCACCCGTACCGGATCGTCGCCGGCTCCGCCGCGGCGCTCGTGCTGGCCGGTGGCGTCGGCACGGCGATCGCCGCCAGCGACAACTCGCCGGTCCGTCAGGAGAAGACCGCCGCCGTCGCCGAGCTGGGCCCCCGCCTCGGTGAGGCCGCCAGCCGCGCGGAGGCCCGGATCGCCACCCCGACCTCCCCGTCCGCCTCGCCGAGCGCGTCGCCGACGGCGAAGGCCAGCACCGCCACGGCGGACCCGGACCTGACCAAGAAGGCGAAGCCGAAGCCGCCGTCGACCAAGGTCCTCGACTACACCTACGAGGCGCAGACCGCCTACTGGAACTGCGGCCCGGCCGCCGTGCGCAACGCGCTCAGCGCGAGCGGCGTCGAGACCACCCAGGACGCCATGGTCGCGCCGCTGAACGCCGGCGAGAACGGCACCAACTCGGCCGAGGACACCACCCGCGGCCTCAACCAGATGGTCAAGGGCAGCCCGTACCGGACCCACATGATCCCCGGCCCCCCCACCCCCGCACAGATGGACCAGCTCCAGGCCGACGTGGTCAAGGCCATCACCGACGGCCGTGGGGTGGTCGCCAACATCGTCGGCTCCGCGACCGACACCGACGGCGGCTGGCACTCCTTCCCCGGCGGCCACTACATCGCGGTGGTCGGCTACAAGAACGACGGCCGGACCGTCCGGATCGCCGACTCGGCGGACCCGTCGCTCCCCGCCTACTGGATGACCACCATCGACCTGGCGAACTGGATGGCCACCCGCGGCTACTCCGCCTGATCGCCCCTTCCCCGACGGGCCCGGCTCTCCCGAGCCGGGCCCGTCGTCGTCTGTCCGACTCCCACCGCAGTCCGCTCTCGCGCGTCGTGTCCGTCCGGTGGCACACTGCGCCCTATGGGTGAGGCGACGGGTACCCGCCATCTGCTGCTGTTGCACGGCATGGGGGCCACCGGTGAGGTGTGGCTGCCCTGGGCGCCGCTGCTGGAGCGCCGCTGGGCGGGGCGCTGGCTCGCCCCCGACCTGGCCGGCCACGGCTGGTCGCCGCCGCTGCCGGATTACTCCTTCGAGGCCCTCGCGCGCCGGGTGGTGGAGGGGCTGGGCCCGGTGGCCGAGCGGCTCGGCCCCCGGGACCGGCTCGTGCTGCTCGGGCACTCGCTCGGCGGGGTGGTGGCGCTGGCCCTGGCCGCGCGGACCCGGCGCCTGCCGGTGGACGCCGTGGTGGGCCTCGGCATCAAGGTCGCCTGGTCCCCTGCCGAGCTGGAGAAGGCCCGCGAGCTGGCCGCCCGGCCGGTGACCTGGTTCGCCAGCCGGGACGAGGCGGCCCGCCGCTACCTGCGGGTCTCCGGGCTGGCCGGGTTGTTCGCCCCGGACCACCCGGTGGTGGACGCCGGGCTGCGCCGGGAGGACGGCCGCTGGCGGCTGGCCATGGATCCGGCCGCGTTCGCGGTGGGGGAGCCCCGGCTGCCCGCCCTGCTGGCCGCGACCGACGTGCCGGTGCTGCTGGCCCGGGGCGAGCATGACCCGATGGTGTCCGACGCGCAGCTCAAGGAGTTGGGCGTGCCGGTCGCCACGCTGCCGGGGCTCGGCCACAACGCGCACGTCGAGGATCCCGAGGCGGTGCTCGCCCTCCTCGACGCCTACCACTGACCTCCGGTCAGGCGGTGGGGGAGAGCGGCGAGCCGTCCTGGGCGGACCGTGTCGGCGGCGCGCGGCGCGGGCGGGTTCCACCCCGGCTGGAGTTCCCGCCGGGCGGCGTCGAGGAACGCCTCGGCGTACGAGTCCTCGGGGAAGTCGCCGAGGTAGCGGGCCCGGGTGACCCAGCGATCCGCCGCCTTCGGGTCGGTGTCGAGCAGCGCGGTCAGCACGTCGTCCACGTTGGACATGTCCCGGCGCAGCACGTAGCCCGAGCCGGCGAGCGGGAACCGCGCGACGAAGTCCGGGCCGTCGACGCCCATGTCGGTCACCGCGTACGGCTTGCCGGAGTAGAGGTAGTCGGAGATGACCCCGGAGACGTCCGAGATCAGCGCGTCGGACCGGTTCACGCACTCGGTCAGGGTCAGCTCGCGGCCGGCGGCCGCGCCCCACAGGTGCGCCCGGCCGGTCCGGGCCCGGTCCGCGGCGAGCAGCTCGGTGAGGCGGGCGAGCTGCCGCGCCGAGGCGGGGTTCTGCGCGGTGTACGGGTGGGCCCGCAGGATCACCGTGGCGCCCCGGTCCAGCAGCCGGCGCAGCATCGGCTCGGCCACCGGCAGGGAGCAGTAGTTCGCGTCCGCGTGGTGCCCCGTCCAGGTCGGGGTGTAGAGCACCGTCGGCGCGGCCAGCCCGCGCGCCGGGTCCCGGCGTACCTCGATCGCCTCGACCTGGGGCCGGCCGACCACGACGAACTTCTCGGCGGGGATCTCCACGCCGGCCCGGGCGTACCGCTCGATCGCGGCCGGGCCGGCGACGAAGATCTTGTCGAAGATGCCGGAGACCGGGTTGGCGCTGGGCGCCTTGTCGCTGTCACCGTGGTGCAGCTGCACATGGGTGAGCTGGGAGAACCGGATGCAGTGGCTGTTCTTCGCGCCGTGGTTGACGTAGAAGGCCACCCGCAGGCTCGGCACCAGCGCCTCGTCCATGGCCTTGAGCGTCGGGCAGAAGACCACCGGCGCGCGGGTCGCCGCGGCGATGGTGGTCAGGAACTCCGGCTCCCGCACCAGGACCATGAACGGCCGGCCGATCCGTTCCAGGTACGGCAGCCACATGGTGACCTGGTACTCGGAGCCGGGCGGGGCGGAGAAGTAGAGCAGGAACTCGGGCTGGTGCCGGCGCAGCGCCCGGCCCACCGGGCCGCCCCCGGCCGGCGGCCGGAACCGGCGCCGGGCCAGGTCCAGCCCGACCGCGCCGCAGCCGGCCGCCACCAGTAGGACGGCGACCAGCGCCAGCCACGCCGGCAGATCCAGGCCGGCGGCCACCGCCACCACGGCGAGCAGCCCGAGCAGCGCGTCGTCGAGCCGGGCGGAGAGCTGTGCGGCCCAGGTGCGCACCGGGAGGTTGGCCGCCCGGATCTCCAGCGCGCCGGCGGCCCGCAGCGGCCCCACCAGCAGCACCAGGCCGAGCAGGATCGGCGCGGCCAGCGCCAGCGCCGGGTCGAAGGTGTGGTCGACCCGGCGGGCGTACCCGACCAGGATGCCGGCGGCGACCAGGACCGACTCGGCGACGGCGTCGGCGCCGGGCCGGACCCGGCGCTCGACCGCGGCGGCGGCCAGGGCGGCGACCCCGATCGCCAGGCCCCAGCCGGTCGCCCCGGTCAGCGCCACGACGAGGAAGGCCAGCACCGCCAGCCCGGTGGTCAGCCCCCGGGCGAGCAGCTTCCGGACCAGGTCACCACGCATGTCGCCGGTCGCCTCCGTCGTGCCCTCAGCCGGCGTCGACGCCGCTGGACAGCTCGTCGTCGGCGGGGGCGGTCGGCTGGGCCGGCACCGCCACCACCGGCTCGCCCGGCGCCCGCCGTACGTCGATCACCTGGCCGGTCAGCTCGGAGATCAGCACGTCCAGCGACGCCTGGGCGACCGCCTCGGCCGAGAGCAGGGTGTGCTCCGGCTCCTCGCCGAACGCCTTGGTGCGCATCGGGGTGGCGGTGCGCTCCGGGTTGATGCAGTTGACCCGGACGCCGAACTCGGCCCACTCGTCGGCGAGCGCCTGGGTCAGGTTGACCAGCGCGGCCTTGGTGGCGGAGTAGAGCGCGTACTGGGCCCGGCCCCGGGTGTACGAGCTGGAGGTGTAGAGCAGCAGCTGGCCCTTGGTCTGCTGGAGGTACGGCAGGGACTGCCGGGCAGCGATGACCGGGCCGACGAAGTTGACCTGGAGGACCCGGTCCATGGTGTCCTGGTCCATCTCGGCCAGCGCGCCCTTCTCCAGGATGCCGGCGGTGACCACCACGTAGTCGATCCGGCCGGTCGCCTCGAAGGCGGTCTTCAGCGCGGCCTCGACGTCCTGGGCGCGCTCGACGTGGGTGCCGGTGCTGGAGCGGCTGAACGGGAAGACCTGCGCGCCGTAGCGGCGGGCCAGCTCGGCCAGGTCGTGGCCGATGCCGTAGCTGCCGCCGAAGATGACCACGGTGCGGCCGGCCAGCTCCTCGGTGTAGCTGCGGTGGTCGCTCAGCCGGGGCGCCTGGGCGGCGGCGAGCTGGAAGAGCTTGTCCGCCAGGTGCACGTCGACCGGGTGGGTGACCTTGATGTTCTCGTCCGAACCGTCGATCACCTTGATCGGGGTGCCGGGCAGGTAGCGCAGCACCACGCCGCAGTCGTCGGTGGCGGCGAAGTTCGGGTCGCCCTCGGCCCGGCGGTACGCCTCCCGGATGGTGCCGGAGCGGAACGCCTGCGGGGTCTGGCCGCGCCGCAGGGTCGACCGGACCGGGATGTCGACGATGCAGTCCTCCTCGTCGACCTGGATGATCGTGTCGGCCGAGGGGATCGCCACGTCGACGGCCGAGTACGTCCAGAGCGCGTTGACGCACTCGCGGACGATCCGGGCGCTGACCAGCGGGCGGACCGCGTCGTGGAAGAGGATGTTGACATCGCCCTCGCCGACCGCGTCCAGCGCGATGCGGGTGGTGGCGTTGCGGGTGTCGCCACCCTCGATGACCTTGCTGACCTTGCGGAAGCCGGCCTTGTCGACGATCTGCTGGGCCTCGGCCACGTGGCCGGCGGCCATCAGCACGATGATCTCGTCGATCTCGGGGGCGGCCTCGAAGACGGCCAGGGTGTGTTCGATGATCGGCTTACCGGCGATCTTCAGCAGCTGCTTGGGGATGCCCAGGCCCAGCCGGGTCCCGGTGCCGCCGGCCAGCACCACCGCCACCGTGCGCGAGGGCCGCCACGGTGTCGCCGCCGTCGCTGCGGCGTCCGGGCTGGTGGTGTGGTCCTGCGTCATTGCCGATCCTCACTCTCAACGATGCCCAACGATGGGGGATGGCCGCCGGGCGACCGGATGAACCCTAACGTGTCGATTCGGGTGACCCACACCGGCGACGGGGCATGTCGACGGCCGCTCGTCACCGGGTGGGTACTCCGACGTTACCTGCCGTTGGAGAAGTCCTCGTAGGCCCGGATGACCTCGTCGGTGGGGCCGTCCATGCGCAGCTCGCCCGATTCCAGCCAGATCGTCCGTTCGCAGGTGTCCCGGATCGAGGAGAGCTGGTGGCTGACCAGGAACACCGTGCCCGCGCTCTCCCGCAGCTCCCGGACGCGCTGCTCGCTGCGCTTGCGGAAGCCCTTGTCGCCGGTGGCGAGCGCCTCGTCGATGAGCAGCACGTCGTGCTTCTTCGCGGCGGCGATGGAGAAGCGCAGCCGGGCGGCCATGCCGGAGGAGTAGGTGCGCATCGGCAGCGAGGCGAAGTCGCCGCGCTGGTTGATACCGGAGAACTCGATGATCTCCGGGGTGAGCCGGGCGACCTCCTCGGGCGGCATGCCCATGGCCAGGCAGCCCAGGGTGACGTTCCGCTCACCTGAGAGGTCGTTGAGCAGCGCGGCGTTGACCCCGAGCAGGGACGGCTGGCCCTGGGTGTAGATCGCGCCGCGGTCGACCGGGAGCAGCCCGGCGATCGCCCGCAGCAGGGTGGACTTGCCCGAGCCGTTGCTGCCGATCAGGCCGATCGCCTCGCCCCGGTACGCGGTGAAGCTGACCCCCTTGACCGCGTGCACCTCCCGCACGTTGGGGGCGGAGGTGCGCTTGACCAGTCGGCGCAGCGCGGCGACCGGGGTGGTGCCCCCGCCGGCGCCCTTGTGCACCCGGTAGACGATGTGCGCCTCGTCCACCACCACGGTGGGGATCCGCGCCTCGACGGTGGGCAGCGCCAGGGTGGCCTCGTCGGATCCGGTGAAGTGCTCAACCACGGCCGTACTCCTGTTCGCCGCGCCAGAAGTAGATGAACCCGCCGATGCCGGCCAGCACGGCCCAGCCGGCCGCGACCAGCCAGAGCTGGGTCAGCGACTCGTTGAGCATCGGCGCCTGCTCGAGCAGGGCGTACCGGGCCAGCTCGATGTAGACCAGCATGGGGTTGTACTGGATCAGCGTGGCGGCCCACTCCGGCAGCCGGTTGAACAGCGACACGCTGTAGAGCACGCCGGAGCCGTACATCCAGGTGCGCAGGATGAACGGCATGACCTGCTTCAGGTCGCTGGCCTTGGCGCCCATCCGGGCGACCATCAGCACCACGCCGGCGTTGAACACCGCCTGGAGCACCAGGGCCGGTGGCAGCAGCAGCCACTCCAGGGTGAGCGGCTCGCCGGTGACCAGCACGATGCCGATCAGCACGATCATCGAGGCCAGCAGCTGCTGGAACTGGGTGAGCGTGGCGGCCAGCGGCAGGCTGGCCCGGGGGAAGTGCAGGGCCCGGATCAGCCCGAGGTTGCCGCTGATCGACTGCGTGCCGGCCAGCACCGCGCTCTGCGTGAAGTTGAAGATGAACAGGCCGGTGGTCAGGTACGCGATGAAGTTCGGGATCTCGTTCTGCCGCAGCACCACGCCGAAGATCAGGTAGTAGACCGCGGCGTTGGTCAGCGGGGTCAGCACCTGCCAGACCTGACCCAGCTTGGCGTTGCTGTACGAGGCGACGAGCTTGGCGTTGGCGTACGCGGCAACGAAGTGCCGGTAGGCCCAGAGTCGACGGCTGTACTCGACCAGCGACGGGCGCTCACCGGCGACCCGCAGGCCGTGTCGAGCGGCCAGCTGCGCCTGGGTCAGGCCCGCGTCGGGGCCGGCCAGGGCGGTGTTGGCCATGAGCTGGGCGCTCCGATCTTTCGTACCAACGGGACAGGGGTGACGATGAGCTTGTCCGGTGCGCCCGCGCGTGCCGGAGCGGGCTCTACGCGGGGTGGACGGTAGTCCAAAACACGTCGGGACGCAACCGTACCGTCGTTGCGGTACATTGTCCCACGTGACAGCCCGAGAAGAGTCTCACGCGACAACCGGGAAGAGGCGCGCGCCCGCCGGTGCGGCGGTGCTGCGGGGAGAGATCACCACGGCCATCCGCCGGGCCCTGATGCAGGAACTCGCCGCGGTGGGGTACGGCCGGCTCTCCATCGAGGCGGTCGCCCGACGGGCCGGGGTGAGCAAGACCGCGGTCTACCGGCGGTGGAGCTCGAAGCTGGAGCTGGTGCTGGAGACGGTGGTCGCGGCCGCCGGCAGCAAGCTGCCCGCGCTGGACACCGGGAGCCTGCGCGGGGACCTCAACCTGCTCTTCCAGGTCGTCACGCACGCGCTGCGCCACCCGCTCGCCTCGCAGATCATCCCCGACCTGCTCGCCGAGGCGGCCCGGAACCCGACCCTGGACCAGGCGCTCCAGCAGGTGCTGCGCGGCAAGCAGCAGGAGATCGGCGGCCGGCTGGTCGAGCGCGCGGTACGCCGCGGCGAGCTGCCGGCCGGGGTGGACCTGGACGCCGCGATCGACCTGATCGTCGGGCCGCTCTACTGGCGGCTCGCCATCGCCCGGGCGGTCCCCACCGACGCGTACCTGGAGGCCCTGGTGGAGGCAGTGGCCACCGGCCTGGCCGCGGCCCCGGCGGTGCCCCGCCAGCGCGACGTCGCGCTGCCCGCCCCGCCGGTCTGACCCGCCGACCGCCCGCCGGGTCCGCGCCGTCGGGTGGTCAGCCGACCTGGCCGACCGGGAGCCGGGAGACGATGTGGCGGGCGATCTCCAGCGAGCTGGTCGCCGCGGGGGAGGGCGCGTTCAGCACGTGCACCTGCCGCTCGGCCTCGACGATCAGGAAGTCGTCCACCAGGCCGCCGTCGGGCAGGATCGCCTGCGCCCGGACGCCCGCGCCGGCCGGGACGATGTCCGCCGGCGTGAGCTCCGGCACGAGCCGGGCGAGGCTGGCCGCGAAGCGCTTCTTCGACAGCGAGCGGGCCACCTCGGTGAGGCCGTACCGGTAGTGCTTACGGCCGAGCGCCCAGAGGCCGCGGTAGGTCAGTTCGTCCCAGACGTCCCGCAGGTTGATCCGGCCCCACGAGTACCCCTCGCGGGCGGTGGCGAGCACCGCGTTCGGGCCGGCGTGCACGCTGCCGTCGATCATGCGGGTCAGGTGCACGCCGAGGAACGGGAACTGCGGGTCCGGCACCGGGTAGATCAGCCCACGGACCAGGTCCCGCCGCTGCGGGGCGAGTTCGTAGTATTCGCCCCGGAACGGGATGATGCGGACCGGAGTGGACACTCCAGACAGTCGGGCGATCCGGTCCGCGTGCAGGCCGGCGCAGTTGATCAGCACGTCGCCGGTCACCTCGCCCCGGGTGGTGCTCACCACCACCTCGCCGCCACGGTTGGTGACCGCGGTCACCTCGGTGCCCGTGCGCAGGTCCGCACCGGCCGCGGCGAGCAGCTCGGCCAGCTTGCGGCAGACCGCGCCGAAGTCGACGATGCCGGTCGAGGCGACGTGCAGCGCCGCGACGGCCGCCACGTGCGGCTCGTACTCGCGGGCCTCGTCGGCACCGATCAGCTTCACCGGCAGCCCGTTGGCGAGCGACCGCTGGTGCAGGTCGTGCAGGCGGGGCAGCTCGGCCTCGTCGGTGGCCACGATGAGCTTGCCGCAGACGTCGTAGCTCAGGCCGTGCTCGGCGCAGAACTCCTTCATCGACGCGCTGCCGGCCTTGCAGAGCGTGGCCTTCAGGCTGCCCGGCTTGTAGTAGACGCCGGCGTGGATGACCCCGGAGTTGTGCCCGGTCTGGTGCGCGGCCCAGCCGGACTCCTTCTCCAGCACGGTGACCGAGTCTCCGGGGCGGTCGGTCACCAGCCGGTGCGCCACGGCGAGCCCGACGATGCCGCCACCCACGACCACGAACCTTGTCATCATCATCTCCCCAGGCCGACGCCGCGACCGATGGTAACGAAGGGGGCCGGTCGCCCGACTCGCGCCCGACCCCCCGGGGTGGCCTACACTTCACCGGGTCCATCACTCGGGGAGTCTTATGTCTGAGGTCATCGCGCTCGGTCAGCCCACGGTCGGCGAGGCCGAACTCGCCGCCATCGCCGAGGTCTTCGCCTCGGGTTGGCTCGCTGGTTCCGGGCCCACCAGCCGTCGGTTCGAGGAGCGGTTCGCCGCCGCCGTCGGCACCAAGCACGCGCTCGCCACGAGCAACTGCGGCTCGGCGCTGCACCTGGCGCTGCTCACTCTCGGTGTCAAGCCGGGCGACGAGGTCATCGTCGGCGACTACACCTTCCCGGCCACCGGCCACTCGGTGATGTGGACCGGCGCCAAGCCGGTCTTCGCCGACGTCCGCCCCGACATCTGGACCGTCGACCCGGCCGCGGTCGAGGCCGCCATCACCCCGCGTACCGTCGGCATCATCGCCGTCGACGCGTTCGGCCAGCCGGCCGACTACGACGAGCTGCGCGCCATCGCCGACAAGCATGGGCTGTTCCTGGTCGAGGACGCCGCCTGCTCCGCCGGCGCCACCTACAAGGGCCGCCCCGCCGGCAGTCTGGCCGACGTCGCCACCTTCAGCTTCCACGGCCGCAAGGGCATCACCGCGGGCGAGGGCGGGGCGTACGTCACGAACCGGGACGACCTGGCCGCGCACGCCCGCAAGCTGCACACCTACGGCGTCGAGGGCGCGCTCACCCGGGCCGAGCTGTCGAACCTGCCCATTCCGAGCTTCACCGAGCTGGGCTACAACTACCGGCTCTCGGACGTCGCCGCGGCCATCATGATCGCCCAGCTCGACCGGCTGCCGGACCTGCTGGCCACCAAGCGCGCGATCGCCGCCCGCTACGGCGAGCTGCTCAAGGACCACGAGCTGATCACCACGCCGTACGAGGCGCCGGACCGCGAGCACCCCTGGCAGTCGTACGTGGTCACCCTCGACGCCCGGGTGGACCGCGGCGCGGTGGCCATGGAGCTGCGCCAGCGCGGCGTGCAGTGCACCTTCGGCACCTACGCCTCGCACGTCCAGCCGCTCTACGGCCAGACCGACCCCTGCCCGGTCTCGGCGGACCTCTTCGCCCGCCACCTGGCCATCCCGATGCACGCCAACCTCACCGAGGCGCAGGTCGAGACCGTCGCGGCGACGCTCACCGACGTCGTCGACGCCATCGCCACCCGCTGACAAATCCCCCCAGGAAGGACACCGTCCACCATGTCGAAGCAGACCGTCTTCATCACCGGAGGCGCGGGCTTCATCGGCCTGCACGTGGTCCCGATGCTGTTGGAGAAGGGCTACAAGGTCCGCATCTTCGACAACATGTTCCGCGGTGACCGGGACCGGATCGCCGAGCTGGTGGCCACCGGCGACGTGGAGCTCATCGACCAGGACGTCCGCTACGGCGGCGCCGTGCACGCGGCCATGAAGGGCTGCGACTACGTCATCCACCTCGCCGCGGTCTCGATCAACAAGAGCCAGGCCGACCCGTACGAGTCGATCGACATCAACATGGTCGGCAACCACAACGTCTTCGCCGCCGCCGCCGACCACGGCGTCAAGCGGCTGGTCTTCGCCTCGTCGGCCTCGGTGTACGGCGACCCGAAGAAGCTGCCGATGCACGAGGACGACCGGCTCGACCCGCTGACCCCGTACTGCATCTCGAAGCGGGCCGGCGAGGACCTGCTCGGCTTCTACCAGCGCAGCAAGGGCCTGAACTGGATCGCCCTGCGCTTCTTCAACGTGTACGGCCCGGGCCAGAAGCCGACCGCCTACTACACCTCGGTGATCAACCACTTCGTGAAGCGGCTCAAGAACGGCGAGCCGCCGGTCATCGACGGCAAGGGCGAGCAGTCGATGGACTTCATCCACGTCCACGACATCGCCCGCTCGGTGGTCGCCGCCATGGAGGCCGAGCAGGGCAACGTGCCGATCAACATCGGCACCGGCATCGACACCTCGATCGCCACCCTCGCCGAGATCCTCATCAAGGCGGTCGGCGTCGACGTGCAGCCGCAGTTCAACCCGCGTGAGGTGCTGGTCAGCCGCCGGGCGGCCGACATCACCCGGGCCAAGGAGGTGCTCGGCTGGGAGCCGACCATCGCCGTCGAGGACGGGATGACCGACCTGATCAAGACTGAGGTGGCGTGACCCAGCCGCCGTCCGCCGGGGGCCCGTCGTCGCACGGGCTCCCGGCGAATCCGTACAACCCGCACGCCTGGGTCATCGGCGAGCCCGAGATCGGGCCGGGGACCTGGATCGGCGCGTTCACCGTCATCGACGGCTCGGGCGGGCTGACCATCGGCGCGGGCTGCGACATCAGCTGCGGAGCGCAGATCTACACGCACTCCACGGCTCGCCGTTGCGTCTCGGGGCGGGCCTATGCTTCGGTGGACCGGGCGCCGGTCCGCATCGGTGACCGGGTCTTCATCGGTGCCAACGCGACCGTGATGATGGGGGTCACCATCGGTGACGGCGCGGTGGTCGGCGCGGGCGCCGTGGTCACCCGGGACGTGCCGGCGGGGGCGGTCGTGGCCGGGGTGCCGGCCCGGGTGGTGTCCACAGTCGAGCTGGACGGGGCCGACGTCCGGTTCGTGCCGGTCGTGGAGAGCTAGGAGTTCTGTTCCGTGCGTATCGCAGTGGTCAACAACTTCTTCCCGCCCCGCGCGGGCGGCAGCTCACACCTGTCCGAGTCGCTCGCCAAGGGCTACGCGGCGGCCGGGCACGAGGTGCTCGTGCTCACGGCCGCGTACCAGGACGCGCCGGCCGAGGAGGAGCGCGACGGTCTCCGGATCGTCCGGCTGCCCGCCTGGATGCTGCCGCAGACCCGGCTGGCGGTGAGCTTCGACATCTCGTTCACCAGCCGGCCCAGCCTGCTGCGTCGGGTCCGCAAGCTGCTCGACGAGTTCCGGCCGGACGTCATCCACCAGCACGGCCAGTTCTTCGACCTGACCTGGGCGACGTCGCTGTACGCGCGCAAGCGGCGCGTCCCCACGCTGCTCTCCATCCACACCCGGCTCGAGAACCCGCAGGCCCGGTACGCCAAGGTCTTCCGCGGCCTGGACGCCGCCATGGTCAAGCCGTTCATGTGGCGGGCCAAGCCCAAGCTCGTGGTCATGGACGTGCTCATGCAGGAGTACATCCAGGAGCGCTACCGCGGCGCGCACTCCGGCCTGGTGCCGATCCCGGTCGGCGTCGACCCGGAGTGGGTGACCGGCGGCAACGGGCAGCAGGTCCGCGAGCGGTACGGCCTGGGTGACTCGCCGGTGATCCTCTCGGTCGGCCACGTCATCCCGCTGCGCGACCGGATCGCGCTCGTCGAGGCGCTGCCCGAGGTCCTGGGCAAGGTGCCGGACGCGAAGCTGCTGGTCGCCGGGCAGATCTACTACCCGGTCTTCCAGGAGCGGGCCAGGGCGCTCGGGGTCGAGCACGCGGTGGTCTGCGCGGGCAAGGTGCCCAAGAGCGAGATCCCGGACCTGCTCGCCGCCGCCACGGTCGAGTCGCACGAGCAGGGCCTCGGCCTCGGCACGGCGACGCTGGAGGCGATGGCGGCCGGCGTCCCGGTGGTCGCGCCGGCCCGGGCCGACAACTTCCCCGGCATCGCGCTGCGGGACGGCGAGAACATCCTGCTCTGCGCGCCCGGCGACGTCCGCGGGCTGGCCGAGCGGCTGATCGCCGCGCTCACCGACCCGGTGGTGGCCAAGCAGATCGGCGTGAACGGGCAGGCCCTGATCCGGGAGCGGTTCAGCCTGGAGCGGGTCCTCGACCGGCACCTCGAGGTGCTCGGCGAGATGGCGGCCGCGCGCCGCTGAGCGGCCCACAGACGAACGATGCCCCCGACCCTGAGGTCGGGGGCATCGTCGTGTCAGGTGGCGGCTCAGCGGGCCAGCGGCGCGCTCTCCGGCTGGTCCTCGGCGGCGCGCTGCGCCGGCGGGCGGGCGACGCCGGTGGCCGGCTCCTCCGGGGCCGGCTCCGCCGCCGGCTCGCCGGTGAGCTGCCGGACCTGGCGCATCCCGGAGAGGGCCGCGATACCGGCGCCCACCAGGTCGGCCACCGTGAAGATCAGCCGGGAGGCCAGCGCGATGCCGGTGGCCGCGCCGACCCCGCCCGCGTCGGCGAGGAACGGCGCGAGGGTGGCGACCAGCACCGCCTCCCGGACACCCAGGCCGGACGGGGACAGGAAGGCGAACATGCCGACCGTGATCGCGATCGCGAACGAGCCGATGCTGCGCAGCAGCCCGCCGACGCCCGGCGCCGCCTGGGCGTTGGCCAGCAGCCACAGGTGCACGCCGAACAGGGTGTAGCCGAGCGCGCTCCAGCCGATCACCCGCAGCACCCCGGGCAGGGTGAGCCGGTGGTGCAGCGGCTCCCGGCGCAGTACCTTCAGGGTGAGCTGGATCAGCCGGGTGAGCACCGCCGGGATCGCGCAGATCAGCGCGATCGGGAAGAGGATGGCCACGATCCAGAGCGCCACCCGGACCGGCTCGGCGTACTCGGAGCCGTTCGCGGTCGTCGCGTCGAGCAGCGCGGGCAGGCTGAGCAGGCCCAGGCCGAGCGCGGCGACCACGCCGAGGCCGAGCGCCACCAGGGTGGCCAGGAAGGCACGGGCGCGCGGCAGGCCGGCGCGCCGGCCCAGCTCCATCTGGAGCACGTACGCCCAGACGCTGCCCGGGATGTACTTGCCGAGCTGGCCCACCATGCAGATGCGCAGCGCGGCCGGCACGGACACCCGGTGCTCCAGGTCGTCCGCGGCGGCCCGCCAGGCCATCGAGTTGGCGAACATGCCGGCCAGCACGGCCAGCACCGCCAGCACCACCGAGGGCCAGGCCAGGTGCAGCCAGGTCTCCCGGACGTCGGGCCACTGGTGCACGACGCTCCAGATCATGCCCGCGGCGATCATGGCGATCACCACGACGCGTACGGCGAGGGAGAGCCGGCCGGCCGACTTCGGGGTGGCTCCGGCCTGCCCGGCCGGGGGGTTCAGGTCGTCGACCTGCGTCGCGGTCTCTGCCACGGCCTTCCTGCCTCCGCGTCGCTTTTGATCCGGTGGATGGACTGGGACGAGCAAACGCCGAGGGTAGCGCAGCTGAGCGGCCGGCACGAATCCAGGCGGCCCGGCGAGTCGGTCCGCCGGGAGCGTGGCGAAGCGCTCTCCGCGCCGGTCCAGATGTGCCGCTCGTCCCGCACGCTGCTACCGTTCCCAGGCCCCCACCATCTCAAGGAGGAGAACTCCGGTGATCCCGATTTCCGTCGTCAAGCTCGACGAGGCGGCCGAACGGTTGGCGGTCGAGGTGATCCGCTCGGGCGTGCTGGCGCAGGGCCCGATGGTGGCCCGGCTGGAGCGTGAGTTCGCCGACCTCGTCGGTGTCGAGCACGCGGTCGCGGTCAACAACGGCACCACCGCCCTCGTCGCCGCGCTGCAGGTGCTCGACCTCGAGCCCGGCGACGAGGTCGTCACCAGCCCCTTCACCTTCGTCGCGACCCTCAACGCGATCCTGGAGGCGGGCGCCACCGCGCGCTTCGCGGACATCCGCGAGGAGGACTTCTGCGTCGACCCGCAGGCCCTCGCGGCCGCGGTCGGCCCGCGGACCCGGGTCCTGATGCCGGTCCACCTGTACGGCCAGCCGGCCGACATGGACACCATCGTCCCGCTGGCCCGGCAGCACGGCCTCTCGATCGTCGAGGACACCGCGCAGTCCCTCGGCGCGACGATCGCCGGTCGCGGCGCCGGCAGCTTCGGCCTGGGCACCTTCTCGCTCTACGCCACGAAGAACCTCACCACCGGTGAGGGCGGCATGATCACCACCAACGACGACGCGCTCGCCGACAAGCTGCGGGTGCTGCGCAACCAGGGCATGCGGGCGCGCTACCAGTACGAGATGGCCGGCCACAACTACCGCCTCACCGACCTGCAGGCGGCGCTGGGCATCCCGCAGCTCGCCGCGTACGGCGACAACGTCAAGCGGCGCAAGGACAACGCCGCCCGGCTCTCCGCCGGCCTGGCCGACGTGCCGGGCCTGCGGCTCCCCACCGAGCTGCCCGGCCGCTCGCACGTCTGGCACCAGTACACGCTGCTGGTCACCGACGAGGCGCCGGTCGACCGGGACGAGGTCATCAACCGGCTCACCGCGGCCGGCGTCGGGTGCGGCATCTACTACCCGAAGACCGTGTACGACTACGAGTGCTACCGGGACCACCCGCGGGTGATCGCCGACCCGGCCCCGGTCACTGAGCGGGTCGTCCGGCAGTGCGTCTCCATCCCGGTGCACCACCACCTCACCGACAGCCAGGTCGACCAGGTGATCGAGGCCGTCCGCAAGGCGGTGGGCGCGTGACCGCCAAGCTGCGCCTGGCCCTCGTCGGCACCGGCGCGATGGGCTCGCTGCACGCCCGCGTCATCGCCCAGTCCGACCGCGCCGAACTGGCCAAGGTGATCGAGCCGCGCCGCTCCGTCGGCCAGCAGGTCGCCGAGCGGTACGGCGCCGGCTGGGCGCCCGACCTCGCCGAGCTCTCGGACGTCGACGCGGTGGTCGTCGCCGCGCCGACCGAGATCCACCACGGCCTCGCCGACCAGGTGCTGAACGCCGACAAGCCGCTGCTGATCGAGAAGCCGGTGTGCGGCAGCCTCGCCGAGACCGAGGAGATCGTCGCCCTCTCCGAGAAGCGCGGCGTACCCCTGCTCTGCGGGCTGCTGGAGCGGTTCAACCCGGCGGTCCGGACGGCGCTCGCGCTGGTCGACCGCCCGGTGCACCTGACCGCGACCCGGCACTCGCCGTACGCGCCGCGGATCCGCACCGGCGTCGCCTGGGACCTGCTCATCCACGACGTGGACCTGGCCATCCAGGCGTTCCGCGGCGCCGAGCCGGTCAGCGTGCAGGGCACCCTCGGCTACTTCCACCCGGACTCGGTCAGCGGCGCCGAGGACGTGGCGGAGACGGTGCTCAGCTTCGGCGACGGCGCCCTGGCCAACGTGTCGGCCAGCCGGATCGGCCAGCGCAAGGTGCGGACCCTGGTGATCAGCGAGGTCGACCGGCTGATCGAGGCCGACCTGATCCGCAAGGACGTCACCATCTACCGGCACGTCTCCTCGGACGCCGCCACGCCGGACGGCCGGGGCTACCGGCAGCAGAGCATCATCGAGGTGCCCGAGCTGATCACCAACCGGGAGCCGCTCGCCGCCCAGCTCGACCACTTCCTGGACATCCTCGCCGGCACCGCCGACGCGGACGAGGAGCGCCGGCGCATCCTGCCGGCGCACCGGGCGGTCGGCGCGCTCTTCGCCGGCCGCTGAGCCTCGGCACACCACGGAAACGGCCCCTGACCGGTCACCGGTCAGGGGCCGTTCGCCGTCCGTCGGCGCCGGTCAGCTCGTCCCGGGGCAGGCCCGCCCGGCGTCGGTGACCCGGTAGATCCGGATGCCGCCGACCTGGTGGACCAGGGCGATCCGGTCGCTGGCGGCCAGCCGGTCCGCCGCGTAGTGCTTCTCCCAGGAACCCGGCATCTTCCGCTTGCCGGTCACCACGTAGCTGATGTTGAGGCGGCGCACCTCGCAGCCGGCCGGGGTGGCGTTCTCGTTGTTCACCAGCCAGTTCCAGGCGTCCCACCGCTTCTCGTAGTTCTCGCTGGGCAGGCCCGGCAGCGGCGGGATGCCGAACAGCAGCGGCACGTCGTAGTCGGCGTAGGACCAGCTCATGAACTCGCGGTGCCGGTCGTACGCGACGACGCTGCCGGGGGGCGTGTTCCGCTGCAGCCAGCGGTACGCCTCCGGGTAGGACCGGCCCAGCGGGGAGCGGTTCTTCATCTCACCCCGGATCGCGTGCCAGCTGTCCGGCGCCGCGCCGAGACCGAGCAGGGTCAGCGCCACCAGCGTGGCGGCGACCGCCGCCGGCACGGGGGAGCCGCGCAGCGCCCGGGCGCGGGCCGTGAGCAGGCTCGCCAGCCAGGCGATGGCCAGCCCGAGCACCACCGCCCCGGCCACCGTCAGCACGCCGTAGACGGGGAAGATCATCGACCGGACCCGTTCCCGGACGCCGTACCAGAGGCTGGACAGCGTCGTCGCGGCCGGTGAGTCGGACGCCGAGGTCCAGAACCCGATCAGGGTGAAGACCACCCCGGCGACCAGCCACGGCCGGGCCCAGCGCAGCGGGCGCAGCACCAGCGCGAACAGCGACAGCAGCAGGCAGGGGATGACGATCCAGAGCCCGACCTGGATGGTCGGCACGTCGAGCTGGAAGTCGCGGCCGCCCACCTGC
This sequence comes from Micromonospora sp. NPDC048930, assembly GCF_043197935.1. NCBI lineage: Bacteria > Bacillati > Actinomycetota > Actinomycetes > Micromonosporales > Micromonosporaceae > Micromonospora > Micromonospora sp. NPDC048930. The sequence continues at coordinate 128,285 of NZ_JBICUB010000010.1, forward strand.
GGGTAGCCGAACAGGATGTAGCGCTGCGGGTCGGTGACCCAGTACTCCCAGGATTCGCCGTACTTGCCGAGCAGCGGCGGCGGGTTGGAGATCCGTTCGCCGTTCGCGCCGAGCAGCACCCCGATCAGCGGCAGCAGCGGCACCAGGCCGGCGACGACCATGGCGGCGAGCCCGGCGCCCAGCCGGCGCCAGACCGGCCGGCCGCCCAACGTCACCGCCATGCCCAGGGCCAGTACGCCGATGAAGAGCACGTCGTAGGTGTGGGTCATCACGATCCCGGCGCCCGAGAGGCCGGCGAGCAGGCCCAGCCGTACCGGGTGGGCGCCACGCAGGGTGAGGGCGATGAGCAGGGCGACCGCGCCGGCCACGCAGGGCGCGGTCTGCTCGGTGATCCGTCCGGTGACCACCGACAGCCACATCGGCCCGAGCACCGCCGGGGCGGCCGCGGCGCAGGCCGCCACCACCGGGCGGCCACCCAGCGCGCGCACCGCCGCGTACACCCCGGCGACCAGGGCGAGCGGGCCGAGGATGATCGACCAGGCGGTCATCACGGTGCTGATCCGGCCGCCGGAGAGTTCGGCGGCCTGGGCCCAGGAGACGTTCGCCGCCAGCGGGTAGAACGAGCAGGAGAGCGCGGTGTCGGTGGCCCCGGTGGTGCACGCCGAGGAGATCAGCACGCTGCCGGTGTCCATGATCCGCCGGGTGAGGAAGCCGTGGTTCATCGCGTCCCAGCCGGGCGGCGCGTTGAGCCGGCCGAGGATCAGCCAGCCGAACGCCACGCTGACCAGCGCCGGCACGGCGACCCCCACCAGGTCCGACCAGTGCGGCCGGACCGAGGGCAGGCGCAGCCGGGACCGCAGCCCCGGTCGGACGCCCGCCTCGTCCGGCTCGACCAGCCCCCGGACGACCAGCCGGGACCCGAGCACCGCCAGGCCGGCCAGGAGCAGTTCGGCCACGAGCACCGCCAGCGCGCTGTCGGGCAGGCCGAGCTTCGGCAGCCACGACATGGCCAGCGTGGTGAGGCCGAGGGTGAGCGCGGGCGCCGCCGCCCAGGCCGCCCACCGGTAGCGCCCCGGGGGAAGGGCGAAACCGAGCAGCGCGCCGGGCACGATGGCGACGGCGAGCGCGATGATTGTCGTCAAACCGTGGATCCTTTCGGGGAAGCCAGGTCTCCGGCGGCGGCTGGCCGGCCGTGTCGACCTGCCCGTACCCGGCGTGCCGCCTGTGCCGCGGCGGCCTGAGTCGGCGAACGGCCGGATCAGTATAGGAACGCGACCTTGGAGCCGGGGGCCGCCGCCGGGTGGGTGGAGACAGCCACGCGGACGAATGGGAGCAACGGCGTCAGATGGCGACACCCCAGCGATACCGGTGGCTTCCCTCACGTTAAGGTCACACGTACGCTGCGACGGCGGCTGCGGTTGGCATCGGTGCGGCCCGGTGGGGGACGATGGTGGGGCGGCACGCGCACGGGCGGGCCCGTGTGGCGGCGTCCCGCCGGGGAGCGCCGGTGCCGCTCACCCAGCCCGCCCGCGGAAGTGGACCCGTGCCGGGACGCGCCGGTCAGACCGGCCACGCCGGTTGTCGATCTCGTTGGGAGCGTACTCGTTGTTCGGCAAGTTGATGGGGCCGGCGGGCGTCGCGGCCCGTGGCGCGCTGGTGGTGCTGTTCTACCTGATCACGCTGCTGGCCGGTGCTCTCGGCCAGCCCGCTCTCTTCGCCGTGGCCGGGACGCTCGCGGTGCTCGGCGAGTTCGCCATGATGCGGTGGTCGGCGCCGTCGGAGGTGCTGCTGGAGAAGGTCGGCCTGACCAAGGCGTACCGGCAGCTGACCCGCGACCTCGCGGGCGTGCTGCTGGTCGTCTCCGCCGTGCGCCCCGGCGCGGTGGCGGTGACCTGGCTGATGGTGCTGGTGGCCGCGGTCTGGGTGATCGCCATCTTCGCCGGCGCGCTGAACACGATGATCGACCGGCGTAACCCGGTCTCCGCGCTGGTCCGCAACATCGAGCTGGGTCCGCTGCGGGGCGCGCCGCGACCGCCGTCCTGGGCCGCCGGCGTCGCCGGTGACCGGCTGCCCTTCCTGAACGTGCTGCTGATCCCCGGCGCGGTCGCCGCGGCGGTCGCCGACGACGTCGCTCCCGCGCTCGTCGCCGCGGGGGTCGCGGCGCTGGTCACCGCCGTCGTCGGCCTGGTGGTCGCGGCGACCTGGCTGCGCGGCCGGGGCAGCGGCCAGCCCCCCCTGCTGCCCGCGGTGCAGCGGTGGCTGGACACCTACCGGCCCGAGGTGGCCCTGTACTTCGCCGGGCCGGCCAAGGACGTCTACCAGGCCAACATGTGGCTGGCCCCGACCGAGGCGCTGGAGCGCCCGGCGGTGGTGCTGATGCGCAGCCGGGAGGCGTTCCTGGAGCTGGCCGACACCCGGCTGCCGGTGATCTGCGTGCCGGCCGGGGTGGACTTCATGAACCTGGAGCTCGGCAGCGTCCGCGCCGCGCTCTACGCCGCCAACGTCGGCGCGAACATCCACATGCTGCGCGAGCCCGGCATGAAGCACGTGTTCGTCGGCCACGGCGACAGCGACAAGCAGGCCAGCGTCAACCCCTACAGCAAGGTGTACGACGAGGTCTGGGTGGCCGGTCTGGCCGGGCGGGAGCGCTACGCCCGGGCCGGCGTCGGGGTCCGCGACGAGGACATCGTCGAGATCGGACGGCCGCAGCTCGCCGGGGTGCACACCTTCGGCGCGGAGTCGGTCGACCGGCCGTTCACCGTGCTCTACGCCCCCACCTGGGAGGGCTGGCTCGACGACGACCCGTACCACACCTCGCTGGTGATGATGGGGGAGCGGATCGTCAAGGGCCTGCTGGAGAGCCGCCCGTCGGTCCGGCTGATCTACAAGCCGCACCCGCTCACCGGCTCCCGCTCCAAGGAGGCCAAGGCCGTGCACGACCGCGTGGTGGCGCTGATCCGGGCGGCCGGCGGCGACCCCGACGCGTCCTCCCTGGACGGTCCGGGCCACCGGGTGGTCACCGGGCGCACCCCCGCCCTGTTCGACTGCTTCAACCAGACCGACCTGCTGGTCAGCGACGTGTCCAGTGTGGTCTCGGACTTCGTGCAGAGCCAGCGACCGTACGTGGTGGCCAACCCGAGCGGGCTGCCGGAGGACGAGTTCCGGCGCAACTTCCCGACCTCGCGGGCCGCGTACCTGCTCTCCGCCGACTGCGGCGAGCTGGAGAAGATCCTCGCGCTGACCCGGGCCGGTGACGACCCGATGACCGAGGCGCGGCGGGAGCTGAAGACGTACCTGCTCGGACCGGACGAGCCGAACTCGATGGAGCGGTTCCGGGCGGAGATCGCGCGGCTCTGCGGCTGAGCCGGCAGGGCGGACACGGAAACGGGGAGGGCCGGTGGCCCTCCCCGTTCGTCGTTCCGGTGCTCAGCCCTGGTGCGGCGGGTTGTCGACGTCGCGGGAGACGACCTCGCCCTTCTCGTCCACCCAGCCCTTCGGCCGGGCCGGGTTGCCGGCCACCAGCTGGTACGGCTTGACGTCCTTCGTCACCACCGAGCCGGCGGCGATCATGGCGTACTCGCCGACCTCGATGCCGCAGACCAGGGTGGCGTTGGCGCCGATCGAGGCGCCCCGGCGGACCAGGGTCGGGGTGATCGTCCAGTCCGGGTTCTGGGCGCGCGGCCGGAAGTCGTTGGTGAAGACCGCGGACGGGCCCACGAAGACCTCGTCCTCGATGGTGACGCCCTGGTAGACCGAGACGTTGTTCTGGATCTTCACGCGGTCGCCGACGCTGACGTTCGCGTCGACGTACACGTTGCGGCCGATGACGCAGCCGGAGCCGACCTGCGCGCTCGACCGGATGTGGGCCAGGTGCCAGACCTTGGTGCCGTCGCCGACCTTGGCGCCCTCCTCCACGTCGGCCGTCGGGTGGACGAACACGGAGGCGGACCGGTCGTTGGTGTCAGTCATTGTCTACTCGCATCGTCGCAGGGGCGCGTCGTCGCGCCGTCGGTGCCGGACGGCCGCGCCGGCGCACCGCCGCGGGCCCGCCCGGGCCAGGACCACCCGGCCACCCCGGGCTCCCGGTGCCGGCGCGGGCTCGAGGCAGCATATCGAGCGGTCAGGCCAGCAGTTCGGCGACCGCGTCGGCGGCCGGCCGGTCCGCCGGCAGCGGGTGCGCCGTCACGACCGCCGCCACCGGCAGCGGCGCATACAGGTGCGGGAAGAGGGCGCCGCCCCGGGAGACCTCCCAGCGCAGCGCGTCGCCGAGCCGGTCCGGGTCCACCGCGAGCACGGTGAGGCCGGTTGCCCCGGCGAAGACCTGCCGCGCGGTCTCCACCACCTGGTCGGCGGCGGAGAGGTGGATGTACCCGTCCTGCCGGTCCATCTCGGTGCCGGTGAACTCCCCGGCCGCCCGCGCCTGGGCCCACTCGCTGCTCGACAGAATTTTGTAGATCACGACCGGAGCGTAGCTTTCCGGCCGGTTCCCGCGCGCCCGCGCGCCGTCAGCCGGCATGCTCGGATGGAGGGCCCGCGGAGGGATGGCGATGCAGAGCTACGACGACGACTGGACCGACGGCCAGCGGGCCGTCTACGACGAGTGCTACCGGTACGGCACCGAGTGGGCCGGCGACCCGGACACCCCGACCGAGGACGTCCAGCACGCGATCAACCTGGGCGAGGCGGACGACGACAGCTTCTCCGACGCCGAGACCGACTACCCGCCGCTGGTCGACGCCGTCACCCAGGCCACCGGGGAGAACGTCACCAGCGTGCCGGCCAGCCACGACGACCCGGGCTTCCGGGGGTTCGTCGACGGCGTGCGGGACGCCACCGCGGACGAGGTCTTCGGACTCTGACCGGAGGCCGCCCCTCCCGTCCCGCCGCCACGTCTGCCACCATTCGCAGGGCAGTACGTCGAGCGGATGGAGACACGGGTGCGGATCCTCCTGGTCGAGGACGACCGGCGGGTCGCGGCCGCCCTGTCGTCCGCCCTGACCCGGCGCGGCTATCAGGTGGAGCACGCGGCCACCGTCGCGGCGGCGCTCTCCGCCGCCCCCTGCGACCTGGTGCTGCTCGACCTGACCCTGCCCGACGGGGACGGCACCGACCTCTGCCGGGAGCTGCGCCGGCGCAGCAGCCAGCTCGGCATCATCGCGGTGACCGCCCGGGGCGAGGAGCGGGACCGGGTGCTGGGGCTGCGGCTGGGCGCCGACGACTACGTGGTGAAGCCGTTCTCCATGGTGGAACTCCAGGCGCGGATCGAGGCGGTGCTGCGCCGTGCCGCGCACACCGTGCCGGAGCGCAACCTGATCGAGGCGGGCCCGGTCCGCATCGACGTGGGCGGCCGTACGGTCAGCGTCGCCGGCCGGGCGGTCACGCTCACCCGCAAGGAGTTCGACATCCTGCTCTCGCTGGCCCGGCAGCCCGGCGTCGCGGTGCCCCGGGACCGGATCCTGCTCGACGTGTGGGGCACCACCTGGGCCGATCGGCACACGGTGGAGGTGCACGTCGGGTCGCTGCGCGGCAAGCTCGGCGACCCGACCCTGGTGGAGACCGTACGCGGGGTCGGCTACCGGCTCCGCGGCGAGTGAGGAGGCCGGGGTGCGCCGCCGGCTCGTGATCAGCTACCTGCTCCTGATGGTGCTGGTGCTGCTGGCCCTGGAGACCCCGCTGGCGGCCACCCTCGCCACCCGGGAGACCGACCGGGTACGCGCCGACCGGCTCGCCGACGCCACCCGGTTCGCCTCGCTGGCCGGCCCGGCGCTGCGCGGCGGCGGCCCCGGCCCGCTCGACGCGGAGCTGGGCGCCTACGACGACCTGTACGGCATCGGGGCGGCCGTGGTCGACCGGGACCGGCGTACCGTGGCCGCCTCGGTGAGCTGGGAGTTCGGCGCCCGCGCCGACGCGGCGCTGGACACCGCGCTGTCCGGTCAGCAGTTCAGCGGACCGGACTCGGTGTGGCCCTGGGTGGACGGCCCGGTGGTGGTGGCCGTCCCGATCAACGACGGCGGCGAGGTGCTCGGCGCGGTGGTCACCACCACCCGGGCCGACAAGGTGCGCCGGACCGTCACCGTCTGGTGGCTGCTGCTCGCCGGGATCGGCCTGCTCGCCGTGCTGGCCTGCGTCTCCACCGCGTTCGGGCTGGCCGGCTGGGTGCTGCGCCCGGTCACCGAGCTGGACGCGGTGACCCACGAGATCGCCGAGGGCCACCGGACCGCCCGGGTCCGCCCCCGGCTGGGCCCGCCGGAGCTGCGCCGGCTGGCGGCCAGCTTCAACAACATGGCCGACGTGGTCTCCGACGTGATGGACCGGCAGCGGGCCTTCGTGGCGCACGCCAGCCATCAGCTGCGCAATCCGCTCACCGCGCTGCGGCTGCGGGTGGAGGAGCTGGGCCCGAGCCTGGCCGACGCCGACGGCCGGGCCGAGCACCAGCTGGCGCTGGAGGAGACCGACCGGCTGGCCACCGTGCTCGACGCGCTGCTCACCCTGGCCCGCGCCGAACGCGAGGAGAACCAGCGGGTCACCGTGGACGCGGCCGGGATCGCCGCCTCCCGGGTGGCGGCCTGGCTGCCGCTGGCCCGGCACCGGTCGGTCACCCTGCGGCTCGACACCGCCGCCGCGCCCGCGTACGCCCGGACCGTGCCGACCGCGATCGACCAGGCCCTCGACGCGCTGATCGACAACGCGGTCAAGTTCAGCGGCGCCGGGGGAGAGGTCACGGTGACCGTCCGCGCGGCCGAGGGTGGGGTCGGGCTGGAGGTGCGGGACACCGGGCCCGGCATGACGGCCAGCCAGCTCGACCAGGCCACCGAGCGGTTCTGGCGGGCGCACGACGCGCAGAACGTGGACGGGGCCGGGCTGGGGCTGACCATCGTGGCGGTGCTGGTCGACGCCTCCGACGGCCGGCTCAGCATGCGCCAGGGCGAGCCCCGGGGCCTGGTCGCCGAACTGTGGTTCCCCGCCCCGGACGGGGGCGCCGGTCTCGGGGACGCCCCGGCCGACGCCGTGCCGGTCGACCCGGCACCGGCCCGGGCCTGACCGGCGGCCGGCGGCCCGGGGGTCAGGGTTTGCTGGACCGGTACCAGTCCTCCGCGCCGGGGTGCAGCGGCAGTGGGGTGGTGACGATCGCCGAGCGCGGGCTCATCCGGCCGGCCGCCGGGTGCGCCGCGGCCAGCTCCGCCCGGCGTTCCATCAGCAGCCGGGTCACCTCCCGGACCAGCGGCTCGGGCAGGTCGGCGCGGACGATCAGGTAGTTCGGGTTCGCCACCGTGCTGACCGGGTCCGTCCCGTACACCGAGCGGGGGATGTCCCGGGTCACGTAGACCTGCCCGTACCCGCGGCGCAGCGGCTCGGTCCACTCGCCCAGGTCCACCATCCGCACGGCGGTGCTCCCGGCCAGCTCCGCGAGGCCGCGTACCGGCAGGCCGCCGGAGAAGAAGAACGCGTCGATCCGGCCGGCGCGCAGCGCGGCCACCGAGTCGTCCAGGCCCAGGTGCTCCGGGCGTACCGCCGCGTCGAGGTGGGCCACCTGGAGCAGCCGCATCGCGGTGACCTCGGTGCCGGAGCCGTCGGCGCCCACCGACACCCGCCGGTCGCGCAGGTCCGCGAGGGTCCGTACCGGACCGCCGGCCGTGGTGACCAGGTGCAGCAGGTCGTCGTAGACCCGGGCCACGGCGAGCACCGTGGGGTGCTCGGCGGACCGCGGGGGCAGCACGTCGGCCTGGGTGAAGCCCAGTTCCGCCTGCCCGGAGCCGACCAGCCGGACGTTCTGCGCCGAGGCGGCGGTGACCACCACGCTGGCCCGCACCCCGGGCAGCTCGCGGTTGAGGATGGCCGCCAGGGACTGGCCGAAGGCGTGGTAGACGGCGGTCGGGCTGCCGGTGGCGATCCGGATCCGCACCGGCTCGCCCGGCTCGTCCCGGCAGCCGGCCAGCCCGGCCAGGGCCGGTACCAGCAGCATCAGCAGCGCCACCGGCGCCGCGACCCGGCGCCGGCCGGGCACAGACCAGTGTCGGCTCACGGGCTGCACTGTGCGCCGTGCACCGCCCGCGGCGCAACCCTGGCAGGTCAGCGACCGTCGACCGCCGCGCGTCGGCTCCCCCCGGTGCCGGCGCGCGGCGGTCGACGGCCGCGGGTCGGACGGCTCAGCAGGCCGTCGCCGCGGGGGCCAGGGTGGCGCTGTCGACGATCCGCGTGCGGTGCGGACCGTTGGCGACGCTCACCAGGAAGCATCCGGCGCCGGGCCGGAGCATCGCCGGGACCTCCAGCAGCGCCGCGCCGCGTACCAGCACCGCGGCCAGGTCCCGGTCGGCCAGCCGGATGCCGAGGCTGTGCCGGCGGACGTGCCGGCCGCCGGCCAGCAGCGCGGCCCGCCAGGCGGCGGCGGCCAGCCGCGGCCGCCAGGCCCGCCGGGCCATGGAGGCGCCGGGGACCGGGCCGCCCAGCAGCTCCCGCCGGCCCTGGCGCCAGCCCGTCTCCAGCAGCGCCGCGTACGTCGCCCGGTGCTCCCGGGGCACGGACAGCCGGTGCAGCTCGTAGCGGCGGCGCAGCCCGCCGGTGGCCAGTTCGTGGTGGACCGGCACGTCGAGCCGGCCGAGCAGCTGCCGCATCCGGCGCGCCGCGTCCTCCCGGTTGAACTCGGCGACCCCGCCCCGGTACGTCCCGACGTCGGACCGGCGGGCGTCGGTGGCCGGGGGCGGGGTGCAGCGAACCAGGCAGGCCACCTCGAACGCGTCGGCGAGGGTCAGCCAGTCCAGCGGCGGCGGTACGGGTGCCGGGCGGGGCCGGTCGAGCAGACTGATGGATTCGGGGGCCATCGCGGGTGCTCCTTGCGTCGGGTTCTCCTACCGTGACCCCACCGCCGGCACGGCGAAACCGCTGCGCCCGAGCCTTGAGCAAAATTTGCGGCTACGCGGGCCGCTACAGCTCGGGCACCACGATGTCGAGCTGGCGGGGGCGACCGGCCGCCGTGGGCTGCTCCTCGACCGTGTACTTGAGGTCGCGCAGCGCCCCGATCAGGGCGGCGGCGGTGCGCGGCCGGGCGCCGGCGGTCAGCAGGTCGCGGACCAGCCGGCCCTTGGTGGCCTTGTTGAAGTGGCTCACCACCGAGCGCGTCGGCACCCCGTCGACCTCCCGCTCGTGCAGCACCCGGACCGTCACGGTGCGCTCCGCGACCGCCCCGCGCGGCGCCCAGGTGGCCGCGTACGCCCCGGAGCGCAGGTCCAGCACCGGCCCGCTGCCGGCGGCGGCCGTCATCGCCGGCGCGAGGGCCGTCCGCCAGTACGCCGACAGCGCGCCGACGCCGGGCAGCCTCGCCCCGACCGGGCAGCGGTAGGGCGGGATCCGGTCGGTGAGCCGGACCGCCCCCCAGAGGCCGGAGCTGATCAGCACCGAGCGGCGGGCCAGCCGTTCCGCCGCCGGGGGCAGCGTGGCCAGGTCGAGCGCCTCGTAGAGCACCCCGGTGTAGATCCGCCCGGCCGGCGCGGTGGCCGCCTCCCGCAGCCGCGCGTTGCGGCGCAGCTCGCCGCGCTGCCCCTCGCTCAGGCCCAGCGCGGCCCGGGCCGCCGCCTCGTCCGGCCCGGCGCAGAGCGCGACGAGGGCGGTGAGCACCTCCTCGCGGGCCGGGGTCAGCTCCGGCAGGGAGAGCCGGGACAGGTCCAGCCGGCGGCCGGTGCCGGCCTCGGCCTTCCCCTCGGACGGGGGCAGCAGGATGAGCATCGGATCAGCGTACGACCCATGCTCAGCGCCACGGCCGCACGGCGCTCTGCGGGTGGTACACGCGATAGCCGCCCACCTCGGCCACCACGGCCGCGTCGGCCCGGTCGCCGAGCAGCCGGCGCAGCACGCGCTCCGCCGACGACCCCACCGCCAGCACGTACCCCGGCCGGGCCGCCCGCCCCACCCGCTTCCAGTACGCCGGGTAGCGGTTCTGCCCGGGCGTCAGGTCGCCGTCCAGCACTCCGCAGACCACCGCCTCGCCGGTGTTGAAGATCAGCCGGTTGCAGGTCCAGTAGTCCGCGTACACCTCGTGCAGCCCGGCGCGGCGGACCGCGTCGGCCAGGTCCCGGGCCCCACGCTCCTCGGCGCGCAGCCCCGGCGCGTCGGCGACGAACGCCACGGTTGCGGCCAGCGTGGCGGCGGTCAGCGCGGCCAGCACCAGGCCCGCCGCCGCCCCGCCGAGCCGGGCGCCGGCGCGCGCCGTGCCGCGCGTGGCGTGCCGGGCGGCCAGCCAGAGCGGCCAGAGCACCGCCGGCAGGGAGATCTGCAGCACCGACAGGTACCGGGCGTTGCCCAGCGGGTCGGTGGCGGCGAGCGGGCTGCGGACGTACCCGAGCAGGGTCAGCGCCGCCCCGACGACCAGGGCGAGCTGGGCGACCGCCCGGACCCGCGCGGCGCCCTCCACGGCCCGCCGGTACGCGACCAGCGCCAGCCCGGCGGCGGCGACCAGCAGCAGCGGGTAGAGCAGGCCGAACCACTCCTGCCACCGGGCGCAGCCGTCCACCGGACAGAGCCCGGACGCCAGCGGCACCCCCTCCAGCAGCCCGCCGTGCAGCCGCTCCGACCAGGTCGGGGTCACCCCGTCCTTGGTGCTGATGTCCCGGAACACGGACAGCGAGTCCTGCCCGTCCGGGGCGATCAGATTGTCCTTGATCATCGGCGTCACGCCGAGCAGGAACCCGACCAGCAGCAGCACCCCCGGCCAGCCGACCAGGTCCCGGGGCGCCGCCCAGAGCAGCACCAGACCGGCCACCGCCAGGTACGGCACGATCAGCCAGTCGGACCAGAGCGCCACCCCGGCGAGCAGCCCGAACACGCCGGTGGCCAGCCAGCGGTGCCGCACCCGACGCTCGCCGAGCGCCACCGCGATCAGCAGCATCGCCAGCACCGCCGGCTTCCCCTCCGGCCGCCCGCCCACCACGGTGAGCTGGTCCCGCACCACCCGCTCCGAGCCGAGCGCCAGCAGGCCGACCACGACGGTGGCCAGCCACGGGGAGAAGAGCCGACGGGTCAGCCGGTACGCCAACCACAGGAAGATCGCGTAGAGCGCCAGCAGCGGCAGCCGCAGCACCGGCCAGCTCGGCCCGGCCAGCCACACCAGCGGGGCCGCCAGGTACGACTCCAGCATGCCCATGTAGCGCTGGCCGTACAGGAAGACCGGCCGTTCGTGGCCGGTGGCGATGTGCATCGCGGCGAGCCCGAAGGTGGCCTCGTCGCTGTTCGAGGTGGGCAGGGTCAGCAGCGTCAGGACCAGCCGGTAGCCGACCCCGGCCGCCCCGAGCAGCAGCGCGACCAGCGCCGGCCGGTCGAGCCTCGGACGCCAGCGCCCCGGGTCCCGCACTGGTCTCGACACGACCACGCCCCCGTCGTCGCCTGCGACCGCAGTCTGTCACGGCGACGGCCGGCGGCGGGGTGGATCGGCGCAGACGACTCGCGTGGCCGGTCCCGTCCGGTTGTGGCAGGGTGGCAGCGTGCCACCCACACCGCCGGACCAACTGGCCGTACCGCAGCTGCACCGGGCCGCACGCATCGAGGACGCCGTGCACGGCCTGCTGGAACGCCGGCTGCGGCGCACCGGGTGGCAGGTCAACATCATCGCGTACGCCGGGTACGGCGCCCCGGGCTGGGCGCGGGTGCTCTGCCGGGTGCTGCTGGGCCGCCCCGACACCCGGCAGCGGGGGCGGTTGGAGAAGGTGCGCGGCTGGCGCAGTTTCGCCACCCTGCCCGCCAAGTACGCGACGGTGACCATCGAGGCGAACGGGGTACGCCAGGAGGCGACCGCCGACCGCAGCGGCTTCGTCGACACCGTGGTCGAGGGGGACTTCACCCCGGGCTGGGGCTGCGTACGCCTCACCGTGCCCGAGGCCGAGCCGGTCGAGGCGTTGGTCCGCATCCTCGATCCGGACGTCCGGTTCGGCATCCTCTCCGACATCGACGACACGGTGATGGTGACCGCGCTGCCCCGGCCGCTGCTCGCCGCCTGGAACACCTTCGTACTCGACGAGCACGCCCGGGCCGCCGTGCCCGGCATGGCCGTGCTGTACGAGCGGCTGGCCACCGCCCACCCCGGCGCGCCGGTCTTCTACCTCTCCACCGGCGCCTGGAACGTGGCGCCGACGCTCACCCGCTTCCTCTCCCGGCACCTCTACCCGGCCGGGCCGCTGCTGCTCACCGACTGGGGGCCGACGGCCGACCGCTGGTTCCGCAGCGGCCGGGAGCACAAGCGGGCCACCCTGGCCCGGCTGGCCCGCGAGTTCCCGGACGTCCGGTGGCTGCTGATCGGCGACGACGGGCAGCACGACCAGGAGATCTACCGCGAGTTCGCCGCCGCGCACCCGGACAACGTGGCCGGGGTGGCGATCCGCCGCCTCTCGCCCACCCAGTCGGTGCTCGCCGGCAGCCTGCCCACACCCGCGGGCCGCCCCTCCGCCGGCCCGGTGGGGCAGAAGTGGCTCTCCGCCCCGGATGGCGCCGGCCTCTGGAAACTCCTGCGCGAAGCGGGCCTGGTCTGACGAACGGCCCGGCCCGCTCCGCACCGGATCCTCAGTTGCCGGCCACGACCTCGGCCGTGCAGCCGGCCGCGGCGCGGCGCTGCTGGATGAGGTCGACCACGGCCTGCCGGTTGGCGATCCGGGCCGCCGAGTTGGCGTCCGGGTTCTGCCGCTGCGCGGCGATGAAGGTCAGGTTGTTCCGCAGCGCGGTGTCCAGCCCCTGGCAGTTCTCCGTCGCCCCGGCCCTGCCCTGACCGCCGTTGCCGGCCTGGCCGCCGCCGGCGTTGCCCTGGCCCCCGTTGCCGGGCTGGGCCGGATCCCCTGCCTGGACCTCGGCCGTGCAGCCGGCCGCGGCGCGGCGCTGCTGGATGAGGTCGACCACGGCCTGCCGGTTGGCGATCCGGGCCGCCGAGTTGGCGTCGGGGTTCTGCCGCTGCGCGGCGATGAAGGTCAGGTTGTTCCGCAGCGCGGTGTCCAGCCCCTGGCAGTTCTCCGCGGCCTGCCCGGTCCCGGTGGCCACCGCGAAGGCCGCAGCCGCGGCCACCGCCAGCGCGGCCCCGCCGGCGATCTTCCGGTTCCGCGCCGACCCCGTCGTCCCGCGCCTGCTGGTGTTCCTGCTCCACGCCATGGCAGCTCCTCCGCCTCGTCGTCCCGGGTGTCCGGCATCCGTGGAGCGGTACGGGCGGTGCGCCCCGACGGGTTCACGCGGTACCCGGTGAGGCCGAGCGGATCAACCCTCGGTGAGGAAGACGGCGAGTTTCCCTACGGACTGTAGTGTCCGAGCCGGCCAGAAGAGCTGGGACGGACATGTCTCTGAGACATGAACATGTCGGAGAGACATGTCGGTCTGAAGGGTGTCTCCGCCGGCTCGCGCCACGCCGGAACCCGGTGGGCGGCCGCGGGCGCGCGGCTCAGGCGGTGGCGGCCCCGGTCGGCGCCGGGGCCGACGTGGGGACGCCGAGCGCGGCGAGGCGTTCCCGCGCGGCCGGTACCGTGGCGGGATCCGCCGCCAGCTCCACCAGTTCGCCCAGGGGCAGCGGCTCGCCGGTGGTGGTGAGCAGCTCCGGCGGCCCGGTCCAGGAGTGCCGCCAGGCGGCCACGCCGGAGTCGACCGCCGCCGCCTCGACCGCACCCTCGAACGCCGCGGTCAACGCCTCCAGGGCCGACTCGGCGTCGGTGTCCAGGCTGAGTTCCCGGGCGAGGTCGGCGTACCGGTCGGCGGCGAAGAGGTCGAGCAACTGGTCGAGGTCGGCGTCGGCCCGCCCGGTGAGCCGGGTGGCCGCCTGGTACAGCGGGTGGGCCAGCCCTCGGGCGGACTGGTACGCCAGGGTCGGGGTGAGCCGGTCCCAGGGCAGCAGCCGGACGCCGGCCCGTTCGAAGAGGCCCGCTTGGAGCTGTCGGCCGGCCGCGTCGACGTCGGGCAGCAGCACGGTGGCGGGGCGGCCGTCGGCGGCGACCGGTACGTCCGGTACGAACCGGAGCGCGGCGATGCGATCACCGATCGGCGGGTGGCTGTCCCACCAACCCGGCTCGGCCGGCGTCACCTCGACGCTGCGTTCCCGGATCTCCTCGCGGCACGCGGTCAGGTACGCCGCGAACCCCCCGAACAGGTCCTCCGGCAGGTGGCCGCGGTCGTACGCCGGCAGCACGTGACGCTCCAGGTACTCGTCCCAGCCGGTGCCCACCACCCGGATCTCGCGCAGCGCGCTGACCATCGCCGCCCTGCCGCCCGCGGCCACGGCGTAGCGGTCGGCCTCGTACTCCAGCTCCCGGCTGACGGACTGCTCGACGGCGACGTACAGGTGGGCGTAGCCGGTGAGCACGGCCCGCAGCACCCCGACGGTGGTGTTACGGACCGTCTCGACGATGACCATCCGGCCACGGTGAGCGAGGCGCACCGTGGCGGTGTGCCGGCCGGAGAAGTGCCCCATCTCGTGCGCGAGGACCGCCCGGAGTTGGTCGACCGTGTACGCGCCCAGCAGCGGCAGCCCGATGAGCACGGTGCGCCAGCCGGGGATCAGGCCGAGCAGCTTCGACTCCTCGGTCACGGCGGCGTTGGCCGCGCCGACCAGCCGGATCTCGTCCGGCTCGCGGGTGCCGACCCGGTCGGCCAGGTCCCGCACCAGCGCCCACAACTCCGGCGCCCGTTCCGGGGTGAGCCGGACCCCGGCCGGCGGGGACGGGCGGAGGGCCAGCTCCCGCCCGAAGGCGAAGATCAGCGCGAGGAGCAGGGCGATCGCGGCCCCGACCACGAACGGCCGGAACGTCTGGGCGCCGGAGCCGTCCCAGTCGGTGCCGTACTCGATGCCGACCGCGCCGAGCGCCAGGACCAGCCCGAGCGCCAGGACGTAGAAGCCGACGAGCAGCGCGACGGACAGCGCGGCGCGCAGAGACGTCTTCATTTGATCTTCCTCCCCCGTGTGCGGCGTGCAGGCTATCGACGGGGGAGGATGCGCGACAAGACCCTTTCGGCGCGGGATCAGTCGCGGCGGAGCCAGAGGACGCCGAGCGGGGGCACGCGCAGCGCCACCGACGCCGGCATCCCGTGCCACGGCACGCCCTCGGCCCGCACCGCGCCCAGGTTGCCCACGCCCGAGCCGCCGTAGTGGTGGGCGTCGGTGTTGAGCACCTCGGTCCAGGTGCCGGCGGCGGGCAGCCCGACCCGGTAGCCCTCCAGTGGCCGGGCGGAGAAGTTCGCGACGCAGACCAGCGTCGCGCCGTCCGGGGCGATCCGGATGAACGAGACGGTGTTGTTGGCGACGTCGTCACCGGCGATCCAGCGGAACCCGGCCGGCTCGGTGTCCTGCGCCCAGAGCGCCGGAGTGGCCCGGTAGACCCGGTTGAGGTCGCCGACCAGGCGCTGCACCCCGGCCCGGGCCGGGTCGTGGGTCAGGTACCAGTCGAGGCCGCGCTCCTCGCTCCACTCCCGGTCGTCGGCCAGCTCGCAGCCCATGAAGAGCAGCTGCTTGCCCGGGTGCGCCCACATGTACGCCAGCAGGGCCCGCACGTTGGCCAACCGCTGCCAGGTGTCCCCGGGCATCTTGCCGACCAGGGAGCCCTTGCCGTGCACCACCTCGTCGTGGCTGATCGGCAGCACGTAGTTCTCGCTCCAGGCGTACGCCAGGGAGAAGGTGAGCTGATGGTGGTGGTGCTGCCGGTAGATCGGGTCCTTCGACGTGTAGAGCAGGGTGTCGTGCATCCAGCCCATGTTCCACTTGAAGCCGAAGCCCAGCCCGCCTTCGCTGGTCGGCCGGGTCACCCCGGGCCACGCGGTGGACTCCTCGGCGACCATCACCACCCCGGCGTGGTGCTTGTAGACGGTGGCGTTGACCTCCTGGAGGAACGCGATGGCCTCCAGGTTCTCCCGGCCGCCGTGCACGTTCGGCACCCACTGCCCCTCCCGGCGGGAGTAGTCCAGGTAGAGCATCGACGCGACCGCGTCCACCCGCAGCCCGTCGACGTGGAACTCGGCCAGCCAGTAGAGCGCGTTGGCGACCAGGAAGTTGCGCACCTCGCGGCGGCCGAAGTCGAAGACGTACGTGCCCCAGTCGGGGTGCTCGCCGCGGCGCGGATCGGGGTGCTCGTAGAGCGGAGTGCCGTCGAACCGGGCGAGGGCCCACTCGTCCTTCGGGAAGTGCGCCGGCACCCAGTCGAGGATCACCCCGATGCCCGCCTGGTGCAGCCGGTCCACCAGGTAACGGAAGTCGTCCGGGTCGCCGAACCGGGCGGTGGGGGCGTAGTAGCCGGTCACCTGGTAACCCCAGGAGCCGCCGAACGGGTGCTCCATCACCGGCAGGAACTCCACATGGGTGAAGCCCAGGTCGGTCACGTACGCGGTGAGCTGCTCGGCCAGTTCCCGGTAGCCGAGACCGGGCCGCCAGGAGCCCAGGTGCACCTCGTACACGCTCATCGGCTCCTGGTGCGGCCGCCGCTTCGCCCGCCGCGCGAGCCAGTCGGCGTCACCCCACTCGTACGTCGAGGAGTGCACCACCGACGCGGTGGCCGGCGGGACCTCGGTCCGGGCCGCGAGGGGGTCGGCCTTGTCCCGCCAGTGCCCGTCGGCACCGAGGACGCGGTACTTGTAGCGGGCGCCGACGGGTGCGTCCGGCACGAAGATCTCCCACACCCCGCTGGCGCCCAGGGAGCGCATCGGCCAGCCGTCGTCCGGCCCCCAGCCGGTGAAGTCGCCGACCACCCGGACGCCGCGCGCGTTGGGCGCCCAGACGGTGAACGCCACGCCCTCGTCGAAGACCCGCGCGCCGAGCACCTCCCAGAGCCGTTCGTGCCGCCCCTCGCCGATCAGGTGCAGGTCCAGTTCGCCGAGCGTGGGCGGGTAGCGGTAGGGATCGTCGTGCACGGCGCCGTCCACCTCGACCCGGTAGTCGAGCACCTCGCCGGGCAGCACGGCCTCGAAGACGCCCACGTCGTGCACCCGCTTCATCGGGTGCCGCTCGTCCCCGACGAGCAGGGCCACGTCGCCCGCGCCGCGGCGCATGGTGCGGATGGTGGTGCGCCCGTCCGCGGGGTGCGCGCCGAGCACGGCGTGCGGGTCGTACGCCTGGCCGGCGATCAACTGCTCCATCGTGCCTCGTCCTTCTCGGCCGGTGCGGTCGGGGCGGTGCCGCCGGAGAGGTCGGCGGGTACGTCTTCGACGGTCAGGTCGGGCGCCCCCAGAGCCTGGGGTGCGGGCTCGGCCGGCGGGGCGGGCCGGCGCACCGTGAGTACGTGCGCAGGTTGCAGGTACGGGTCGAGCCGGACGGCGTTGCGCTGCCCCCAGTCGTAGCTGGCCCCGGTCAGCTCGTCGTGCACGGTGAACCGGTCGTGCCAGTCGAAGCCGAGCGCCGGCATGTCCAGGGTGGTGTTGCCCCACTGCACGGAGTGCGAGTCGAAGGAGCAGACCACGACGACGGTGTTGCCGGTGTCCGGGTCGTGCTTGGACCAGCAGAGCAGCGCCGGGTTGTCGATGTCATGGAAGCGCAGGTTGCGCAGCTGGTGCAGGGCCGGGTTGTCCCGGCGGACCCGGTTGAGGGTGGCGATGAACGGGGCGAGCGAGCGGCCCTGCTCCTGCGCGCCCGTCCAGTCCCGGGGGCGCAGCTCGTACTTCTCGTTGTCCAGGTACTCCTCGGCGCCGGGGCGGGCCACGTGCTCGAAGAGTTCGTACCCGGCGTAGATGCCCCAGGAGGGGGAGAGGAGCGCGGCCAGCACCGCCCGGATCTTGAACATCGGGGGGCCGCCGTGCTGCAGCGACTCGTGCAGGATGTCCGGGGTGTTGGGCCAGAAGTTCGGTCGCATGTAGTCGACCGCGGCGATCAGCTCCTCGCAGTACGCCCGCATCTCCGCCGCCGTGGTGCGCCAGGTGAAGTAGGTGTACGACTGGGTGAAGCCGATCTTGCCGAGCCCGTGCATGATCGCCGGGCGGGTGAACGCCTCGGCGAGGAAGAGCACGTCCGGGTCGACCTTCTTGACCTCCCGGATCAGCCAGTGCCAGAAGTCGAACGGCTTGGTGTGCGGGTTGTCCACCCGGAAGATGCGGATCCCCTCGCCGACCCAGTGCAGCACCACCCGCAGGATCTCCGCCCGGATGCCCTCCGGGTCGTTGTCGAAGTTCAGCGGGTAGATGTCCTGGTACTTCTTCGGCGGGTTCTCCGCGTACGCGATGCTCCCGTCGGCCCGGGTGGTGAACCACTCCGGGTGGTCGGTCACCCACGGGTGGTCCGGGGCGCACTGCAACGCCAGGTCCATCGCCACCTCCAGGCCCTGCTCGGCGGCGGCCGCGAGGAAGTCGCGGAAGTCCTCCGGCGTACCCAGGTCGGGGTGGATGGCGTCGTGACCGCCCTCGGCGGCGCCGATCGCCCACGGCGAGCCGACGTCGTCCGGCCCGGCGGTGAGCGAGTTGTTGCGGCCCTTGCGGTTGATCCGCCCGATCGGGTGGATCGGCGGCAGGTAGAGCACGTCGAAGCCCATCGCCGCGACGCCGGGGAGGCGTTCCATGGCGGTGACGAAGGTGCCCGACTGCGCGGGCGCGTCGACGGTGGCCGGGATCGCGCCTTCGGAGCGGGGGAAGAACTCGTACCAGGCGGAGAAGAGCGCCCGGGGGCGGTCCACCCAGAGCCGGTGCTCGTCGCCGGTGGTGACCAGTTCGCGGACCGGGTGAGCCCAGAGCAGCGGGGCCAGGTCGAGCGCCGGGCCGACCCGGCGGGGCAGGTCGAGGTCCTCGTCGCGCAGCGCGACCACCGCGGCCCGGACCCGCTCCCGCTCGGCCGCCGGGACCAGCTCCAGCGCGGCCTCCAGCACCCGGGCCCCCTCGGCCAGGTCGTTGGCCAGATCCGCCGGGCCCTGGCCGGCGGCGACCTTCTTGGTGACGGCGTTCTGCCAGGTCAGGTACGGATCCTGGAACGCCTCGACGGTGAACCGCCACTCGCCGACGGCGTCCGGCCGGATGGTGGCGTGCCAGCGGTCCTGGCCCGGTTCGCCGGGGTGCATCCGGGTGAACGGGCGGGCCCCGCCGTCCGGGCCGAGCCAGACCACGTTGCAGCCGAGCGCGTCGTGCCCCTCCCGGTACGCGCGGGCGGACACCGGCACCAGCTCGCCGACCACCGCCTTGGCCGGGTAGCGACCGCAGGAGACGACGGGGGAGACGTCTTCGATCGGGAATCGTCCGGTCACCGGTTCAACCTACTGCGCGAGATCGCTTCGCGCTCGGGTCAGCCGGCGGCGCCCACCGACCGGTACACCTCCAGCGTCCGCTGGGCGATGGTGTCCCAGGAGAAGTGCTCGACGGCCCGGCGGCGGCCGGCGAGACCGAACTCCTCCGTCCGCTTCGGGTCGGCCAGCAGCTCGTTGATCGTCGCCGCCAGGTCGGCCACGAACCGCTCCGGGTCCAGCGGCCTGCCGCTGCCGTCGGTGGCCTGCTCGATCGGCACCAGCAGGCCGGTCTCGCCGTCGGCGACCACCTCGGGGATCCCGCCGGTGGCGGTGGCCACGACGGCCGTCTCGCAGGCCATCGCCTCCAGGTTCACGATGCCCATCGGCTCGTAGACGGACGGGCAGACGAAGATCGTGGCGTGGGTGAGCACCTGGATCACCTCGTGCTTGGGCAGCATCGCGGCCACCCAGACCACCCCGGAGCGGGTGGCCCGCAGCTCGGCGACCAGCTCCTCCACCTCGGCGGCGATGTCCGGGGTGTCCGGGGCGCCGGCGAGCAGCACCAGCTGGGTGTCGGCGGGCAGCTCCCGGGCCGCCCGCAGCAGGTACGGCAGGCCCTTCTGCCGGGTGATCCGCCCGACGTAGACCACGCTGGGGCGGCCCGGGTCGATGCCGAGCCGGTCCACCACGTCGGTGCCGGGGTCCGGGGCGTACTGGACGGTGTCGATGCCGTTGTAGACCACCCGCACCCGGTCCGGGTTCACCGCCGGGTAGGCCATCAGCACGTCCTGCCGCATCCCCTCGCTGACCGCGATGATCGCGTCGGCGGCCTCGTACGCGGTCCGCTCGCACCAGGAGGAGAGCACGTACCCGCCGCCGAGCTGCTCGGCCTTCCACGGGCGCAGCGGTTCCAGGCTGTGCGCGGTGACCACGTGCGGCACCCCGTGCAGCAGCTTCGCGGTGTGCCCGGCCAGGTTGGCGTACCAGGTGTGGCTGTGCACCACGTCGGTGCCGGCGGCGCCGGCCGCCATCTCCAGGTCGACGCCCATGGTGCGCAGTGCCGGATTCGCCCCGGCCAGCCCCGCCGGCTCGGCGTACGCGGTGACCCCCGGCTCGTCGCGGGGCGCGCCGAAGCAGTGCACCCGCACGTCGGCGAGGCGGCGCAGCTCGCGCGCCAGGTACTCGACGTGCACCCCGGCCCCGCCGTAGACCTCCGGCGGGTACTCGCGGGTGAGCAGGTCGACGCGCAGGCGTGCGGAATCCGTCATGCCCGGCACCCTAGTGCAGAAACGCGGCCCGCACCGGGTGCGGAAACGTGCCCGTACGAGTGGTGAAGTCGGGGCGGGATGGATAGCGTCTCACCATGGCTGCCAAGGTGCTCGCGATCGTCCTGGCCGGCGGGGAGGGCAAGCGCCTGATGCCCCTCACCACGGACCGGGCGAAGCCGGCCGTCCCCTTCGGGGGGATGTACCGCATGGTCGACTTCGTCCTCTCGAACCTGGCGAACGCCGGCTATCTCAAGATCGTCGTGCTGACCCAGTACAAGTCCCACTCGCTGGACCGTCACGTCACCACGACGTGGCGGATGTCGACCATGCTCGGCAACTACGTCACCCCGGTGCCGGCGCAGCAGCGCCGCGGCCCGTGGTGGTTCGCCGGTTCGGCCGACGCGATCTACCAGAGCTTCAACCTGATCAACGACGAGCAGCCGGACTACGTGATCGTCTTCGGCGCCGACCACATCTACCGGATGGACCCGCGGCAGATGGTGGAGGAGCACATCGCCTCGGGCGCCGCGGTCACCGTGGCCGGCATCCGCCAGCCGCTGTCGATGGCCGACCAGTTCGGCGTGATCGAGGTCGGCACGGACGGCCGGCGGATCCGCGCGTTCCGCGAGAAGCCCACCGACGCGGTGGGGCTGCCCGACGCGCCCGACCAGATCTACGCCTCGATGGGCAACTACGTCTTCACCACGAAGGCGCTCTGCGAGGCCGTCGAGCGCGACGCCGAGGACAAGACCAGCAAGCACGACATGGGCGGCAGCATCATCCCGATGCTGGTCGAGCGGGGCGAGGCCAACGTCTACGACTTCAAGGACAACGAGGTGCCCGGCAGCACCGACCGGGACCGCGGCTACTGGCGGGACGTGGGGACGCTCGACTCCTTCTACGACGCCCACATGGACCTGATCAACGTCCACCCGGTGTTCAACCTCTACAACTTCGACTGGCCGATCTACAGCAACCAGCCGCCGTACCCGCCGGCCAAGTTCGTGCACGCCTGGGGGGAGCGGGTCGGCCGGGCGGTCGCCTCGATGGTCTCGCCCGGGTCGGTGATCTCCGGCTCGCTGGTGGAGAACTCGATCGTCTCGCCGAAGGTGAAGGTCCACTCCTGGGCGCACGTGGACGGCGCGGTGCTGATGGAGGGTGTCGAGATCGGCCGGCACGCGGTCGTCCGGCGGGCCATCCTGGACAAGAACGTCTACGTCCCGGAGGGCGCCGAGATCGGCGTCGACCTGGAGAAGGACCGGCAGCGCTACACCGTCTCCGACAACGGCATCGTCGTGATCGGCAAGGGTCAGCGCGTCGAGCTCTGACCGCCCGTACTCCCGAGGAGGATCCGCAAGTGGCCCATCCCCGTGCCGGCCAGCCCGCCGAGCCCGCCGACCTGGTCGACGTCCCCCGGCTGGTGACCGCCTACTACGCCGAGCACCCGGACCCGGCCGACCCGGCGCAGCAGGTCTCCTTCGGCACCTCCGGGCACCGCGGGTCCAGCCTGCGGAACGCGTTCAACGAGGACCACATCCTCGCCGTCACCCAGGCGCTCTGTGACTACCGGCGGGAGCAGGGCCTGGACGGCCCGCTCTTCCTCGCCCGGGACACCCACGCGCTCTCCGCCCCCGCCGAGGCCAGCGCGCTGGAGGTGCTCGCCGCCAACGGCGTCACCGTGCTGCGGGACAGCCGGGACGGCTACACCCCCACGCCGGCGCTCTCGCACGCCATCCTCACCCACAACCGGGGCCGCACCAGCGGTCTCGCCGACGGCATCGTGATCACCCCGTCGCACAACCCCCCGGACGACGGCGGGTTCAAGTACAACCCCACCAACGGCGGGCCGGCCGACACCGACGTCACGAAGTGGATCCAGGAGCGCGCGAACGCCATCCTCGCCGCCGGGCTCAAGGAGGTGCAGCGCATCCCGTACGCGCGGGCCCGCGCCGCCGACACCACCGGGGGGTACGACTTCCTCGCCCGGTACGTCGACGACCTGCCCGCGGTGCTGGACATCGACGCGATCCGGGACGCCGGGGTGCGGATCGGCGCGGACCCGATGGGCGGGGCGAGCGTGGCGTACTGGGGGGAGATCGCCGACCGGCACCGGCTCGACCTCACGGTGATCAACCCGACGGTCGATCCGACCTGGCGGTTCATGACCCTGGACGGCGACGGCAAGATCCGGATGGACTGCTCCTCGCCGAACGCGATGGCCTCGCTGATCGCCGCCCGCGACCGGTTCCAGGTCTCCACCGGCAACGATGCCGACGCCGACCGGCACGGCATCGTCACCCCGGACGGCGGCCTGATGAACCCGAACCACTACCTGGCGGTGGCGATCGGCCACCTGTTCCGCACCCGCGACCAGTGGGGTCCGGCGGCGGCCGTCGGCAAGACCCTCGTCTCGTCCTCCATGATCGACCGGGTCGCCGCCGACCTGGGCCGCCCGCTGCTGGAGGTGCCGGTCGGCTTCAAGTGGTTCGTGCCCGGCCTGCTCGACGGCGCGGTCGGCTTCGGCGGCGAGGAGAGCGCCGGCGCCTCCTTCCTGCGCCGGGACGGGAGCACCTGGACCACCGACAAGGACGGCATCCTGCTCTGCCTGCTCGCCTCGGAGATCATCGCGACCACCGGGAAGAGCCCCAGCCAGCACTGGACCGAGCTGGCCGACCGCTTCGGCGCCCCCGCGTACGCCCGGATCGACGCCCCGGCCAGCCGGGAGGAGAAGGCCGTCCTCGCCAAGCTGTCCCCCGACCAGGTGACCGCGACCGAACTGGCCGGCGAGCCGATCACCGCCATCCTCACCACCGCGCCGGGCAACGGCGCGTCCATCGGCGGGCTGAAGGTGACCACCGGGTCGGGCTGGTTCGCCGCCCGGCCGTCCGGCACCGAGGACGTCTACAAGATCTACGCGGAGTCGTTCCAGGGGCCCGAGCACCTCACCCGGATCCAGGAGGAGGCGAAGGCGCTCGTCACCGAGGTGCTCGCCAAGGCGTGACGGCGGCCCAGGGCCCTATCGGGGCGGGGGCAGCTCGCGGCGGTTGAGCTGTTCCCGCATCCCCTCGGGCAGCAGTTCCCGGAGCTGGTCGGGCAGCAGCGGCAGGTCGAGCAGGCTCAGCTTGAGCTGGTTGCGCTCCTGGTAGCGGCGCGGGTCGAGGCGGACCACCAGGCCGGCGTCCCGGACGTACCGGACGTGCACCGCGCCCTCGGTCGCCGCCTCCCGGATGACCAGCCCGTCCATCTCCACCGCCACCGGCGCCGAGTCCGGGCGCAGCTCCAAGTGGATGGTCTCGTGGGGGGAGAGCACCACCGAGCGGGAGATGCCGGCCATCGGGGCCGACGGCGTGACCACCACCGCCTGCGTCGCCGGGGAGATCAACGGCCCACCGGCCGCGTAGCTGTACGCCGTCGAGCCGGTCGGCGTGCTCACCACCAGCGCGTCGCAGCGGTAGTAGCCGTACCGCTGGCCGTCGACGGCGAGGGTGGCGGTGACGAAGCCGGCCCCGGGGTGGCGGACCAGGGCGATGTCGTTGAACGCCACCACGTCGTCGCCGCAGACGTCACAGGCGAGGCAGGCGTGCGACTCGACGGTGAAGTCGCGGGCGACCAGCCGCTCCAGCGCCCGCGGCAGCTCCGGCGGCTCCACCTCGACGAGGAAGCCCAGCTTCCCCAGGTGCACCCCGAGCACCGGCTTCGGATCCCGGATCGCCGAGCGCAGCGCGCCCAGCATCGTGCCGTCACCGCCGATGCTGATCAGCGCGTCCGACCGGGCGGCGAGCTGGCCGGCGGGGACGAGCTCCACCGACGGCGGTACCCGGTGCGCGTCCTCGGTCCGGACGGCCAGGGTCTTGCCGTGCTGGGCCGCCCATTCCTCGATGATCCCCAGCACCTCCGAGACGTCCCGGGTGGGATGCAGGACCAGCCCGAACACGTAGCCCGCCACCGGTACAGCTCATCACATGTGCGGACGGCCCGGCGGGCGTACCGGAAGCTGCGCCGGTGGTGGGATCAGGCCGCCGGTGCCCGGGCCGCTCGCCGTGCCGGTCCCGGAGCGGATCCGGACTCGCAGGCACAAAGGTGACTTTTCGCGCATCCTGCCTGGTTGCCGCTCGTTGAGCCGGTCGGGTGCGGCGTGACGGCCGGGCGTCGTCGCGCCCCCGATCGGACGGGAGGGACCGTGAAGATCGTAGTGACCGGAGGGGCCGGTTTCATCGGCTCCAACCTGGTTCGGGCGCTCGCGGAGGTGCCGCAGGTGAGCAGGATCGCCGCGGTGGACGACCTGTCCACCGGGTCCCTGGACAACCTGCTCGACCTGCCGGTTCGCCTGTTCCAGGGCAGCGTGCTCGACGCCGAGCTGCTCGACGAGGCCGTCGCGGGGGCGGCCAGCATCGTCCATCTCGGCGCCCTCGGGTCGGTGCCCCGCTCGATCGACAATCCGATGCGCAGCCACCACGCCAACGCTACCGGCACCCTCACCGTGCTGGAGGCGGCGCGCCGCCACGGTGTGCCGCAGGTGATCGTGGCGTCCTCCTCCTCCGTCTACGGGTCGAACCCGGTGCTGCCCCGCGTGGAGACCCTCCGGGCGATGCCGGTGAGCCCGTACGCGGTTTCCAAGCTCGCCACCGAGGCGTACGCCCTCGCGTACGGAACCTGTTACGGCATGTCGGTACTGCCCTTCCGCTTCTTCAACGTGTTCGGGCCCCGCCAGGCCGCGAACCACGCGTACGCCGCGGTCGTGCCGCGGTTCGTCGCTGCCGCGCTGGCCGGGGAGCCGCTGCGCGTCCACGGGGACGGTCGGCAGACCCGCGACTTCACCTACGTCGGCAGCGTCACCTCGGTCATCGTGGACGCGGTGCTGCGTCGGGTCTGCGCTCCCGACGTCGTCAACCTCGCGTTCGGGGCGCGGATCTCGCTGCTCGAACTGATCGCCGAGCTGGAACGGGTCCTCGGCCGGCGGCTGGACATCGTGCACGAGGCGCCCCGCCCCGGCGATGTCCGGGACTCCCAGGCGGACAGTTCGGCGCTGCGGGCGCTCTTCCCGGACGTGTCGCCGGTGCCGTGGACCGAGGGAGTTCGCGCGACCGTCGAGTGGTACGCGACCCGGATGTCGAAGCAGCCGGTGGGATGACCGACCAGCCGGTGGCGCACCGGGCCCGTCCGGTGGGGGCCGCCGGATCGCTGGTGTCCGAGGGCTCCCCGCCGCCGACCGCCACCTCGCGGGGTCGGACGCTGGCCGTGGGCATCGTCTCCTCGCTGGCCGGCAAGGCGGTCGGGCTGGCCGCTCCGCTCGTGGTCACGCCGCTCACGTTCGGCTATCTCGGCCCCGAGCGGTACGGGCTCTGGATGGCGGTCACCTCGCTGACCAGCATGGCGCTCTTCGCCGACTTCGGGCTCGGCAACGGCCTGCTGACCAGGCTGTCGCGGCTGCGGGCCGAGGGCGACGATCGCACGGCGGCGCGGGAGATCGGCACCGCCTACGCCCTGCTGGCGTGCGCGGCCCTGGTCCTGTTCGCCGTACTGGCCGGCTCGGTCCGACTGGTCGACTGGCCGGCGTTGTTCGGCGTCCCGGCCGCCGGGGTGGCCGGGGACGTGCGGCCCGTCATGCTGGTCTGTCTGGGCGCGTTCCTGCTCAACCTTCCCCTGGCCCTGGTGCAGCGGGTCCAGTACGCCTACCAGGAGGTGGGCCGGAGCAACCTGTGGCAGGCTGGCGGCAGCCTGGTCTCCGTCGCCCTGGTGTTCCTGGCGGTCCGCGCCGATCTCGGGCCGCTGCCGGTCATCGCGGCCGCGGTGCTGGCGGTGCCGGCGACGAACCTCGTCAACACGATCCACCTCTTCGGCCGGCGGTATCCGCGGTTGCGTCCGCGTCTCGACGCCGTGGACCTCGCCCGCGCGGGCGGGCTGCTCCGGCTGGGTGTCGCCTTTTTCGCTGTCTCGGTCCTCAGTTCGGTGGCGTTGAACCTCGACGCCTTCCTGGTGGGCCGGGTGCTCGGGTTGGCGGAGGCGGCCACCTACGCCGTGGTGCTCCGGCTCTTCGCCCTGCTCGCGCTCTTCGTCACCCTGGTCAATCTGCCGCTGTGGCCGGCGAACGGAGAGGCGCTCGCCCGCGGCGACCTGGACTGGGTCCGACGGACCACGGCCCGGATGGTCTGCCTGTCGGCGGCGGCGGTCGCGGTCCCGGCGACGGGGCTGGTGTTCTTCGGCAACGACCTGCTGCGGCTCTGGCTCGGCGACGATGGTCCCGCTCGGCTGCCGACCGGCCTGTTCGCCGCGCTCGCCGTGGGTTCCGTCCTGCTGGCCTGCGCCGCGCCGCTGTTCATGGCGCAGAACAGCCTCGGCCTGCTCCGTCCGCAACTGGCCGGCTGGTCCGCGTGCCTGGCTCTGTCGATACCCGCGAAGGTCTACCTCGCGAACGCTCTGGGCCTGACCGGGGTCGCCGTCGTGGCGAGTCTCGCCTACGCCGTGACGGTCCTCCCGGCCGCAGTGCTGGGGTACCGCCGGGTGCTGATCGTCGTCTCCGCCCACCCCACAGATCCGTTGGAGGTCTGCCGCCATGCTTGACACGGTTCGCCGGGTGGTCGCGACGGTACGCGACCGCAGGGCCTGCGCCCGCGATCCCGAGGGGTTCGCCCGTTCCATCGGGGTCGACCTGAGGGGCCGGGTCCGCTTCTACGGCATCGACCGCGCCATGTTCGGCTCCGAGCCCTGGCTGGTCTCGCTCGGTGACAACGTCTTCATCACCGCGGGAGTCCAGTTCGTCACCCACGACGGCGGGACGCTGATCCTGCGCCGGGAGCACCCCGACCTGGAGTGGACGGCGCCGATCCGGGTGGGTGACGACGTCTACATCGGCGTCCGCTCGATCATCCTGCCCGGGGTGACCATCGGCGACCGGTGCATCATCGGCGCCGGCTCGGTGGTGGCCCGCGACATCCCGGCCAACAGCGTCGCCGCCGGGGTGCCCGCGCGGGTCATCCGCAGCACCGACGAGTACCTGACCGCGATGCGCGCGAAATCCCTGGGCTGCGGGCACCTGCCGGCCCAGCAGAAGGCCGCGGTGATTCGGGAGCACTACGGTGTTCCCGGGCGCTGAGGCGGTCGGTGCGGAGGTGGCCCGGTGCGGGTGAGGCGCGGCCGGCCGGGCCCGGTGCTGCGGCGACTGGCGTCGGCGGCCGACCTGGGGTGGACGGCCGGTCGGCGGATCCGCCGGGCGGTCCGGGGATGGGCCCTGGCCGGGCGCTTCGCGGCCCGCGGGGACAACGTCGTCTTCGATCCGGACGGGGTGTACTCCTTCGAGACGATCGAGCTGGGCAGCAACGTCGACCTCGGGTACCGCCCGATGCTGATCGCCGCCCGCGGGCGGATCCGGATCGGCGACAACGTCATGTTCGGCCCGGAGGTCACCATCCGGGGTGGGAACCACCGCACCGACCTCGTCGGCCGGCCGATGATCGCGGTGGGCAAGCAACCCGGCGACCAGCGGTACGACCGGGGCGTGACCATCGGGGACGACGTGTGGATCGGCACCCGGGCGATCGTGCTGCACGGCGTGACGATCGGACGTGGTGCGGTCGTCGGGGCGGGGGCCGTGGTGACCCGGTCGGTGCCGCCCTATGCGATCGTGGCCGGAAACCCGGCGCGGATCATCCGGCTGCGGTGGCCGGTGGCGACCATCCGCGAACACGAGTGTGCGCTCTACCCGGCGGACCGGCGGCTGGGCGACGAGGAACTGGCCGCGCTGGCCGACCTGCCGGGAGCGTTCGCGGCGTCGACCGCGCCACTGTCGACAAAGGTGCGGACCGTCGAGGTCCAGGAGCGGTAGTCGAAGTCGCGGGCGCGGGCCAGGGCGGCCTGGCTCATCCGTCGCCACTGCGCGTCGTCGAGGTGCAGCGCCCGGCGTAGCCCGCGGCGGACGTCCTCCGCGGTGGGCCCGTCCAGCACGATGCCCTCCCGCCCGTCTCGCACGTACCGGGCGAGGTCGCTGGTGTGGTTGAGCAGTACGGGGCAGCCGGCGGCGAGGCTCTCGGGCACCTTCGACGGAAAGCCCGCCCGGGCGTAGCCGGCGTCCGGCCGGACCAGGACCGAGAAGTGCGACCGGCGCAGCTCGGCGAGCACCCGGTCCCGGGACACCCGGCCGAGGAACGTGACGGAGTCGGCGTCGAGCAGGCCGGCGTCCAGGTCGGACGACCGGGGAGCGTCCTCCCGGGACACGCCGGCGACCACCAGCTGGACCCGGCGCCGCTCGGGTGCGGGCAGCATGGCCAGGCCCCGCAGCACGACGGCGAGGAGGTCCTTCGGGCCGGGTGAACCGGCGTACAGGATCCGCAGGCCGCCGGCCAGGAGCGGTGGCTCGGGCGGGGCGTACTCCGCGCAGTCGACCTGCGGCGGGACCACCAGGACCGGGCGGCCGCGCCGCGCGTAGTGGGCGCCGAGGGTCTCCGAGACGGTGACCACCCGGTCGGCGAGGCGGCCGGCGAGCAGGGACGACCACCGGTGGCGGAGGAAGTAGGGCGTGAGCCGCCCCCGGGGAAACTGCCCCGGGTCGTGCCGTTCGAGCACGTCGACCAGCACCGGGACGCGCAGGACGGCCCGCAGGACCGCCCAGCTCGTGAAACCGAACAGGTTCAACGGCACGTAGACGCAGCTCAGCTCCCGTCGCTGTACGCCTGCCCGGTGCAGGGCGCGCAGCACCCGGATCGGTCGCGCCTGCCGGCGCAGCCACCGGGCCGGCCGACCGTGGAAGCGGCCGGTGAGCGTGAGCAGCCGCACCTCCGGTGGCAGTGCGGGGGCGGGGTGCGGCCGACTCCCGTCGTCCGGCCAGTCGTTGACCACCAGGGCGGTGCCTCCCGCCGGTGGGGCCGAGCGCGTGAGCTGGAGGAGCCGGTTCGACATGGCATCGCCGTGCGGAAACCGGAACGCGCTGAGGACGAGCAGTCGAGGCGACACCGGTGCGGCGACGGCGCGCGGGGACGGTGCGACGGAGGTCGCTGCGGTCTGGTCCATGCCACCTCGGCAATTCAGTCGTTCATATAGGTAAGAGGTATTTGCCGGAATCATCGTACGCTGTCCTGCTTGTACTGGTCGCAGCGTCGCGACGTGTCATCGAGGGGGAGACGTGGAGGCCGAGGGGGAGAGCCGACCGTTCCGGACGGCGGCCGGTGGCGGGAGGCGACCGGTGAGCCGACCGGTGGTCGTCCAGCACTACGCCGGCTCGCCCGGGGCGAACGGCCCGCTGACCGCGGTCGAGCGGGTGCTCGCGTCGCCGCTCGCCGAGCGCTACGAGTTCGTCCGGATGCACCAGCACCGCGGCAACGGCGGCCTGGACGTGGCGCTGCTGCGGGAGTGGGTGACCCTGCTGCGCCGGGTGCGGCCGGACCTGGTGCACGTGCGCGGCCTGCAGAACGAGGGGTTCCACGGGGTACTCGCGGCACGGCTGGCCGGGTGCCGGCGGATCCTGGTCACCGTGCACGGGACGGTACGGGACCTGCGGTACGCGGGGCGGTCCTGGCGGCACCGGCTGCTCGTGCACGGCGCGGAACCGTTCACCCTGCGGGCCGCCACGCACGTCGCCACCGTCTGCGAGTACGCCGCCGGCCGGGACTTCCTGGCCGGGGTGGGCCGGCGGTTCGTCGGCGTGATACCCAACGGCGTGCCGGTGCCGGCCGAGCCGCGTGCGGCCCGGGAGCGGGTCCGGGCCACGCTCGACCTGACCGGCGACGACCTGGTCATGCTCACGGTCGGTCGGCTGACCTGGGAAAAGGGTTTCGCGACCCTCGCCGGGGCGCTGCGCCGGCTGCCCCCGGGGCCGGCTCGTCGGGTGCTGCTCGTGGCGGGCGACGGACCCGACCGGGCGGGGATCGAGGCGGCGCTGCGCGACGCCGGGCCGGTGACGGTGCGGCTGCTCGGCGGCCGCTCGGACGTGCCCGACCTGCTCTCGGCCGCCGACCTGTTCGTGTTCCCCTCCTTGCACGAGAACCTGTCGAACGCGTTGCTGGAGGCGATGGCGCACGGCCTGCCGGTGGTCGCCTCCGCCGTGGGCGGAAACGTCGAGGTCCTCCGCCAGGGCGGCGGTCGGCTGGTACCGCCGGCCGACCCGTCGGCGCTGGCCGCCGCGATCGCACCGCTGCTCGCCGACCCGGCGGAACGCCGGGACGTCGGCGACCTGGCGCGGAAGGTGGTCGACAACGGCTACAGCCTGGACGCGATGCTCGCCACGCTGGACGGGACGTACCGGCGGATCCTCGGGGAACTGTCGTGAACGACACCTGCGCGCCGCGGGTCACCCTGCTCGGCTTCACCGTGCCGGACGACGTGTTCGCCCGGATCACCGCCCGGGACACGGTCCTGGCGACCCAGACGCAGACCTTCGCCTGGGCGGTGGCCCGCAGCCTCCGCGCCGGCGGCTGTCCCGTGCAACTCGTCTCGGCCGCGCCGGTCTCCACGTACCCGCGCAACCGCCAGGTCGTCTTCCGTGGGGGGAGGTTCCGTCAGGACGGGATCGACGGCCGGCTGCTCGGCTTCGTGAACCTCCTCGGCGCCAAGCACCTCACCCGCTTCGCGGCGGCGTGCCGCTCGGCGTCCCGCGGCCTGCGCGAGCACCGCAGCGACGTGCTGATGGTCCACGGTGTGCACAGCCCGTTCCTCTGGTTCGGGGCGCTGGCCGCCCGCCGGTCCGACCTGCGGGTCGTCGTGGTGCTCACCGATCCCCCCGGAGTGGCGCAGCCGACCGACGGGCGGCTGCTCCGCCTGCTGCGTGGCATCGACGTGGCGCTGGTCCGGGCCGCGTTGCGTCGGTGCACCGGCGTCGTCGCCCTGACCTCGGCGCTCGCCGAGGACTTCGCGCCGGGCAAGCCCCGGCTCGTCATGGAAGGGATCTTCGCGCCGCCCCCGGTCGACCGGTCGGCGCCACCCCGTCCCGCCGTGCGGGAGGTGGCCTACGCGGGCGGGCTGACCCGGGCCTACGGGGTCGACCGGCTGGTCGAGGCGTTCCGCGGGCTGCCCGACCCGGACCTGCGGCTGTGCCTGTACGGGCGCGGCGAGCTGACGGACTGGCTGCGGGCGCAGGCCGAGGCGGACCCCCGGATCCGGCCGCCGGCCGTACTCGACCGCGCCGAACTGGTGGGCCGGCTCGCCACCGCCGCCGTGCTGGTCAACCCCCGGCCGGTCGACCAGGGATTCGTGCGGTACTCGTTCCCGTCGAAGCTCATCGAGTACCTTGCCGCCGGGGTGCCGGTGGTCACCACCCGCCTGCCCGGCATACCCCCCGAGTACGCGCCCTGGCTGCGCTTCGCCGAACCGGACACGGCCGACGGGCTGCGGGAGAGCATCGCGGCTGTCCTCAGTTTGCCGGCAGCGGCGGCCCGGGCCCTTGGCGCCGGCGGGGCCGCGTTCGTCCGGAACGGACGCTCCCCGGAAGCCCAGGGTGAGCGGCTGCGGTCCTTCCTGGCCGGCCTCACCGCGGGTGCGACGGGTCGGCCGGCCATGGCCGGCGGTCCGACGGTCGCGGTCGGACACCGGGCCGCCCGTGCGGACGACCGGGACGGGGGTGTCCGGGCGGACGCCTGACGTCGCCAGGCCCGCCCGGCCAGATCCTGGCGGGCCTCGCCGTGGAGCCCGGATGCGCAGCCCCTGCACCACCGACGGGCAACGCCCTCGATGGCGGAAGGACACCCGCGTGGGGCGTCAGCGGCCGGCGGCAGGCGACCATGCTTGCCGCTTGCCCGGGAACCTCAGGTCGGCTCGGCGGACCGAAGCGCGCGTGCGCGGCGGTTGACGCGGGTGGCCGCGTAGAGCACGGCGAGAGTGACCAGGCCGATCAGCCCCGGCCGGGACGCACCCAGCTGATTGTTCGCCGGCAGGTAGGCGATGACCAGCGCGAGCTGCGCGAATATCAGTGTTGGCAGGATCTCGCGGTGGTAGGCGGCCTCGGTCCAGAATCGGGCCAGGAACCAGCCCAGCAGTCCCATCAGCGCCACCACCCCGGGGAAGGTCAGGTCCGAGGCGAGCCAAGGGTACGCGGTCGACCAGTACAAGCCGGCCGGGTAGCCGGTGCGGGCCTCGGTGCGCGTGGGATACGGAGGATGCTCGGTGACGTCCGCCTTCAGGTACTGACCGGCGTAGGAGGCAACCGCGGGGTTGGCGCCCAGGCCGCGCGACCACTCGAACGGGGTCTCCAGGTTGTAGGCCAGGCCCAGGTAGCCGTGCGTCGGATAGAAGATGGTGGCCGCGACGCCCGTGGCCGCCTCGTTCCCGACCACGCGCGCCACCGCCGGGTTGGCTCGCATGACGTCCTGGGTGCCGAACAGACTGACGCGGGCCGCCTGATTGCCGACCATGTACCACCCGAAGACGGCGAGCAGCACCACCGCGACGAGGACTCCGCGTCGCGTCGGCCGCCGTCGGCGGATGCGGAGCCGGGCCACGGAGGCCACCATGAGCCCGGCAAGCGCCATCACGACGGTGTCGCCGAGGCCCTTGAGGGTCCCGATGTACAGGAAGAACACGATGTAGACGCTGATGCCGAGCAGTGCCGTCGTCTTCAGCCGAGGGGTGAGCCCCCGCCAGTGGACCGCCAGCAGCGGCACAGTTGCGGTCGACAGGACGGCCAGCAGCGTCAGCACCTGGATCGGGAGGCTCACCCGCCCCGAATCCTGCTGCGCCTGGTAGATCGCGAACTTGCTCGCGTAGCTGTCGGCGGGGTCCATGATGCTCCGCAGGATGTCCCCGGGGCTGTTCGCGCCGTACTCCAGCAGGAGCGCCGCGCCGAGCGCCGCGTAGTACCAGGCACCCCAGAAGACGAGCCGGTGGATGCGACGCATCCGTTGCGGGGTGTCGTCGGCAGGACGGGCCTGTGGTGGTCGCAGGACGATCCGAGCCACGTAGCCAAGGGCGAAGACGGTCGTCGCGCTCAGCACGAACAGGCAGAGCCGTGCCGGATCCGGCACCTCGTCCGCCTGCCCACCCAGCCAGAAGGCGCCGAACGTGCCGAGCATCCAGGCCAGGGCCACGAGCAGGGGCAGCCACGGTCGCAGGCCGTGGAGGACTTTCCCGTTCGACGCCGTGGCCGCGGTGGTGCGGTGAATCGCGGCGTCGGGCGCGGGGTCGAGGACGGGAAGGGTCGCTGTCCGGCCTGACCAGGCGGTGCCCTGCCGCACGTCGCTGCGTACCAAGGTCATGTCGCCATCGCCTCGTTCCGTCTCGGCTCGTCCTCCGCGATGCCCGCCTGCCGTGCGGCCCGATCGGCCGCCGGCGTGGTCGGAGAACGTCGATGAGAAGAATTCGCCTAAATCGCGCAAATCAATCCAAGGAGTTATAACACTTGATGGCCGCCCGCGCGGCGCATTGGCGCGACCACGGACATCCGGTATCGTCCATCCTGCGACGTTAATGCGAGTCTGTACCTTTTATGGCGTTTCGGGCTGCGCGCTTCCTCGTTACAGCAAGTGCGGGCCGGACCCTGCTCACCCCGGGTCGGCCCGTCCACGCAAGCCAACCAACGGGAGCGTCAGTGACTTTCTTGACTGCGGGACGCCGGGTGCTCATCACCGGTGGCACGGGTTCCTTCGGCCAGACCATGGTGCGTCGCCTGCTCGACGGCGACGTCGGCGAGGTCCGGGTGCTCAGCCGGGACGAGGCGAAGCAGGACGCGATGCGTCGCCAGCTCGGCGACGACCGGGTGCGGTACCTGATCGGCGACGTCCGGGACGCGGACTCGGTGCGCCTGGCCAGCCACGACGTGGACTTCATCTTCCACGCGGCCGCGCTGAAGCAGGTGCCGTCCTGTGAGTTCTTCCCGCTGGAGGCGGTCCGCACGAACATCCTCGGCAGCGCCAACGTGATCGAGGCCGCCGAGCGCAACGGGGTGCGCTCGGTGGTGGTGCTGAGCACCGACAAGGCCGTCTACCCGGTCAACGCGATGGGGATCAGCAAGGCGCTGATGGAGAAGGTCGCCCAGGCGCATGCGCGCAACAACCCGCGCAGCCGGACGGTCGTCTCCTGTGTCCGGTACGGCAACGTCATGTACTCGCGGGGCTCCGTGATCCCGCTCTTCGTCGAGCAGATCAAGGCGGGACGTGCGCCCACGGTGACGAACCCGGGGATGACCCGCTTCCTGATGTCGCTCACCGATTCGGTGGAGCTGGTGGAACACGCCTTCCAGCACGCCCGCCCCGGCGACGTCTTCATCCGCAAGGCGGTCGCGTGCACGATCGGCGACCTGGCCGAGGCGATGTGCCGCCTGTTCGACGTGCCGTCGAAGACCGAGGTGATCGGCGTGCGGCACGGGGAGAAGCAGGACGAGACGTTGGCCAGCCGGGAGGAACTGGCCCAGGCGGACGACTTCGGCGACTTCTTCCGGGTGCCCATCGACGCACGTGACCTCAACTACGCGCTCTACACCTCCGAGGGGGAGCTGCGCGAGCCCCCGGCCGAGGACTTCAACTCGGCCAACGCGCCGCGCCTGGACGTACCCCAGATCATGGACCTGCTGCGCACCCTGCCGGAGATCCGCGCGGAGCTGGCCCTGCGGGACCCGGTGCTGGCATGCTGAGGCTGGCGATCACCGGCGGTCAGGGTTTCCTCGGCTGGCACGTCCGCGTGCTCGCCCGCGCCCTGGGCTGGCCGGACCCGGTCCTGATCGACCGGGCCGCGCTGCTCGACGAGGCGGTGCTGGCGGCGAAGCTGGACGGCGTCGACCGGGTGCTGCACCTGGCCGGGGTGAACCGGGGTGACCCCCGTGAGGTGGCCGCCGGGAACGTCGAGCTGGCCGCCGCCCTGGTCCGCGGGCTGCGCCGCTGCGTCATCCCGCCCGGCGCGGTCGTCTTCGCCAACTCGGTGCAGGCGGGCAACGGCACGCCGTACGGCGACTCGAAGGCGGTCGCCGCGGTCACCCTGGCGGCCGCGCGGCCGGACCTGGTGGACGTGCGGCTGCCGAACCTGTACGGCGAGCACGGCCAGCCCTACTACAACTCCGTGGTGGCCACCTTCTGCCGAATGCTCGCCGAGCAGCGTTCGCCGGAGGTGCACGAGGACCGCGAGCTCACCCTGGTGCACGTCACCGACGCGGCGGCCCGGCTGATGGCCGCCCCGGACGGGGGCTCCTGGGACGCCGACATGCCGGGCCTCCGGATCGGGGTGCGGGAGCTGGCCGACCGGCTCGGCGGATTCGCGGCGCTCTACCGCACCGGCGACATCCCGCCGCTGACCGACCGGCACGCCGTGCGGCTGTTCAACACCTACCGGTCGCACTGCTTCCCGGCGCACTACCCACTGCCGACCACCCGCCGCGCCGACGCGCGCGGCGAGCTGGTGGAGACGGTCCGGGTGCACGGCGGCGGTGGGCAGACGTTCTGCTCCACCAGCCGTCCCGGCGTGGTCCGGGGGGAGCACTTCCACCTCGCCAAGGTGGAGCGGTTCTGTGTGCTGCGGGGTAGCGCGGAGATCCGGTTGCGCCGCGTCGGCGACGACACGATCGTCCGGCTTCCGGTCGACGGGACCGAGCCGGTGGTGGTGGACATGCCGACGATGTGGGCGCACAACATCGTGAACACCGGGTCGGCGGAACTGCTCACCCTCTTCTGGACCAACGAGGTCTTCGACCCCGGCCGGCCCGACACCTGGCCCGAGCCGGTGGAGTTGACCACCGCGGAGCCGGCCGTGGTGGCGGCGTGAGGGAGGAACAGGCATGACCCGAGTGATGACGGTGGTCGGCACCCGTCCCGAGATCATCCGGTTGTCCCGGGTGCTGGACCGGTTGGACCGCACCGTGGACCACGTTCTCGTGCACACCGGACAGAACTGGGACCGCTCGCTCTCCGACGTGTTCTTCACCGAGCTGCGGCTGCGCGAGCCGGACCGGTTCCTGCGGGTGGACACCTCCTCGCTGGGGCGGGTGCTCGGCGGGGTGCTGATCGGCATGGAGGAGGCCATCGCCGAGCTGCGCCCGGACGCGCTGCTGGTGCTCGGCGACACGAACAGCTGCATCGGCGCCCTGATGGCCCGCCGGATGCGGGTGCCGGTCTACCACATGGAGGCGGGCAACCGCTGCTTCGACCTGAACGTGCCGGAGGAGACCAACCGCCGGCTGGTCGACCACGTCGCCGACTTCAACCTGGTCTACACCGAGCACGCCCGGCGCAATCTGCTCGCCGAGGGGCTGCACCCGCGACGGATCCTGCACACCGGCTCGCCGATGCGGGAGGTGCTGACGCACTACCTGCCGGACGTCGAGCGCTCGACCGTGCTCGACCGGCTCGGCCTGGACGAGGGCGGGTACTTCCTGGTCAGCGCGCACCGGGAGGAGAACGTCGACCGGCCCGACCGGCTGGGCCGGCTGCTCGACTGCCTGCGCGCCGTGCGGGACGCCTGGGGCCTGCCGGTGCTCGTCTCCACCCACCCGCGTACCCGCAAGCGGCTGGAGGCGCTCGCCGCCGACGCGCTGACCCTCGACGGGATCACCTTCCACGAGCCGTTCGGGTTCATCGACTACGTGCAGCTGCAACGCCGGGCCCGGTGCACGCTCTCCGACAGCGGCACGATCAGCGAGGAGGCCGCGATCCTCGGCTTCCCGGCGGTGACGTTGCGCGATTCGATCGAGCGGCCGGAGGCGCTGGACGCGGGCGGCATCGTGATGACCGGCCTCGACCCGGACGGGGTGCTGGAGGCGGTCCGGGTGACGGTCGACCAGGTCGCCGCCGCGGGGGTGCCCTGCCCGGTCGACTACCAGGTGCCGGACACCTCCCGCCGGGTCGTCGACTTCATCCTCTCCACCGTCCGCCGCCACCACGACTGGGCCGGCATCCGCCGCTGAGCAGCGTCATCGGGGCACGGAAAGGGGGCCGGGGACGATGTCCCCGGCCCCCTTCGGCGCGGGTCAGCGGACCAGCACCGCCTGCACGGTGCGGGCGAGGATCAGCAGGTCGCCGAGGAAGCTGCGGTTCTCGACGTAGCGGACGTACATCTCCACCTTCCGCGGCAGCACCACCGACAGGTAGTACTCCTCCGGCTGCGCCACCCGGGCGAGTTCCGCCGACTCGTTGCGATACGCGATCGACGCCGGGTCGGTGATGCCGGGACGTACGGAGAGGATGCGCCAGCGGGCGAGCGGCGGCCAGCAGTCGACGTACCGGCGGATCTCGGGTCGGGGGCCGACCAGGCTCATGTGGCCGACCAGCACGTCGAAGAGCTGGGGGAGTTCGTCGAGCTTGCTCGCCCGCAGCAGCCGCCCGACCCGGGTGATCCGGTCGTCGGTGTCCGAGGTGACGGCGGCGCCGGGTCCGGTGCGCATGGTCCGGAACTTGTGGATGTGGAAACTGCGTCCGCCCCGGCCGGCGCGTTCCTGTCGGAAGAGCACCGGCCCGCCGTCGTCCAGCCGGATCGCCAGGGCGATCACGGCCAGGACGGGGGCGCAGAGAATCAGGGCCGCCGCCGCGACGGCGAGGTCGAAGAGTCTTTTGATCACTGAAGCACCTTGTGGACGGTCGTGATGACGCGGTCGACCTGCTCGTCGGTCATCGCCGAGAAGATGGGCAGGCTGACCACGCGCGCGAATTCGGCGCTGGCGACAGGGAACATGGCGTCGGTGAGGTGGTACCGGCGCCGCCAGTAGGTGTGCTGGTGCAGCGGGATGAAGTGCACGCTGCAGCCCACCCCGAGGCGGGACATCTCCTGGATGAACTCGTCCCGGTCGGGTGACGTGCCGGGGTGCAGCCGGACCACGAACAGGTGCCAGGCGTGCACGTCGCCGGCGGGGGCCGGTGCGGGCAGGTCGAGGGGGAGTCCGGCGAGGGCGTCCCGGTACCGGCCGGCGATCTCCTCCCGGCGCGAGCGCATGGCCTCCGCGCGGTCGAGCTGGACCAGGCCGAGGGCGGCCGCGGGGTCGGTGAGGTTGCACTTCCAGCCGGCCTCGACCACGTCGTACCGCCAGGCCGGGCGGTCGCTGCGGTAGCGGTCGAAGCCGTCCCGGTCGAAGCCGTGCAGCCGGGTGGTGCGCAGGCGCCGGGCCAGGTCGGGATCGCGGGTGACCACCATCCCGCCCTCGCCGGTGGTGATCGTCTTCGTCGCGTAGAAGCTGAACACCGTCGCCGCGCTCGTCCCGGCCCCGACGGCGACGCCCTGGCTGCTCGCGGGGAAGGCGTGGGCGGCGTCCTCGACCACGGCCAGTTGGTGGCGCTCGGCGAACGCACGCAACTCCGCCGGGGCGACGAGCCGCCCGGCGAAGTGCACCGGCAGCACCGCGACGGTCCTCGACGTGACCTTCCGGGCCGCGTCGGCGAGATCCAGGTTCAGGGTCACCGGGTCCACGTCGACCAGCACCGGCTCGGCGCCCAGATGCACGACGACCTCGGCGGTGGCGGTGAAGGTCCAGGTCGGCACCAGCACCTCCATGCCCGGTCCGACGCCGAGCGCCTCCAGCGACAGGTGCAGGCCGGCGGTCGCCGAGTTCACCGCGACGGCGCTGACCCCCGGTCCGCACGCCTCGGCGAACCGCTGCTCGAACCGCGGCACCAACGGCCCGCTGGAGAGCCATCCCGAGCGGAGAGCGGCGGTGACGGCAGCGATCTCCTCCTCGCCGATGTCAGGCAACGCGAAGGGAAGTCTGCTGTCTCGCACCGGAACTCCTCTTTACTGCCTTGCGTCCGTTTTGCCTCGTCGGAGGTTAAACTCGCTTCGCCCCTTCTGGTGACTATTTGCCCGTTTATGAAACTGGTTCGTGAGGTGACGAATGCGGGTCGGTCTGCTGACCCAGTGGTACGACCCCGAGCCAGGGCCGGCGGCGCTGCCGGGCAGCCTCGCGCGCGGCCTCGCTCGACGCGGCCACGACGTCCAGGTGCTCACCGGCTTTCCGAACTGGCCGACCGGCCGGCTCGCCCCGGGCTACCGGATCAGCCGGCGGCAGGACGAGGTGGACGCCGAGGGGGTGCGGATCCGCCGGGTCGCCCTCTACCCGAGCCACGACGACTCCGCGCTGCGCCGGCTGGCCACCTACGGCTCCTTCGCCGCCTCGGCCCTCGCCTCCGGCACCGATGTCCTGCGTGGCCTGGACGCGCTCTGGGTGAGCAACTCCCCGATCACCGTCTCGCTCCCGATGTGGTTCGCCCGCTACGCGCACCGGATCCCGGTGGTGCTGCACGTGCTCGACCTGTGGCCGGACAGCGCGCAGGCCAGCGGCTTCCTCGGCGCGGGCCGGCGGGGCGGCCTGCTGGCCCGGGGCATGGCCGGCTGGTGCGCGGCGATGTACCGGTCCGCCGCCCGGGTGGCGTACATCTCGCCCGGGGTCGGCGAACTGCTGGTCCGGCGGGGGGTGCCCGAGCACAAGCTGGTGCACATCCCGATGTGGGCCGACGAACCCGCCGGGGCCGATCCCGGCGACCTCCGCGCCGAGCTGGGCCTGCGCGACGACCAGATCGTCCTGGTGTACGCCGGGACGATGGGCGAGGCGCAGGGGCTCGACGCCCTCGTCGACGCCCTGGCGATGGTCGACGACCCCCGGCTGGTCTGCCTGCTCGCCGGCTCCGGCGTGGCCGAGGAACGCCTGCGCCGGCAGGTCGCGCGGCACGGGCTGCGGAACGTGCGGTTCCTCGGCCGGCTGCCCGCCGAGCGGATGCCGGCGCTGCTGCGAACCGGCGACGCGCACGTGGTCAGCCTGCGGCCCACCGGCATGTCGGCGTACACGATGCCGAGCAAGGTCCAGGGCATCCTCGCCGCCGGCCGCGCGCTGCTCGTCGCGGCGGACGGTGACGCCGCGGCGGTGGCATCCGCGAGTGGCGCGGGGATCACCGCCCGACCCGGGGATCCCCGCTCGATCGCCGACGCCGTCCGTGAGCTGTGCGCGTTCGGGCGGGAGAAGCTGGACCTGCTCGGCCGGGACGGCCGGGAGTTCTACGACCGGGAGTACTCCCTGGCCTCCGGGGTCCGACGGGTGGAGGAGGCGCTGTGCGCCGCCGCCGGCGCGGGGGACCGCCGATGAGCCCCGGCACCCTCGGCGACCTCGACGTCCTGCGTCCCGACGACGTCCGTTC
This sequence comes from Micromonospora sp. NPDC048930, assembly GCF_043197935.1. Taxonomy (NCBI): domain Bacteria; kingdom Bacillati; phylum Actinomycetota; class Actinomycetes; order Micromonosporales; family Micromonosporaceae; genus Micromonospora; species Micromonospora sp. NPDC048930. Next base: position 168,707 of record NZ_JBICUB010000010.1, read on the forward strand.
GGCCGCCGCGCTGCACCTGCGCGCGTTCGAGCGGTTCTTCCTGTCCACGCTGGGCGAGCCCTTCCTGCGCGAGTTCTACGCCGGCTTCGTCCGGGACCCCGACGCGGTCACCGCAGTCGCCCGGGACCCGGACGGCCGTCTGGTCGGCACGGTCGTCGGCACCGTCGCCCCGGAGCTGTTCTTCCGCCGGCTGCTGCGGCAGCGCGGCCCGCGGCTCGCGTTGGCGAGCGTGCCGGCGGTGCTGCGCCGCCCGGCGGTGGCCCTGCGGGTGCTGCGTGGGGTCGCCTACCGGGGCGGCGTTCCGGTCGAGACCCGGGGCGCCCTGCTCAGCTCGATCTGCGTCGACCCCGAAGCCGAGCACGGCGGGCACGGCCGACGGCTCATCGACGCCTGGTGGCGCGAGGTCCGCCGGCGCGGCGTGACCTCGGCATACCTGACCACCGACGCGGACGGCAACGACCGGGTGAACGACTTCTACCGGCGGGCGGGCTGGACGCTGCGGGGCAGTTGGGCCACCCGCGAGGGACGGCGGATGAACTGCTACGGGATCTCGGCCGCCCCGCCCGTCCCAGTCGTGGGAGAGCCGGTGGCCTGACGGGTACAGTGCGGCGACCGGCGGCGTGGGAGCCGCCCAGCCGCAGGGAGTACCCGCCGTGTTGCATCTCCGGGTGATCGCACCGCCGGACCGGTCGTCCGCGGTGGTCGACGTGCTGTCCGCGGAACCTGGCGTCACCCACCTCGTGGTGCTGCCCGGCGCCGCGCGGCAACCCCAGGGCGACCTGGTGCTGTGCGACGTGGTCCGGGAGAGCGCCGACAGCGTGCTGCGGCGGCTCCGGGACCTCGGCGTCGAGGCGCGGGGCGGCATCTCGGCCGACGACGTCGAGGTGACCCTCTCCGCGGCGGCGGAACGCGCGGCCCGCGCGGCACCCGGGTACGGGGAGGACGCGGTGGTCTGGGACGAGATCGCCGCGAAGACCGGGGAACAGACGGTGCTCAGCGGCACGTTCCTGGCGCTCATCATCGTGGCCACGATGATCGCCGGGATCGGCGTGCTGCTCGACCAGCCGATCCTGATCGTCGGCGCGATGGTGGTCGGCCCGGAGTTCGGCCCGCTCGCCGCGTTGTGCGTCGCGCTGCTCCGGCGGCAACCGCGGGTCATCGTCCGGTCGGTTCAGGCCCTGGTGGTCGGTTTCCTGGCCGCCATGCTGGTCACCGTCCTCAGCACCTGGGTGCTGACCGCCGTCGGCCTGGTCGACCGGGGGATGCTGCTGGCCGACCGCCCGCTGACCGACTTCATCTGGCGTCCGGACGCCCTCTCCTGGGTGGTGGGCATCCTCGCCGGGGTCGCCGGCATGCTCTCGCTGACCTCGAAGAAGTCCGGTTCCCTGGTCGGGGTGCTGATCTCGGTGACCACCGTGCCGGCGGCCGCGAACGTCGCGGTCGCGGCGGCGTACGGGGTCTGGCCCGAGGCGGCCGGCTCGGCGCTCCAGTTGGTGATCAACCTGGCCGCGATCGTGCTGGCGGGCCTGCTCACCCTGGTGGTGCAGTGGTGCTGGTGGCGGCGGGTGGAGCAGCGGGCGGACCGGGGCGTGCCCCGGCAGCGGGCCGACCGGGAGGCGACCGGGGTCAGCGCCAGTCGTCGCCCGCCTCGAGCCGCAGACTGAGCAGCGTCGACAGGGGCAGCGACTCCCCGTCGCGGCCGCCCCGGCCCACGACCAGTGGCGGCGCCGACGGCTCGAGCCGGGCGCCGAGCAGCCGGGACCGGAGACTGGCCGGCACGGCCAACAGGTAGAACCGACCGTCGGTGCCCACCGCCCTGCTCCGGACCCGGTCGATGTACCAGCCGGTCAGCGGGGTGCGGTAGCGCCCACGTCCGTTGTAGGGCGCGGCGGTGAGACGGTCGGTGCGCAGCCCGCGCCGGGTCGCCTCAGCGGCGAACCGGCCCACCAGCGCCGCCGCCTCGGCCTGCTCGGCCGCGCGCTGCCGCGCGTCGGCCTCGGCGTGCGCCCGCACCGCCCGCCCCCGCCGCTCCCGCCACTCCACCCCGCCGTCCGTCACACCTGCCGACGATACGCCCCACCCCCGCCCGCCCCACCCCGGCGATCTTGCGGTTGTGGTGGGGACGAGCGGGTCTTGAGCGGACAAAAGGCCAACCCGAAGTGCAAGATCGACGGGGCGGGGAGGGGGCAGGGAGGGGAGGGGGTCAGGCCAGGCCGGCGCGGCGCAGGGCGTCGGCCATGGCGCTGTTGGCCGGGGCGGGAGCGGGGCGTCCCGGGCGCTGCTGGGCGGTGCCCCGCGAGCCACCCCGGTCGCCGCGCGCGCCGCTGCCGCTCTGGCCGCCGCGTGGACCGCCGCCGCCCTGGCTGCCGCTCTGGCCACGCTGCGCGCCGGCCTGGCCGGTGCCACGCTGCGCGCCGGCCTGGCCGGTGCCACGCTGGGCGCCAGCCTGGGTGCTGCGGTCGCGGCGGCCGTCGCCGCCCTGGGAACGACCGCCGGCGGCCGGCGCCTCCTCGTCCAGCCGCAGGGTGAGCGAGATGCGCTTGCGCGGCACGTCGACGTCGAGCACCCGGACCCGCACCACGTCACCGGACTTCACCACGTCACGCGGGTCCTTGACGAAGGTGTGCGACATCGCGGACACGTGGACCAGGCCGTCCTGGTGCACGCCGACGTCGACGAACGCGCCGAACGCGGCCACGTTGGTGACCACGCCCTCCAGCACCATCCCGGGCCGCAGGTCGCCGATCGTCTCGACGCCCTCGACGAACGTCGCCGTCCGGAACTCCGGGCGCGGGTCGCGGCCGGGCTTCTCCAACTCGGCGAGGATGTCGGTGACGGTGGGCAGGCCGAAGGTGTCGTCGACGAAGTCGGTGGCCCGCAGGCCACGCAGGATCGCCGACTTCCCGATCAGCGCGCGCAGGTCCTGCCCGGTGTGGGCGAGGATCCGGCGCACCACCGGGTACGCCTCGGGGTGCACGCTGGAGGAGTCCAGCGGGTCGTCCCCACCGGGGATCCGCAGGAAGCCGGCGCACTGCTCGAACGCCTTCGGCCCGAGCCGGGGCACCTTCCTGAGATCGGCCCGGGTGCGGAACGGCCCGTTGGCGTCCCGGTGCAGCACGATGTTCTCGGCCAGCCCGGCGCCGATGCCGGAGACCCGGGTGAGCAGCGGCGCGGAGGCGGTGTTGACGTCCACGCCGACCGCGTTGACGCAGTCCTCGACGACCGCGTCGAGCGAGCGGGACAGCTTCACCTCGGACAGGTCGTGCTGGTACTGGCCGACGCCGATCGAGCGCGGGTCGATCTTCACCAGCTCGGCGAGCGGGTCCTGGAGGCGGCGGGCGATGGAGACCGCGCCGCGCAGCGAAACATCCAGCCCGGGCAGCTCCTGGGAGGCGTACGCGGAGGCGGAGTAGACCGAGGCGCCGGCCTCGGAGACCACCACCTTGGTCAGCTTCAGCTCCGGGTGCCGCTTGATCAGGTCGCCGGCCAGCTTGTCGGTCTCCCGGCTGGCGGTGCCGTTGCCGATGGCGACCAGCTCGACGCCGTGCGCGGCGGCCAGCTTCGCCAGGATGTCGATCGAGGCGTCCCACTGCCGGCGCGGCTCGTGCGGGTAGATCGTGTGGGTGGCGACCACCTTGCCGGTGGCGTCCACCACGGCCACCTTCACGCCGGTCCGCAGGCCCGGATCCAGGCCCATGGTGGGTCGCGCGCCGGCGGGCGCGGCGAGCAGCAGGTCGCGCAGGTTGGTGGCGAAGACCCGGACGGCCTCCTCCTCGGCCGCCTGCCAGAGCCGCATCCGCAGGTCGGCGCCGAGGTGGATGAGGATCCGGGTGCGCCAGGCCCAGCGCACCGTGTCCGCCAGCCACCGGTCGGCCGGGCGCCCCTGGTCGCTGACCCCGAACCGGCCGGCGATCGCCGCCTCGTAGCGGGTCGGGCCGGTGACCACGGCGTCGGAGTCGCCCTCGGCCTCCGGGTCCATGGTCAGCTCGAGCACGCCCTCCTTCTCGCCCCGGAACACAGCGAGGATCCGGTGCGAGGGCAGCTTCGGGTACGGCTCGGCGAAGTCGAAGTAGTCGGCGAACTTGGCGCCGGCGCTCTCCTGGCCCTCGCGTACCCGGGAGACCAGCCGGCCCCGCGACCACATCTGCTCGCGCAGGGTGCCGATCAGGTCGGCGTCCTCGGCGAAGCGCTCGATGAGGATGGCCCGGGCGCCCTCCAGCGCGGCGGCGGCGTCGGCGACGCCCTTGTCGGCGTCCACGAAGCCGGCGGCTGTGGCCCGGGGGTCCTGCGTGGGGTCGGCGAGCAGCGTGTCCGCGAGCGGCTCGAGGCCGGCCTCGCGGGCGATCTGGGCCCGGGTCCGCCGCTTCGGCTTGTACGGCAGGTAGATGTCCTCCAGCCGGGACTTCGAGTCGGCCGCCATGATCTGCGCTTCCAGGGCCTCGTCGAGCTTGCCCTGGCTGCGGATGGACTCCAGCACCGCGGCGCGCCGCTCGTCCAGCTCGCGCAGGTAGCGCAGCCGCTCCTCGAGGGTGCGCAGTTGCGCGTCGTCGAGCAGGCCGGTGGCCTCCTTGCGGTAACGGGCGATGAACGGCACGGTGGCGCCGCCGTCGAGCAGCTCCACGGCCGCCCGCACCTGACGTTCCGCGACGCCGAGCTCCTCGGCGATCCGCTGATGAACAGACTGGGTCACGATCTGATCCGCCTTCTCGGGTGGGTTCCGCCCTGCATTGTGCCGGCCGCCCCCGACGCGCCTGCACCCCGGCGACCCCCCGGGGGTCGGCGAGTCGTCGAAATCGTCAAAACGGACTTACGGCATCAAAAATCCCTCTAGCCTCCAACCAGATGATTCCTGCGTCTGTCTGGAGCCCGGGTGAGTGCTGAGAAGCTGGTCGTGATCGGCCAGGGTTACGTCGGTCTGCCGCTGGCCATGCGGGCCGTCGAGGCGGGCTTCGACGTTGTCGGTCTGGACGTCGACAGCGACCGGGTCAAGCGGCTGGCCTCGGGTGAGTCCTTCGTGGAGGACATTCCGGCCGACCGGCTCGGTCGGGCGCTCGGCAGCGGCCGCTACCGTCCGAGCGCGGAGTACGCCGATGCCGAGGGCTTCGACGTCTGCGTGATCACCGTGCCGACCCCGCTCCGCGACGGCACCCCCGACCTCAGTTACGTGGAGCAGGCCGGCACCGGCATCGGCCCGTACGTCCGGCCGGGTTGCGTGGTGGTGCTGGAGTCGACCACGTACCCGGGCACCACGGAGGAACTGCTGCGTCCGCTGTTGGAGTCGGCCAGCGGGTTGTGCAGCCCGGGCGACTTCCACCTCGGCTACAGCCCGGAGCGGATCGATCCGGGTAACCCGACCTGGCGGCTGGAGAACACGCCGAAGGTGGTCTCGGGGGTGGACCCGGCGGCGCTGGCCCGGGTGGACGAGTTCTACCGCCGGATCGTGGCGCGCACCGTCCCCGTCAGTTCCACCCGGGTGGCCGAGCTGACCAAGCTGATCGAGAACACCTTCCGGCAGGTCAACATCGCCCTGATCAACGAACTCACGATGGTCTCCCACCACCTGGACATCGACATCTGGCAGGCCATCGCGGCCGCCGAGACGAAGCCCTTCGGGTTCATGCCGTTCCGGCCCGGGCCCGGGGTCGGGGGGCACTGCCTGCCGATCGACCCCTGCTACCTCTCCTGGCAGGTCAAGCGGCGGCTGGGTCGGCAGTTCCGCTTCATCGAGCTGGCGAACGACGTCAACCACGAGATGCCCGAGCACGTGACGCAACGGATCATGGCCGGGCTCAACCGGACCGGCCGCGCGGTCAGCGGCGCCCGGCTGTTGCTGCTCGGCCTGGCGTACAAGAAGAACACCGGCGACATGCGCGACTCGCCCGCGGCGGAGGTGGCCCGGCGGCTGTGCGACCTCGGCGCGGAGGTCCGCGCCGTCGAGCCGTACGCCGAGCCGCACCACATCCCCGGCGGGGTGCTGGTCGTGGAGCTGACCGAGCCGGAGGTCGACGCGGCCGACGCGGTGATCGTGGCGACGGACCACGACGTCTTCGACTACGAGATGGTGACCAGGCGCGCACGCTACGTCTTCGACGCGCGCAACCGGTGCTCGGGACCCGTGGTGGAACGCCTGTAGGACAGCGGGCTGCCCGGGCCGCACCAGCGACCCGTCGCTGCCGGCCGGTCGGCTGCGCTAGCGTGGCGATCATGGACGTACCTGCGGATCCGCGGGCCCGGCGGCTCTTCGGGGGCAGCGCCCGGGCGCTGGGCGACCTGGCCGCCAGCCCGTTCCGGGCCGACCGGGACCGGATCGTCGCGTCGCCGTTCTTCGCCCGGCTGGGCGGGGTGACCCAGGTGATCAGCCCGGGCGGGTCGGGCCTGCTGGTGCACAACCGGCTCACCCACAGCCTGAAGGTGGCCCAGGTGGCCCGGGCGATTGCCGAGCGGCTGACCGCCGACCCGGCGCACCGGGACCTGCTGGAGAAGCTGGGCGGCTGCGACCCGGACGTGGTGGAGGCCGCCGCGCTCGCCCACGACCTCGGCCACCCGCCCTTCGGGCACCTGGGGGAGCGGGTGCTGGACCGGCTGGCCCGGCAGCGGCTCGGCCTGCCCGACGGCTTCGAGGGCAACGCGCAGTCGTACCGGATCGTCACCAGCACCGAGATCCGCGGCGCGGCCACCACCGGCCTGGACCTGACCGCGGCGGTCCGGGCGGCGATGCTGAAGTACCCGTGGACCCGGCTCGACCATCCCGACCCGCACCCGCGGCACCTGGAGCCGGCGCCGCGCGGCGCGGCCGCCCCGCTGGACGACCCGGAGAGCGGGTCGGTGAAGTTCGGCGCGTACCGCACCGAGGTGGACGACCTGCGGCAGGCCCGGGAGCCGTTCGCCGGGCGGATCCCGGACTGGCAGCAGACCCCGGAGGCGTCCATCATGGACACCGCCGACGACATCGCGTACGCCATCCACGACGTGGAGGACTTCTACCGGGTCGGGGTGCTCCAGCAGGGCGCGGTGGCCGCCGAGCTGATGGCCTGGCAGCGGGAGTGCGGGCACTTCCGCTCGATCACCGAGTCGGCGCTGACCGCGGCCGGCCGTCGGCCCGGCGCGGCGATCGAGCGGCTGCGCCGGCAGGTGCACCGCAAGGACGCCTGGACCGCCGACGACGAGGCGTTCGCCGCCGCCGTGGAGCACGTCCGTGAGGAACTGGTGGAGGGGCTGCTGGCGCTGCCCTTCGATGGCTCGATCGAGGCGGAGCAGTACGTGGCGCGGTTCTCCGCCCGCTGGTCCACCCGGTTCGTCGACGCGATCACGGTGACCCCGGAGCCGGACGTGCGCTCCGGGTACGTGCTGCTGGCCCGGGCGCAGTGGCACGAGGTGCAGGTGCTCAAGTTCGTCCACCACCGGTTCGTGCTGGCCCGCCCCGACCTGGCCCTGCACCAGCGCGGTCAGGCCCGGCTGCTGGGCACCCTGGTGGAGGCGCTCTGGGAGTGGCTGCTCGACCCGGAGGAGGAGTCCCGGCTGCCCCGCCGGCTGCACGACCTGGTCGAGCTGGCCGAGGCCGAGCTGCACCCGCGTACGCCGGACCGGATCGGCCGGGCCCGGGGGCGGGCGATCGTCGACTTCGTCGCGCAGCTCACCGACGGCCAGGCGGTGGCGATGCTGGACGCCCTCTCCGGGCGCTCAGGCGCCCTCTGGACGGACGCCTTCGTGCTCTGAGCCCCTCGGGGCGACCGCTCAGGCGATCGCCTGCCACCAGCCGTCCACCGGCGGCGGGTCGTCCACCACCACCCGCTCGCCGGGCCGGGGCACGGCCAGCCGCACGTCCCGGGCCTTCGCCTCGGCCCAGAGCCGGTCCACCGGCTCGGACCAGTCGTGCAGCGCGAGGTTGAAGGTGGCTCAGTGCACCGGGATGAACAGCCCGCCGCGCAGGTCGAGGTGGGCGGCGACCGCCTCCTCCGGGAACATGTGGATGCTCGGCCAGGCCCGGTCGTACGCCCCGATCTGCATCAGCGTCACGTCGAACGGCCCGTGCTCGGCCCCGATGGCGGCGTAGCCGTCGAAGTAGCCGGAGTCGCCGGTGTAGAAGACCTTCCGGTGCGCCCCGGCGACCACCCAGGAGCTCCACAGCGTCCCGTCACGGCGCAGCCCGCGCCCGGAGAAGTGCTGGGCGGCGGTGGCGGTCACGGTCAGCCCGCCGATCCGGTGGCTCTCCGACCAGTCCAGCTCGACGATCCGCTCCTCCGGCACGCCCCACCGGTCCAGGTGGGCGCCGACCCCGAGCGGCACCAGGAACGGCGCGGACTGGTGGGCGAGCAGGCCCCGCACCGTGGCCATGTCCAGGTGGTCGTAGTGGTCGTGCGAGATGAGGATGGCGTCGACCCGGGGCAGCTCGTCGAGGCGTACCGGCGGCTGGTGGATCCGGCGCGGGCCGATGACGTTGGACGGGGAGCAGCGATCGCTCCACACCGGGTCGAGCAGCACCCGGCGCCCCTCGATCTCGATCAGCGCGGACGCGTGGCCGTACCAGACCACGGACAGCTCCCGCTCGGTCCCGGCCGGGGCCGGGTCGGTCGGGCGCAGCAGCGGCACGGACGCGGTGGGCCGCCGCTTCTGCTTGCCGAAGAGCAGCTCCTTGAGCAGGTTGCGGCCCGGGTCGGCGACCATGGTGCGGGTGGTCGCCGCGTTGTGGAAGGTGCCGTCCCGGTACTGCGGGGAGCGGGCCGCGCGTTCCGCCCGGGCGCCGCTGAGCCGCCCGCCGAGCTGGGCGGGCACGTCCCGAGCCGCCCAGGCCAGCCCGGCCACCGCCGCCAGCCCGGTCATCCGCCACATCCGCCTGCCCAGTGCCCGGTCCAGTTCCCGCTCCGCCGGTGCCCGCATGATCCGTCCCTCCGCCGTCTCCCGCAGTACACCGTATCCACCCGGGCAACGTCCGGCTCACGGCGCCAGCACGACCTTGACGCAGCCGTCCTCCTTCTTCTGGAACATCTCGTACGCCTGCGGCGCCTGCGCCAGCGGCAGCCGGTGGGTACGCAGGTCCGCCACACCCAGCGGGTCGTCGTCGGCGGTGAGCAGCGGGATGATCTCGTCGACCCAGCGCCGCACGTGGCACTGGCCCATGCGCAGCTGGACGCCCCGGTCGAACATCTCCATCAGCGGCATCGGGTCCTGCTCGCCGCCGTACACCCCGGAGATCGAGACGGTGCCGCCGCGCCGGACCGCCTTGACCGCGGCGTGCAGCACCGCGAGGCGGTCCACGCCGGCCTTGTCCGTCATCGCCCGGGCCACCCGGTCCGGGAGCAGGCCGGCGGCGGCCTGCGCGACCTTGCCCAGCGGCGCGCCGTGCGCCTCCATGCCGACCGCGTCGATCACCGCGTCCGGACCGCGCCCGTCCACAAGGTCGATGAGCGCGCCGGGCACGTCGTCCAGCTCGGTCACGTCGAGCACCTCGATGCCGTGCCGGCGGGCCAGCTCCAGCCGTTCCGGGACCAGGTCCAGGCCGATCACCCGGCCGGCACCGAGGTGCCGGCCGATCCGGGCACAGAACTGCCCGACCGGGCCGAGGCCGAACACGGCCAGCGTGCCGCCGGGCGGGGTGTCCGCGTATCTCACCGCCTGCCAGGCGGTGGGCAGGATGTCGGAGAGGTACAGCCACTGCTCGTCGGGGCCGGTCTGCGGGACCGTGATCGGGCCGAACTGGGCCTGCGGCACGCGCAGGTACTCGGCCTGCCCGCCGGGGACGGAGCCGTAGAGGGAGGTGTAACCGAACAGCGCGGCGCCCTTGCCCGCGCCGGTCACCTGGGTGGTCTCGCACTGGGCGTAGAGCCGGCGGTCGCACATCCAGCAGGACCCGCAGGCGATGTTGAGGGGGACGACCACCCGGTCGCCGGGGTTGAGCCGGGTCACCCCGGGGCCGACCTCCTCGACGATGCCCATCGGTTCGTGCCCGAGGACGTCGCCGGGCTTGAGGTACGGCCCCAGCACCTCGTACAGGTGCAGGTCGGAGCCGCAGATGGCGGTCGAGGTGATCCGGACGATCGCGTCGGTCGGCTCCTCGATCTCGGGGTCGGAGACGTCCTCGACGCGGACGTCCCGCTTCCCGTGCCAGGTCAGTGCCTTCATGCCTGAATGTCCCCTCTTCGGTGCCGTCCATCGGACTGCTACCCGGGAGGGGGGACTTGAACCGGCCACCGGCCCTGCTCGGCCAGCTGGTGATGTCACCAGCGACTCAGGTCCGAAGGACGCCGATGAGCGGGTGCCCGGTGGGTGGGCCGGCGTCCGGGCCGGCCGGCGCCAGAGCGTACGTACTCCCGGAAAAGGGGCGACCGCCGCGCCCCGGTGCGGGGCGCGGCGGTCGGTGCGGTCGACGGCGGGTGGCCGCCGTGCGGGCTCAGGAGCCCGGGGTGCCGGCGCGCTTGGCGGCCGCCGCGAGGAAGTCCCGGTTGAGCCGGCCGATGGTGTTCAGCGGGATGCCCTTCGGGCAGGCCGCCGCGCACTCGCCGATGTTGGTGCAGCCGCCGAAGCCGGCCTCGTCGTGCGCGTCCACCATGCCGATCACCCGGGTGTACCGCTCGGGCTGGCCCTGCGGCAGCAGCGAGAGCTGGTTGATCTTGGCGGCGGTGAACAGCATGCCGGAGCCGTTCGGGCAGGCGGCCACGCAGGCGCCACAGCCGATGCAGGCGGCCGACTCGAAGGCGGCGTCCGCGTTGGCCTTGGCCACCGGGGTGGAGTGCGCCTCGGGGGCGCTGCCGGTCGGCGCGGTGATGTACCCGCCGGCGGCGATGATCTTGTCGAAGGCGCTCCGGTTGACCACCAGGTCCTTGACGACCGGAAAGGCCCGGGCGCGCCACGGCTCGATGTCGATCGTGTCGCCGTCCTTGAACTGCCGCATGTGCAGCTGGCAGGCGGTGGTGCCGCGCTGCGGACCGTGCGCCTCGCCGTTGATCATGAGGCTGCACATGCCGCAGATGCCCTCGCGGCAGTCGTGGTCGAACGCGACCGGCTCCTCGCCGTCGAGGATCAGCCGCTCGTTGAGCACGTCGAGCATCTCCAGGAAGGACATGTCCGGGGACACGTCCTGCACCTGGTAGGTCACCATCTGACCCTTGTCCTCGGGGCCCTTCTGGCGCCAGATGCGCAGGGTCAGGTTCACTTGTAGCTCCGCTGCGTGGGGTGGACGTATTCGAAGGTCAGGTCTTCCTTGTGCAGCACGGGCTGACCGGTGCCGGTGTACTCCCAGGCCGCCACGTAGGAGAACCGGTCGTCGTCGCGCTGCGCCTCACCGTCCGGGGTCTGGTGCTCGGCCCGGAAGTGGCCGCCGCAGGACTCCTCGCGGTGCAGGGCGTCGATGCACATGAGCTCGGCGAGCTCGAAGAAGTCGGCCACCCGGCCGGCCTTCTCCAGCGACTGGTTGAGCCCCTCGCCGTCGCCCGGGACGCGGACCCGCTGCCAGAACTCGTCGCGCAGCGTGCGGATCTCGTCGATCGCCTTGCGCAGCCCGGCCTCGGTGCGCTCCATGCCGCAGTGCTCCCACATGATCTGGCCCAGCTCCCGGTGGAACGAGTCCACGGTCCGGTCGCCGTTGATCGCGAGCAGCCGCTGGATCCGGTCCTCGACCTCGGTGCGGGCCGCCACCGCCTCGGGGTGGCTGGCGTCGACCTTCTCGAACGGGCCGGAGGCCAGGTAGTTCGCGAGGGTGTTCGGCAGCACGAAGTAGCCGTCCGCCAGGCCCTGCATCAGCGCGGAGGCGCCGAGGCGGTTCGCGCCGTGGTCGGAGAAGTTGGCCTCACCGATCACGAACAGGCCCGGGATGCTCGACTGGAGGTCGTAGTCGACCCAGAGGCCACCCATCGTGTAGTGCACGGCGGGGTAGATCCGCATCGGGACCTCGTACGGGTCCTCACCGGTGATCCGCTCGTACATCTCGAAGAGGTTGCCGTACTTCGCCTCGATGGCCTTGCGGCCGAGCCGCTGGATCGCGTCGGCGAAGTCCAAGTAGACGCCGAGCCCGCCGGGGCCGACGCCGCGACCCTCGTCGCAGACGTTCTTCGCGGCCCGGGAGGCGATGTCCCGGGGGACCAGGTTGCCGAAGGAGGGGTAGATCCGCTCCAGGTAGTAGTCCCGCTCGTCCTCGGGGATGTCCCGCGGGGCGCGGTTGTCGCCCTTGGCCTTCGGCACCCACACCCGGCCGTCGTTGCGCAGCGACTCGCTCATCAGGGTCAGCTTCGACTGGTGGTCGCCGGAGACCGGGATGCAGGTCGGGTGGATCTGCGTGTAGCAGGGGTTGGCGAAGTACGCGCCCTTGCGGTGCGCCCGCCAGGAGGCGGTGACGTTGCAGCCCTTGGCGTTGGTGGAGAGGTAGAAGACGTTGCCGTAGCCGCCGGAGGCGAGCACCACCGCGTCGGCCATCTCGGTGCTGATCTCGCCGGTGACCAGGTCGCGCACCACGATGCCGCGGGCCCGGCCGTCGACGACCACCAGCTCCAGCATCTCGTGCCGGGCGTTCATCTCCACGTTGCCCAGGCCGATCTGCCGCTCCAGCGCCTGGTACGCGCCGAGCAGCAGCTGCTGGCCCGTCTGGCCCCGGGCGTAGAAGGTGCGCTGTACCTGCGCGCCGCCGAACGAGCGGGTGTCCAGCAGGCCGCCGTACTCGCGGGCGAACGGCACGCCCTGGGCGACGCACTGGTCGATGATGTTGACCGAGACCTCGGCCAGCCGGTGCACGTTCGACTCCCGGGAGCGGAAGTCGCCGCCCTTGACGGTGTCGTAGAAGAGCCGGTGCACCGAGTCGCCGTCGTTGCGGTAGTTCTTGGCGGCGTTGATGCCACCCTGGGCGGCGATCGAGTGAGCCCGGCGCGGGCTGTCCTGGTAGCAGTACGACTTGACGTGGTAGCCCTGCTCGGCCAGCGTCGCCGCGGCCGAGCCGCCGGCCAGGCCGGTGCCCACCACGATCACGGTGAGCTTCCGGCGGTTGGCCGGGTTGACCAGCTTCATCTCGAACCGGTGGCGCTCCCACCGGGTCTCGATCGGGCCGTCGGGGGCCCGGGTGTCGGCGATCGGGTCGCCCTCGGTGTAGAGATCCATGTCAGGCCACCAATCCGGTGAGTACGGCGAACGGGACCACCAGGTAGCCGGCGGTCAGCGCGACGGCGAAGACCAGCGCGGCAGTCTTGGCCCGGCGCTCGCCCTTCGGGGTCTGCTGGCCGAGGCTGCGGAAGGCGCTGAACGCGCCGTGCCGCAGGTGGAAGCCGATGGTGACGACGGCCAGGACGTAGAAGAGGGTGACGTACCAGCGCTCCGGGGCGAAGTCGGCGACCACGTTGCCGTACGGGTTGGCCGCGTCGCCCTGCGGGTTCAGGTGACCGGTGGTCAGGTCCAGGATGTGGTAGATCACGAAGAGCAGGATGATCACCCCACCCCAGCGCATGGTGCGGGCCGCGTAGTTCACGTGGATCTTCCGGCGGTGCGCGTACGGCACCGGCCGGGCAGCCCGGGCCCGCCTCGCCAGCACGGTGGCCGACGTGATGTGGGCCAGCACGGCGACGGTGAGGACGGTGCGCTGGATCCACAGGTACCAGGTCGACGGCAGCAGCGGCGTCCCGATCTCGCGGAGCCAGTGCGCGTAGTGGTCGAACGAGGTCTCGCCCGTGAAGATCTTCAGGTTCCCGAGCATGTGCAGGATCAGGAACAGCACAAGGATGATGCCCGTCACCGCCATGACGGCCTTGAGGCCGACGTTCGTGCGGATGGGCGACCGAGTTTTCGTGAGTACCACGGGCCCGACGCTAGGAGCACTTTGATCAGTCGTCCAATGCATCGACCTCGCAGTCTTGATAGCCATAAGCTATGTAGATGCAGCTGCATCAGCTCCGGTACTTCGTCGCGGTGGCAGAAGTACGACATTTCACCCAAGCGGCCGATCTGGTGGGCATCACCCAGCCCTCGTTGAGTAAGCAAATTCACGCCCTGGAGACCGACCTCGGGGCCCCGCTCTTCGAGCGGGTAAGGGGCAACATCGCCCTCACCGCCGCCGGTGAGGTGCTGCTGCCGCTGGCCAAGCGGATCCTCGCCGACGTCGACACCGCCACCCGGGAGGTGCAGGAGCTGGTGGGGCTGCGCCGGGGCCGGGTCCGGCTGGGCGCCACCCCCAGCCTGGCCACCTCGCTGGCGCCCCCGGTGCTGCGCCGGTTCCGCGACGCCCACCCCACCGTCGACCTGCGGGTGGAGGAGGGCGGCTCCCAGGACCTGGTCCGCGACCTGCTCCGCGGCGACCTCGACCTGGCGCTGATCATCATGCCGTCGGCCGGTACCGACCCCGGCCTGCGCGCCGACCCGATCCTGCGGGAGAGCCTGGTGGTCGCCTCGGTGGACCCGCTGCCGGCCGACCCGGTCACCGGCGAGCTGCGCATCACCGACCTGCGCCACCAGCCCCTGGTCATGTTCCGCGAGGGCTACGACCTGCGCGACGCCACCCTCCAGGCGTGCCGGGAGGCCGGCTTCGAGCCGACCCTCTCGGTGGACGGCGGGGAGATGGACGCGGTGCTCAGCTTCGTCGAGGCGGGGCTCGGCGCCGCCCTGGTCCCCGGCATCGCGGTGGCCCGGCGGGCCGGCATCCGGGTCACCCGGCTCGCCCCGCCCGGCGTACGCCGGACCATCGCGGTCGCCCGCCGCCGGGACGTCGTCCCCACCCACGCCGGCCGCGAGCTGCGCCGCATCCTGCTCGAGTACGTCCACGACGCCACCGCCGCGAACGCCCTCCCCGTCGGCGTGGAACCGCTGTCCTAGCGCCCCTCGGCCTCGTCCATGGCGCGGTAGATGCGCTGCTCGGAGACCGGGTACGGGGTGCCGAGGGCCTGGGCGAAGACGTTCACCCGCAGCTCCTCGATCATCCAGCGGATCTGCCGGACCGCCGCCGACCCCCGCTTCGCCTCGGGCAGCGCGGCCAGCATGTCCTGGTACTCCCGCTGCACCACGGCGATCCGGTCCTGCTGCTGCTTGTCCCGCTGCGGGTTGCCGGGCAGCCGGTCCAGCCGGCGCTCGATCGCGGTCAGGTAGCGCAGCAGATCGGGCAGGCGGGCGTAGCCGGCCTCGGTGATGAAGCCCTTGTGGATCAGGCCGCCGAGCTGGTTGCGGATGTCGGCCAGGGCGGCCACCACGGCCAGGTTCCGGGTGGCGCCGAGCCGCTGCTCCACCGCGTACCCGGCGGCGAGCACCTGGCGGACCCGGTTCATCACCTCGACGACGGTGTCGACCAGGTCGGCGCGGACCCGGTCGCGCAGCGCGGCGAAGCCCTCGGCGTCCCAGGCCGGGCCGCCCGCCTCGGCGATCAGCTTGTCGATCGCCGCGCCGGCCGCGTCCTCGATCAGCGCCGGCACCCCGCCGTGCGGGTTGCGGGACAGCGCCAGCTTGGCCTCGTTGCTCAGGCGCCCCTGGAGGAACTTCGCCGGGGAGGGCACGGTCAGCCGCAGCAGCCGGCGGGTGCCGGCCCAGTGCGCGGCCTCCTGCTCGCCGGGAGAGTCGAACACCTTCACCCCGACCGTGGCGCCCTCGTCGACCAGGGCCGGGTACGCGGTCACCGCGTAGCCGGCGCGAACCTGCTCGATGGTGCGCGGAAGGGTGTCGATGTCCCAGCCGGTGAGCCCGGTGCGGGCCACGTCCGGCGCGGCGGCGGCGACGACCTGGCGTACCTCCTGGCGGAGCTGGCGTTGCAGGGCGGGCAGGTCCTTGCCCTCGGCGACCGGCCGCTCGTCCTCGCCGAGCACCCGGAAGGTGACCCGCAGGTGCGGCGGCAGCTTCGTCAGGTCCCACGCCTCCGGCGGGACGGTCACCCCGGTCATCCGGCGCAGCTGCCGGGTGAGCGCGTCGAGCAGCGGCTCCTCCCCGGGGGTGATCGCCGCGAGGGCGGCCCGGGCGAAGTCGGGCACCGGGACGAAGTTGCGCCGGATCGCCTTGGGCAGCGACCGGATCAGCGCGATGACCAGCTCCTCGCGCAGGCCGGGCACCTGCCAGTCGAAGCTCTCGGCGGGCACCTGGTTGAGCAGCGGCAGCGGGATGTCCACGGTGACGCCGTCGGTCGGGGTGCCCGGGTCGAAGGTGTAGGTGAGCGGCAGGGTCACCCCGTCGGCCCGCCACTCGTCCGGGTAGTCCTCCTCGTCCACCCCGCCGCGACCGGAGTTGATCAGCAGCTCGCGGGTGAAGGTGAGCAGGTCCGGCTGTTCCCGGCGGGTCTTCTTCCACCAGGTGTCGAAGTGCCGGCCGGAGACCACCTCGGCGGGGATCCGCTCGTCGTAGAACTGGAAGATCGTCTCGTCGTCGACCAGGATGTCCCGGCGCCGGGCCCGGTTCTCCAGCTCCTCCACCTCGGCGAGGAGCTGCTGGTTGTCCTTCCAGAACTGGTGGTGGGTCTGCCAGTCGCCCTCGACCAGGGCGTGCCGGAGGAACAGCTCCCGGCTCAGCGCCGGGTCGATCCGTCCGAAATTGACCTTGCGGGAGGTGACGAGCGGGATGCCGTACAGGGTGACCTTCTCGTAGGCCATCACGGCGGCCTGCTTCTTCTCCCAGTGCGGCTCGCTGTAGCTGCGCTTGACCAGGTGCTGGGCGAGCGGCTCCACCCACTCGGGCTCGACCCGGCCGGCCACCCGGCCCCACAGCCGGGAGGTCTCCACCAGCTCGGCCGCCATCACCCAGCGCGGCGGCTTCTTGAACAGCGCCGACCCGGGGAAGATCGCGAACTTCGCCCCGCGCGCCCCCAGGTACTCGTGCTTCTGCGCGTCCTTCAGCCCGAGGTGCGAGAGCAGGCCGGGCAGCAGGGACTGGTGCACCTTCGGGGTGTCGATCTCCTCCGGCAGGTCCGCCCCGGCCCCGCGCCGGCCGCCGTCGCCGCCGGCCTGGTCGGCGCCGCGCCGGCCCCGCCGGCCGTCGCCCGCCTCCGGGGTACGCAGCACCTGGCGCAACTGGCTGACGATGTCCTGCCACTCCCGCACCCGCAGGTAGTTGAGGTACTCCGCCTTGCACATCCGGCGGAAGGCGCTGGAGGACAGGTTCTTCTGCTGCTCGCGCAGGTACCGCCACAGGTTGAGGTACGCGACGAAGTCCGACTCCTTGTCGGCGAACCGGGCGTGCGCCTGGTCGGCCTGGGCCTGCTTGTCGGCGGGGCGCTCGCGCGGGTCCTGGATGGAGAGCGCGGCGGCGATCACGATCACCTCGGTGGCGCAGCCGTTGCGCTCGCCCTCCAGGACCATCCGGGCCAGCCGGGGGTCGACCGGGAGCTGGGCCAGCCGCCGGCCCAGGGCGGTGAGCCGCTTCGCCGGGTCGCTCTCGGCCGGGTCCAGCGCGCCCAGCTCGTGCAGCAGGTTCACGCCGTCGGTGATGTTGCGCCGGTCCGGCGGGTCGATGAACGGGAACGCGCCGATGTCGCCGAGCCCGATCGAGGTCATCTGGAGGATGACCGAGGCGAGGTTGGTCCGCAGGATCTCCGGGTCGGTGAACTCGGGCCGGGAGGCGAAGTCCTGCTCGTCGTAGAGGCGGATGCAGATGCCGTCCGAGGTACGCCCGCAGCGCCCCTTGCGCTGGTTCGCGCTCGCCTGCGAGACCGGCTCGATCGGCAGCCGCTGCACCTTCAGCCGGCTGGAGTAGCGGGAGATCCGGGCCGTGCCGGGGTCCACCACGTACTTGATGCCGGGGACCGTCAGCGAGGTCTCCGCGACGTTGGTGGCGAGCACCACCCGGCGCCCGCTGTGCGGGGCGAAGACCCGGTGCTGCTCGGCGGTGGAGAGCCGGGCGTACAGCGGGAGGATCTCGGTGCCCAGCAGGGAGCGTTTCTTCTGCACCAGCTTGCCGAGCGCCTCGGCGGTGTCCCGGATCTCCCGCTCGCCGCTGAGGAAGACCAGGATGTCGCCCGGTCCCTCGGCGGCCAGTTCCTCGACCGCGTCGCCGATGGCCTGGATCTGGTCCCGGACGTTCTCCTCGTCGGCCTCGTCCTCCTCCTCGGCCTCGGTGACCTCGACCAGCGGCCGATAGCGCACCTCCACCGGGTAGGTCCGGCCGGACACCTCGACGATCGGAGCCGGCTCGCCGTCGGCGTCGGCGAAGTGCCGCGCGAACCGGTCGGTCTCGATGGTCGCGGAGGTGATGACCACCTTGAGGTCGGGGCGGCGGGGCAGCAGCTGCTTGAGGTAGCCGAGGATGAAGTCGATGTTGAGGCTGCGCTCGTGCGCCTCGTCGATGATCAGCGTGTCGTACTGGCGGAGCATCCGGTCGGTCTGCAGCTCGGCCAGCAGGATGCCGTCGGTCATCAGCTTGACCAGGCTGTTCTCGCTCACCTGGTCGGTGAAGCGGACCTTGTAGCCGACCACGTCGCCCAGCTCGGTGCCCAGCTCCTCGGCGATCCGGTCGGCGACGGTCCGGGCGGCGAGCCGGCGGGGCTGGGTGTGCCCGATCAGCCCGTTGATCCCGCGCCCGAGCTCCAGGCAGATCTTGGGCAGCTGGGTGGTCTTGCCGGACCCGGTCTCGCCGGCCACGATCACCACCTGGTGGTCGCGGATCGCGGCGGCGATGTCGTCCTTGCGCTCGCTGACCGGCAGCTGCGCCGGATAGGTGATCGCCGGCACGGCCGCCCGCCGGCTGGCCAGCCGCGCCTCGGCCCGGGCCACCTCGGCCGCGATCTCGGCGAGCGCCGCCTCGCGCCGCTGCGGGTCGCGTACCTTCCGGACCCCGTCCAGCCGCCGCTGCAGCCGTCGCTGGTCGCGGAACATCAGGGGGGAGAGGCGGCGGTGCAGGTCGCGGGCGGTCTCGGGTACGGCGGGTGCGGCTGGATTCTGCATGTCGTCGCCAAGGATAGGCAGGCGCGCGCCGCAGCGCCCCCGGGTTACCGCCCGCCGGCCTGGGGCCGGGGTTGGCGGACACCGGGCCGGTGGGCGCCGGAGCCGAGGGCCCGGGCGCCTCCCGCGCGTGCCTACCCGGGTCGGGGCGGTCCGCCGGGCTAGAGTTTCCGCCGACCGGGGTCGACGAGGGGACGGGATGATCATGCAGGACATCGACCGGGCGCTCGTGCAGGCCGCCACCGCCGTCGCGAAGCTGCGCTGCCGCAGCGACAACCACACCGTCGCGGCCGCCGTGCGGACCACCGACGGCCGGGTGTTCAGCGGGGTGAACGTCTACCACTTCACCGGGGGCCCCTGCGCCGAGGTGGTGGCGATCGGCGCCGCCGCCACCGCGGGCGCCGGCGACCTGGAGGCCATCGTCGCCGTGGGTGACCGCGGCCGGGGCGTCATCCCGCCGTGCGGCCGCTGCCGGCAGGTGCTGCTGGACTACTTCCCGTCGATCCGGGTGATCGTCGGCCCGCCCGACGGGCTGCGCGCGGTCCCGGTGGCCGACCTGCTGCCGGAGACGTACGTCTGGTCGGACCACCAGGTGGAGGTGCCGGCGGTGCCGCGTACCGGGGTGTGGCCGATGCCGGTGGTCCCGGGCAGCCGCCAGTCCGCGGAGGACTAGTCAGTCCCCGGAGGCCAACTCCAGCATGGAGGTGGGCACCGGGACCGCCTCGAAGCGGAGCACTCCCTCCGGCACCATCCAGCTCATCACCCGGGCGACCAGCTGCCCGGAACTCACCGCCGGATCGTTCGCGTAGAGCTCGCGGGCCATCTGCGGGTCCACCGAGAGCACGGCGAAGCCGCGGATCCGCTCGTCGTCGCCGCCGAGGAACGGGCCGGCCGCCAGGACCGCCCCCTGCTCCACCAGCCCGGCCTGGTGGGCCAGGTGGGTGTCCTGCAGCCGGTCGAGGGCGTCCCGGGGCAGCTCGGGCGCATCGTCCGGGCGGACCAGGAGCACCACGGTGTGCTGGTCGAATCGCATGCTGCCAGGGTAGGGGGATCAACCGGTGGAAACCGGGCTACTCCGCGGTCCGGGCCCGCAGCGCGCGGATCGACCAGTCGAGCACCGGCGTGAGGCTGCCGCCCGTCGACCAGCCGTTGATCACGGAGAGCAGGTGCAGGTAGCGCTCGCGGCGCGGGTCGTTCGCGGACTCCAGCCGGGCCAGCAGCCGCCGTCGCAGGTCGACGTCGTCGGGGCGGCCGCAGAGCCGCGCGTACCGGGCGGTGACCGCGGCGACGACCGGCTCGGCGGCCGGCGAGACCGGGTCCACCTCGGCGGCCAGCGCCGGCTCCACCTGCTCCCGGACGACCGCGACCGCGTCCCGGCGGACGACCGTGTGGTCGGCCCGGTCGGCCGCGTGCTGCTCCGCCAACCGCCGCAGGCCGGCGCGGAAGTCCGGGTCGCGGGACAGCTCGGCCAGCTCCACCCACGCCTCGACCTGCTCGGCCTCGGGGCTCCCGGGCAGCTCGGGGGTCAGGGAGCGCCGGATCCCCGCGAACCCGGGGTCGTCCAGGCCGGCGAAGGCGGCGTCGAGGAACTCCTCGATCAGGCGCCGACGCTCGTCGTCGGAGAGCGTGGCCAGGGTGTGCATGAGCTCCATCTCCTCGGGGGTGGATCCGCGTCGGGCGACCGCCGCCAGCACCGCGCGGCGTAGCCGCAGCACCCGGATCTGCGTCGCCAGTGCCTCGGCGTGCGCCGCGGCGACCTCGGCGAGCGGGACCTCCCGGTCCACCACCCGGCGGATCGTGGCCAGGTCCAGCCCCAGGTCGCGCAGGGTCCGGACCAGGTCCAGGCGGGCGACCGCCGCGATGCCGTAGCGGCGCCGGCCGGTGGGCCCGCGGTCGGTCGGCGGTACGAGGCCGCGGTCGGACCAGAACCGGATGGTCTTGACCGTCAGCCCGGTCCTGCGGGCCAGGTCCCCGATCGAGTAGCGCGGCTCGCCGTTCATGCCCTCACCCTCGCTCCTCCACCAGGGGGAGATGCAAGTGGCCGGGCGAAAGATCGATGATCCCGAGTTAGGCATGCCTTACCTGCTCGGCTAAGGTAAGGCGAACCTAAACAGAGGGACGGGAGACCCCTTGACCACCGTCGCCGTCCGGCCCGCGCGGGCCGGCACGCCGAGCCGCCGTGGCGGCGGCCGCCGCGCCGCGGTCGCCCTGGGGGCGGCGCTGCTGCTCGCCGCCGTCCTGCTGGCCAGCCTGGCGCTCGGCAGCCGCCCGCTCGCCGTCGGGGAGGTGTGGACCGCGCTCACCGCCCCGGACGGCGGGCAGGCCACCACCATCGTCCGGGAACTGCGGCTGCCGCGTACCGCCCTGGGCCTGGTCGTCGGGCTCGCCCTGGCCCTGGCCGGGGTGCTGTTCCAGGCCGTCACCCGCAACCCGCTCGCCGAGCCGCGCATCCTCGGCGTCAGCGCCGGCGCGTCCTTCGGCGTGGTGCTGGCCATCGCCGTCTTCGGGGTCGGCACCCTCACCGGGTACGTCTGGTTCGGCGTCGCCGGCGCGCTCCTGGCCGGCCTGCTGGTCTTCGCCGTCGCCAACCGCACCCGCGAGGGTGCCAGCCCGGTCACCCTCGCGCTGGTCGGCGCGGCCCTCGACGCCAGTCTCGGCGCCATCGTGTACGCGCTGCTCAGCATCGACGCCCGCACCTTCGAGGAGTACCGCTTCTGGGTGGTCGGCGGGCTCACCGGCCGGGACGTCGGCGTCGCCGGCCAGGTGCTCCCGTTCGTCCTCGCCGGCGCCGTGCTCGCCGCCCTGGTCGCCCGGGGCCTCGACGCGCTCGCCCTCGGCGACGACGTCGCCCGCGGCCTGGGCCACCGGGTCGCGCTGGTACGCCTCGGCGCCGGCGTCGCCGCCGTGCTGCTCACCGGCGCCGCCGTCGCCGCCGCCGGGCCGATCGCCTTCGTCGGGCTGGCCGTGCCGCACCTGGCCCGGGCCCTGGTCGGCGCCGACCACCGGTGGACCCTGCTGGTCGCCGCGCTTCTCGGGCCGGCCCTGCTGCTCGCCGCCGACATCGTCGGCCGGCTGGTCGCACCGCCCGGGGAGGTCCCGGCCGGCATCATCACCGCGCTGATCGGCGCCCCGCTGCTCGCCTTCCTGGTCCGCCGCGCCCGGGTGGTGACCGCGTGACCGGCCTCGCCACCGCCTCCGCCCGGCAGGCCGGCGTGCCCGCGCGCCGGCAAGGCGTGCGCGCCCGCGCTGCCGGTGTGCGCGCCCGCGCGGCCGGCGCACCCGCGCGCCCGGCTGGCGTGCCCGCAGGCCGGGCCGGCGTGCCCGTGCGCCCGGCCGGCGTACCCGTGGGTCGGGGCCGCCGGCCGTTGGCGGTGGTCGCATGAGCGCGCCGACCGTCGCCCTGCCCGGGCGGTCGCTGCTGCGGCTCGGGCCGGTGACCGTGCGGGTGCGCCGCCGGCCGGTGCTGGTCGCCGCCGTCCTGCTGGTGCTGCTCGCCGCCGCCCTCGTGCTCAGCCTCTGCCTCGGCACCCCGTACGTCGCCCCCGCCGACGTGCTGCGCGCGCTCTCCGGCGCCGGCACCCCGTACGACCTCGTGGTGCTGGACCTGCGACTGCCCCGCGCGGTGCTCGCGGCACTGGCCGGCGCGGCCTTCGGCGTGGCCGGCACCCTGATCCAGAGCGTGGCGCGCAACCCGCTCGCCAGCCCCGACGTCATCGGCGTCACCCAGGGCGCCGGGCTGGCCGCGACGGTGGCGCTCACCGGCGGCGCGGCCGCGATCCTGGTCGCACCGGCCGCGCTGCTCGGCGGCCTGCTCGCCGCCGTCCTGGTGTTCGCCCTCGGGGCCCGGCACGGCCTGGCGGCGCAACGCTTCGTCCTCGCCGGCGTGGCGGTGGCCTTCGCGTTCCGGGCGCTGACCGAGGTGGTCATGCTCGCCGCCGACCCGATCGACGGGCTGCGCGCCCAGGTCTGGCTGATCGGCACCCTCGCCGGCAAGGGCTGGACGGAGGCCGGCTGGATCGCGGCCACCCTCGCCGTGCTGCTGCCCGTCCTGCTCTGGGCCGGCTGGGCGCTGCACAGCACCGCGCTGGACGACGACACCGCCCGGGGCATCGGCCTGCGGCCGGTGGCCCGGCGGATCGGGCTGGCCGGCACCGGCGTGCTCGTCGCCGCCACCGTCACCGCCCAGGTCGGCGCCGTCGACTTCGTCGCCCTGGTCGCCCCGCAGGTGGCCCGGCGGCTGGTCCGGGCCGAGCGGCCCCCGCTGCTCTGCGCGGCCCTGCTCGGGGCGCTGCTGCTGGTGCTGGCCGACCTCGCCGGCCGCCGGCTGCTCGCCCCCACCCAACTGCCGGCGGGCGTGCTCACCGCCGCCATCGGCGGCCCGTACCTGATGTTCCTGCTGCTGCGGACCCGAGGGAGGCGGTCGTGACCGCCATGCTGTCCACCCGCGACCTGGTCGTCGGCTACGAGGAGCGGACCGTCCTGGACGGGCTCCACCTCGACCTGCCCGCCGACGCGTTCACCGTCATCGTCGGGCCGAACGCCTGCGGCAAGTCCACCCTGCTGCGGACCATGGCGCGGCTGCTCACCCCGCGCCGCGGCGCCGTGCTGCTGGACGGTACGGCGATCCGCGACCTGCCCACCCGCGAGGTCGCCCGGCGCCTCGGCGTGCTGCCGCAGAGCCCGCTGGTGCCCGAGGGGATCACCGTGGCGGACCTGGTCGGTCGGGGCCGGCAGCCGTACCAGCGCTGGTGGCGGCAGTGGTCCGCGGAGGACGGCCGGGCGGTCGAGCAGGCCATGGCTCTGGCCGACGTCGCCGGGCTCGCCGACCGGCCGGTGGACACCCTCTCCGGCGGCCAGCGCCAGCGGGTCTGGATCGCGATGACCCTCGCCCAGGACACCGAGGCGCTGCTGCTGGACGAGCCGACCACCTTCCTCGACCTGGCCCACCAGGTCGAGGTGCTGGACCTGCTGCACCGGCTGCGGACCGAGCGCGGCCGGACCGTGGTCGCCGTGCTGCACGACCTCAACCAGGCCGCCCGGTACGCCGACCACCTGGTCGCCATGCGCGCCGGCGCGGTGGTCGCCGCCGGCCCGCCGCGCGAGATCCTCACCGCCGACCTCGTGCGGGACGTCTTTGGGCTCGACTGCGTGGTCGTGCCCTGCCCGGTCACCGGCGCTCCCCTCGTCGTGCCCGCGCTCACCCACACCTCGGCCGCACCGGCCGTCGTGCCGGCCCCGGCCGGCTCCTCCGTCGGCGACGCCTGAGCGCGCCGACCCGTACCTGAAGGAAAGGACCCTGATGCGTCGACTCGCCGCCGCCCTCACCGCGGCCCTCGCCCTCGGCGTCGGCCTCACCGCCTGCGGTGAGAGCGACCCCGTCGCCGGCCCGGCCACCGGCCAGACCCGGGAGATCACCCACGCCATGGGCACCACCAAGGTGCCTGCCGAGCCGAAGCGTGTGGTGGTGCTCGACACCGACAAGATCGACACCGCGCTCTCCCTCGGCATCACCCCGGTCGGCGCGGCGACCGCCGGCGAGGCGAAGAGCTGGCCCACCTACTTCGGCGCGGAGAAGCTCGCCGGCATCAAGGAGGTCGGCGTGCTCACCGAGCCCGACCTGGAGGCGATCACCGCGCTCAAGCCGGACCTGATCCTCGGCAGCAAGTTCCGCCAGGAGAAGTTCTACGACGAGCTGTCCGCCATCGCGCCGACCGTCTTCACCGAGAAGGTGGGCGTGACCTGGAAGGAGAACTTCCTCCTCGACGGCAAGGCGCTCGGCAAGGAGCAGCAGGCCCGCGACCTGCTCGCCGCGTACGAGAAGCGAGCCAAGGAGTTCGGCGCCAAGCTCGGCGACGCCGCCGCCCGGAAGATCTCCATCGTGCGCTTCATCCCCGGCAACATCCGGGTGTACGGCCCGGAGTCGTTCTCCGGCATCGTCGTCGGCGACACCGGGCTGGGCCGCCCCGAGCGGCAGCGCCTCGACGGCAAGGAGGACAAGCGCTTCGACCTGGTCAGCCCGGAGCGGGTCAACGAGGTCGACGGTGACGTCATCTTCGTGACCGCGTACGGCGAGAAGGCCGCGGCCGAGCAGGCCAAGGTCACCGCGGGCACCCTCTGGCAGGGCCTCTCCGCCGTCAAGGCCGGCAAGGCCCACGTCGTCTCTGACGAGACCTGGATGACCGGCATCGGCGTCACCGCCGCCAACAAGATCCTCGACGACCTCGAGAAGTACCTCTCCGCCTGACGGGCGATCCCTCTCTCCCCAAGATCCGCGCAAATTCACGGAAAGAGTGGCTATTCCACGTGGAATAGCCACTCTTTCCGTGTAAGAGCGCCTTACTGGATGCTGCGCCTGGTACGGAGGGCGGTGCGGATCTCGGTGAGGACGCCTTCGAAGTCCTCGGCCATGCGTTTGCTGGTGACGTGAAGGACGATCCAGCCGTCGCCCAGGATCTGGTTCAGGCGGCGGCGGTCACGGTGGAACTGGTCGGCGTCCTGATGCCAGAGCCCGTCGTATTCGACGGCCACCTTCAGGTCCGGCCACGCGAGGTCGACCCTCGCGACGAAACGGCCGTTCCGCGTGATGACGTGCTGAGTCACTGGCCGCGGAAGGCCGGCGCCGATCAGCCGTACCCGCAGCCGGGACTCGGGGAGTGACTCCGCGCCGCCGTCCACCAGGCTCAACGCCGCGGCGAACCGGCGGGCGCCACGCTCTCCCCGGCGTTGCCCCAGGTACGCCGTCAGGTCGGTGGGATTCGTGGCCCCCCGATGCACCAGCGCGTCGATGTGAGCCACCGCCTCCACCGCATCCAGCCACTGGGCGAGATCCCAGCAGGTGCGTGTGGCCGTGGTGACAGGGACCCGGTCGAGCCGTTGCACTTCGCCTTCCTGCCACCTCGCCACGTGGATGCGTAGGCCGGCCACGGGACCGAAGCGAGCTGACGGCTCCACGAGAACCTCGACGGGCTCGTCGGGGCGGGGTCGTGGTCCGCCGAGCAGCGCGACCGCCGACCGGCCAGCGATGGCGCAACCAGGCGGGAACAGCCACGAGGCCGCAGCCCGGCAGCGCGTGAGGTGCGAAATCTCCATGCGCGCATCGGCGTACACATTGTGGAAGAGTTGCCGCCACGCACTGCTGCGCAGGTCGTTCCTGGTGAGCAGTCCACGATTAACCGCGTCCCGCGCGAAGAACACCTTGCCGACCAGTTCGGCCGGCCGACGAGGATTACGAGGCACCCCCTCACCCTGCCCACCCCCCACCCTCCCCGAAAGCCCCTGTGGACAACGCGAGGATCGCCCTGCTAATTCACGGAAAGAGTGGCTATCCGACCTCGGATAGCCACTCTTTCCGTGAATTAGCGGGCTCGAAGCGGGCGCGGGCGGGGCGGGCGCGGGTGGGGGGGTGGGTGGGAGTTAGGCGGCGGTGGACCAGATGGCGCGGAAGGCGGCGGCTTCGCCGGCGAGCCACTGCTCCACCTGGTCGGGCTTGATGTCGGCGGGCATCCGGTGGGACTCGCCGCGGCGGACGTCGACCAGGACGGGCTCGGCGTGTGGCAGGACGGCGTCCATGTGCCGGGCCATCAGGTGCAGCGTCGCCAGGGTGGCCTCCTCGCTCGGCGGCGCCTCGTCGAAGTGCAGCCGGACCGCCTCGGCGTGGCCGTCGGAGTACCGGACGCCGAAGTGCGGGTTGATCTTGACGGGGAGGTCGCCCAGCATGGCGAGGGCGTCGCGGGTCTGGGCCAGGTCGACGGCCATCGGCTCACCGAGCGAGTGCAGCCAGGTCGTCGCGCCGGGGACCAGTGCCTCGTAGAGCGGGCGCCAGCGGGGCTTGACCAGGTCGGCGACCTGGGCCAGGTGGGTGCCGCCGGTGTGGAAGGCGATGTCGGCCTTGAGCGCCTTGACGAACTGGCCGTGCGGGTTGAAGCCGTGCCGGCTCGCCCGCTGCCGGCGCAGGCCGCCGACGAAGGTGGCCTTCGTCGGCCCAGTGCGGTCCACGTAACGGGTGAACCCGAGGAGCGTGGCGTAGGGGGTGAGCGGGGTGGTGGAGGTGGGCGCGGTCACGAGCATCCTCCCAGGTCAGCAGCTCGATTAGTACATACATTCTAATCGACGGGTCTGACATCGCCCAGGGTGTGGCGGGAGTTCGGGGCGGCGGTCCCGCAGGGGTCCGTCATCGATCTCTCCGGGCGCGCTCCGGGTCGTTCCCCGTGGTGTCGCTCCGCCGGCCCGAGAAAGATCATCAGCGTGAAGCGACGTGATCTTCTGATGTTCGCCGGTCTGGCCGCCCTGGCCGGATGTGGCGGCCCCGGTACGGGCGGCAAGGGAAACGCCGGCAGCGTGCGTTTCGTCAACCGGTTGAGGGTGCCGCCGTTGCTGGAACCGGCCGTCGCGGCCGACGGGACGAAGCGGTTCTCGTTGACCATGCAGGCGGGGCGGGCGGAGTTGCTCCCGGGCCGGCCGACCACGACGTGGGGGTTCAACGGCGCCTTCCTCGGCCCGACGGTACGTGCGACGCGGGGCGATCGGGTCGCGATGCGGGTGCGCAACCAGCTCCGCGAGCCGAGCACCGTCCACTGGCACGGCATGCGGCTGCCCGCCGCGATGGACGGCGGCCCGCACCAGATGATCGAGCCGGGCGGGGTGTGGTCGCCGCACTGGACGGTCGACCAGCCGGCGGCCACCTCCTGGTACCACCCGCATCTGCACGGCAGCACCGCCAGGCACGTCTACCGCGGGCTGGCCGGCCTCTTCCTGGTCGACGACCCGGCGACCGCCGCGCTGGGCCTACCCGCGACGTACGGCGTGGACGACGTCCCGCTCGTCCTGCAGGACAAGATCATCGACGGGAACGGCGCGCTGCGGGAGGACCCCAGGCCGACGTGGGGCCTCATCGGGGACCAGATCCTGGTCAACGGGGTCTACGACCCCTTCTTCGAGGTCACCACCACGCTGGTGCGGCTGCGGATCCTCAACGGTTCCACCGCGCGGATGTACCACGTCGAGTTCTCCGACCGGCGGCGGTTCCACGTCATCGGCACCGACGCCGGACTGCTCGCGGCGCCGGTGACGGTCGATCGCGTGCAGCTGAGCCCGGGGGAGCGGCTGGAGATCCTGGTCGAGTTCGCCCCCCGTGACCAGGTCGTGCTGCGCAGCGTCGGCGGTGACAACGGCCTCGACGAAGGTGACCATGACCTGCTGAAGTTCGTCGCGGCGGGCCTGCTCGCGCCGCGGCCGGCGGTGCCGGCTCGGCTGGCCGCGGCGCCCGGCATCGAGGTGCCCGCCGGCGCCCGGGAGCGCAGGTTCCGGCTCAGCGGCAGCGACGAGATCAACGGGCGGGAGATGGCCATGAACCGCATCGACGAGGTGGTGCCCGCAGGCGCCCGGGAGATCTGGCACATCGAGAACACCGTCTACGCCCACAACTTCCACATCCACGAGGTGGCGTTCCGGGTCCTGGACATCGACGGCGAGCAGCCCCCGGCGTACCTGCGGGGGCCGAAGGACACGGTGTTCGTCCCCGGCAAGTCGACGGTGCGGCTCGCCGTCCAGTTCGGGCACCACACCGATCCGACCACGCCCTACATGTACCACTGCCACATCCTGCGGCACGAGGACAAGGGCATGATGGGCCAGTTCGTGATCGTGGAGCCCGGCACCGAGGCGTCGGTGGCCCGCACGCTGCCGACCCATCACCACCACGGCTGAGCGGCCGCCGCCGTCGGCAGCGGCCGGCGGGCCTACAGCTGTCCGACGTCGACGATCCGCACGACCGCCGCCCCCGTCTCGTCGGAGGCGGCGAGGTCCACCTCGGCGCTGATGCCCCAGTCGTGGTCGCCCTCGGGATCGTCCAGGATCTGGCGTACGGTCCACCGGTCGCGGCCCTGCTCGATCATGAGCAGCGCCGGCCCGCGGGCGTCCGGCCCCACCCCGATGGCGTCGTACGCCTCGAAGTACGGCTCCAGCGCGTCCGCCCACGCGTCCGCGTCCCAGCCCGAGGCGCCGTCGAGTTCGCCCAACTCGTCCCAGCGGCGCAGGGCGGCCAGCTCGACCCGGCGGAAGAGCGCGTTGCGCACCAGCACCCGGAACGCGCGGGCGTTGCGGGTGACCGCCGGCGGCCGGTCGTCCAGGGAGGCGGCGACCTCCTCGACGTCGGACGGGTTGCGCAGCCGCTCCCACTCGTCGATGAGGCTGGAGTCGACCTGGCGGACCAGCTCGCCCAGCCATTCGATGAGGTCGACCAGCTCCTCGGTCTTCGCGTCCTCGGGGACGGTCTGCCGCAGCGTCTTGTACGCGTCGGCGAGGTAGCGCAGCACCAGCCCCTCGGAGCGGGACAGCCCGTAGAACTGCACGTACTCGGGGAAGGTCATCGCCCGCTCGTACATGTCGCGGACCACGGACTTGGGGGAGAGCTGGTGATCGGCGACCCAGGGGTGACCCTGGCGGTACATCTCGTACGCCGACTCCAGCAGCTCGGCGAGCGGCTTGGGCCAGGTCACCTCGTCGAGCAGCTCCAGGCGGGCCTCGTACTCGATGCCCTCGGCCTTCATCGCGGCGACCGCCTCGCCGCGGGCCTTGAACTGCTGCGCGGAGAGCACCTGGCGCGGGTCGTCGAGGATCGACTCGATCACGCTCAGCACGTCCAGGGCGTACGCGGGGGACTCCCGGTCGAGCAGCTCGATGGCGGCCAGGGCGAGCGGCGACAGCGGCTGGTTGAGCGCGAAGTCGAGCTGAAGGTCGACGGTGAGCCGGACCCGCCGGCCCTGCTCGTCCGGCTCGGGCAGCTCCTCGACCACGCCGCCGGCCTTGAGCGCCCGGTAGATGGCGATGGCCCGGCGGATGTGCCGGCGCTGGGCGGCCCGGTCCTCGTGGTTGTCGGTGAGCAGGTGCCGCATCGAGGCGAACGCGTCGCCGGGGCGGCCGATCACGTTGAGCAGCATCGAGTGGCTGACCTGGAAGCTGGAGGTGAGCGGCTCCGGCTCGGCCTCGACCAGCCGGTCGAAGGTGGGCTTCCCCCAGCCGATCGACCCCTCCGGCGGCTTCTTCTTGACGACCTTGCGGCGCTTCTTCGGGTCGTCGCCCGCCTTCGCGAGGGCCTTCTCGTTCTCGATGACGTGCTCGGGGGCCTGCACCACCACCCGGCCGAGGGTGTCAAAGCCGGCCCGCCCGGCCCGGCCGGCGATCTGGTGGAACTCGCGGGCCTTGAGCAGCCGGGTCCGGGTGCCGTCGAACTTCGACAGGCCGGTGAAGAGCACGGTGCGGATCGGCACGTTGATGCCGACGCCGAGGGTGTCGGTGCCGCAGATGACCTTGAGCAGCCCGGCCTGGGCCAGGGTCTCGACGAGCCGGCGGTACTTGGGCAGCATGCCGGCGTGGTGCACGCCGATGCCGTGCCGGACCAGCCGGGACAGCGTCTTGCCGAAGCCGGAGGTGAACCGGAAGTTCCCGATCGCCTGGGCGATCATGTCCTTCTCGGCGCGGGTGCAGACGTTCACGCTCATCAGGGCCTGGGCCCGTTCCAGCGCGGCGGCCTGGGTGAAGTGCACGACGTACACCGGGGCCTGCTGGGTTTCCAGCAGCTCCTCCAGGGTCTCGTGCAGCGGGGTCATCGCGTACGAGAAGAGGAGCGGGACCGGCCGCTCGGCCGAGCGCACGACGGCGGTCGGCCGGCCGGTACGCCGGGTCAGGTCGTCGACGAAGCGGGTGGTGTCGCCGAGCGTGGCGGACATCAGGACGAACTGCGCCTGGGGCAGCTCGATCAGCGGCACCTGCCAGGCCCAGCCCCGGTCCGGCTCGGCGTAGAAGTGGAACTCGTCCATAATCACCTGGCCGACGTCGGCCCGGGCGCCCTCGCGCAGCGCGAGGTTGGCCAGGATCTCGGCGGTGCAGCAGATGATCGGGGCGTCGGCGTTGACGCTGGCGTCGCCGGTGAGCATGCCGACGTTCTCCGCGCCGAAGACCTCGCAGAGCGCGAAGAACTTCTCCGACACCAGCGCCTTGATCGGGGCGGTGTAGAAGGTCGTCCGGTCGTCGGCCAGGGCCGCGAAGTGCGCCGCGATCGCCACCAGGCTCTTGCCGGAGCCGGTCGGCGTATTCATGATCACGTTCGCGCCGGAGACGATCTCGATGACCGCCTCCTCCTGGTGGGGGTAGAGGTCGAGACCGCGCTCGGACGCCCAGCCGGCGAACGCGTCGTAGAGGGTGTCGGGGTCGGCGCTCTTCGGCAGCGCGGCGGTGAGAGTCATGGCGGCTCCCATCGTGCCTGGATCATGGGCCGCCGCGCCAACCGGGTTCAGCGCCGCCGGTGGATCAGGTCGAAGATCTCCCGGCCGGCGGTGAGCGCGCGCCGCTCGAACTTGGTGACCGGCCGGTGCGCCGGGCGGGGCGCGTAGCCGCCGTGCAGGTCGACCAGTTCCGGGTCGGCGGTCAGCGTCTCCCGCATCGACTCGGCGTACTCCGCCCAGTCGGTGGCGCAGTGCAGCGTCCCACCGGGGACCAGTCGGGAGCGCAGCAGCGCCACGTGCGCGGGCTGGATGATCCGCCGCTTGTGGTGGCGGGCCTTCGGCCACGGGTCGGGGAAGAAGACGTGCACCGCGTCCAGGCAGCCCTCGGGCATCACCCGGACCAGGTCCAGCGCGTCGCCCTTGGCCACCCGGACGTTGTCCAGCCCGTGCCGCTCGACCAGGTCCAGCAGGTTGGCGATTCCGGGCGTATGCACCTCGACCGCCAGATAGTGTCGGTCCGGGTCCGCCGCCGCCATCCCGGCGGTGGCGTCGCCCATGCCGGAGCCGATCTCCAGCACCAGCGGCGCCCGCCGGCCGAACAGCGCCGCCGGATCGAACGGCCCGTCGAGGTCGGCGATCTCCAGGCCGTACGCGGGCCAGAGCCGGGCCAGCGCGTCGCGCTGCCGGTCGCCCATCCGGCCGCGACGCGGGTGGAAGGTGCGGATGGGGGTGGCGTGCGCCGGCAGGGCGGCGTTCAGGTCGGTGGAGGTCACAGCGACCCGAGCGTACGCGACCGTCGAGACGGATCGGATGTGATGTGCGGCCAGGGGTGAGAGGATTCATCCCGTACGGCAGGACGGGCGGCCCGCCGCCCGAGCGACGGCTCCGGGTCGCGGTGCGGCGCCAGACCGGCCTTCATCCGGCCGGAGCGCCGCCTGACGGCGCGGAGGCCGAATTACGGCCGCCGGCCGAGCTGGAGTTGTCGGAGGTCGGACGACGCCGGGAGGGGGAATGGTGTCCGTCACGCGACGCGCCGCGCTGCTGATCACGGTCGCCGCCTGCGCCCCCCTGGTCGGGGCGGTCCCCGCGGCGGCCGGTCCGCGTCCCGCCGCGCTGCCCGCGGCCGAGCCGGCACCCGGGCAGAGCCAGCCGCCGCCCGAGGACGTGATCTTCGTGGAGGTCACCCCGAGCACCGTCGAGCCCGGCTTCCTGGTCGGCATCCGGGCCAGCTGCCGGGACAACTCGATCCCGGCGACCGTGGTCTCCGACGCGTTCGGCCGGGTCCAGGTGCAGCCACAACGGGGACTGCTCACGGCCTCGCCGATGGTCAGGGAGCGCACCCGCCCCGGCAACTACCGGGTCAAGCTGGACTGCCCCGGCGGGCAGACCGCCTCGACGATGCTCCAGGTGGTCAAGCGGGTGCAGCCGACCGGCAGCCCGCGGCCCAGCCGTGGCCCGGCGACCGGGTTCGGCGGCACCGCCGGGTTCGGCCTGGGCGGGCTGCTGGTGCCGGTCGGCCTGGCGCTCACCGTGGCCGGGGCGGTCGTCGGCGTGGCCGCCTCCCGCCGGCCCCGTACCGTCCGTGGCGCCGCCCGCCGCTGAGGCCCGCCATGCCCGCGCACCCCGCCTCCCCGCCGCCCACCCGGGCGGCCCGTGGTCGCAGCCCCTGGTCGGTGCCGCTCGCCGTGCTGCTGGTGTTGGTCGGGGTCTTCGCCACCGGGGCCGGGCTGGGCCGCACCGCCGGCCCGTTCGACTGGACCGACACGGCGACCGGCTCGACGACCCGCGGGGCCGAGCCCGCGCGCGCGCCGGCCAGCCGCCCGGTCAGCCTCTCCGTGCCGGCGATCAAGGTGACCGCGCCGATCACCCCGGTCGGCCAGGCCAGGGACGGTTCGGTGGACGTCCCGCCGCTGACCCAGCACAACCAGACCGGCTGGTACGACCGTGGCGCGGTCCCGGGTGAGCCCGGCCGGGCCATCATCGTCGGGCACGTCGACACCAAGAGCGGGCCGGCGGTCTTCTACCACCTGCGCGACCTGAAGCCGGGGGACCGGATCGAGGTGACCCGGTCGGACCGGAGCGTGGTGACCTTCACGGTCGACACCGTCGAGTACTTCGACAAGGCCAACCTCCCCGCCGACCGGGTCTACGGCGACTCCGGCCCGGCGGAGCTGCGCCTGATCACCTGTGGTGGCGAGTGGCTCGGGGGCCGGACCGGCTACCAGGACAACGTGATCGCCTTCGCCTCCCTGGCCGACACCCGCAACCCCTAGCCCCCAGGACAGGTCAGCCCTTGCCGGGGACCTGCTGGACCACCTCGAACTCCAGCAGCGTGGCCCCGGTGGCGACCGGCTTGCGCGGCTCGCCGCCCTCGCCGCCGGCGTGCGCGGCCCGGGACGGCCCCTGCGCCCACGCCTGGTACGCCTCCTCGGACTCCCAGCGCGTGTAGACGAAGTAGCGGTTGTCCCCGGAGACCGGACGGAGCAGCTCGAAGCCGAGGAAGCCGGGGGAGTTCTCCACCGCGCCGGCCCGGGCGGCGAACCGCTTCTCCAGCTCGGCGCCGGCGCCGGCCGGGACCTCGATCGCGTTGATCTTCACGACTGCCATGGCTCCACCCTACGGGGGTCAGAACGTCTCGACGGTGGGGACCAGGTCGGCGTCGACCACGATCGGCGCGTGGTCGGAGGGGCCCTTGCCCTTGCGCGCCTCCCGGTCCACGTACGCGGAGCGGACCGCGCGGGTGAACGGCGCGGAGGCGTATACCAGATCGATCCGCATGCCCTTGTTCTGGTGGAACATGCCGGCCCGGTAGTCCCAGTAAGTGAACGGGTGCGGACCCTTCATCGGGGTGGGCACCACGTCGCTGAGCCCGAGGTCGCGCAGCGCGGCGAGGGCCGCCCGCTCGGCCGGGGTGACGTGGGTGGAGGTGACGAAGAGCGCCGGGTCCCAGACGTCGGCGTCGGTCGGGGCGACGTTGAAGTCCCCGCACACCGCCAGCGGCAGCCCGGCCGCGATCTCCGGTTCCAGGGCGTCGCGCAGCGCCGCCAACCAGGCCAGCTTGTACGCGTAGTGCGGGTCGACGGGGGTCCGGCCGTTGGGGACGTACACCGACCAGACCCGCAGTTCGTCGCAGGTGGCGGAGATGGCCCGCGCCTCGGGCTCGGGGAAGCCCGGCTCGCCGGGGAAACCGACCGCAACGTCTTCGAGCCCGACCCGGGAGAGGATGGCGACCCCGTTCCACCGGCCGTCGCTGTGGCTGGCCACCTCGTAGCCGAGCCCGCCAACCTCGGTGACCGGGAACGCCCCGTCGGGGCACTTGGTCTCCTGCAGGCAGACGACGTCGGGCTTCGTGGTGGCCAGCCAGTCGAGCAGTCGGGGCAGGCGGGCCTTCACCGAGTTGACGTTCCAGGTCGCCAGGCGCATGTCTCCAGCCTGCCGCATCCCGCCGCCGCGCGCCGACCCGGCCGCGCCGTGTCGCCGGGCGCCGTCACGGTCGACTCGGGATGCGGCATTCGGCGGTGTCCCCGACGCCGGACACCGCCGAATGCCGCAACGCGCGGGCGGGACCCGTCAGCGCTCGGGGGTGTCGCCCGGGCGGGTCTGCTCGGCGAGGAAGCGTTCCAGTTCGGCGCCGAGTTCGTCGGCGGTGGGCAGCGGACCGGTCTCGGCGGCCAGCAGGTTCTGGCCGCGACCCCGGGCGAACGCGTCGTACTGCTCCTCCAGGGCCTGCACCAGGGTGGCCGCCTCCTCCGTCTGGGCGACCTGGCGGTCGATCTCCACCCGGACGACCTCGGCGGAGCTGCGCAGCCCGTCGCGGGGGAGCAGCAGCCCGGTGCTGCGGGACACCGCGGCGAGCAGCGCCTCGGCGGCGGCCGGGTACTCGGTCTGGGCGACGTAGTGCGGCACGTGCGCGGCGAAGCCGAGCGCGTCCCGGCCCTGCTCGCCGAGGCGGTACTCCAGCAGGTGACCCACGCTGCCGGGCACCTGGACCCGCTGGAGCCAGGGCTCGTACCCGGCGATCAGCTCGGGGCGGGTGGCGTGCGCGGTGACCCCGCTGGGCCGGGTGTGCGGCACCGCCATCGGGATCGAGTTGAGCCCCACGGTGAGCCGGACGTCGAGCCGCTTGGCCAGCCCGGCGACCGCGGCCACGAAGCGTTCCCACTGCAGATCCGGTTCGGGGCCGGTGAGCAGCAGGAACGGGGTCTCGTCGTCGTCGTGCAGCAGGTGCAGCTCCAGGGCCGGCGCGTCGTAGTCGGCCCAGTGGTCCTCGACGAAGGTCATCACCGGCCGGCGGGAGCGGTAGTCGAAGAGCTGGTCGATGTCGAAGCGGGCGACGGGTCGCGCCTCCAGGGAGGTGAGCAGTTGCTCCCGGGCGAGCCGGGTGGCGCTGCCGGCGTCGACGAAGCCGGTGAGCGCCTGGATCAGCACCGGTTGGCCGAGTTCGGGCAGATCATCGCTGAGTTCGTAGAGCTCGTGTGGGTCGAGCACCGGTCCGGACCTCCCTGGAAACGCGCGTACGGCGGGCCGTGCCGGGCACGTACCCCCGTTGCGCAAACGTACCGGCCATCCTGGTCCATTCCGTTACGGCCCGGTTGGGGGGCCGGTGGCTGATCACGACTGGGTGAAGGTGGGGTGCAGATCGGGGCGAATACGTTGATCTTGCTCGGGTTATCGGGCGAACGACGTAAGGGTGGATCAGCCGAACGGCCGAGTTAGTCGACCTTGGGGCGCGGCGCTGCCAGCCGTCCCGTTCCTGCCCGGGGTGGCCCGCCTCGGGGTGGACCGGAGGTTGGCCCGCTTGGCGAGGGGTGTCCGGCCCTGGGAACCGCCGGGCGGCCATGTCCGGATTGCGGGGCGACGATTGTGGTCAGGGCCACATGATCACTGTGGGTGACCGGCGTTTCTCCTGCCTAGCCTCGTCGAATGCGTGACGACGGCACCCTCGACGACCGATTTGGCCTCGACGGCTCGATTGACCGTTCGGACGATACCCCCTCCATCGTTCGGTCAACCGACTCCGTGGAGGCATCCACTCCTCGACGTTCCCTGCGTACCCGCCTGCGTGGCCTCGCTAACCCCTTCGCCGCCCGGCCCGGCCGGACGAAGCTGGCGGTCGCCACCGGCGCGGTCTGCTGCCTCGGCCTGGTGGGCTTCAGCCAGGTCGGTGCCGGCGCGATCGGCGGCGCGGCGAGCCCCGCGCCCTCGCCGCAGGAGGTCGCCGAGCGGGCGGCCGTGGACGCCGCGTCGCGGGGCATGGCGCGTGAGACGACCGCCCCCGTCACCCCGACCGCCACCCCCAGCGCCACGCCGTCGGCGACCGCGAAGCCGAAGCCGAAGCCGAAGGCGAAGCCCAAGCCGAAGCGGATCGTCCCGGTGGCCGGGCTGGACCAGGACCAGATGGACAACGCCAAGAAGATCGTGCAGGCCGGCCGGGAGATGGGCGTGCCGCGGCGCGGGCTCGTGATCGCGGTGGCCACCGCGATGCAGGAGAGCAACCTCTACAACTACGCCAGCGGCGTGCTGCCCGAGTCGCAGAACTACCCGCACCAGGCCATCGGCTGGGACCACGACTCGGTCGGCCTGTTCCAGCAGCGGCCGAGCAGCGGCTGGGGCACGGTCGCCGACCTGATGGACCCGGAGTACGCGACCAAGGCGTTCCTCTCCGTCCTGGTGCAGATTCCCGGCTGGCAGGACATGGCGCTCACGGACGCCGCGCAGGCCGTGCAGGTCTCCGCGTTCCCCTGGGCGTACGCCCAGCACGAGTGGCGGGCCACCGAGGTCGTCGACGCCATCCTGAGCTGACCGGGGTGCCCGGGTCGCCACTGTGGGCGGTTGCCCGGTGGCCGGCCCGGGTACCGCCGGTTTGCCGGTCCCGGGTACACATGATGGGGGACCGCGGACGGGAGGACGACATGTCACTGATACAGCGGATCAACGCGTTCCTGCGGTCGCCCCGCGGTCAGCAGCTGGTCGAACGCGGCCGGCGGGAGCTGGCCAAGCCGGAGAACCAGCAACGGCTCAGGCAGCTCGCCACCCGGCTGTCCCGCCGCCGTCGCTGACCCGTACGCCCCGCAGTCCGAGCCCCGGGAGCCCCTCGTGACCGACTCCGCCCCCGTCGACGGCGGGAACGCCGTCCCCCCGCGGCCGGCCGCGCCGCAGGACGCCCCCGAGGCGCCGCCGGCCACCCTCTGGGACCGGATGCGGGACGACCCGCAGTACGCCCCGGAGCACCTGGCGTTGGAGGCGGTGCGGCGGCTCGGGCCGGAGGCGGCGCAGTGGGCCGCCCGGGAGCGGGCGCAGCGGCCCGACGTCCCGGCGGAGGAGCTGGCCGACCAGGCGGTCCGCAAGTTCGTCAACCACGCCCGGCTCTCCGGCGCGGTCTCCGGCGCGGCCGGGCTTCCCGGCGCGGTGATCGACGTCGGGGTGCTGGCCTGGACCCAGGCCCGGCTGGTGCTGCACGTGGCCGCCGCGTACGGCGTCGACCCGGTGCACACCGACCGGGCCACCGACCTGCTGGTGCTGCAGAAGGTGCACAAGGTCGCCGAGAGCGCCCGGCTCGCCCTCGGCGTGGCCGCCGGGCGGGAGCGCGCCGGCGCGCTGTTCGGCATGGCCGGGGAGCGGCCGCTGGGGCGGGTGATGATGCAGCTCGGCATCCGGCTGGCCCAGATGGCCGGGGTACGCGCGGCCAAGCGGATCTTCGCCAAGGTGGTGCCCGGCGCGGCGATCATCCTCGGCACCTGGGCCAACTCCTCGGCCACCAAGGACCTCGCCGAGCGGGCCCGGTCCCTCTACCGGGGCGGCCCGGGCAACCTGCCGCAGCAGCGCCGGCCCTGAGTCAGTCGTCGACCCAGCGCGCCACACCCCAGGTCACCTCGGCGAGCCGGTCCTGCCCGGAGGCGTTCGGGTGGAACCAGTCCAGGCTGTTCACCTGGTCCAGGTCGAACCGGGCCCGGTGGGCCGCGCCGCCGTCCCACCGGCAGCGCGACCCGTACGCCCGGCAGGCCGCCCGGAGCTGGTCGTTGTAGTCGTCGATCCGCTCCCGGAACCGGGCCCGCCGGGCCACCGCCGCCGGGGCGGTGGAGGTCGCGTCGGCCAGCAGCGCCGGGCAGACCCCGTGCGCCCAGGCGCGTACCGCCCGCTGGTCGGTGTGCCCGACCTGCCAGAGCCGGTACAGGTCGGGGACGCTGACCACCAGGACCCGGGCCTTCGGGCGGCCCACCCGCAGCGTGCGCAGCCCGGCGTCGACCTGGGTGCGGAAGGTGGCCACCGGGGTCATCGCGTCGATGTCGCCGTGGCAGGCGTCGTTCGCCCCGATCAGCACCGTCACGAGGTCGGCCCGGTCGCGGACCGCCGCGGCCGCCTGCCCGGCCAGCGCCTGCGCCCGGGCCCCCGGCACCGCCCGGTTGACCGCCCGTAGCGCCGGGTGGCGCTCGCGCAGCCGTCGGTAGTGGCTCTCCACCCGCAGGCTGGTCCCGGTGGACCAGGAGTTGCGCTCGCAGCTCACCAGCACCAGGCAGGAGCCGAAGCCGGTGGTGATGGAGTCGCCCAGTGCGCTCAGCATCGCCGGGCCGTCCGGGCGCGTGGAGCCCGACGGCCGGGGCGAGGCGGAGCCGGCGCCGTCGCAGGCGAGCGCGACGAGCGCCGCCACGCAGGCCAGCGCGGTGACCCAACGTCGAGACATCCCGTCCCCCGTCCGGCGACGTGCGGCAGCGCGTCGACCCTACGCACACCGACCGTGACGCCGGGACTTCTGTCGACTTTCCGGCATCGACAACCGTCGTTCACATCGGCGTGTTAGCGCCGCCACGGCGCCGGCTGGCCGTGCAGCCACCAGTGGAGCGCCCGGGTGATCCGGGGCAGCACCAGGTAGGTCATCAGCGGGGTCAGGCAGAGCGTCATGAGCAGCGTCCGCACCGCCAACGGCACGTCGGCGCTGAACCGGGCGGTGAGCAGGGTCGCGGTGAGGCTCAGCGGGAAGAACGCCAGCCAGATCGTCACCGCCTGCTTCCACCGGGGCGGGGCGGCCGGCACGGCCGGCTCCGGGTCGCCCGTGGGGAACATCTCGACGACGTGGTCCACCGGCGGGTCGAACCAGCCCTCGATCCCGGTCCGCCGCTCGACCCGGGTGTGCTCGACGATGCCCTGTGCCGAGGTCAGCCACCAGTGCCGCTGCGGCGACTCCTCCCAGCCGCGCAGCGTTTCGGCGTCGGCGAAGCGGTACATGACGTGCCACTCGGGCGACCCGGGCGCACTCTGCACGAACCCGGCACCGAGGAAGCCCGGGAACGACTCGGCCAGCGCGGTCCCGGCGCGCATCCACGCCACCATCTCGTCCGTCCGCGCCGGGTCGGCGCGCCGCGCGACGGCGACGGTGACGGGTACGGCCTGGGTCGTGGTCATGCCTCATCCTCTCCGCCGCCCGGATCCCGCGCCGGTCACGGCAGACCGGTGCAACGCCACCACCCGGTCGGCGCATCCACCGGGTATGCGGTCGGTGTCGGGGATCACCGGGCGGCCGGCGCTCCCCGGCGGCAACCGGTTAGGCCCGCCCGTGCGGGGGTAGCCCGGAGGAATGACCCGATCACAGCCCCGCCGCCGGGTCAACGCCGCGTACAGCGCGCTGAACCTGCGGCTCGTGCTCGCCACCTTCGGCCTGGTCACCATGACCGTCTTCGCGGTGCTGGCCTTCTGGGCCGGGATCGCCTGGCTGGGCGTCGTCTGCGCGGTTCTCGCCGTGGTGGCGGTGGTCGACCTGGTCGTCATCCAGCGCCGCCGCGCCGCCCGCCACCGGGAGGAGCCGGGCGTGCGGCACTCACTGTTCGAGTGACAGGAGGACGAGATGCCCATCGCCACCACCAATCCCGCCACCGGACAGGTGCTCAAGACGTACGACCCGATGTCGGACGAGCAGATCGACGCCGCTGTCGAGCGGGCCGACCTGGCCTTCCGGCAGTTGCGCGGCACCACCGTCGCGCAGCGCCGGGAGTGGCTCACCGCCGCCGCCGACCTGCTGGAGGCCGAGCGGGACGAGACCGCCCGGCTGATGACCACCGAGATGGGCAAGACGTACGCGGCGGCGAAGGCCGAGGTGACCAAGTGCGCCACCGCCTGCCGTTTCTACGCCGCCAACGCCGAGCAGATGCTCGCCGACCAGCCCGCCGACGCCGCCGCCGTCAAGGCGAAACGGGCCTTCATCCGC
The DNA here is from genome assembly GCF_043197935.1 of Micromonospora sp. NPDC048930. Lineage (NCBI taxonomy): Bacteria > Bacillati > Actinomycetota > Actinomycetes > Micromonosporales > Micromonosporaceae > Micromonospora > Micromonospora sp. NPDC048930. Next base: position 208,942 of record NZ_JBICUB010000010.1, read on the forward strand.
TACCAGCCACTCGGGCCGGTGCTCGCGGTGATGCCGTGGAACTTCCCGCTCTGGCAGGTCATGCGGTTCGCCGCGCCGGCCCTGATGGCCGGCAACACCGGCCTGCTCAAGCACGCCTCCAACGTGCCGCAGACCGCCCTCTACCTGGAGGACCTGTTCCGCCGGGCGGGCTTCCCCGAGGGCGCGTTCACCACCCTGCTGGTCGGCTCGGACGCGGTCGACCGGATCCTCCGCGACCCCCGGGTCCGGGCCGCCACCCTCACCGGCAGCGAGGGCGCCGGGCGCTCGATCGCGCAGAGCGCCGGCCGGGAACTGAAGAAGACCGTGCTGGAACTCGGCGGCAGCGACCCGTTCGTGGTGATGCCCTCGGCCGACCTGGACAAGGCCGCCGAGGTGGCGACCACCGCGCGCTGCCAGAACAACGGGCAGTCCTGCATCGCGGCCAAGCGATTCATCGTGCACACCGACGTCTTCGACGCCTTCGCGGAGAAGTTCGCCGCCCGGATGTCCGCGCTGCGGGTCGGCGACCCGATGGACGAGAACACCGACGTCGGCCCGCTGGCCACCGACCGTGGCCGGAACGAGGTGGACGAGCAGGTGCGGGACGCGGTCGACCAGGGTGCCACCGTCCTCTGTGGCGGTGAGAAACCGGCCGGCGACGGGTGGTACTACCCGCCGACCGTGGTCACCGACCTGCGGCCCGGGATGCGGATGTGGTCCGAGGAGGTGTTCGGGCCGGTCGCCGGCCTCTTCCGGGTGTCCTCGTACGAGGAGGCCATCGAGGTCGCCAACGGCACCCACTTCGGCCTCGGCTCCAACGCCTGGACCACCGACCCGGCGGAGCAGGAGCGGTTCGCCACCGACCTGGACGCTGGCAACGTCTTCATCAACGGCATGACCACGTCCTATCCGGAACTGCCGTTCGGCGGCGTGAAGAACTCCGGCTACGGCCGCGAGCTCTCCGCCGTCGGGATGCGGGAGTTCTGCAACACCAAGACCGTCTGGGTCGGCGAGGGCGAGGCCGGCCCCGGCGCCGGGGCGCACGCGGAGTAGTCGCGATTGGCCGGACACCGCCATGGGTAGGAGGTGCGCCCATGACGGTGTTCGGCTTCCACGCGTCCCACGAGCAGATCCATCCGGCCCGGCTGCTGGAGGCGGTGGTGCACGCCGAACGCGCCGGCTTCGACGCCGCCATGTCCTCGGACCACTTCTCGCCGTGGAGCGCCCGGCAGGGCCACTCCGGCTTCGCCTGGTCCTGGCTCGGTGCCGCGCTCCAGGCCACCAACCTGCCGTTCGGCGTGGTCAACGCGCCCGGCCAGCGCTACCACCCGGCGATCATCGCGCAGGCCATCGGCACCCTCGCCGCCATGTACCCGGGCCGGTTCTGGGCCGCGCTGGGCACCGGCGAGGCGAGCAACGAGCACATCACCGGCGCGCCCTGGCCGCGCAAGGACGTCCGTACCGCGCGGCTGCGGGAGTGCGTCGACGTGATCCGGGCGCTGCTGGCCGGTGAGGAGGTCAGCCACGACGGCCTGGTGACCGTGGACCGGGCGCGGCTGTGGACCCGCCCCGAGCAGCCGCCCCCGCTGATCGGGGCCGCGGTCAGCGTGGCGACCGCGCGCTGGTGCGCCGAGTGGGCCGACGGCCTGATCACGGTCAACGCCCCGGTCGCGCACCTGCGCCGGATGGTCGACGCCTACCGGGACGCCGGCGGCCGCGGGCCGCTGCACCTGCAGGTGCACGTCAGTTGGGCGCCCGCGCAGGCGGAGGCCGAGGCCATCGCGTACGACCAGTGGCGCAGCAACGTCTTCGCCCCGCCGGTCTGCTGGGACCTGGAGATGACCGACCACTTCGACGCGGTCAGCGCCGACGTGCCGATGGAGAAGGTGACCTCGGTGGTCAACGTCTCCGCCGACCTGGGCCGGCACGTCGGCTGGCTGGAGGACTACCTGGCGCTGGGCTTCGACCAGATCGCCCTGCACCACGTCGGGCAGGAGCAGCGGGCCTTCATCGACACCTTCGGCGCGGAGGTGCTGCCGAAGCTGCGCAGCACGGGGTGATCACGCCGGAAACCGGAGCCGCCTAGGCTCGTACCTCATGGAAGCTCTGTTCGAGGTCGTGGTCTTCCTCGCGATCGCGACGTTCGGCGCGGCGCTGGCCCGACGGCTGGGCCTGCTCGCGCCGATCCTGCTGGTGGTGCTCGGCCTCGCCCTGTCCTTCCTGCCGTTCTTCCCACAGGTACGGCTGGACCCGAACCTGGTGCTGGTCGGCATCCTGCCGCCGCTGCTGTACGTGGCGGCGCTGAAGACGTCGGTGCCGGCGTTCCGGCTCAACCTCCGGCCGATCCTGCTGCTCGCCGTCGGGCTGGTGATCTTCACTGCGTTCGTGGTGGGCACCGTCGTGCACCTGCTCCTGCCCGGCGTGCCGTACGCGATCTGCCTGGCGCTGGGCGCGGTGGTGGCGCCCCCGGACGCGGTCGCCGCCACCGCGGTGGCCCGGCGGGTGGGCCTGCCCCGGCGGATCGTGACCATCCTCGAAGGGGAGAGCCTGATCAACGACGCCACCGCGCTGGTGCTGCTGCGGGTGGCGGTCGCCTCGGCCACCGCGGCCGGCGGCCACGTCGGCCTCGGCGAGGTGGCACGGGAGGTGCTGGTCTCCGCCGGTGGCGGCATCCTCATCGGCCTGCTCGGCGTGGTCGTCTTCGGCCACCTGCACAAGCGGATCAGCGACCCGGTGCTGGACAACGCGCTGTCGCTGATCGTGCCGTTCGCGGTGGTGTTCGCCGCCGAGGAGATCCACGCCTCCGGGGTGGTCGCCGTGGTGGTGACCGGGCTGGGCATCGGCCACAAGCAGCCGCTGCTGATGTCCGCCGCCTCCCGGCTGCAGGTGAGCGCGTTCTGGCGCCTGATCCAGTTCCTGCTGGAAGGGCTGGTCTTCCTGCTGGTCGGCCTGCAACTGCCCGAGGTGGTCCGCGACCTGGACGAGCCGGTCGGCCGGCTGGTCGGGATCACCGCCGCGGTGCTGCTCGCCGTCGTCCTGACCCGGTTCGTCTGGCTCTACCCGGCCACCTACCTGACCCGGCTGGTGCCCCGCGTCCGCCGGCGGGACCCGTCGCCCCCGATGCAGGTGCCCTTCGTCCTCGGCTGGGCCGGGATGCGCGGCGTGGTCACCCTGGCCGCCGCGCTCGCCCTGCCGTTCACCCTGGCCGACGGCCGGGCCTACCCGCGACAGCTGTTCATCTGGCTGGCGTTCGCGGTGATCGTGGTGACCCTGGTCGCGCAGGGCGCCACCCTGCCGGCGGTGGCCCGGGCGGCGAAACTGCCGCCGGACGACCCGGTGCAGGACGCGCTCTCCGCCGCCGGGGTGCAGCAGCAGGCCAGCCGGGCGGCCCGGGAACGCCTGGAGGAGTTGGCCGAGGGGGCGCCGGCCGCGGTCGTCGAGCGGCTGCGCGGGCTGCTGCAGAGCCGCACCAACCTGGCCTGGGAACGGCTCGGCGGCACCGAGCGGGAAACCCCGTCCCAGGCGTACGGTCGGCTGCGGCAGGAGATGATCGACGCCGAGCGGGAGGTCTTCCGGGCCGCCCGCGACTCCGGGAGGATCCCGGAGGAGGTGCTCGTCCGCGCCTACCGTGACCTGGACCTGGAGGAGTCGTTGCTGCGACAGGAGACCGACTGATGAGCTGCCAGCACCTGGCCGAGGCCGGCGCCGCCGCCCCGGCCACCACCACCGAGTGCCCGGACTGCGTCGCCATCGGCAACGACGACTGGGTGCACCTGCGATCCTGCCTGACCTGCGGGCACGTCGGCTGCTGCGACTCCTCGCCGTACCAGCACGCCACGAAGCACTTCGAGGACACCGGGCACCCGGTGATGCGCTCGATCCAGCCCGGGGAGGCGTGGCGCTGGTGCTTCGTCGACGAGGAGATCGGCTGACCGTCAGTCCAACCGGCGGGCGAGGACCTGGCCGGGCCACGGCTCCCGCCCCGGGCGTTCGACGGTGAACGGGTCGGTGGCGGTGAAGCCGCAGCCCTCGTAGAAGCGCACCAGCGCCCGGTCGTCGCCGCGGTAGCAGTCCACCCGCAGCAGGCCAAGGCCGCGCTCGCGGGCCAGCTCCGCCGCGTACGCCAGCAGCCGCGCCCCGATCCCGTGGCCCGCGTACGCCCGGTCGGTGACCAGCAGGTTCACGTACAGCTCCGGCTCGGTGGCCGGCGGCACGTACGCGGTGGCGTCGCCCACCACCAGCGCGCCCACCACCGCGTCGCCGAGCATCGCCAGGTGGAGGCCGCCGCCGGTGGCCCACGCGTCGGCCTGGGCGATCCGGCGCGGATCGGTCGACGCCGGCTCGGTGCCCCACTGGCCGGTCCGGCCGCGCGCCACCAGCCAGGCGGTGGCGGTGTCGAGCAGCCGCAGCACGGTGGCGGCGTCGTCCGGCCCGCCCGGACGGATGGTGAGGGTCTGCTGGTCGGTCATGCCGCCATGCTGCTACACCGTGGCGGCTGGCCGGTCATCGGCCGCCGCCGGCCGCCCCGGCACCGCCGCGGAGACCTCGGTGATCAGTTCGGCGACCCGGTCACCCCAGTGCGAGGTGATGACGAGATCCCGGTCGGGGTCGACCCAGAGCAGGTGCCGGCCGCCGTTGCCGCGCGCGCAGCGGCCCGTGCGGGGCGCTCCCGGCTGCACCCGGCCCGAGTCGTTGCGCCACCAGAGGTAGCCGTAGTCGGGGTTGAGCGGGCAGGGCGCCCAGGCCCGCCGGATCCACTCCGGGCTGAGCAGCGGCCGGCCCCGCCAGCTCCCGCCGCCCCGGTACACCTCGCCGATCAGGGCCAGGTCGGCGGCGGAGATCCAGAGCCCGCCGCCCCAGTGCGCCCCGCCGCTGACCACCGGCACCGGGCGGCCGTCGACGTCGACCACCGAGTCCGCGTACCCGTGCCAGGACCAGGGCGACGAAGCGCCGAGCGGGTCGAGCAGCGTCTCGCGGAGCACGTCCCCGAGCGGGCGGCGGAACAGCAGCGTCAGCGCCAGGCAGAGCAGGTTGACCCGGACATCGTTGTAGGCCCAGCCGGTGCCGGGCGCGCCCTCCCGCTCGAAGCCCTCGCGCCGGCTCTGCGCGTCCACCCCGGTGGGCTTGCCCCACAGCTCGCCGGTCCAGCCGCTGGTCTGCTGGAGCAGGTGCGCCCAGGTGATGCCCTCGATGCCGAGGCCGGCGAGGAACGGGTGGTCGACCGTGTCGCGCACCAGCTCGGCCGGGTCGAGCAGGCCCCGGTCGAAGGCGACCCCGGCGAGCGTGGCGACCACCGCCTTGGTGCCGCTGAACAGCATCTCCGGGACCGTCGGGTCGCCCCAGGTGGCGACCACCTCGCCCCGGTGCCGGACCACGCCGCTCGCGCCGGAGCCGGCCAGCAGCGGCCCGGTCACCTCCCGGTGCGAGGCGTCGGCCACCTGCGCGGCGAGGTAGCGGTCCATGTCGTCGATGCCCTCGGTCACCCGCGCGGCCTGCCGGGCGACGGCGGTGCGCACCGCGGCCAGGTCGATGGTGTCGTCCCCGTTGACGGTCATGTCGCCGACCCTAGGCGGGGCCGGGCGGTATGGGCCGCCCCGAGGGGGCGCGACGCCGGTCACACCGGGCGGTCAGGGACTTCCGGGACGGCCGCCGCCCGGTCAGCTCGTCCGGGACCCGGACGCCGCTGCGGCCCGCTCCCACGGCTGCGGTACGCGGACCGCCGCCATGCCCGCCGCCGTCGCCGCCTGCACTCCCAGGTCGGTGTCCTCGAAGACCAGGCAGTGCTCGGGGGCCACGCCGAGCCGCCGGGCGGCGAGCAGGAAGCCCTCCGGGTCGGGCTTGGGCCGCGTGTAGTCCCCGGCGCAGACCAGCGTCTCGAACCGGCCGAGCAGGCCCAGCGCGGTGAGCGAGGCGGTGACCGACTCGCGGGTGCCCCCGGAGACGACCGCGAACGGGACCCGCCCGTGGGCGTCCTCGATGTGCGCCAGCACCTCCGGCACGGCGGTCACCTCGGGCAGCCCGCGCTGGTAGAGCGCCTCCTGGCGGCCCACCACCACGTCGACCGGCATGGCCAGCCCGTGGCGCTCGTTCAGGTCGGCGACGATGTCGGCGACCGGCCGGCCGCCCCAGGCGTAGAACAGCTCCTCGGGGAACTCGCAGCCCCACTCGCCCAGCGCCGACGACCATGCGGCGTAGTGCAGCGGCATCGAGTCGACGATGGTGCCGTCGCAGTCGAACAGGTACGCGCGGAAGCCGCCGGGCGGCAGAGGCAGGAGCACCGGTGCAGGGTACGGGAAATTCGCTGGCCGCCCCGTCAGCCCTCTGCCAGGGTCCGACCCGTGGAACCCAGCAGGACCGCCCGGGCGGACGAGTTGACCGAGGTGCAGCGGATCGAGGTGGCCTCCGGGGCGCCGTTCCGGGAGATCGGCATGACCGAGGTCGCCGACATGCCGCCGCTGCCGCTGGACGTCCTGGCCGCGGCCCAGCGCGACGGACGGCTCCGCGTGGCGGTCGACGCGGCGGACCGGCCGGTCGCCTTCGTGGTGGTCGAGCTGGTCGACGGCTGCGCGCACGTGCAGCAGCTCAGTGTCGACCCGGCGTACGCCCGGCGGGGGATCGGGCGGCGGCTGCTCGACGACGTGGCCGGCTGGGCGGCCGGACAGGGCCTGCCGGCATTGACGCTGACCACCTTCCGCAGCGTGCCGTGGAACGGGCCGTACTACGCCCGCTGCGGGTTCCGCGAGCTGGCCGGGGCGGAGGTCACCCCGGGCCTGGCCGGGCTGCTGGCGGCCGAGGCGGCACTCGGACTGGACCCGGCCGAGCGGATCGCCATGCGCCGCCCGGTCGGCTGACCGTCGGCGCCGAAGATCACGCTGGAAGTAGTGGCCTCCGCCGGATCAGGAGAGGACTACTTCCTGGATTGAGCAGCCCGTCGCGCCGCCGGGCCGCCGTACAGGTGGACCCGGTCGTCCCGGTCGCGGGCCCACCGCCGGCGGACGAGGATCCGCTGCACGACCAGCATGCTCATCGGCCCACCGCCGTGACCAGGCGTTCGGTCGCCAAACAGGAGACCAGGCAGCGTTCCTTGGCGTCGCCGGTCAGCCGGGCCGTCCAGTCGGTGAGGCCGCCGTCGCCGGCCTCCAGCGTGCCGTCGCCGAGAGTGAGGCGCAGCGCGGCCCCGACGTAGTAGCCGCGCCCACGCCGCCGCTCCGGCTCGTCGTGCAGCGGGACCCCGTCGCGGGCGAGTGCCGGCCGGACCGTGTCGGCGAGCCGTTCGCCGACGACCCCGTCGAGGGCCGTGACGTGCAGCCGGGGCGCGGCCGCGGGGGCCAGTTCGGCGAACACCGTGTGCCAGAAGGCGAGGTGCCGGAGGAGCAGCCGCGCCTCGGTGCGTCCCGACCCGGCGTCCCGGGCGCTGGAGACCAGCGAGAAGAGCCGGAAGTGCGCCGCCGCGCCCGGCCCGAAGTCCTGCGCCCGGAGCACCCGGTGCGCGGCGGCCAGGTGCACCTCGTCGCCGCGCCGCCGGCGTACGGCCGCCTCGACGGCGAGAGCGTTGGTCGGGTCGCTCACCACCTCGGTGCCCCGCATCGTGGTGACGATCCGGTGCTGGCTGACCGGCGCGACCGCGGCGCAGGTGCCGAGCGGGGCGACGGGGGACAGTTCCACGCCCGCCACGTCGGCCGGCAGCAGCTCCCATAGCCGCGCCTCGATCCGGGCCAGCGCGCGGGGGTCGACGTCCGCCGGGCGGACGAAGCGGTCCTCCCGCCGGCGCCGCAGCACGTCCGCCGGGCGCACGGTGGCGGCGCGGTCCCGGGCCACCGTCAGCAGCAGCGTCCGCAGGTCCGTCGCGGGCAGGCCGGCCAGCGCGGTGCGGGTCCCGGCCGGCAGCGCCGCCCACACCCGACGCTCCGCGCCGGACAGTCCGCCGCCGTCCATGGCCGCCACCATCGCGTACGCGCTCGGCGTGCGTCCACCGGGTTTCGGCTCAGTGGGCGCCGCCGAGGTTCAGCACGACCACCCCGGCGATCACCAGGCCGGCGCCGATCACCTTGGCCACGCTGAGCGGCTCACCCAGGAAGGCCGCCCCGATCGCCATGATGGCCGCGGTGCCGAGGCCGGACCAGATCGCGTACGCGACGCCGACCGGGATCTCCTTGACCGCCATGGAGAGCAGCCCGAACGACGACAGGTACGCGACGGCCACGCCGAGCGTGGGCCAGAGCCGGGTGAAGCCGTCGGTCGCCTTGAGCAGGCTGGTCCCGATCACCTCGGCGGTGATCGCCGCCAGCAGGAAGAGGTACGCCACCCGGGGACCGTACCGGGGCGCGGTCAGGCGTGCCGGGAGTCCCGGAGGCCGTCGACGAACGCCTGCCAGGCGGCCGGGGCGAAGGTGAGGGTGCCGCCGGCGCGGTCCTTGGAGTCGCGGACCAGCACGACGCCGGGGAGATTGTCGGCGACCTCGACGCAGTCGCCGCCGTTGGAGCTGCTGCGGGTGCTGGTGCGCCAGTGGGCACCGGTCAGGTCAGCCATGGTCGCGCCTTCAGGAGCTGGATGGTCTGGTCGCGCGGCAGCGCCACCGACCTGAGAGTGTCCCAGACCTGCCACAGGGCGGCAACGTCCTTCGTCGTCCGGCCGGCGGCCTGGTCGTCCAGGTAGGCCACGTCGTCGCCCTCCGCCATGGTCGCGATGACGAACGGGCCGGCCTGGCCGGGGTGGAAGCCGGCCCGCAGCGGCAGCACGTGCAGCAGCAGCCGGGGCCGCTGCGCCATGAGCACCAGGTGGTCGAGCTGCGGCTGCATGATCTCCGGCTCGCCGCGGCGCAGCGCCGCCTCGTCGACGACGAAGACGGTCAGCGGCGGCCGGGGCCGGTCGAAGACCGCCGCCTGCCGGGCGATCCGGGCGGCCACGTAGCCCTCCACCTCCTCGTCGGCCAGCGGGCCGCTGCTCAGCACCGCGTGCGCGTACGCCTCGGTCTGGAGCAGGCCGGGCAGCACGGACGGCTGGAACGAGCGGAGCGCTTCGGCCTCCCGCTCCACCTCGGCCCACGGCCGGAACCAGGCCGGCTCGCGGCGGCGGACCACCTCCGGCCAGAGTTCGCCCACCTCCCGGCCGAGCGCCCGGGACACGGCCGCCCGGTGCCGGGGATGCGGGACGCGCCCCGGCGTCACCCAGCGGGCCGCCGTCTTCGGGTCCACCCCGACCCGGTCGGCGAGGGACTCCGCCGTCTCACCCGCCTCGGCCATGGCGACCCGCAGCGCGTCGTTCACATCCGCCTCCATTGAGGACGTCCCGGACGTCCGCCGACCCTACCCCTACGCGGTGTGACCGTCCGGCGACGCGCGGAAGGCTTTCGGCCGGCGGAACCGTCGCCGTGGCCCGATCCGGCGGCGGGACCGCGGGCCGCCCGGCCAACGGCGTCCGGGCGGCCCTCCAGCGACCACGAAGGAGGCTCCGCCCGTGCTGCTCCGGTTCCGGCGTCGTGACCCCGTCCCGCCCCCGCCCCGCGTCCCGCATCCCCGCCCGTCCTGGGAGAACGCGCCCACCCAGGTCTTCCCCACGATGGCGCCGGGCCGAGCCGGCAACCTGACCCCGGCCCAGCGGTGGCGGGCCGGCGGCTGGCGCCGCGACTCCGGCGGCGGGGCGGCGCGGTGAGCCGGCCGGCGCGACCGCACGTACCGATGCGACCGCTGTGGCGGTGCCGGGCGTGCGGCGCGGAGTGGCCGTGCCAACCCGCGCGGCTGGCCCTGCTGGTCGAGTACCGCGACGACCGCACCGCGCTGCTGGTCTACCTCGGCACGCTCATGCAGGAGGCCGGCGACCAACTCGCCCAACTCAACGGGCACGCCCGCCCGCCCGGCCTGGCAGACCGGTTCCTCACCTGGGCCCGAGCTCGCGGCCAGGCCCCCGACGACGCCGTCTCATAACGGGCCCTCACCCCGAGGCCGTCGAGGGGCCAGATTCACGGAAAGAGTGGCCTCCCGGGGCGGGAAGGCCACCCTTTCCGTGAATCTGCGCGGATGCTGACGCGGCGCGCGGGGGCGGGTGGAGGTCAGGAGACGGTGCAGGGGGTGCCGTTGAGGGTGATCAGGGTGGGGGTGGGGTTGGGGCCGCCGGCGGTGGCGCCGACCAGGCCGAAGGTGACCGTCTCACCCGGCTTGATCTTCGCGTTCCACGACTCGTTCGTCGCGGTGACCGTGGCCCCGGACTGGCTCAGCTTCGCCGACCACCAGCTGGCCACCTTCTGGTCGCCGGTGAACGCCCAGCGCAGGCTCCACCCGTCGACCGTCGCCGGGCCGGTGTTGCGCATGGTGACCTGGGTGGTGAAGCCGTCCGGCCAGGTCCCGTGGGTGGTGTAGGTGACCGCGCAGGTCGGGGCCGGCACCGCCGCCGCGTCCCGCTGGTCGGCGAGGAAGGACGCCAGCCAGGCCAGCGCCGAGTTCCAGTTGATCGCCACCTCGTTGGTCGAGTACGAGTTGATGTCGTCGACGTAGCAGAACATCGGCTGGCACCCGGCGAGCAGGTTGGCCGCGTACGGGTCCTGGAGGGCGGCGTTCGGGCCGCCCGCGAGGGAGCCGGCCGGCGGGTTCGGCAGGTCTGGGTTCAGCTGGTGGGCGAAGATCCGGCTGTGCTGGTTGCGCGCGTGCCGCTCGCCCCAGCCGGTCACGTACGACATGTTCAGCGCGTTGCGTCCGAGCAGGTAGTCGGCGCTCTGCACCGCCCCGTCCCGGTACTTCGCGTCCCGGGTCAGGTCGAAGGCGGTGGCGAGCACGATCGCGTTGTTGACGAGGTTGCTGTTGCTGCCCCAGACGTACGCGCCGGCCTCGCCGGGCAGCGGCAGCCCGTACGCCTGACCGCGCAGGGTGCTCAGGTAGCGGTCGGCGGCGGCGGTCACCGAGGCCCGGATCCGGGCCTGCTCGGCGGCCGGCAGGGCGTTCGGCACGGTGGCCAGGTCGAGCCGGCCCAGGGCGGCCACGCTCTGCCAGCCGAACGCGCCGCCGGCGTCGAACACGTCGGCGGTGTGCCGCGGCGAGGCGGTCAGGTCGCTCAGGTACCCCTGCTCCCCGGTGGTCAGCCACAGCTCCACGGCCGCCCAGTAGAACTCGTCGGTGACGTTCGAGTCGTCGTACGCGCCGCCACCGTTGCCGTCGGCCGCGCTCGCGTAGACCGCCGGGTGGGCCTTGGCCGCCGCGTACGCGGTCTTCGCGGCGCTGCCGCAGCGGGCCGCGAAGGCGGCGTCGTACGGGGCGAACAGCCGGGCGCACTGGGCGGCGACGGCGGCCAGGTTGAGGGTGGCCGCGGTGGACGGCAGGTGCAGTTCCCGGGGCTGCGGGTCGTCCTGCGGGGCGAGCGGCAGGCCGGTCCAGTTCCGGTCGTGGATCTTGTGGTGGGCCATCCCGGCGAGCGGCTGGCCGGCCGGCACCTGCATGCGCAGCAGGAACTCCAGCTCCCAGCGAGCCTCGTCGAGGATGTCCGGGACCCGGTTGCCCCGCTCGGGCACCCGCAGCGTGCCGTCACCGAGCGCCCCGCCGCCGGCGGCGGTCTCCGCGGTCTTGGTCCGCTCGAAGGCGTTCAGCAGCTGGTACGTGGCGATGCCGCCGTTGACCACGTACTTGCCGTGGTCGCCGGCGTCGTACCAGCCGCCGCGCACGTCCAGCCGGTAGTCGCAGCCGCCGGCCTGGCACGGCACGTCGGTGTCCCCCTGGTTGGGCGCCACGCCGAGGTGGCCGGCCGGGCGGGCGTAGGCGGCGCCGAGCAGGTCGCCGTCGATCGGGGTGCCGCTGCGCTGGGCGTAGAAGAACTGGAGCGAGTCGGCGCGCAGCCGGTCGTAAAGGGTGCCGGAGATGTCGAAGGGGTGGCTGGTCTCCCCGTCGACGACCAGGGTGTAGTCCGTGCCCGGGGTGCGGTACGCGGAGAAGTCGATGGTCTGCACGTGCTGCCCCGAGGCCGGGTCGGCGCCGCGCGGGGTGCTCTCGCCGCTGGCCACCACCGCTCCGGCGGCCGACCTCAGCTGCCACGGCAGCGGGTCGGTGGCCGGGGTGACCACGGTGGCGTTCTTCGGGCCGCCGGGCAGGTAGCCGACCTGGTTGACCCGTACCCGCGGCCCGGTGTCCGGCTCGTACGGCGGGGCCGCCTCGCCGCCGCGCAGCGAGACGTTGTCCAGGCAGAAGGTCTGCGCCTCGGGGCTGCCGCCGACCTGGAAGATCAGCTGGGCGGCCGGGTTGTCGGCCGGGGCGGTGAACGTCCTGCTGACGTGCGTGGCGGTTGCGGTGGCGGTGGCGTCGACGCTGGCGTAGGTGGTGTAGGGGGCGCTGCCGAGCTGGAGCACCGCCTTGACGGCCGCCCCGGGGGTGGCGGACACGTCGAAGGAGAGCGCGTACTCGGCGCCCGCGATCAGCGGCACCGCGTCCTGGCCGATGCCGGCGTCCCACGGGTTGGCCAGGCCACCGGCCACGGTGGTGCAGAGCCGGCCGTCGGTGACGGCGAGCGCCCCGGTGCCGTACGAGAACCAGGGGGCCGTGCCGTCGCTGAAGTCGCCGTTGCGGAGCTGCTCGGGGGCGTCCGGTGGCACCTCGGCGTGGGCCACGCCGGCGGCGCCGGTGAGCACCAGGGTGGTGGCCGCGACGAGCGCCGCGAGGCGGCGTCGGGATGGGATCACGGCGGGTCCTTCCGTGCGGGGGTGATGGGTCGGGAGAGCTGGGAGCGCTCCCAATACCTGCCCGATGTTTCCAGTGCGTTCCCCCGCTGTCAATTGATCCGCCCCGATGGGTCACCGGCTCGCCCGACAGTGAGATTCGCCGCGCCACACAGCATCGTCCTGATCTCCTAGAGACAACTGCCGCCTCCGCCTGGCAGGCTGCCTCCCATGACCCTGAAGCTTCGTTCCGTGGGGGCGAGCGACCGAGGGCTGATCCGTAGCGGGAACCAGGACGCGCTCCACGCCGGCAGCTGGCTCGTCGCCGTCGCCGACGGCATGGGCGGCATGGCGGCCGGTGATCTGGCCAGCCGGATCGCCATCGACGCGGTGGCCCCACTCGACCTGGAGACCCCGGAGGACGCGCTGGTCGCCGCCCTGCAGAGCGGCATCGAGCTGGCCACCGCGCGGATCCGTCAGGCCGTCGAGGAGGACCCGGAACGCCAGGGCATGGGCACCACACTGACCGCGCTGCTCTTCGCCCGTACCGGCAGCTGCCTGGCGCTGGCCCACATCGGCGACTCGCGGGCCTACCTGTACCGCGAGGGCGTGCTGAAGCAGGTCACCCGGGACGACACGTTCGTGCAGATGCTGGTCGACCAGGGCGTGATCACCCCGGAGGAGGCGAGCAGCCACCCCCGCCGCGCCGTGGTGACCCAGGCGTTGCAGGGCGACGAGGTCTCCCCGGCGTACGCGACGATGGTGCCCTGGGCCGGCGACCGCTGGCTGCTGTGCAGCGACGGCCTCTCCAACGTGGTCCGCGCGGACACCCTCGCCGAGGTGCTCGGTGAGTACGCCGACCGCGAGGCGTGCGCGGCCAAGCTCATCGACCTGGCGCTGCGGGCCGGCGGCCCGGACAACGTGACCGTGGTGATCGCCGACGTGGTGGACGAGCCGGCCTGATCAGCGCCGGCGCGGGGCGGTACGGCGGGTCGGCTCGGCGGTGGTCGGGTCCTCTGGCCAGGGGTGGCGGGGGTAGCGGCCGCGCAGCTCCGCCCGCACCTGCGGGTAGCCGGTCCGCCAGAACGAGGCCAGGTCGGCGGTGACCGCCACCGGCCGGCCGGCGGGGGAGAGCAGGTGCAGCAGCACCGCCACCCGGCCGTCGGCGATCCGCGGGGCGTCGCGCCAGCCGAAGGTCTCCTGGAGCTTGACCGCGAGCACCGGGGCGGCCGGGTCGGCGTAGTCCACCCGGACCCGGGACCCGCTGGGCACCGCCAGCCGTTCCGGCGCCAGCTCGTCCAGCCGGGCCGCCTGCCGCCAGTCGAGCAGCCGGCGCAGCGCCGCCGCCACGTCGATCCGGGCCAGGTCGGCCCGTCGCCGGGCGTGGGCGAGGTCCGGGCCCAGCCAGGTGGGCGCGTCGTCGAGCAGCGCCCGGTCGGCGACGTCCGGCCAGTCCGGGCCGAGCGCCTGCCGGCAGAAGGCCAGCCGGCGGCGCAGCACGATCGCCTCCGGCGTCCAGGTCAGCAGGTCCAGCCCGCCCTGGCGCAGCCCGGTCAGCACGGCCTCGGCGACCCGTTCCGGGTCCGGCGCGGCGAGGGGCCGGTCGACCAGCTCGATCGCGCCGAGCCGGACCACCTCCCGGGCCACCACGTCCCCACCGGACCAGCCGATCTCGCGGTCGGTGCGCAGCAGCGGCCCGCCGGCCTCCCGCGCGGTCGCCTCGTCCACCGGCGCGGCCAGCCGCACCCGCGCGGTCGGCGCGCCGGGGGAGCGGTCGGCCACCGCGACCGCCAGCCACGCCGACCCGGCCAGCCCCGACCCGGCCGCCAGCTCCCCGGCGGTCCCGCCCGCCATCAGGTACGCGGACCCGCCGGCTTGCCGCGCCCGGGCCAGCCGTTCCGGGTATGCCAGCCCGATCAGCAGCCCCGCCGCCAGGTCGTCGGGGAGGTGGTCCGGGCCGCCGGCGGGCCGCCCGGCGGGCAGGGCGGCGCGCAGCCGGCGTACCTCGGCGCGCCAGCGGGCGGTGGCGGCCGCATCGGCGCCGGCGCGCAGCCGCCGCCAGCGGGCGGTGAGGTCGTCGCCCGCGCCGCCGAGCGTCTCCTCGGCGAGCAGGGCGACCACCTCGGCGGCCCGGTCGGCGCCCACCCGCTCCGCGCCGTCCAGCAGCGCCCGAGCCAGCCGGGGGTGGGTGCCGGCCGCCGCGACGGCCCGGCCCCGGTCGGTGATCCGGCCGTCCGGCGCCACCGCGCCGAGCGTGCCGAGCGTCTCCCGGGCGACCGCGAGCGCGGCCGGGGGCGGGGGATCGGGCAGCGCCAGCCCGGTGCCGTCCGGGTCGCCCCAGGCGGCCAACTCCAGGGCGAACCCGGTCAGGTCGGCGGTGGTGATCTCCGGCTCCGGCTGCGGGGCGAGCCGGGCGTGGGCCGCCTCCGACCAGCACCGGTAGACCGCCCCGGGGGCCTCCCGGCCGGCCCGGCCGGCCCGCTGGGTGGCCGCCGCCCGGGACACCGGCACGGTGACCAGCGCGCCCAGGCCCCGGGCCAGGTCGGTACGCGGCACCCGGCTCAGCCCGGCGTCGACCACCACGCGCACCCCGGGCACGGTCAGGCTGCTCTCCGCCACCGAGGTGGCCAGCACGACGCGTCGCCGATCGGACGGGCGGAGCGCCGCGTCCTGGGCCGCGCCGGACAGCCGGCCGTGCAGCGGCAGCACGGTGACGGTGTCGGACAGGTCGGCAAGCCGGCCGGCGACGGCGGCGATCTCGCCGGCCCCGGGCAGGAAGACCAGCACGTCCCCGTCCCGCTCGCGCAGCGCCCGCCGGACGGTGGCCGCCACGTGGTCGAGCAGCGCCGGATCGACCCGGCCCGGGCCGGGCGCGGCGACCGGCCGGGACGGCGGCGCCCAGATCCGGGTGACCGGGTGCAGGGCCGCCTCGGCGCGGACCACCGGCGCGGGCCCGTCCCCGCCGCCGAGCAGCGCGGCGAACCGGTCCGCCTGCGGGGTGGCCGACATCGCCAGCAGCCACAGGTCCGGCCGGAGCGCGCCGCGGGCCTCCACGGTGAAGGCCAGCGCCAGGTCGGCGTCGAGCTGCCGCTCGTGGCACTCGTCCAGCAGCACCGCGCCCACCCCGGGCAGCTCCGGGTCGTGGTGCAGCCGCCGGACCAGCAGCCCCGTGGTGACCACCTCGACCCGGGTGTCGGGGCCGACCCGGCGCTCGCCGCGCACCGCGTACCCGACCCGGCCGCCGACCCGCTCGCCGAGCAGGGCGGCCATCCGGTGGGCGGCGGCCCGGGCGGCGACCCGGCGGGGCTGGGCGATCACCACCCGGCCGGTGACCTCGTCCGCCACCGCGAGGGGCGCCAGGGTGGTCTTGCCGGTGCCGGGCGGGGCCACCAGGACCGCCGTGCCGGCCGCCTGCAGCGCCCCGACCAGTGCCGGCAGCACCGGCCGGACGGGAAGGTCGAGGGGTACGTCGGAGAGCACCGACCCACTCTCGCACCCGGTCCCCGGTCCAGCCGGAACGGCCCGGCCGGTGAACCACCGACCGGGCCGGCGTGGGCACGACGATGGCCGGGTCCGCCGACCCGGCCATCGTCTCCACCCCTCAGTACGTTCCGTCGAGTTGCCCGCGCAGCTTCGTCAGTGCCCGGGCCAGCAGCCGGGACACGTGCATCTGCGAGACGCCGATCTGCTCGGCGATCTGCGACTGGGTCAGGTTGCCGTAGAAGCGCAGCGTGAGGATCTTCTGCTCACGCTCGTCCAGGGTGGCCAGGGCCGGGCCCAGCGCCACCCGCAGCTCGGCCAGCTCGAACTCGGAGTCCTCGCCGCCCAGCATGTCGCCGAGCTCGGTGGCCCGGTCGCCGTCGCCGGTCGGGGTGGACAGCGACACCGCGTTGTACGCGCGGGCCCCTTCCAGGCCCTCCAGCACCTCTTCCTCGGTGAGGTTGAGGTGGGCGGCGATGTCGGCGACGGTGGGCGACCGGCCGAGGCTCTGCAGCAGCGAGCTGTTGGCGTCCGAGATGGCCAGCCGCAGCTCCTGGAGCCGGCGGGGCACCCGGATGTCCCAGGTGCGGTCGCGGAAGTGCCGCTTGAGCTCACCGATGATGGTCGGGATGGCGTAGCCGGCGAAGTCGACCCCGCGCGAGGGGTCGAACTTGTCGATCGCCTTGATCAGGCCGACCGCGGCGGTCTGGGCCAGGTCGTCGGTGGGCTCGCCCCGGCCGCTGTAGCGGTGCGCGAGGTGGTTGGCGAGCGGCAGCCAGGCCTCGATCGCCTTGTCCCGCAGGGCGGGGCGCGACGGGTGGTTGGCCGGCAGGGCGGCCATCGCGTGGAGGAGGTCGGCGGCACTGTCGGTGAGCGCCCGCGGGTCGAGCCTGTCGGAGGTGGACGGCGCGGCGGTCGCCTGCTCGGTCAAGGTCTTCGCGGTCATGGGTGGTCCTCCCTGCACCTCGTCCGCGGAAAGAAGACGTGACGCTTCGGTTTAGGCTTCTGTAGTCCGTTTGGAAGCCACCTTAACCCGATCGTCTCCCAGAAATCTAGCCGAAAGTACGATGTACTTAAGGCGCGCCAGGGTATCAATCCGCAAATTCAGGCACAAAGTCGGGCGGGATCTGTGGGGCCGATGGGCCCACCCGGCCCGTCCGCTCGGTGCGGACCGGGGGCCGACCGGTCAACGAAAAACCCGACAATCGGCTCTCACTGTCGACTTTCCGTCGTTGTCCCACCAACGGGACCACCCGTAACGTCCGTGTGTACACGTCAACGGGAGGCCCCGTGCTCGATCCCGCCGCCCCGCAGCTCGTCGTCAACGCCCGCACCCTGCTGTTCAGCTGGCTGCCGGCGGACCCCGACGCGGTCGCGGCGCTCGTCCCGCGCGGCCTCCGCGCCCGCCCCGACCGGCAGGTCTTCCTCTGCCAGTACGTGGTCGACGACGAGTGCCAGACGTCCGGGTTCGGCGCCTACTCGTGCACGTTCATCGGCGTCTCGCTGACGGACATGGATCCGCCCGACGGGGACGCCCCCGGTGGCTGGTGGACCCACTACGTCGTGTCCAGCACCCGGGTCCGGCAGTACGCCGCCGCGCGCGGCGCCCCGGCGTCGACGGGGGAGACCGTCCTCGACGTCGGGGGCGGG
Source organism: Micromonospora sp. NPDC048930 (assembly GCF_043197935.1). Taxonomy (NCBI): domain Bacteria; kingdom Bacillati; phylum Actinomycetota; class Actinomycetes; order Micromonosporales; family Micromonosporaceae; genus Micromonospora; species Micromonospora sp. NPDC048930. The sequence continues at coordinate 226,703 of NZ_JBICUB010000010.1, forward strand.
CGGCTGACCACGGAGACCCGGGTGGACGGCCGGCCGGCCATCCGCGTCGTGGCCCGAATCGGCGACACCGGCACCGAGGCGCACAGCGGTCACCACCGGTACGTGACGGCGCGGGACGGGGAACTGATCATCACCGACTACCCGTACGTGGCCGAGCCGGTGTCGCCGTTCGAGGTCGAGTCGGTGGAGTTCCTCACCCCGCACCATTCGCTCTACGCGCTACGCCCGGCCAACCCGCTGCAGGTCTGCTGGGGCTTCCACTCGCCCCGGGTGTCGTTCGCGTACCCGGCCGGGCCGCACGCGCTGGACGAGCCGGTGCCCGCCGCGACGGTTCACCAGGTGCCCGCCCGCCGGGCCCGCAGCGGCCTGCCGTCCGGGTCGTAGACCAGCCGGTACGCGGGCAGCGCCCAGAGCCGGGTCCGCCAGGACAGCCGCTCCGGCCGGTGCGGCCGCAGCCGGCCCGGGGGCCGGGGCCCGGTACGCCCCGACGCGTGCCAGCGTTCCAGCGCCTCCGCCGCCGCGGTGATCGTCGCGACGGCCTCCGCCGGGTCGAGCAGGTCGTGGTCCTCCCCGCCGTCCGGGTCCCGGTCCAGGTGCTCCCGCCACAGCCGCAGGCGCAGCTCCCGGGCGAAGACCCGGGCGCCGTCGCCCAGCCCGGCCGGATCGGTCGGCACCCGCTCGTCCCGGGTCTCGTCCAGCACCGCGCAGGACAGCTCGCTGTCGTGCGTCCAGGAGCGGCGGTTGAAGTTGTCGCTGCCCACGCTGGCCCAGACGTCGTCCACCACGCAGACCTTGGCGTGCACGTACACCGGGGTGCCCGCGTGGTTCTCCAGGTCGAAGACGTGCACCCGGTCCGGGGCGGCCCGGTGGCAGAGCGAGATGGCCTGCTCCCGGCCGACCAGGTTGGGCGGCAGCGCCAGCCGGCCGTCCACGTCCGGGTGGCGCGGCACCACCCCGACCAGGTGCAGCTCCGGCTGCTCGCGCAGCGCCCGGGCGAAGAGGTCGGCCACCTCCGTCGACCAGAGGTACTGGTCCTCCAGGTAGATCAGCCGGCGGGCCCGGCGGACCGCCTTGGTGTAGCCGCGGGCCACCGTCCGCTCCCCGTCGGGCGCGAACGGGTAGCGCGGCCGTACCGCCGGGTAGGTGCGCAGCACCTGGATCTGGTGCGGGCCGCAGGGTGGGGGATCGGCGGACTGATCGGGGAGCGGGTCCGGGCTGAGGTCGGCGCCGCGCAGCCGGTCCCGCAGGTACGCCAGGGGGTTCTCCGAGTCCAGCGGCATCGGATCGGTCCACCGCTCGCGGAACGTGGTGTCCAGCGCGCCGACCACCGGGCCGCGCAGCGCGAGCTGGACGTCATGCCACGGCGGGTGCGGTCCGTACCGCGGGGACATGACCACCGCCTGCCGGTCGCCCCGGTGCGCGGCGTCATCGCGCCGGCTGTGGCAGAGGTCGATCCCCCCGGCGAACGCGACGTCGCGGGACGGGTCGTCCGGGTGGCGCAGCACCACGAGCTTCTGGTGGTGCGAGCCGCCCCGCCGGACCCGCTGGTCCAGCAGCACCTCGCCGCCGGCCGCGCAGAGCGCCTCGCTGAGGCTGCGGTTCTCCGCCTCGCTGTAGGAGAGCGCGTCGAGGTGGGAGCGCCAGATCAGGCCCTTGACGATCACCCCGCGCTGGGCGGCCTGGGCGAAGAGCTGCACCACGGTCGGGCCGTCGGGGCGCATCCGCTGGTCGGGATCGCCCCGCCAGTCGGTGAAGAACAGGTGGTCGCCGGCCGTCAGCGCCGCCACCTCGTCGACCAGCCGATCGAAGTACGCGGCGCCGTGAATCAGCGGCTCAGCCAGGTTTCCCGAGGTCCAGACGGGTAAATCAGATCCCGGGTTGGCACGTTCCTGTGCGGTGAGGAACCAGTCCCGCATCGTCACGTCCCAGCCTCCCGAGGTCGGACCCCGTCCTCACGGTAGGACCCCCGGCACGGACCCGCACGCCGACCACCCCAGGCCGGCGCGGCCCGGACGCGGGGCCCCCGCCGCACCCCTGACGTACGAGCACCGAGGAGGCCACACCATGTCCGCCGAGACGACGAACACCGCGACCGAGTACCGCGAGCAGGCGGTCGAGGGAGAGCGGGGTGCGCTGGTGGCGGTCCTGGTGATGGTGCTCCTCGGGTTGGCCGGCATCTTCGCCGTCTCCTGAGCCGCCGTCTCTGAACCGCCGTCGCTGAGACGCCGGCGGGCGCCCCGGACGAAGCCGGGACGCCCGCCGTCCGCCCGGTCAGGGGCGGGTGCCCTCGCCCCCGGTGTGCGGCAGGCGCTCGGCCGGGATCACGCCGAGCCGGCCCGCCTGGTAGTCCTCGACGGCCTGGATCAGCTCGGCCCGGGTGTTCATCACGAACGGGCCGTAGTGCGCCACCGGCTCCCGGATCGGCTGCCCGCCCATGATGTAGAGCTCCAGGGCCGGGGTGTTGCCGTCCTGCGTCGGGTCCGCGGTGACCCGCAGCGCGTCGCCCGCCCCGTGCACGGCGAGCTGGCCGATGTGGATGGGACGCCGGTCGGTGCCGACGGTGCCCCGGCCGGCCAGCACGTAGACCAGCGCGTTGAAGTCCGGCCGCCAGGGCAGGCTCAGCTCGGCGCCCGGCTGGAGCGTCACGTGCGCGATGGTGATCGGGGTGTGGGTCGAGCCCGGGCCCCGGTGGCCGGCGATCTCGCCGGCGATCACCCGGATCAGCGCGCCGCCGTCGGGCGTGGTGAGCAGGGCCGACTCCCGGCCGCGGATGTCCTGGTAACGCGGCGGGATCAGCTTCGCCACCTTGGGCAGGTTGACCCAGAGCTGGAGGCCGTGGAACAGGCCGCCGCTCATCACCAGGTGCTCCGGCGGCGCCTCGATGTGCAGCAGGCCGCTGCCCGCCGTCATCCACTGCGTGTCGCCGTCGGTGATGGTGCCGCCGCCACCCTGGGAGTCCTGGTGGTCCATGATCCCGTCGATCATGTAGGTCACGGTCTCGAAGCCGCGGTGCGGGTGCCACGGGGTGCCCTTCGGCTCGCCCGGGGCGTAGTCGACCTCGCCCATCTGGTCCAGGTGGATGAACGGGTCCAGCTCGGTCAGCGGCACGCCGGCGAAGGCCCGGCGGACCGGGAAGCCCTCACCCTCGTAGCCGCTCGGCGCGGTGGTCAGCCGGCGGACCGGCCGGAAGGTGGTGGCGGACTCGTCCAGCTGCGGCAGGCGGGGCAGGACGAGGACGTCGTCGACGGTGATCGCGGGCATCTCGGGCTCCTTACTTGTCGGCCGGGGTGGACGACGCGTCGCGGTCGGCGCGCAGGCGCCGGCCGAGCCGCTCGAAGACCCGGGTGAGGCAGGCGACCTCGGCGTCGTCGAGGTCGTCCATCAGGTGGGTGCGCACGGAGCGCAGGTGGTGCGGCGCGGCCTCGCGCAGCGCCAGCAGGCCGGCGGCGGTCAGCACGGCCTCGCTGCCGCGCCGGTCCTCCGGGCAGGACTCCCGGGCGACCAGGCCCCGCTTCTGCATCGAGGAGATCTGGTACGTCAGCCGGCTGGGTGAGAAGACCAGCCGGCTGGCCAGCTCACCCATCCGCAGCCGCTGCCCCGGCGCCTCGGAGAGCAGCACCAGCACGTGGTAGTCGGCGAAGCTCAGCTCGCTGTCGGCGCGCAGGTCGTCCTCGAGCTGAGTGAAGAGCCGCTGGCTCGACTCGATGTATGCGCGCCAGCAGGCCATCCGCTCGCTGTCCAGGCTCTCCGTCATGCCCAGAAGAGTAGCACTACTTCAAATTTAAACAAGTCCCTTCCATTGCCTGTGATAGGGGCGACAGTGGTAGTTGACAGCGGTGACATTGAAATCTGAAGCGAGGCGTTCCCCGGTCGGGGTGGGGCCGTTCGCGTCGGCGTGCCAGACTCCGCCCCGTGGACCACCTCGAGCTGACCGCCCCGGGCCTGCTGCTGCGTCCCTGGCGGGACGAGGACGCCCCGGCCGTGCTCGCGGCGCTGGCAGACCCCACGATCGCCCGCTGGAACGCGCAGGACGTCGCCGACCCGGCGCAGGCCCTCGCCTGGGTCCGGTGGCGCGCCGACTGGAGTTCCGGCACGCACGTCTCCCTCGCGGTCGCCGACGCCGCCGACGGGACGCTGCGGGGTTCGGTGTCGCTCCACCAGATCCGCGACGGCAACGCCGCGATCGGCTACTGGACAGCCGCCGAGGCCCGGGGTCGGGGAGTAGCCTCCCGGGCCGTCGGCGCGCTGACCGCCTGGGGCTTCGACGAGTTGGTCCTGCACCGGATCGAGCTGTGGCACGCGGTCGGCAACCGCGCGTCCTGCCGCGTGGCCGAGCGGGCCGGGTACCGGCTGGAGGGCGTGCTACGGGAGTCGCACCGCTACGGCGACGGGCGTCGGCACGACGAGCACCTGCACGCCCGGCTGGCCACCGACGCCTGAACCGTCCCACCCGGGCGCGCCGTCGCCGGTGGGGCGCGCCGGCCGCCGGCGTCACCGAGCCACCGGGCTGCGGTGCCGGACGGACCCCGATCGGGCGAGGGGGGCGTGCTGCCGGTGGCCCGGACGGTTGATCTGTCCGGTAGATCACGAGCCAATGACGCAGCGTGACGGGGGATGCTCGCGCCGGGCTCCCGCCACGGAGGGTGATCGTCGGCGTGACGCACCCGTCCACCATGGCGCGCCCAATCTCGCCCGCAAGCCCCTGACCAGGCAACGCGCCCCCGCACGCCGCCGGCCGAATCCCACCCCCACGTCCCCTTTGCTCTGCAGCCATATACGCAGCGGTTCGCGCACCGTAACCGTTGCGTATATGGCTGCAGAGCAAAGGGAGTCGCGGGTGAGGTTTGTGCCGGGTGTTTCGGTTACGTCGGGTGAACGGCGCGGGGTTGGGCTCCGTCGGGGATCGGGCCGGGGTGGCAGGAGGCCGGATATCGGCGGTCGGTCGGTGGTCGTCGAAGCCGCGCCGCGGTCGGCGCGTGTGCGCCCTGCCACCAGCCTGCACGGTCCGGACCGCGAGGCCGCTGGCTAGGGTCGGGGGATGGATGATCTCGACCTGCTCGACTGGCGGGAGCGGGTGGCCCGGCTGTACCTGTCCGACCGCGCCCTGGCCGCGTTCCGGGCCGCCCGGGACGAGCTGTTCCGCACCCACCCCGCCAGTCCACTGCCGGCCGCCGACCGGCCCGGGTTCACCGGGCTGCGCTGGTACCCGCCCGACCCGGCGGCCGTGGTCGAGGCGCCGCTGCGCCCCGCCTCCGGCACCCTGAGTGTCGACACCGGCGGCCCCGACGGCGTCGTCCGGTACCGCAGGGTGGCGGTGGCGGAGACGCCGTGGGGTCCGCTCACGCTCTGGTGGATCGAGGCGTACGGGGGTGGGCTCTTCCTGCCGGTGCGGGACGCCACCTGCGGCGCCGGCACGTACGGCGGCGGGCGCTATCTCACGGACACCGTCAAGGGCACCTTCGGGCGAGGACTGACCGTGCTGCCCGGCGACCGGGTCCGGCTCGACGCCAACTACCTCTACAACCCCAGTTGCGCGTACGACGACCGCTGGGCCTGTCCGCTCGCGCCGCCCGAGAACCGGGTGGAGGTGCCGATCCGGGCCGGCGAGCTGGCCTACCACTGAGCCGCCGACGCCCCCGGTGCGTCGGGCGCACCGGGGCGTCGAGGAGGAACCGGTCAGCGGGCGGTCGCGCCGGTCGGGGTCAGGTGCATCCGGCCCAGCAGCTGCCGGGCCTGCTCGGCCACGTCGGCCTCCACGGTGACGGCGTACTGGCTGGCCCGCAGCGAACTGGCGGAGGTGAAGTCCCGCTGCCCCCCGCTCATCGCGTGCGCCACGGCGCCGAACACGGCACCCCAGATGGCGCCGATCACCAGGCCGGCCAGGATCACCGCGACCCAGTTGCCCACCGTGAAGATGCCGAAGAGCAGCCCGATGAAGAGCCCGAACCAGGCCCCGGTGCCCGCGCCCACCAGGGCGGCCCGGCCCGTGGTCATCCGGCCCATCACCGTCTCCACCAGGGTCAGGTTCGTGCCGACGATCGACGTCCGTTCCACCGGGAACCGGTTGTCGGCCAGGTAGTCCACCACGCGTTGGGCGGACGGATAGTCCGGGTACGACCCGATCGTGACGGTCGGTGGGCCCGCCTGCGGCCCGTGTCCGTCCCCGCTCGGCGCGGCTGGACGACCGCCGGGACCGGACGGGAGGTTGTCGCCGCCCGGCATGCCGGGTTGCCAGGCCGGGGTCGAAGGTCTGGTCATGAGCATCCTCCTTCGTCAACCGCCCGGGTTCCCGCCCTCGTCGGGCGGTAACGCACCCCGGGGGTGCCGGGCGACCGGCTCCGGCGGGCGCACCCGGCGGGGGCCGGATTGTCGGCCGCAGCGCATGCCGCCGGTGCTGCCGGGTAGCCAGTCGCGTGGACAGCGGACGGATAGCGGAGCACGGCTTCCTGGCGGACGGCCACACCGCGGCGCTGGTCGACCGGGCCGGCTCGGTGAACTGGTGGTGCCCGCCACGCTTCGATGCGCCCTCCGTCTTCGCGCGGCTGCTCGACGACCGCGCGGGGCACTGGACCATCCGCCCGGAGGACGACTTCACCAGCGAACGGTCCTATCTCGACGACACCCTCGTGCTGCGGACCGTCTTCACCACCCGGACCGGTTCGGTGGCCGTGACCGACGCGCTGGCGCTGGAGCCCGGCGCGCGCGGCCACGAGATCGGGCTGCGCTCACCTCGGGTCCTCGCCCGGCTGGTCGAGGGGCTCACCGGCGAAGTCCCGATGCGGGTGGAGTACCAGCCCCGCTTCGAGTACGGGCGGGTCAGCGCGTACCTCGTCGAGTCCGACGGGCAGATCCACGGCACCGCCGGCAACTGCCGGCTGAGCCTGCGTGCCAATGTGCCGATGAACCTCGGCGACAGCGAGGCCACCGGGCGGTTCACCGCCCGGCCCGGCACCACGCACCACTTCACGCTCGGGTACGCCGAGACCTACGGCACCGGTCTGCCCGCCGTTCCCGACGCCGACCAGGTGGTGGCCGACGCGGTCGCGGGGTGGCGCTCCTGGTCCGATCTGCACCGTGACCAGTACCAGGGCCGGTACCGGGACGAGGTGCGGCGGAGCGCGATCGTCGTGCAGGGCATGACGTACCAGCCCAGCGGGGCGATCGTGGCGGCGGCCACCACGTCACTGCCCGAGCAACTGGGCGGAGACCGCAACTACGACTACCGTTTCGTCTGGCTCCGCGACTTCAGCCTGACCCTGCAGGCGCTGTGGCTGGCGGCCTGCCCGGACGAGGCGAACCGACAGTTTGGCTGGGTGGCCCGGGCCATGGGCCGGATCGGTGACGCCCCCGTGCCCATCATGTACGGCGTGCAGGGGGAGCGGGACCTCACCGAACACGCCCTCGACCATCTCACCGGGTACGCCGACAGCCGCCCGGTCCTCGTCGGCAACGACGCGTGGCGGCAGCGGCAGAACGACGTGCTCGGCTCGGTCCTGGACGCTGCGTGGTTGATGCGGTACTACCTCGACCCGATGTCGCCCGAGGTCCGTCACCTGCTGCACGACGTCGCGGACAAGGCGGCGCGGGAGTGGCGCCGGCCGGACTCCGGGATCTGGGAGGCGCGGGACACCGAGCGGCACTACCTGTCGTCGAAGGTGCAGTGCTGGACCGCCCTGGACCGGGCGGTCCGCTTCGGATCCCGGATCGGCGACCCCGACGACGTGGCCCGCTGGGCGGCGACCCGGGACGAGATCCGCCGGGAGGTGCTCGTCCGGGGTTGGAACGACCGGCTCGGGGCGTACACGGGGGCCTTCGACTCGGACGAGCTCGACGCCTCCGTGCTGATCATGCCGCTGGTCGGCTTCCTGCCGGCGGACGACCCCCGGATGCGGTCCACCATGGACGTCGTCGAACGCCGGCTCTCCCGCGACGGGCTGCTGCGGCGCTGGGACGACGACCCGGCCGGCTTCGTCATCTGCTCGTTCTGGCTGGTCAGCTGCCTCGCCGAGGCCGGCGAGGTGGATCGGGCCGATCAACTCTTCGCGCAGCTCGCCGGCCGGGTGAACGACCTCGGGCTGTATGCCGAGCAGGTCGACCAGGCCACCGGCGAGCAGGTCGGCAACTTTCCGCAGGCCTTCTCGCACATCGGCCTGATCATCGCAGCGGGCCAGCTGACCGAAGCCGCCGAGCGGGTCGCTGGTGGCGTCGAGCGAACGCCCGTGCCGGCCGGTACGGCGACCACGGAGGGAGCACACGGATGACCGGACGACTGGCGGGCAGGACCGCCCTGATCACCGGCTCGGACTCGGGCATCGGCCAGGCCACCGCCATCGAGTTCGGCCGCGAGGGGGCCGACGTGGTGGTGCACTACCTGCACGACCACGCCGGGGCGAACCACACCAAGGCCGAGATCGAGAAGGCCGGCCGGCGGGCCGTGGTGGTGCAGGGCGACATCAGCCTGGAGCACCAGGTCGAGGCCATGTTCGACGAGGCCCTCGCCGAGTTCGACCGGCTGGACATCCTGATGAACGACGCCGGGGTGGACGCCTCCGGCATCCCGGTGGCCGACCTGGACACCGAGACCTGGGACCGGTGCATCCGCACCAACGTCTACGGGGCGTTCTTCTGCTCCCGCCGCTTCGTCCGGCACCGCCGCGACCAGGGTGGCGGCGGAAAGATCATCAACATCACCTCGATCCACCAGGAGGTGGCCCGGGCCGGCGGCGCCGACTACGACACCAGCAAGGGCGCGATGCTGGAGTTCGCCAAGAGCCTCGCCCTGGAGGTGGCGCCGATGCACATGAACGTCAACAACATCGGCCCCGGGATGGTGCTCACCCCGTTCAACCAGCGCGCCATCGACGACCCGCAGTACCTGGAGGAACAGGTGCAGAGCATCCCGTGGAAGCGGGCCGCGATGCCGGAGGAGATCGCCAAGGTGGCGGTCTTCCTGGCCAGCGACGACGCCGACTACGTGACCGGGTCGACGTACTTCATGGACGGTGGCCTGATGCAGAACCAGGGCCAGGGCGCCTGACCGGAACCTCCCCACCCACCGGCCCATGGTAGGTGCCCGGGGTGGGGGAGGATCGGGGGGTGGAGCTGGTCATCATCGCGGACACGCACGTGCCGAAGCGGGCGCGGGACCTGCCCGCGCCGGTGTGCGCGGCGATCGACAGCGCCGACGTGGTGCTGCACGCGGGGGACTGGGTGGACGTGTCGCTGCTGGACGCGCTGGAGCGGCGGGCCCGCCGGCTGGTCGGGGTGTACGGCAACAACGACGGACCGGAGCTGCGCGCCCGGCTGCCCGAGGTGGCCCGGGTCGAGCTGGCCGGGCTGCGGGTGGCGGTGGTGCACGAGACCGGCCCGAAGACCGGACGGGAGGCGCGCTGTGCGGCCCGCTTCCCGGACTGCGACCTGCTGGTCTTCGGGCACTCCCACATCCCGTGGGACAGCGTGGCCCCCGGCGGCCTGCGCCTGCTCAACCCCGGCTCGCCCACCGACCGGCGGGCCCAGCCGCACGCCACGTACCTCACCGCGCGGGTGGCGGCGGGGCGGCTCGACCGGGTCGAGCTGCACCGCCTGCCCCCGCGCTGACTCACCGGCCCCGGCCGGTCTCCGCCTGCAGCTCGTCGATCCGGCGGGACGCCTCCGCCTTGGTCAGCCCCTCGGGCACCTCCTCGCCCGCCTCCCGGGCGAGCGTGTGCAGGTACGACTCCTGGGCGGCGGTCGGCGGCTCGTCACCGGTGACCCACTCGTCCGGATCCTTGATGGCGGCCTCCGGGTTGGCCCGGTCGGCGCCGCCGTTGCCACGGTCGGCCATGCTGATCACCTCTCCTCGAACAGGTGTACCACTACCCGGGGCGCCCGCTCTTCATGCCGGCCGGCAAATACGATCATCGCGTGACTGCGGGCCGGGCGGGTGTGGTGGTGGTCGGCGCGGGCGTCGCGGGGGTGGCCTGCGCGAACGAGTTGGCCCGGGCCGGCATTCCGGTGGAGGTCCGCGAACGCGCCCGGGTGACCGGCGGGCGGATGGCCAGCAAACGCTTCGACGGCCGCCCCGCCGACCTCGGCGCGGCCTACCTCACCGTCGACGACCCCGACTTCGCCGAGGTGGTCGACGGGTGGCGGGCCGCCGGGCTGGCGCGCGAGTGGACCGACACCTTCGTCGCGTACGGGCCGGACGGGCGGCGTGCGGCCCCCGGCCCGACCCGCTGGGCGGCGCCGCGCGGGCTGCGGTCGCTGGTCGAGCACCTGGCCCGGGACCTCACCGTGACGCACAACCGCCTCGTCATGACGGTCGAGCCGGGGCCCCGGGTCGACGGCCGGGCGGCCGAGGCGGTCGTGCTCGCCATGCCGGGCCCGCAGGCGGCCCTGCTGCTCGATCCGGCGCTCACGGCGGCGACCCGGGCGGTGGCCGGGCAACGCTGGTCGTCGGCGCTGGCCGGGGTGCTCCGCTTCCCGGCCCGGCGCTGGCCGGATTTCCGCGGCGCGTTCGTCAACGGGCATCCGGTGCTCGGGCTGGTCTGCGACGACGGCGACCGGCGGGGCGACGGGGCGCCGGTGCTGGTCGCCCACACCACCCCGGAGTTCGCCGCCCGGCACCTGCTCCAGCCCACCGCCGCCGGCCCGGCCATCGAGGAGGCGGTACGGGACCTGTTCGGCCTGGCCGAGCCGGCCGAGCTGACCCACGTGCACCGCTGGACGTACGCCAAGCCGGTCGCCGGCGACGGCGGGACGTACCACCTGGACGACGACGGGATCGGCCTCGCCGGGGACGCGTTCGGCCGGCCCCGGGTGCAGACCGCCTGGCGTTCCGGCCGGGACCTTGGCCGGGCGCTGGCCGCCCGCCTGCTCGCGGACCGGGCCTGACCGCACGCCGGTCAGCCCCGGACGCCGCCCAGGGCGGGCTCGTCCGTCCGTCCCCGCGCCGACGGGTCGCCGGTCCGCTCGCCCTCCCGGTCGAGCAGCTGCATGACCGGGGTGGCCGCGATCCCGTGCACCACCACCGAGACGACCACCACCAGGCCGACGGTGGCCCAGAGCAGCTCGGTCTGCGGGAAGTCCGTCCGGCTGGTCGCGTACGCCAGGTAGTAGAACGAGCCGACGCCGCGGATGCCGAACAGGGCGATCACCCAGTGCTCCGCCGGCCGACCCGGGGCGCCGCGCAGCGACAGCCAGCCGGCCAGCGGCCGGATCACGAAGACCAGGGCCAGCCCCACCAGCGCCGCCGGCCAGGTGAGCGGGGCGAGCAGCCCGCCGATCACCGCGCCGCCGAGGAGCAGCAGCAACAGCACGGTGAGCAGCCGCTCCACCTGCTCGGCGAAGTCGTGCAGCACCGAGTGGAACTCGTGGGTCCGTTCGGCGGCCCGGATCGCCCGGGCGGCGACGAAGACGGCGAGGAAGCCGTACCCGCCGGCCACCTCGGCCAGCCCGTACGCCAGGAAGGTCGCGGCGAGGGCGAGGAAGCCCTCGGCGTGCCGGGCCAGCCGCAGGTGGCTCGGGGCGCGGAAGAAGAGCTTGCCCAGCAGCCAGCCGATGAGCAGGCCGCCGCCCACCCCGACGGTGAGCTTGTAGAGCACGTCAATGGTGAGCCAGCGGGCCAGCCAGTCCGCCGGGGCGAGGCTGGTGGTGGCGATCGCGATGGCCGCGTACACGAAGGGGAACGCCAGGCCGTCGTTCAGCCCGGCCTCGGAGGTGAGGGCGAAGCGCACCTCGTCCTCGGAGTCCTCCACGTCGGTCGGCTCACCCACCTGCACGTCGGCCGCGAGCACCGGGTCGGTCGGGGCGAGTGCCGCCCCCAGCAGCAGCGCCGCCGCCGGCAGCAGGCCCGCCCACCACCAGCCGAGCAGGGCCACCGCCGCGATGCACAGCGGCATGGCGACGGCGAGCAGCCGCCAGGTCGACGACCAGCGGGCCCGGCTGAGCGGCCGATCGATCTTCAGCCCGGCGCCCATCAGCGCGACGATCACGCCGACCTCGGTGAGGTGGGTGGTGAGCTCCGGCCAGCGCAGCGGGTCCGGCGAGGGCAGCCCGGTGGGGAGCAGGAAGACCAGCATGCCGAGCCCGAGGAAGGCGATCGGCAGGGACAGCGGCCGACGCTCCAGCACGCGCGGCAGGATCCCCGCCAGCAACGCACCGACGCCCAGCAGCGCGAACGCGACGTCGACCGGTTCCACGGCACCACCCTTCCCGGCCGCCCGGGGCTGCGGCCAGGTGGTCACCAGTGCCCCGTACTCCGGTGCGCTATGCCTTGCTGTCCGGCTTGACCCAGGGTGGGGCCGGTCACCGTGACCCGTCAGCCGAGCGCGGCGATGGCGCTGTCGCCGAGGCCGTCGAGCAGCGTGGCCGGGTCGTCGTAGACGGCCACCGCGCCGGCCCCGGCCAGCTCCGCCCGGCTGGTGCCGCCGCAGGTGAGGCCGATGCAGGGGATGTGCAGCCTGCCGGCGGCCACCACGTCCCAGACCGAGTCGCCGACGAACACCACCCGCTCGGCGGCCAGCCCGGACTGGTCCAGCGCGGCGACCAGGATGTCCGGCGCCGGCTTGCTCTCCTGCGCGTCCGCCGAGGAGGTCACGGTGTCGATCACGTCGTCGGCGGCGAGCGCGGCGCGCAGGGCGGCCACCTCGTGCTCGGCGGCCGAGGTGGCGAGCACCACCCGCAGCCCACGGCCGGCGCAGGCCCGCAGCAGATCCACCGCGCGCGGCAGCGGCGCCAGCCGCTCCCAGTACTCGGCGTAGAGGGCGTCGTGCGTGTCGCGCAGCTTGCCGTCGCCGTCCCGGTCGCGTTCCGGCCCGAGCAGGTGGTCGAGGAGCTTGTCCGAGCCCATCCCGATGGACCGGTGGATCCGGGCCATCGGCACCCGGAGGTCGGCCTGGCGCAGCGCCTCCCACCAGCTCACCGTGTGCAGGTACGTGGTGTCGACCAAGGTGCCGTCGACGTCGAAGAGGACGCCGCAGCGGTTGTCGTCAGGCATGGCCCTCCTCCTACCCTCCGCAGCAGCCGCCGACGCGCCACTCACCCGGCGGGGATGAGGATCTCGAACCAGACGGTCGAACCGCGCACCGTCGGGTCGGTGCCCCAGGCGTCGCTCAGCTCCTCGATCAGGCCCAGCCCGCGCCCCCGACTGCTCAGCGTGTCGGTGCGGGCCCGGGTCACCTGACCCCGGGTGCCCGAGTCGGCCACCGAGACCAGCAGCCGTTCCGCGCTGAGGTCGATCTCCACCCGGGCCGCGGTCCCGGCGTGCAGCAGGGCGTTGGTGGTCAGCTCGCTGGTGCACAGCACGGCCGCGCCGATCACGCCCTCCGGCACCTGCCACTCGTTGAGCTGCGCGGTCATCCAGTGCCGCACCCGGCTCGGCGCGGTCGGCTCGGCCGGCACCTCCATGCCGGCCGAGCGGCTCGGCCTCACCGCGTGCTCCACCGCGAGCACCGCGACGTCGTCCTCGGTGGCGCCGGGCACGGCGGCGGTGGCGACCGCGCACAGGGCGCGGGGGTCCCCGCTGCCGGCGGCGGTCACCGCCTCGCCCAGTCCGGTCAGGCCGGCGGCCAGGTCCTGCCAGCGTCGCTCCACCACCCCGTCGCTGTAGAGCAGCAGGGTGTCGCCGGGACGGAACGGCACGGTGCTGGTCGGCGGGCGGCAGCCCAGGCCCAGCGGCGGGCCGGGCGGCAGCTCGACATACTCGGCGGCGGGTTCGGCGTCGGCCGGGCAGCGCCGGATCAGCGGCGCGGGATGACCGGCGCTGGCCAGGGTGATCCGCTCCCGGTCGGCGTCGATCACCCCGAACACCACGGTGACGAAGAGCTCCTGCGTCCCGCCCTCGACGCCCAGGCTGGCGACCAGCCGGTCCAGGCCGGCCAGCACCGCGTCCGGGCGGGGGTCGGCCAGGGCCAGCGCGCGCAGGGCCGCGCGTACCTGGCCCATCCGGGCGGCGGCCTGCACGTCGTGCCCGGCCACGTCGCCGAGGACCACGCCGAGCGCCCCGGAGGGCAGCACGAACGCGTCGTAGAAGTCGCCGCCGGCGGCGTTGCCGTCCACGCCCGGGTCGTACCGGGCGGCGATCCGCAACCGGGGCAGGTCGGGCAGCCGCTCGGGGAGCATGCTGCGCTGCAGCAGTTGCGCGGTGCCGTGCTGGGTCTCGAAGCGGCGGGCCCGCTCGGCGGCCTGACCGACCAGCTCAGCCGACGCGGCGAGCAGCGCCCGCTCCGCCGGGGACCACGGGTGCGGCGCCTGGTAGCCGACGGTCAGCGCGCCCCGGACCACCGTCGAGCGCAGCGGCAGCGAGGCGAGCGCCCGGATCTTCTGGTCGTGCCGGTCCGCCGCGGTCTCCCGTAACGGATGCCCGTCGGTGATGAAGGAGGCCACCCCGCTGCGGGCGGTCACCGCGACCGGGACGGAGGACTCGCCAGGCATCCGGCGCCACAGCGGCGGCAGCCGCTCGTCGGCCTCGTCCAGCAGCTCACCGCGGACCCGGCGGACCATCCGCCAGGCCGACCCCTCGTCGACCACGACGGAGACCCGGTCGGCGTCGAACGAGTCCAGGCAGTAGCGCAGGGTGACCCGGGCGACGTCGTCGAGGGTGAGCGTGCCGGAGAGCGCGGCGGCGAAATCGCTCAGGCTCTGCAACTGCTGGGTGAGGTGGGTGGTCTGCGCGGCCACGGTCAGCACGCCGACGATCTCGCCGGAGCTGTCCCGGACCGGCGAGTAACCCCGGGTGAACACCGGCGGCTCGGCGACGTCCCCCTGCCGGTCGATCGGCAGCACCGCCTCCCGCTCCAGGAAGGGCTCGCCCCGCCGGTACGCCCGCTCCAGCACCTCGCCGGCCCCCGGCTCGTGCCAGACGTCGGCGTACACCTCGGCCGCCGGCCGCCCGAGCGCCCCCGGATGCCGGGCGCCGATCAGCTCGGCGTACCCGTCGTTGTAGAGCAGGACCAGGTCCTCGCCGTAGAGCAGGGCCATCGGCACCGGCGAGGCGAGCACCAGGTCGACCACGGCCCGGACCGCCGGGTCCCAGCCCTCCGGCGCGCCGAGTGGGGTGTCCGCCCACGGGTGGGCCAGCACCGCCGCGGCGGCCCCGGACGCGACGGCACCCGCCTCCCGGGAAGCCCCCGGCCTGGGAGCTGACGGCGTGGGAACCCGCCCGACGGTGCCTGGCATGACCGCAGCCTATCCGGAGCGTGGCGCAGACGTTCCGATCACGTGTCCGGGTGGCGTACGGGTCCGCCGCCGCGCGGCGGTCTGGGCAGGTCAGGGGCCGGCTCGGCGGGCATGTCGGGAAATTGCCGCGGTTGGTGCGGCGTGCTGGGTGAAGCACTGGGTATGCGGGCGTCGCAGTTCACGCGACAGGAGGGACATCATGCCGAAAACCCTCGCGGTCGGGCAGGCCGACATCGGTGCCGCCCTGACCGACTTCTGGAGGTCGGTGCTGCTCTTCATCCCGAGGGCCATCGCATTCATCGTGATCCTCGTGGTGGGTTGGCTCATCGCCCGAGCCGTCCTCAAGATCGTGGACGCGGCACTGGAACGGGTGGGCTTCGACCGGGCCGTCGAACGCGGCGGCATCAAACGCGCACTCGAGAGAACGAAGTACGACGCGAGCGACATCCTGGCCAAGTTGGCCTACTACGCGGTGCTGCTGTTCACCCTGCAGTTCGCCTTCGGCGTCTGGGGACCCAACCCGATCAGTGACCTGATCCGGGGCGTCGTCGCCTGGCTGCCGCGGGCGTTCGTGGCGATCGTCATCGTGGTCATCGCGGCCGCCATCGCCAACGCGGTCCGGGATCTGATCACCGGATTCCTGGGCGGCCTCTCGTACGGCCGGGTGCTGGCCGACCTGACGGCGGTCTTCATCCTGGCGCTCGGCGTCATCGCCGCGCTGAACCAGGTGGGCATCGCCACCACCGTCACCACGCCGGTGCTGATCGCGGTGCTCGCCACGGTGGCCGGCATCCTGATCGTCGGGGTCGGCGGTGGCCTGGTGAAGCCCATGCAGGACCGCTGGGGCGGCTGGCTCGACCGGATGGCGCAGGAGTCCCGCGCGATCCGCGAGCAGCGCCAGGCGCAGGGCGCCGGCCGCAGCGACTACGAGCGGCAGATGGCCGACCGGGGTGGGCAGCCCGCGCCGGCGAGGGCGGAGTCGTCGATGTCCGGCGCTCGCGGGCAGGGCACGTACCAGTCCGGGAACGTGGGCGACGAGACCCAGCAGTTCCGCCGGCCGAACGGCTGAGCCGCAGCAGTGCGAGGGAGGGTGTCCGCGGGGCGATCGCGGGCGCCCTCCGGCGCGTCTCAGGCCAGGTGGCGGGGGTCCAGCGAGCGGGCCAGGGCGCAGACCGCGAGCAGTCGGGTGAGCAGCCAGTCCGGCTCCGACCAGTCGATCGGGGTGGCCGGCGGCGCCCAACCGTGCTCCCGGGCCGCGGCGCGGACGCCCTCGGCGTACCCGGCGAGGGCCGCCACGGTCAGCGGCCGGCTGTCGCCGTGCAGGCTGTCCCGTACGGCGGCCGCGTGCTGGTCCACCTCGGCGAGCAGGCCGGGGTTCGCGGTGGCCGCGGCGAGTCCGGCGGTGCCGACGGCGGCGGTGAGCGTGGTGAGGGTGGACCGCGCGGACACCACCGCGGAGCGGGCCGCCACCCGGTTGTCAGGCACACGCATGGTGACCGAGGCTAGCCGGGCGGCGACCGGGCCGACCTCGTCCGACCGGCTGATGCCCAGGTCGTCCGGGTGGCGTCCGGGCTCCGCCGGGGGGATTGACCCGGCCGGGCGGGGGCAAAGGGAAACCGCGCGAAGGATGCCGGGGCGGGACGGAGGGGGACAGCAGGTGGACGGACCGGACGAGGCGCACCGCCGGCCGGCCGGCGTGAGTGACGCCACGGTCGAGGCGCTCGGGAAGCTCAGCGAGGCCCTGGAGACCGTGGAGCGGGCGCGTGGGCACCTCTACTCGCTGCACCAGTTGATCGGTCACGCCGACCTCATGCTGGACGACGCGGTGGCGCTGTTCCGGTCCGCCGGTCACCAGGATCTCGCCGACCGGATCGACCGGGACCTGATCGGCCGCAACGTGATCGCCGGCCGCTGGACCTTCCAGATCGTCGAGGACTTCGACGACGGCTACTACGCGCTCTTCCGGGAGCTGGACCGCCGGGCCCGGGACGACCTGGTGGGCGGCCGGCGGCACCTCTACGAGGCGGAGATGAAGGAGCGCCGCCGCAGCCCGGGGCGGCCCGGGCACGAGGCGCGCCCCGGCGCCGACGGCTGAGCGCCGGGCGGCGGCCCGACGGAGCCGGGACGGCGGGCGGGTTCCCCGGGTCAGTCGGAGGAGCGGGCGTCCGCGGGCTGGCGACGCGTCGCGTCGTCGGCGATGATCACCGTCGCGACCATGAGCGCCACCACGAGGCTGAACAGCCAGGAGCTGTCCGCGACGAGCTTCGCGGCGACGGGCGCCTGGGCGGCGGCCAGCAGGAAGCCGAGCCAGGCGAGGCGACGCTGACGTGGGGTGAGGAAGCCGGTGCCCTGTTGCATCCCGAAAGTCTTACGCGGGGCCGGGGCATCGCCGTCACCCGTTCGGCCGATTCTGGATGGGCTGTCCGTTTTCCCGGACGCCCGTACCTCACTTCTTGTCGTTTCGGGTGAGTTACCGCGCACGTCCCCCGGGTACGCGGATTCGCCCTGCGTAGCGGGTGCGGCAGGATGAGGGATTGTGTCCCGCACCGCCCCCGCGCCCCGGCCGTCCCTGCTCCTCCTCGCCTACCTGGCGTTCGTCAGTCTCGGCCTCCCCGACGGGCTGATCGGGGTCGGCTGGCCCTCCATCCGGGTGGACCTGGGCGTCCCCACCGAGGCGGTCGGTGTGGTGCTCACCGCCGGCACCATGGCCTACCTGACCTCCAGCGTGCTGGCCGGCTTCACCCTGGCCCGGCTCGGCGTGGGCTGGCTGCTGGCCGGCAGCACCCTGCTCGCCGGCCTGGCCCTCACCGGGTACGCGCTGACCCCCGCGCTCGTCGTGATGGTCGGCTTCGCCCTGCTGCTCGGGCTCGGCTCCGGCGCGATCGACGCGGGCCTCAACGCGTACGCGGCCGGCGCGTTCGGGCCCCGGCACATGAACTGGATGCACGCGTTCTTCGGGCTCGGGGTGGCGATCGGCCCGCTGATCATGACCGGGGTCATGGGCGCCGGCTTGAGCTGGCGCTGGGGCTACGGTCTGGTCGGCGCCGCCCAGCTCGCCCTGGCCACCGCGTTCGCGCTCAGCGTCCGGGCCTGGCGGGACCGCGCGCCGGTCCCGGTGCCGGCCGACCCCGTCGCGCCCGGGATGGTCCCGGGCACCCGGGCCGAGCGGACCGCCGCGTCGGCCGGTCCGGCCGAGGTCGCCGTGGCCGGCGCGCCGGTCGCGCTGGCGGGCGCGGAGCGGGACGGGCCCGCGGGTGGGCCCGGGACGCCGTCCGGCGGAGCGCGCACGGGCGAGCCCGTCGCCCGGCCCCGGATCACCGAGACGCTGCGACTGCCGGCCGTCTGGCTGGGCGGGGCCGCCTTCGCCGTCTACGTGGCGATCGAGGTGACCACCGGACTCTGGGCGTTCCTGCTGCTCACCGAGGGGCGGGGGGTCGACCGGGCGCTGGCCGGGCTGGCCGTCTCCGGCTACTGGGGCAGCCTGTTCGTCGGGCGGGTCGTGCAGGGGGTGGTCGCGGAGCGGCTGGGCACCGCCGGGGTGCTGCGGGGCAGCCTGCTCGGCCTGGTCGCCGGGACGGCGCTGATCGCCCTGCCTGCCCCGGCCTGGGTGACGGTGGCCGGCCTGCTCGTGGTCGGCTTCGCGGCGGCCCCGGTCTTTCCGCTGCTCACCCTCACCACCGCGGAACGGGTCGGCGCGGCGCACGCGGACCGGACCATCGGCCTCCAGATCGGCGCGGCCGGGGTGGGTGCCGCGCTGGTGCCCGCGGGCGTCGGCGTGCTGCTCGCGCGTACCTCGGTGGTGGTGCTGGGGTCGGTGCTGGTGGTGCTCGCGGTGGCGCTCGTCGCGCTGCACGCCGCCGGGTCGCGCCGGACCCGGCCGGCGGCCTGAGCCGGCGCGAACCCCGCGCCCGGCTCACATGTTGTCCGGGCCGGTCCGTCCGGTGGTCGACGGCCGGTACGCCCGGTCCGCGTCGGTCATCTCCCGGCGCTCGGCCTCCGGGCCGGCGCCCCGGTCCACCGCCTCGGGCCCGTGGCCGAACGTGGCCTCCTCACCGGCGTCGTTGGCGGTGACGTCGTCGGCCTGCCCGTCGAGGGTCGACCCGGCGAGCGCCCGGTCCAGCTCGCGCAGGGGAGTACGTTCCTCGTCGCGCCACACGTGGCTGTCGTTGTCGGTCATTCCCCTGCCGTACCCGGGCCGGGTGATCGCAAACGGCGGGCGGGCACGGCGATGGCCGCCGGCGTGCCGGCGGCCATCGCGAGCTGTGTGTCCCGGGGGGCGAGATCAGGGGGTCGGTCGGTCGACCGTGCCGCGCCAGGCGCCGGTCTCCTGACCGCGTCGTTCGATGAACTGCTTGAACCGCTCCAGGTCGCCCTTGGCCCGCCGGTCCACCACGCCCAGCTTGTCGCCGGCCTGCTCGACCACGCCCTGCGGTTCGAACTCCATCTGCAGGGTGACCCGGGTGTGCCCCTCGTCGAGGCGGTGGAAGGTCACCACGCCGGCCTGCTGGGTGCCCCCGGTCGAGCGCCAGGCCACCCGCTCGTCCGGCAGCTGCTCGGTGATCTCGGCGTCGAACTCGCGCTTCACGCCGGCGATCTCGACCGTCCAGTGGGTCATCGTGTCGGAGAGCTGCCGAACCTCCTGGACGCCCTCCATGAAGTGCGGAAACTCCTCGAACTGGGTCCACTGGTCGTAGGCGGTCCGGATCGGGACGGACACGTCCACGTGTTCCATTACGCCGCTCATGTCGGGGATCCTCCTGTCCCGCCGGTGTCTTCTCGAGGATCGTGGGCCGATCCGCTCACCAGCGCGTCGTCTCGTTCTTGTGCCCGAGTGCGGCCCACACCTCGGAAACCGTCTCATACGGGATGTCCGGGGGCAGACCTTCCAGTGCCTCGATGATGTCGGCCGGCGCCTGGTTCTCCCGGGCGTTGGCCACCAGCGCCTCACGGTCACCGGGCAGGGCGGTCATGGTGATGAACCGGCCGAGGCGACTGCGCCCCTCCACGTCGTCCATGCTCATCCCCTGCGGGTTGCCGCCGCGGCTCGCACCGGCCGTCAACGTCTTCGGCTCCGGCTGGTCCTCACCCGCCGGCTCCGGCTGGCGGGACTCCTCGACGCGCGAGCCCCCGGCCCCCGGCCCCTGGACGAGGCCGCTGACGTCCTGCCGCATGTTGTCGTCGACCCTGGGTGAGTGCTTGCTGTTGCCACGTTCCATGCCGACTGACATGCCCGAGGGGGCCGCCGGTAAACCGGGGCGGACGGCCGTCCCGGGCATCGGGGCGGTCACCGGCGGAACCGGTCAGGAACCGGCCGGGCTGCGCGGCGTGAGGACCGGCTCTGCCGGGTCGGGGTCGCCGGCCTGGATCACCCGGCCGCGCTGGAGTTCGGCATTGACCTGCACGCCCAGCATCAGCGCGCAGTTGGACAGGTACAGCCAGACCAGGAAGGCGATCACCGCGCCGAGGCTGCCGTACGTGACGTCGTACGAGCCGAAGTTCGCGACGTAGAGGCCGAAACCGAAGGAGGCGAGCACCCAGGCCAGCAGGGCCAGCGCGCCGCCCGGGGTGAGCCAGCGGAACCGGGGCTGCCGGACGTTCGGGGCGATCCAGAACAGCAGCGACAGCAGCGTCATCGCCACCAGGGCCAGCAGCGGCCACTTCGCCACCGTCCACACCGTGCGGGCCAGGCCGCCGGCGTGCAGCAGGTCGCCCACCGCGTCGGCGACCGGGCCACTGACGATCAGCCCGGTGGCGACCACGGCGAGCAGCACCAGCGAGACCGCGGCCAGCCCGATCTGCAGCGGGCGCAGCCGGTAGAACGGCCGCCCCTCCTCGACGCCGTAGATGGCGTTGGAGGCCCGGGTGAACGCGCCGATGAACCCGGACGCCGACCAGAGCGCGCCGAGCAGACCGAAGCTGAGCAGCACCTTCGCCGAGCCCTGCTGCGCCACCACGCCGCGTACCACGTCGACGAAGCCGTCGTTGCCGACCACCGAGCCGGCCCCGATCTCCCGGGCCAGGTCGATCACCGTGTCGACGGTCCGCTCACCGTCGGAGACCAGGCCGACCAGGGCGACCACCACGATGGTGGCGGGGAAGAGCGCCAGCACGCCGTAGTAGGTGAGGGCGGCGGCCCAGTCCGCGCAGTTGTCCCTGACGAAGTTCCGCCCGCTGCGGACCAGCACCCCGCGCCAGGTCGCCCAGCTGAGCTGGCGGATCCGCCGGGGGAGGCGGGCCCGTTGCCCAGGGGTGAGCACCGGCTCCGTCGTCGCCGCCATGACCGCTCCCTTCGCCGCCGGGCGCGCACCGTCCCGCGCGTGGCCCGGCGGTACCCCGTGGTGAAAATCGACAAACCGGCTAGCGGTTTGCCGTCCTGGCCTGGGGGAACGGTCATAGGAACCCATCGAGACGGAGGAGGACGAGATGCCCGGGCGCGAGGTACTGCCCAGCACGCTGCGGCGCTCCCCGGACAAGGCGCAGCGGACCTGGGAGAAGACGCACGACTCGGCGGTCGAGACGTACGGCGAGGGCGAGCGGGCGCACCGCACCGCGTTCGCCGCGGTCAAGAATCAGTTCGAGAAGGTCGGCGACCACTGGGAGCCGAAGGGCCGCAAGGGCCCGAGCGACCGGCAGGCGGCCGGCGGCGGCCCGGAGCGGCGCGCCCCCACGGCCGCCGGGGTGGACGCCAACGCCCGGAAGGAACACCTGATGGAGGTCGCCAAGAAGCTGGACGTCCCGGGCCGGTCCCGGATGACCAAGCCGGAACTGGTCAAGGCGATCCAGAAGGCGAACGACAAGGCGACCCGCGAGGCGCGCGCCCGTCGCTGACCGCAGGCGACCGCACGGGAGCCCGGGGCCGCGTAGGTCCCGGGCTCCCGTCGTGCTCACCAGTGGCCGCCGCCCGGCGCCTCGATGTGCACCGTCTTGACCGTGCTGAACTCGTCGAGCAGTTCCGGGCCGTACCCGAAGCCCTGGCCGCTGCCGCGGCGTGGCTGCGCGGCACCGCCCGGCGCGCCCCCGAAGACCGCGTTCACCTTCACCGTGCCCACCGGCAGCTCCCGCCAGGCCCGCTGGGCGTGGCTCATCGACCCGGTCAGCACCGTCGCGGCCAGCCCGTACGGCGAGTCGGCAGCGCAGCGCAGCCCCTCGCTGAACGAGTCGACCACGACGACCGGGGCGACCGGCCCGAAGGTCTCCTCGCGGACCAGGGTCATCTCGTGCCGGCAGTCGGAGACCACGGTGGCCGGGTAGAAGGCGCCTGGCCCGTCCGGCACCGCCCCGCCGGTCCGTAGCCGCGACCCCTCGGCCACCGCCGCCGTCACCTGCCCGTGCACGTGGTCCCGGTGCCGCCGGTCCACCAGCGGCCCGAGCTGGGTCTGCGGGTCGCGACCGGGCCCCATGGTGAGCGCCTCGGCCCGCTCGACCAGCCCGTCGACGAAGTCCTCGGCGATGTCCCGGTGCACGTAGATGCGCTCCACCGCGACGCAGATCTGCCCGGCGTTGGCGAAGCAGCCCAGCGCGGCCTGCTCCGCCGCCCAGACCGGGTCGACGTTCGCGTCCACCACCAGCGGGTCACTGCCGCCGTTCTCCAGCAGCACCTTCGCGCCGGTGCGGGCGCCGGCGGCGGCGATCGCCCGGCCGGTGGCGGTGGAGCCCACGTGGGCCACCACGTCGACCTCCTGGCCGGCCAGCGCCGCGCCCACCTCGGCCCCGCCGGTGAGCAGCGACAGCACCCCGGCCGGCAGGGCCGAGTCCAGGGCCTTCGCCAGCAGCCAGCCGGTGGCCGGGGTGCGCTCGCTCGGCTTGTAGAGCACCACGTTCCCGGTGACCAGGGCGGCGCCGAGCAGCCCGCAGGAGACCGCCACCGGGTCGTTCCAGGGGGTGATCGCGGCGACCACGCCGCGCGGTTCGGGCGCCATGAAGTCCACCGAGGAGTGGCCGCCGTGCAGGGTCCGGCCGCCCCGGAGCGGCGCCAGCTCCGCGTACTGCCGGAGGGTGCCGATGCCGGCCGCCACGCCGCCGCGGGCGTCGTCCAGCGGCTTGCCCATCTCCGCCGTGGTGGCCTGCGCCAGTTCCTCGGCGGCGGCCGCCACCGCGTCCGCCGCCCGGTGCAGCGCCGCCGCCTGCTCCGCCGGAGCGGTCGTCGCCCAGTCCGTCGCCACGCCTCGGGCGGCCTCGACCGCCTTGCCCACCTCGTCCGCCGTCGCCACCGGCACGGTGGCCACCGGGGAGCCGTCCGCCGGATCGTGTACGACCAGCTCGCCTCCCTCGCCACCCGCGCCCCACACTCCACCTATGAGCTGCGCAACCGTGTACATGCGTCGGGGAGTGCCCCGACCCGGGGAAGGCAAACGCGTTTCGCCCGGTAACCGGCCGGGTAGGCGGATCGGATGATTTCGACCGGCACGTCGACCGCGGACGCCGTCGTCATCGGGGCCGGCCACAACGGCCTCGTCGCCGCCAACCTGCTGGCCGACGCGGGCTGGGACGTCCTGGTGCTGGAGGCCACCCAGGCCCCCGGTGGGGCGGTGCGCTCCGCCGAGGTGACCGCACCCGGCTACCTCAGCGACCTCTACAGCTCCTTCTACCCGCTCGGGTACGCCTCCCCGGTGCTGCGGGGGCTCGGCCTCGACCGGTACGGGCTGCGCTGGACGCACGCCCCGGACGTGCTGGCCCACCTGCTCCCCGACGGGCGGGCCGCGGTGGTCAACCGGGACCTGTCCGCCACCGCCGCCTCGCTGGAGACCTTCGCCCCCGGCGACGGGGACCGCTGGCGGCGGGCGTACGCCGACTGGTGCGAGGTGGCCGAGCCGATGCTGGACACCATCTCCGCGCCCTTCCCGCCGGTCCGGGGCGGGCTGGGCCTGCTGCGCCGGCTCCGGGTGTCCGGGGCGCTGCGGCTGGCCCGCCGGCTGGTGCTGCCGGTCCGCAAGCTCGGCGACGAACTCTTCCGGGGCGACGGCGGGCCGGCGCTGCTGGCCGGCTGCGCGCTGCACACCGACCTGTCCCCGGAGGAGGCCGGCTCCGGGGTGTACGGCTGGCTGCTCGCCATGCTGGGCCAGCAGGTGGGCTGGCCGGTGCCGGTCGGTGGCGCCCAGAAGATCACCGACGCGTTGGTGGCCCGGCTGGTCGAGCGGGGCGGGCGGATCGACTACGGCGCCCGGGTCGACCGGGTGCTCACCGCCCGGGGCCGGGCGATGGGCGTCCGCACGGTCGGCGGCGCCACCTGGCGGGCCCGCCGGGCGGTGCTCGCGGACGTGCCCGCCCCCGCGCTCTACCTGGACCTGGTCGGCGCGGCGGCGCTGCCGCCCCGGCTGGTCGAGGACCTGGCCCACTTCCGGTGGGACGGGTCCACGCTCAAGGTGGACTGGGCGCTCTCCGCGCCGGTGCCGTGGAAGAACCGGGCCGTGGCCGGCGCCGGCACGGTGCACCTGGGCGCCGACCTGAACGGGCTGACCGCGTACTCGGCGGCGCTGGCCCGGGGCGAGGTGCCGCGGGACCCGTTCCTGCTGGTGGGCCAGATGTCGGTGGCCGACCCGAGCCACTCACCGCCGGGCACCGAGTCGCTCTGGTCGTACACCCACCTGCCGTTCCGTCGGCACTGGCGGGCGGAGGACATCGCCGACCACGCGGCGCGGATGGAGGAGGTGCTGGAGGAGGCCGCCCCCGGCTTCCGCTCGCTGATCGTCGGGCGGCACGTGGCCGGCCCGGCCGACCTGGAGGCCGGCGACCCGAGCCTGGTCGGCGGGGCGCTCGGCGGCGGCACCGCGGCCGCGTACCAGCAGCTCTTCCTGCGGCCGATTCCCGGCCTCGGCCGCGCGGACACCCCGGTGGACCGGCTCTTCCTGGCCAGCTCGTCGGCGCATCCGGGCGGTGGGGTGCACGGCGCGCCCGGCGCGAACGCCGCCCGGGCCGCCCTGGCCCGGGACCGTGCGCTCACCGGCGATTTGTACGTGGGCCTGATCGGCGTGGCCCACCGGGCGGTCTACCGCTGAGCCGGCGTGCTGCCCCGTGGTCGCGTGGCCGGATCCGGCGGGGCGGCGACCACGATGCGTGATATCGGTGCGGCGGAAGGTGTCCACCCGTGTTGCCTTTGCTCTGCAGCCATATCCGCAGCGCTCACGGATCGTAGTGTGGTGCGGATATGGCTGCAGAGCGGCGAATTGCTTAACGGCAGGTCGGCGGGGTGCTGCGCGGATGGCTGCAGAGCAAAGGCAGTGGGGTGTCGTGAGTCGCGCAGCAAGAAGGCTCACGCTGCGTCACATGTGACGCAGCGTGAGCCCAGGTCGGTGCTCGTGCGGGTCAGCGGTCCAGGTTGCGGTGCTTGGCGCGTAGCTTGAACGGCATCAGCGCGCTCTCGATCTTGGTGGCGGTGGTCATCTTCGAGGTGCCCTCCCGCCGCTCCTCGAAGCGGATCGGCACCTCCAGGATGGTGTGGCCCAGCTTGGTGGCGAGGTAGTGCATCTCCACCTGGAAGCTGTAGCCGTTGGACTGCACCCGGTCCAGGCCGATGTCGCGCAGCGCGTCCGCCCGCCAGATCTTAAAGCCGGCGGTCAGGTCCCGGATCCGCACCTGGAGCAGGGTGTGCACATAGAGGTTGGCCCAGCCGCTGAGCGCGCGCCGGTACAGCGGCCAGTTCTCGTCCAGCTCGCCACCCGGCACGTACCGGGAGCCGATGACCACGCCGGCCTGGGTGGAAAGCAGCGCGCCGAGCATGCCGGGCAGCGCCTCCGGCGGGTGCGACAGGTCGGCGTCCATCTGCGCGACGAAGTCCGCGCCGTCCGCCAGGGCCCGGCCGATCCCGTCCACGTACGCCCGGCCCAGGCCCTCCTTGCCGGGACGGTGGACCACCGTCACCCGCTCCGGGTGCTCGACGGCCAGCTTGTCGGCGACCTCGCCGGTCCCGTCCGGGGAGTTGTCGTCCGCCACGAGCACCTTCAGACCCGGCAGCGGCAACGCGAGGAGCCGCTCGACCAGCACCGGGAGGTTGCCCGCCTCGTTGTAGGTGGGAACGACGACGGTCAGACGTGCGTCGCGCCACGGGGAGGGCAACTGCACGGGTTCGATCATCACGGACTTCCTCGGTCGGCCGACAGGTTCACCTGAGAGGGTAGCCAGTCCCCCCGGCGGGTCGGCACAGACGCCCGCCGGAAGGCTCCGGAGCGTCGCGACGACGGCCGGTCAGCGTAACCGGTGGGCCGCGCCGGTGGCCGCCAGCAGCAGCCCGCCGAGCGCCGCGACGGCCATCGCCGGCTTGTGGGTGCTCGCCCAGAGCGCGGCGGAGTGCCGCCGGGCCCGGTCGGTGAAGACCCCCTCGGCGCCCCGGTCCCGCTCGTCGTCGAGCGGACCATCCAGGTTGTCCCGCCAGGTGGCCGGGTCGATCGGCGTGTCGGTCTGCTGGCTGTCGTACCCGCCCCGGGCCAGCTTCCGGTCGAGCAGACCGGGGAAGAGGACGTTGCCCAGCCGGGCCCGCCAGGTCGGCCCGCCCACGTTCAGCTCGCGGGGCCCGTGGTCCGCCGCCCACAGCACCGCGCGGGCGGCCACCTCGGGGGCGAAGATCGGTGGCACCGGCTGCGGGTGCCGGGGCAGCCGGGTGCGTACCCAGGAGAACTGCGGGGTGTTGATCGCCGGCAGTTGCACCATCGTCAGCTTCACCCCGGGACACTCGTGCAGCAGTTCCGCGCGGACCGAGTCGTTGAAGCCCTGCACCGCGTGCTTGCTCGCGCAGTACGCCGACTGCAGCGGGATGCCCCGGTACGCCAGGGCCGAGCCCACCTGCACGATGGTGCCGCGGTCGTGGGCGCGCATGTGCCGCAGCGCGGCGAGCGTGCCGTGCACGGTACCCAGGTAGTTGACCTCGGTGACCCGGCGGAACTCGGCGGCGGTGATCTCCCAGGCCGGCGCGAAGACGGACACCATCGCGTCGTTGACCCAGACGTCCAGCCCGCCGAGGTGCCGCACGATGTCGTCGGCGGCCCGCTGCACCGCCCCGGCGTCGGCCACGTCCACCTGGTACGTCCGCACGTCGGCCGCGCCCAGCCGCCGGCAGTCCCGCTCGGCGGCGGCGAGTCCGGCCTCGCCCCGGGCGAGCAGCCCGAGCCGGGCGCCCCGGGCCGCGTACGCGCGGGCGACCGCGCGCCCCACCCCGGCGCTCGCCCCGGTGATCGCCACCCGTTGCGTCACCGGCCCGCCTTCTGTCGGGTGGCGATGTCGGAGAGCCGGCTCAGGGTCTCCTTGTTGCGTTGGTGCAGCACCAGATCGTTGAGCTTGGTGCGGATCCAGCGCAGCGGCCCGGCCGCGAACTCCTCGCCGATGGTGACCCGGGTCCGGCCCTCGGGCAGCGGTTCCAGGCTGAAGACGACGGTCGCCTCGCCGGCCGGCCAGAGCCCTGCCTTCAGCACCATCCGGTGCGGCGCCTCGCATTCCAGCACGGTGGAGGCGTCCTCCAGGGAGAACGGCCACGGGCCGGCCCGGTGGTGCAGCTGGCTGCCGACCCGGGGCCAACTGTCGTCCACGTCCCGGACGTGCACCGTGCCGACCACCCAGTCGCTGTACGTCCACCCGTCGGCGAGCACGTCGAAGACCTGCTGCGGGGGTGCGTCGATCACTTTCTCCACAATCGCCACCGGTATCCCATACCCCCGCCGGGTCCGCCGTTAACAGCCCGACCGGGTTAGCTTCTCGGGGGCGGCGGGTATCGCCGGACCGGACCGGCGCGGCGCGGTACCGACCGCCCGGCGAGCACCGGCGGAGGCGGCTCCGCCGAAGTTGATGTTTACTCCTCGGGGGGTCGGGAACCCGCCGCCCGTGCGACGGGACCACGAGCGGGATCAGTGCAGGTCAGCCGGGGTTGACCCGGGTGCTGGCCGGCTCCCGTCCGGCCTGTACGACGCGGTCCTGCTGGACCGGGACGGGACGCTCATCGAGGACGTCCCGTACAACGGCGACCCGGAGAAGGTCCGCCCGGTGCCCGGCGCCCGGGAGGCGCTGGACCGGCTGCGCGCGGCCGGCCTGCGCCTGGCGGTGGTGAGCAACCAGTCCGGCCTGGCCCGGGGCTGCTTCACCGCCGAGGACCTGCGCCGGGTCAACGCCCGGGTGGCGGAGTTGCTCGGCCCCTTCGACACCTGGCAGATCTGCCCGCACGGCGAGCCGGACGGCTGCGCCTGCCGCAAACCGGCGCCGGGAATGCTGCACGCCGCCGCCCGCGCGCTCGGCACCACCGCGGCCCGGTGCGTGATGGTCGGGGACATCGGCGCGGACATGACGGCCGCCGCGGCCGCCGGCGCCGCCGGCATCCTGGTGCCCACCCCGGCCACCCGGTCCGCGGAGGTGGCCGCCGCGCCGACCGTGGCGGCGGACCTGCCGGACGCGGTCGCGGAGATCCTGCGCCGGATGCGGTTGGTGGCCGCGCCCGCGTCGCCGCCCCCGCGGGGCACCGTCCTGGTGGTACGCAGCGACGCGGCCGGGGACGTGCTGGTCACCGGACCGGGCATCCGGGCGGTGGCGGCCGGGGCGGACCGGGTGGTCCTGCTCTGCGGGCCACGCGGCCGGGCGGCGGCGGAGCTGCTGCCCGGCGTGGACGAGATCGTCGAGTGGCCGCTGCCCTGGATCGACGCCCCGGCGCCGCCGGTCGACCCAGCGGGCATGCGGGAACTCGTCGACCGGATCGCCGCCGTCGGCGCGGACGAGGCGGTCGTCTTCACCTCGTTCCACCAGTCCCCACTGCCCCTGGCGCTGCTGCTACGGATGGCCGGCGTACCGAGGATCAGCGCGATCAGCGACGACTACCCGGGCTCCCTGCTCGACGTGCGGCACCGGGTACCCGCCGGAGTGCCCGAACCGGAACGGGCGCTCTCGCTGGCCGCCGCGGCCGGCTTCACGCTCCCCACCGACGACGAGCCGGGACTGCGGCTGCGGGTGGACCGGCTGCCCCCGACCCCGGCGGTGCTCGGGACGCCGGGCTACGTCGTGCTGCACCCGGGCTCCTCGGTCGAGACCCGGGCCTGCCCGCCCGAGCTGGCCACCCGGATCGTCCGGGTGCTCGCCGCCGCCGGCTACCGCGTCGTGGTCACCGGCGGCCCGGACGAGCGGGAGCTGACCGCCCGGGTCGCCGCGGCCGGCGGGCTCGACCTGGGCGGGCGTACCGGGCTCGGCGAACTGGCGGCGGTGGTCGCCCGGGCCGGCGCGCTGGTGGTCGGCAACACCGGGCCGGCGCACCTGGCCGCCGCGCTGGGCGTACCGGTGGTCAGCCTCTTCGCCCCGACCGTCCCGTTCGGACAGTGGGGGCCGTACCGGGTGCCGACCGTGCGGCTCGGCGACGCCGGGGCGGCCTGCCGGGACACCCGGGCCACCCGCTGCCCGGTCCCCGGCCACCCCTGCCTCACCGACGTGGAACCGGGGCGGGTGCTGGAGGCGCTGCGGCTGCTCGGCGTGCCCGCCGACGCGCCGGAGCCGGTGGGGGCGCTGCCGGTCCCCGGTGGGGTGGCGCGATGAACGTCCTGGTGTGGCACGTGCACGGGTCGTGGACGACGTCGTTCGTGCACGGCAAGCACCGGTACCTGGTGCCGGTCACCCCGGACCGGGGCCCCTACGGGCTGGGCCGCGCGCGGACGTACCCGTGGCCGGACACCGCGGTGGAGGTGACCCCGCAGGAGCTGCGCCGCGCCGAGGTGGACCTGGTGCTGCTCCAGCGCCCCGAGGAGTTCGACCTGGCCTGCGAGTGGCTGGGCCGGCGGGTGGGCCGCGACGTGCCGGCGATCTACGTCGAGCACAACACCCCCAAGGGCGACGTGCCGAACACCCGCCACCCGATGGCCGACCGGGACGACCTGCTGCTCACCCACGTCACCCACTTCAACGAGCTGTTCTGGGACAACGGCGGCACCCGCACGGCCGTGGTCGAGCACGGGGTGATGACCCCGGCCGTCGAGTGGACCGGCGAGCTGGACCGCCTCGCGGTGGTCATCAACGAGCCGGTCCGCCGCTGGCGGGTCACCGGCACCGATCTGCTGGCCCGGTTCGCCGAGATCGCCCCGCTGGACGTCTACGGGATGAAGGTGGCCGGCCTCGCCGACCATCTGGGCCTGCCGCCGGAGCGGCTGACCAGCCACGACGACGTGCCGCAACAGGCCATGCACGCCGAGTTGGCCCGGCGGCGGGCGTACCTGCACCTGTGCCGGTGGACCTCCCTCGGGCTGAGCCTGATCGAGGCGATGACCATGGGCATGCCGGTGGTGGCGCTGGCCACCACCGAGGCGGTGGAGGCGGTGCCGCCGTCCGCCGGGGCGCTCTCCACCCGGGTCGACGTGCTGCTGGCGGCGGCCCGGGCCCTCGTCGACGACCCGTCGGCCGCCCGCCGCGCGGGCGCCGCGGCCCGGGTCGCCGCACGGGACCGCTACGGCCTGGAGCGTTTCCTCGCCGACTGGGACCGGCTGCTGGAGGAGGAAGTATGCGCATCGCGATGATCTCGGAGCACGCCAGCCCGCTCGCCGTCCTCGGCGGCGAGGACGCCGGCGGCCAGAACACGCATGTCGCGGAGCTCTCCGCCGCGCTCGCCGCCGCCGGCCACGACGTGCGGGTCTACACCCGGCTCGACGCCGTGGACCTGCCCGTGACGGTGCGCGCCCCCGACGGGTACGACGTGGTGCACGTCCCCGCCGGCCCGGCCGAGCCGGTGGCCAAGGACGACCTGCTGCCGTACATGCCGGCGTTCGGGGAGTGGCTGGCCGAGCGGTGGCGCACCGGCGACTGGCAGCCCGAGGTGGTCCACGCGCACTTCTGGATGAGCGGGCTCGCCGGGCTCGCCGCGGCCCGGCGTACCGGGGTGCCGGTGGTGCAGACGTACCACGCGCTCGGCACGGTCAAGCGCCGCCACCAGGGCGCGCAGGACACCAGCCCGCCGGGCCGGTTGACCCACGAGCGGGAACTGGGCCGCGCGGTCGACCGGGTGGTCGCCCAGTGCCAGGACGAGGTCGCCGAGCTGGTCCGGATGGGGGTGCCCCGGTCCCGGATGACCGTCGTCCCGTCCGGGGTGAACCTGTCCACCTTCGCCCCGCTCGGCCCGGTCGCCGAGCGGGACGGCGACCGGCCGCGCATCCTCACGGTCGGCCGGCTGGTGGAACGGAAGGGCTTCCAGGACGTCATCCGGGCCACCGCGCTGGTGCCCGACGCGGAGTGCGTGGTGGTGGGCGGGCCACCGGCCGGGCTGCTGGAGACCGACCCGTACGCGCTGCGGCTGCGCGCCCTCGCCGAGTCGTGCGGCGTCGCCGACCGGGTCAAGCTGGTCGGCGCGGTGCCGCGCGAGGAGATGGGTCGCTGGTACCGCTCCGCGGACGTGCTGGTCGCCGCCCCCTGGTACGAGCCGTTCGGGCTCACCCCGCTGGAAGCCATGGCGTGCGGGGTGCCGGTGATCGGGACCGCGGTCGGCGGCCTGATCGACACGGTGGTGGCGGGCCGGACCGGCGACCTGGTGCCGGCCCGCGACCCGGCGGCGCTCGGCGCGGCGATCCGGCGGCTGTTCGGCGACCGGATCCGCCGCTTCGCGTACGCCACCGCGGCGCTGGAGCGGGCCCGGACCCACTACTCCTGGTCGAGCACGGCGGAGCGGCTGGCGGAGCTGTACGCCGAGGTGTCCACCGTGCGCCGGCCCACCCGGGTGGTCGCCTGATGGCGGCGCCCGGGCCGGCCGCCGGCGGCACGGTGCTCGAGGACCACCTGACCCACCTGGCCGCCGCCCTGCTGCCGTTCCGGCAGGCCGAGCACCTGCTGGCCCGGTGGGGCGGGGAGGTGGCGCAGCGGCTGGCCGGCGGCGGCCGGCTGCTGGTGGCCGGCAACGGCGGCAGCGCCGCCGAGGCCCAGCACCTCACCGCCGAACTCGTCGGCAAGCTCCGCGACGACCGCGAACCCCTCTCCGCCATCGCCCTGCACGCCGAAACCTCCGCCCTGACCGCCATCGGCAACGACTACGGCTACGACGAGGTCTTCGCCCGACAGGTCCGCGCCCACGGCCGACCCGACGACATCCTCCTGCTCATCTCCACCAGCGGCACCAGCACCAACCTGCTCACCGCCGCCCGCGCCGGCCGCGACACCGGCCTGCGCTGCTGGGCCTTCACCGGCCCCACCCCGAACCCACTCGCCGAACTGTGCCACGAGACCCTGGCCGTCGACTCGCCCGAGAGCCAGGTGGTGCAGGAGCTGCACCTGGTCGCCACCCACGTGCTCTGCGAGTACGTGGACCGGGAGCTGCCGGCGGTCCGCGCGGCCCGGACCGCGGTCGGACCGGTGCGGACCGGGGTCGAGGTGGTGCTCGGCGACGCCCCCGACCGGGAGGTGCAGGCCGGATGAGGAGGTCGAGCATGACGGGACCCGTGGTGGTGATCGGCGACACCCTGCTGGACCGGGACGTGGAGGGGACGGTGAACCGGCTCTGCCCGGACTCCCCGGTGCCGGTGCTCGACGAGACCACGTACGTCGACCGGCCCGGCGGCGCCGGCCTGGCCGCCGTCTTCGCCGCCGCCGCGGGGGCCGAGGTCGCGCTGGTCACGGCCGTCGCCGACGACGCCGGCGGGGCCCGGATCGGCTCCCTGCTCGCCGCCGCCGGGGTGCAGCTGTACGGGCTGCCGCTGGCCGGCGCCACCCCGGAGAAGATCCGGCTTCGCGCCCGGGGCCGGGTGCTGCTGCGGCACGACCGGGGTGGCCGGGCCGGCGAGGCGGGCGAGCCGAGCGAGGCCGTGCTGCGCCTGATCGCCGAGGCGTCCGCGGTGCTGGTCAGCGACTACGGGCGGGGTGTCGCGCGGCAGCCGGCGCTGCGGGCCGCGCTCGCCGCCACCCGCGCCCCGGTGGTGTGGGACCCGCACCCGCGCGGCCCGGCCGCGGTCCCCGGGGTGCACCTGGCCACCCCGAACGAGTCCGAGGCGCGGGAGCTGGCGAAGGCCCCGGCCGGCGCGTCCCGGCTGGTCACCGCGGCCCGGGGCGCGCAGGCGCTGCGCCAGCGCTGGCAGGCCGGCGCGGTGGTGGTGACCCTCGGCGGGGACGGCGCGCTGCTCTGCCACGCCGGCTCCACCCCGCTGGTGGTGCCCGCCCCCGCCGCCGAGGGGGACACCTGCGGGGCGGGCGACCGGTTCGCGGCCACCGCCACCCTCGCGCTGGCGCGGGGCGCGCTGGTCTCCGAGGCGGTGCAGGAGGCGGTCGCCGAGGCGTCCGCGTACGTGGCCGGCGGGGGAGTGGCCGCCGCGCTGCCCGCGCCGGTGCGGCGGGCCGCGCCGGTGGTGGTCGGCGGCGGCGGGGACCGGATCGGGGCGGCCGCGGCGGGCGCGGTGGTCGCCGAGGTACGCGCCGCCGGTGGCACCGTCGTCGCCACCGGCGGCTGCTTCGACCTGCTGCACGCCGGGCACGTGGCGACCCTCCAGGCGGCCCGGCAGCTGGGTGACTGCCTCGTCGTCTGCCTCAACTCCGACGCCAGCGTGGCCGGGCTGAAGGGACCGGAGCGCCCGGTCGTGCCGGAGGGCGACCGCAGCCGGCTGCTCGCCGCGCTGAGCTGCGTCGACGCCGTCCTGATCTTCGACGAGCCGACCCCGCACGCGGCGCTGTCCTGGCTGCGTCCGGACATCTGGGTCAAGGGCGGCGACTACGCCACCGGCGGCGGCGAGGAGACCCTGCCCGAGGCGGAGATCCTGGCCCGCTGGGGCGGGCACACGGTGGTCGTGCCGTACCTGGACGGGCGGTCCACCACCGACATGATCGCGGCGGCCCGGGCCGGCCGCGGCTCGGCCGCCTGGCCGGCCGCCACGGACGCGCGCCGGGCGGCGGTCCCCCGGTCGACGGCGGAGGGAGCACGATGAGCGGGCGCCAGCGAGCGAATCATCAGGACCGTGCCGTGGTGCCGCATGCCGGCGCCCAGCGAAGCGAGGCGACGGCATGAGCAGCAGTCCCGGGGCCGGCCCTGTCGTCCTGGTCACCGGCGGGTCGAGCGGGCTGGGCGCGGCGGTGGTCACCGCGGTGGCCCGGGCCGGCGGCCGCCCCCTCGTGCTGGACCGGCAGCGGCCGGGCGACGGGGTGCCGTGGGTCGAGTGCGACCTGGCCGACACCCGGGCCGCCGAGGCGGCCACCCGCGAGCTGGCGGAACGCTCCGGCGGCCTGGACGCCGTGGTGACCGCGGCCGGCATGGACGTCCCGGGGAAGCTGATCGACGTCCCGGCCGAGACCTGGGAACGGATCGTCACGGTGGACCTGCTCGCCACCGCGGCGGTGATCCGGGCCGCGCTGCCCTACCTGGAGGCGTCCCGGGGCAGCATCGTCACCATCGCCTCCACCCTCGGGGTCAAGGCGGTCAGCGACGCCACCGCGTACTGCGCGGCCAAGTTCGGGGTGGTCGGCTTCACCCGGGCGCTCGCCGCCGAGCTGGCCGGCGCGGTCGGGGTCACCCTGCTCATCCCGGGCGGCATGCGCACCGCCTTCTTCGACGAGCGGGACGCCCAGTACCGCCCCGGCCCCGACGCCGCGCTCAACGAGCCGGCCGACACGGCCGCCGCCGTCATGTTCGCCCTCTCCCAGCCGGCCGGCTGCGCGGTCCGGGAGATGGTGGTCTGCGCCGAGCAGGAGTCGTCGTACCCGTGATCCTGGTGCTGCGGGCACTCGGGGTCGGCGACCTCGCGACGGCCGTGCCGGCGCTGCGCGGGCTGCGGGCCGGCCTCCCCGATCGGGAGCTGGTGCTGGCCGCGCCGGGCTGGCTGGCGCCGCTGGCCGACCTGGTCGGCGTGGTGGACCGGGTGCTGCCCACCGACGGCCTGGGCCGGCTGGCCTGGCCCGGGCAGCCGCCCGAGGTCGCGGTCAACCTGCACGGCCGGGGCCCGCAGTCGCACCGGATGCTGGCCGCCACCCGGCCGCGCCGGCTGCTCGCCTTTGCCAACGCCGAGGCCGGGCACCCGCACGGCCCGGTCTGGGACGAGGACGAGCACGAGGTCCGCCGCTGGTGCCGGCTGCTGCACGGGTACGGCCTGCCGGCCGACCCGGACGACCTGGCCCTGCGCCGCCCGGCCGCGGCCGGCGTCCCGGCCGGCGTCACCGTGCTGCACCCAGGCAGCAAGATCCGGGCGAAGCGCTGGCCGGCGCCGCGTTTCGCCGCGCTCGCCCGGGCGCTGGCCGGCCGCGGGCACCGGGTGGTGGTCACCGGCAGCGCGGACGAACGGGTGCTGGCCGACCGGGTGGCCGCCGCCGCCGGGCTGCCCCCGGAGGCGGTGCTCGCCGGCCGGACCGGCCTGGCCGAGCTGGCCGCCCTCGTCGCCGACGCCCGGCTGGTGGTCAGCGGGGACACCGGCGTGGCCCACCTGGCCACCGGGTACGGCACCGCCTCGGTGGTGCTCTTCGGCCCGGTGCCGGCGGCGCGCTGGGGGCCGCCGCCGGACCGTCCCCGGCACCGGGTGCTCGGGGTCACGCCCGGCCCCGGGACCGAGCGGGATTGGGCCGCCTCGGGTGGGGTAGATACCCATCCGACGTTGGCGGCCGTCGGTGTCGACGAGGTGCTGGCCGCCGTGGACGACGCGGAACGGGCGGTGCGGGTCTCCGGTGCGGTTGCGGCGTAGCGATCCGGGCCGGCCGGGGTACGGACGCCGGCGGCGCGGCAAGGGCTGGCTCTTCGTCGACGCGAAGGGCGACCCGGTCCGCGACCCGGACGAGCTGGCCCGGCTGCGCGACCTGGTGATCCCGCCGGCCTGGCAGGACGTGTGGATCTCGCCGTACCCGAACGGGCACATCCAGGCCACCGGGATCGACGCGGCCGGGCGCAAGCAGTACCTCTACCACCCGCTGTGGCGGCAGAAGCGGGACGAGGCCAAGTTCGACCACGTGCTGGAGGTGGCGCACCGGCTGCCGGTGCTGCGCGACCGGGTCGACCACGACCTGACGCTGCGCGGGCTGCGCCGGGAGCGGGTGCTGGCCACCGTCACCCGGCTGCTGGACCTGGGCATGTTCCGGGTCGGCAGCGACCAGTACGCCACCGGGGACGACCCCACCTTCGGCGTCTCCACCCTGCGGCCCGAGCACGCCCGCTCCCGCGGCGGCTGCGTGGTCTTCGAGTTCCCCGCGAAGGGCGGCATCGAGCAGGTACGCCGGATCGAGGACGCCGAGCTGTGCCGGGTGCTGACCAACCTGCGCCGCCGGCGACGCGGGCAGGAGCGCCTCTTCGGCTACTGGGACGGCCGGGCCTGGCGGGACGTGCGCAGCGACGAGGTCAACGACTACCTGCGCGACGCCAGCGGCGGGGAGATGACGGCGAAGGACTTCCGTACCTGGCACGCGACCGTGCTGGCCGCCGCCGAGCTGGCGACGGCCGGCGCGCAGCGCTCGGCCACGGCGCGCAAGCGGGCGGTCGCGGGGGTGATGCGCTCGGTCGCCGAGCTGCTCGGCAACACCCCCACGGTGGCGCGGACGTCCTACGTGGACCCGCGTGTGGTGGACCTCTACCACGACGGGGTGCTGGCCCCGGTCGCGCCGGACATGCCGCGCGAGGCGATGGAGAAGGTCGTCCTGGAGCTGCTGAAGGAGGCCTGACCGGCCCCGTCGCCGGTCCTGGGGGGAAGCACGACGGGGCCGGAGTCGGTGTGGCGCGTCCGGGAGGTCGACCGTCGCACGGCGGCGGCATCGGCACCGGGCGGCCGCCCGCGACGGACCGTCGCGGGCGCCACGCCACGGCCCCCCGATACCAGTGGGCCGCGCCGGTCACCCGGCAATCGGCCCACAATCAGTATGTCGGCTGCGAGTTGACCACGGACGCCGGAGTGTTGACGATGCGTGCCGCTTCCAGGTGCCGCATCCGGTACGCCTGCGGGGTCTCGGCGTACGCGGCCCGGAACGCCCGGCTGAAGTGGGCCTTGTCCCGGAACCCCCAGCGGCCGGCGATCTGCTGGACGGGCTGGTTCCGCAGCATCGGGTCGGTGAGGTCGAGGCGGCACCGCTCCAGCCGCTGGTCCCGGATGTACGCGGCCACGGTGGTCTCCTCGTCCTCGAAGAGCCGGTGCAGGGAGCGGACCGAGATGTGGTGCGCGTCGGCGATGGCCTGCGGGCTGAGCGCCGGCTCGCCGAGATGCTGGCGGATGTGGGCGTGGACCTGGGAGAGCAGGGCGCGGCGCCGTACCTCGGTGGGGACCTCGTCCTCGGAGACCAGGTGCCGGCCGAGCATGGTGGCGACCAGGTCCAGCCCGATGCCGGCCAGCCGCTCGGCGTCCGCCGCGTGGTACTGCTCCGGTCGGCTGCTGAGCTGGATCAGGTAGTCCGCCAGCAGCGCCCCGATCCCCTCGGTGCCGGACATCCGGCCGGCGAACAGCG
This sequence comes from Micromonospora sp. NPDC048930, assembly GCF_043197935.1. Lineage (NCBI taxonomy): Bacteria > Bacillati > Actinomycetota > Actinomycetes > Micromonosporales > Micromonosporaceae > Micromonospora > Micromonospora sp. NPDC048930. The sequence goes on from NZ_JBICUB010000010.1 coordinate 264,182, forward strand.
GGGCGAGCCGGGCGCTGGACAGCGGCAGCGCGTCGTACGGGATGAAGGCCACCACGGAGCTGGCGTGCCGGAGCCCGTGGTCGTCGCCGTGGTGGCTCACCTCGTGCGGGCGGGAGCAGTCGTAGAAGGTGAACTCGCCGGGCTGGCAGCTGCTCTGCCGGCCCTGCTGCCCGGCGACCCCGGTGCCGGTCGTGGTCAGGGCGAGGCAGTAGTAGTCCGGGTCGGAGCGCTGAATCAGCTTCCGGGTCCGCACGCAGTCCACCGAGGGGTAGCGGTAGCGGACCAGGCGCAGCCGGCCCAGCTCGATGAACTCCGCCCGCGCCACGAAGTCGTCGGCGTGCGCGCTCCGCACCCGCAGCGGCGCGGGGGAGTCGGCGATCATGTCCAGCCACATCCCGAAGCGCTCCGGCGGCGGCACGTGCTCCGTGTCGAGGACGTGCCGCGGCAGCTTGGCGTCCATCAACGACCTCCCCCCGCGGTGCGTCAGCCGCTCCTGTCGAAGACGCCCCAGGCGGGTCGCGAGGCGACCGCCGTGGGGCGTCCGACATCCGTCATTGACGGCATCATCTCGTCTGTTGTCTGTCCGCGGGTACCGGGGGTCAGTCGTTGAGCACCTGGGACAGCCGGTCCCGGAAGCGCCGCTCCGAGTCGCTGACCACGTCGCCGCCGAGGCCGAGGAGGCCGCCGCTGGCGGCGGCGCTCACCACCTGCTCGGCGATCTCCACCAGCCAGTGCTTGTACGCCCCGGCCTGCCCCTCGTCCACCTTGGCGGCCAGCAGGGTGGCCGCCTGGCCGGCCCGGGCGAGCACGTCGTCGATCATCGCCTGCGGCTCGGCGGGCGTGATGACCGGCAGCTCGGCGCCGGCCTCGGGGTCACCCACCCGCGAGACCACCTCGCCGGCGACGGCGGCCACCAGCGGGCTGGCCGACTCCCGCCCCGCGGAGATGGTCTCCAGGCCGGCGGCGTTCTCGGCCATGGTGCGCTTGGTGCCGTCGGACTCGGCCGCGCTCGCCGCGGTGAGGACCGCCTGCGGCAGCCCGACCAGCAGGCCCCACTCCTCGTCGGAGAAACCGAACCCGGTGTACGCCGGCTGCTCGATCACGATCAAGCCCCTTTCGCCGTGGTCGTCGTTGTCGACGGGCACCGCCGCGGTGCCCGGGTCAGGCTAGTCGAGCGTCAGCAGGCCCTGTTCGGACACCACGGGCACGGACAGCGTCTTGTAGCCCACCTCGTCGAAGAGCACCGTCATCCGGTCCTCCTCGTAGCTGAGCACCAGGCCGGGGCCCCACTCCGGGTGCCGCACCTGGCTGTGCACCGGGAACGGCCCGACCGCCCGGTCGTCGGCGACGCTGGTGCCGGCGTGGCAGTTGTCGCAGTGCCCGCAGACCTCGTGCATCTGCTCGCCGAAGTACGCCAGCAGCGCCTGGCCGCGGCAGCCGGTGGTCTCGGCGAAGGCGCGCATCATGTCGGTACGCGACCGGGTGACCGCCTGCTGCCGTTCCGCCTCGGCGAGCGCCGCCCGGCCGGACTCGGCGGCCTTCGGGGCGTACCGGGGGGCGCCGACGCGCTGGCGGGGGCGGGGCTCGGCGGCGCCGATCTGCTCCAGCAGGGACAGGTACTGGCCGAGCTTGCGGGGGCCGAGGCCGGTCAGCTCGCGCAGTTCCTTCCTGCTCCGCGCCTTCGTACGCAGCAGCGCGGCGAGTTCCCGCAGCTCCCGCTCGTCCGGTAGGCCGCCGGTGAAGTACCGCTGGAGGCCGACGTCCTCGGCCCGCCACAGCAGCAGCACCCGGGCCGGCTCGCCGTCCCGGCCGGCGCGGCCGATCTCCTGGAAGTAGCTGTCCGGGGAGTCGGGCAGCGCCACGTGCACCACCCAGGCGATGTTCGGCTTGTCGATGCCCATGCCGAACGCCGAGGTCGCCACCATGATCGGCACCTGGTCGGCGAGGAACGCCTCGTGCAGTTCATGGCGGTCGTTGGTGGACATGCCGCCGTGGTAGTACTGCGCCGGGAAGCCGGCGTCGGTCAGCCGTCCCGCCAGCTCCTCGGCGGCCCGGCGGGTCGGCACGTAGATGATGCCGGGGCGCTCGTCGTCGCGGAGCAGCGCGATCAGCCGCCGCCACCGGTAGTCGTCGGTCGGGCAGTGCGCCACCTCGAGGAAGAGGTTCGGCCGGTCCAGCCCGGAGACCACCACCTCGGGGTCGCGCAGGCGGAGCCGGGCGATGATGTCGTCGCGTACCGGCGGGGAGGCGGTGGCGGTCAGGGCCACCACCGGCGGCCGGCCGATGCCCTCGATCAGGTGCCCGAGGGCCAGGTAGTCCGGGCGGAAGTCGTGCCCCCAGGCGGAGATGCAGTGCGCCTCGTCGACCGCCACCAGGGCCGGCCGCAGCGAGCGGACCTCGGCCGTCCGGTCCGGGTTGCTCAGCGCCTCCGGGGTGATGAACAGGAACTCGGCCCGGCCCCGGCGGATCTCGTCGATCGCCTCGGCCTGCTGTGGGGCGGTCTCGTCGGAGCTGATCCGGACCGCCCGCAGCTCGGGGCGTTGCCGTTCGTTGAGCGCCGCGATCTGGTCCTGCTGCAGGGCCAGCAGCGGCGAGATGACCACCGTGGGGCCGGGGATCAGGCTCGCCGGGATCTGGTAGATCGCCGACTTGCCGGCGCCGGTGGGCAGCACCACCAGGGCGTCGCGTCGCTTCATGACCGCGCGCATGGCGGCCAGTTGGTTGGGCCGGAGCGTGGTCCAGCCGAAGAGGCTGCGCGCCGCGCGGCGCAACGTCGTGGAGTGCGTGGTCAGTTTCATCAGTGGCCGCAGGTACCCCCGGCGATCACCCCCGAAACCGCGTCGGCTCACCCCACCAGGGGGGCGAGCGCGACCAGGGCGAGGATCACCGCGAAGACGCCGGCGAGGTAGCCCGCCGCGCACGGCCGCGCGGCCGGCTTGAAGAGCGCGACCAGCGCGGTGAGCAGCAGCCCCACGTCCACGAGCAGCAGCGCGCCCGCGCCGAGGGTGAGGACGTCGAACCCGCTGTCCGGGCCGGCGGTCGCGGTGAAGGTGTGGACGTAGCGGAGGAGCAGCAGCGGCGGTGCCGCGTTGAGCAGCACCGCGGGCAGGAACCCGGCCAGTGCCACGAGCAGTGGTCGCCCCGGCTGTCCGGTCGCCGTCGTCGCGTGGGTCATGCCGCCACCTCCGGGGAGCACCGTACCGGCGGACGCGCCGCGCGCGCGACGCGCTGATTGCCCCGTGCGGTCAGCGCAGCCGGGGCAGCACCTCGCGCTGGTAGAGGTCGAACAGGCCCTGCCAGTGCGGCCCGGTGTTGGCCACGTAGACCTCGTCGAAGCCGGCCTTGGCGTACTTGTCGATCATCTCGAGGTGCGCGTCGGCGCTGTTGCCGCAGACGAACGACTCCTTCATCATCTCGGGTCGGACCAGTTGGGCGGCCTGCTCGAAGTGGCGCGGGGAGGGGAGCACCTGGGACAGTTCGCCCGGCACCCCGGCGTTCGGCCACCTCTCGTACGCGATCCGCGCGCCCTCGTCCGCGCTGTCGGCGTACGCCGCCTTGAAGCCGGCCTGGCACGGCTTGTCCCCGCCGCCGGCGTCCCGGAACCGGCGGACCATCTCCGCGTCCGGCTTGGTGCTGATGTAGCCGTCGCCGATCCGGGCGGCCAGCTCGATCGACTTCGAGCCGAAGCCGGAGACGTAGATCGGCGGGGGCGTGTCCGGCCGGGTGTAGATCCGGGCGTGCTCGACGGTGTAGTGCCTGCCGTGGTGGTTGACGAAGCTCCCGCGCCACAGCTCGCGGATCACCTCGACGGCCTCGGCCAGCATCTCCAGCCGGACGTCGGCCTGCGGCCACGCGGCCCCGAGGATGTGCTCGTTGAGCGCCTCGCCGGTGCCCACCCCGAGCACGAACCGGCCCTCGTGCAGCACCGCGCTGGTCGCCGCGGCCTGCGCGATGACCGCCGGGTGGATGCGCATGGTGGGGCAGGTGACCGCCGTGGTCACCGGCAGCCGGCAGACCTGGCTGAGCGCGCCGATGGTGGACCAGACGAAGGGGCTCTGGCCCTGCGCCTCCACCCACGGGTGGTAGTGGTCGGAGATCCACAGTGCCTCGAAGCCGGCCCGCTCCGCGCCGCGGGCCTGTGCCAGCAGCTCCGCCGGGGCGTACTCCTCGCTGGACAGAAAGTAGCCGATCTTCACCGATTCCCCCTCGCCGGTCCGGTGCACGGTACGGACAACGATCGCCGTACCCCGACGGAACGGGGTCCGAACACCCGGTCAGCGGCGGAACATCGCGCGGATCGCGATCAGCAGGAAGAGGCCCCCCACCACCAGGCCGAGCAGGCGTACGCCGGGGATGTCGGCGGCGGTGGTGGCGTCGGCGAGCAGCGCGGCGGGCATGCTCGCACTCTCCCACGGGCGGTCCGGGTCCGCCAGCAGCTAACAGTTAGGAATGTTGACTATTTAGGGACGCGGGTGTGACCATGTCAGCACCGCCGGGGCGGCGGGCCGTGGGGAGACGGGGGTACGACAGCGCATGAGCGAGCGGATCGTGGGAGCGAGCCCAGACCTGGCGGCCCTGGCCGCCGCCGTCCTGCAACCCGGGTTCGTCGGCACCACCCCGCCACCCTGGATCTGCCGCTGGCTGGGCGAGGGGCTCGGCTCGGTCGTCCTGTTCGCCCGCAACGTCGTCGACCACGAACAGCTCGCCGCGCTCACCGCGACCCTGCGGGCCGAGCGGGCCGACGTGATCGTCGCGATCGACGAGGAGGCCGGCGACGTCACCCGGATCGAGTCGGCCCGGGGCAGCTCGCGACCCGGCAACTTCGCCCTCGGCGCGGTCGACGACGAGGTCCTCACCGAGGAGGTGGCCAGGGACCTCGGCACCGAGCTGGCCGCCCTGGGCGTCACCCTCGACTACGCCCCGGACGCCGACGTCAACTCCAACCCGGCCAACCCGGTGATCGGGGTCCGCTCGTTCGGCCCCGACCCGGCCCTGGTGGCCCGGCACACCGCCGCCTGGGTACGCGGGCTCCAGTCCGGCGGCGTGGCCGCCTGCGCCAAGCACTTCCCCGGCCACGGGGACACCCGGGTCGACTCGCACCACGACCTGCCCCGCATCGGCGGCGACCGGGCCCGCCTGGACGCGGTCGAGCTGGCCCCGTTCCGGGCCGCGGTGGCCGCCGGGGTGCAGGCGGTGATGACCGGACACCTGCTGGTGCCGGCGCTCGACCCGGAGCTGCCGGCCACCCTCAGCCCGCGCATCCTCGGCGGGCTGCTCCGGGACGAGCTGGGCTTCCAGGGGGTGGTGGTGACCGACGCGGTGGAGATGCGGGCGGTCGCCGACCGATACGGCTTCGCCGGCGCCGCGGTGCGCGCCCTCGCCGCCGGGGCGGACGCGATCTGCGTGGGCGGGGAGCGGGCCACCGAGGCGGACGCGGCGCAGCTGCGGGACGCGATCGTCGCCGCGGTCGTCGCCGGGAAGCTGCCCGAGGAGCGGCTGGCCGAGGCGGCGAAGCGGGTCGGCCAGCTCGCCGCGTGGAGCGTCACCGCGCGGGCCCACCGGCCGGCCGTGGTCCGGGGCGGCGACGGCTCGGCGGTCGGGCTGGCCGCCGCCCGCCGGGCGCTACGGATCGCCGCCGGGTCCGGGGGGCTGCCCCTGGCCGCGCCGGCGCACGTCGTGGAGTTCGCCCCGCCCCGCAACATCGCGATCGGCGAGGAGACCCCGTGGGGGATCGCCGCGCCACTGGCCGGGCTCGTGCCGGGCACCACCACCGCCCGGTACGCCGAGGGGGACGTCCCGGCCGACCCGGCCGCCGGATCGGCCGGCCGCCCGCTGGTGCTGGTGGTCCGCGACCTGCACCGGCACGAGTGGATGCGGGCGGCGGTCAGCCGGACCCTGGCCGCCCGGCCGGACGCGGTGGTGGTCGAGCTGGGGGTGCCCGAGCTGGTCACCGGCGCGGTGCACGTGGCCACCCACGGCGCCACCCGGGCGGCCGCCCGGGCCGCCGCGGAACTCCTCGCCGGCACCCGCTGACCGCGCCCGGCCCCGCTCGGCTGGTCGGACGGCGCGACCCGGAACCGGCGGGTGCTCAGGGCTCGGGCACGACCAGGTCGGCGTAGGCCGGGTGCCGCTGGATGAACGCGGCCATGAACGGGCACTTCGGCACCACCCGGCCGCCGCGGGCGCGGATCTGGTCCAGGGTGCCCTGGATCAGCGCCGCGCCCACGCCCATGCCCTGGTAGGGCTCGTCCACCTCGGTGTGGGTGAAGACCAGCACCTCGCCCTGCGGCAGGTACGCGGTGAACCCGGCCAGCGCGTCGTCGACCAGGATCTCGAACCGCCGCTTCGCGGGGTTCTCCTCGACCAGGAAACTCACCGGGTCATTCTCTCCCCGGGACCGGCCAGCCGGTCCAGTTCGGCCAGCAACCGGTCCACCTCCTCGACGGTGTTGTAGTGGTAGACGCTGGCCCGGACCGCCCCGCCGCTGTCCCGCAGCCCCATCGTGCGGAAGTACTCGTAGGCGTAGTAGTCGCCGGAGGAGAGGCAGAGGCCGGCCGCGCCCAGCAGCGCCGCGGTCTTCGCCGGGGCCAGCCCGGCGACCCGGAACGACACCGTGGGGCAGCGCCGGGCCGGCGAGCCGTACACGGTGACGGCCGGGCGCGCGGCCAGCCCGGCGAGCAGCCGGTCGAAGACCTCCTCCTCGTGCGCCTGGGCGGCGGCCATGCCGGCCCGGACCCGGTCCCGGCGGCTGCCGGTCGCCGTCGGGTCGAGGGTGGCCAGGTGGTCGACGGCGGCGGCCACCCCGGCCAGCAGCGGGAAGCTCGGCGTGCCGTACTCGAACCGGTCCGGGACCGTGTCGGAGGAGGGGAGCAGCTTCGCCGGGCGCAGCGTCTCCCACCGGGCCGGGTCGGCGACCATCGCCGCCAGGTGCGGCCCCGACCACTTGTACGCGCTGGTGACCAGGAAGTCCGCGCCGAGCGAGGTCAGGTCGGTGGGGCCGTGCGGCACCGCGTGCACGCCGTCCACGCAGACCAGCGCGCCGGCCGCGTGCGCGATCTTGGCGATCGACGCCACGTCCGGCGTGGTGCCGATCGCGTTGCTGCCGGCGGTCACCGCGACCAGCCGGGTGCGCTCGCCGACCAGGTCGGCGTACTGCCCGGCGGGCAGCTCGCCGGTCGCCGGGTCGAACTCGGCCCAGCGGACGGTCGCGCCGGCGGCCTCCGCCGCCTGCACCCACGGCCGGACGTTGGCATCGTGGTCCAGCCGGGAGACCACCACCTCGTCACCCGGGCGCCAGCCCGCGCCGAGGGTCCGGGCCAGGGTGTACGTCAGCGCGGTGGCGCTCGGCCCGAGCACCACGCCCGCGGGCTGCCCGCCGACCAGGTCGGCCACCGCCGAGCGGGCCGCGGCGACCAGGTCCAGCGACCGCCGGCCGGGGACGAAGGCACTGCTGCGGTTGCCGGTCGCGGCGCGCATCGCGGCGGCCACCGCGTCGATCACCGGCTGGGCGGTCTGGGTGCCGCCGGCCCCGTCGAAGTGGACGAATCCCTCGGTCAGGGCGGGGTACGCCTCCCGGGCGCGGGCGATGTCGAAGGGCATGCCGGGACCCTAGCGTGCAAGGAAGGGCCCCCTTCTAACGCCTGGCGAGGGTAAAGGGCCCCCTCCTTACGTGCCTTCGGGTGGGTGGCCGGTGTCTCGTACCCTTGCTCGGGTGACGAACCGACGCGTATCCCCCTCGCCGACCCCCGTCCGTCGCGTTGCCGGCCTGCTGGCCGGCCTCGCCCTCGGCGCCGCGCTGCTGGCTGGGTGCAGCTCGGAGGGCGCCTCCACCGACTGCGGCCTGGACTCCTGCACGGTCACCTTCGACCGGGGCGTCGAGGCCAGCGCGACCATCCTCGGCGTCGAGGCGAAGCTGGTCGGCGCGCAGGGCGACCAGGTGACCGTCGAGGTCGCCGGCGAGCAGCTCTCGCTCACCGTGGGCCAGCAGGCCACCGAGGTGGGCGGCTTCCAGGTGAGCCTGGACAGCGTCACCGACCAGCAGGTGGTCATCCGGGTGGCGCGCAACCCCAACAGCTGATCCGCCGGCCCGGGCGGCGGCGGCCGACGTTTGGAAATCTTCGCATCGGGAGATTGTGGCGCCATGTCACTCACCCGGAACGCCGGAGCCACCGCCGCCCAGGCCGGACACAGCAGATGGCTCGAACTGTTGACCCGGGCCGGTTTCATCGGCTACGGGGTGGTGCACCTCCTGTTCGCCTGGCTCGCGCTGCAGATCGCCTTCGACCGGTCGTCCGGCGAGGAGGCCAACCAGAACGGCGCCCTGCGGACGCTCGGTGCCCAGCCGCTCGGCAAGTTCCTGCTCGTCACGATCGCCGTCGGGCTGTTCGCGATGGCGATCTGGCAGGCGTTCGAGGCCGTGATCGGCCACCGCTTCCTGCGCGGCAAGGAGAAGCTCTTCGAGCGGACCGCCCCCGTCGCGCGCACCATCGTCTTCGTCTGGCTCGGCTGGACCGCGATCAAGGTGTTCCAGGACGCCAGCGCCAACGCCTCCCAACAGCAGCAACAGCTCTCCGAGAAGCTGATGGCCTCCACCGGCGGCCGGTGGCTGGTCGGGCTGGCCGGCCTGGTGATCGCCGCCATCGGCATCGGCATGGTCGTCTACGGCCTCCGGAAGAAGTTCGAGCGGAACCTCAAGACCGGCGAGATGAGCCCCCGGACGCACACCTTGGCCCGCCGGCTCGGCATGGCCGGGTACGCCGCCCGGGGCGCGGTCATCGCCCTCGCCGGCCTGCTGATCGTGGTGGCGGCGGCCCGGTACGACCCGGAGAAGGCCCGGGGCCTGGACGCGGCCCTGCGCACCCTGCGCGACCAGTCGTACGGGCCGGTGCTGCTGACGCTCGCCGCGCTCGGCATCGCCGCCTTCGGGATCTACTGCTTCCTCCAGTCCCGGTACCGCCGGGTCTGATCCTGGTCGATACCTGGACCACCGGGCACCATTGGGCCTTTGCCCGATCCGTCCCCGGTTGGAGGGAGAACGAGTCCGTGCAGAGCTACCTCGGAACGGGCGTCGCCGCAGTCGCCGCGGCGGCGGCCGCTCTGCTGCTGGTCGGGGTGGTGCACCGGGTGATCCGCCGGCTCGGCCGGCGGTCGGTGCTGATGACCGAGCTCACCGAGCACTCGCACCGGCCCTTCCGGGTGGCGGTGACCGTGCTCGCCGTGCAGCTCGCCGTCCGGTTCAGCACCCTGTACGCGGTCGGCAGCCCGTGGCGGCAGGTCCTCCTGCACGCCCTGGTGCTGGCCCTGATCGCGGCGACGGCCTGGCTGGTCGCCTCGCTGCTGGTGGTGATCGAGGACACGGCGCTGGCCCGGTTCCGGGTGGACGTGCCGAACAACCGGCACGCCCGCCGGGTGCGTACCCAGGTGGTGCTGCTGCGCCGGCTGACCATCGCGGTGATCGTGGTGCTCGCCCTCGGCGTGATGCTGATGACCTTCCCCGCCGTACGCGGCATCGGCGCGGGCGTGCTGACCAGCGCCGGTGTGGTCGGTGTGGTCGCCGCCCTCGCGGCGCAGAGCCTGCTCGGCAACGTCCTCGCCGGCCTCCAGCTCGCCTTCAGCGACGCGGTACGCCTGGACGACGTGGTCGTGGTGGAGGGGGAGTGGGGCCGGATCGAGGAGCTGACCCTCAGCTACGTGGTGGTGCAGATCTGGGACGACCGCCGACTGATCCTGCCCACCTCCTACTTCACCAGCACCCCCTTCCAGAACTGGACCCGGACCGAGGCGGCGGTGCTCGGCACCGCCGAGTTCGACGTCGACTGGGCCATCCCCGTGCAGGCGATGCGGGAGGAGCTGCGCCGGCTCTGCGAGAGCACCGAGCTGTGGGACGGCCGGGTCTGCGTGCTCCAGGTGACCGACGCGACCGGCGGCATGGTCAAACTCCGCGCCCTGGTCAGCGCCGCCGACGCCGGCAGCCTCTGGGACCTGCGCTGCCTGGTCCGCGAGCACCTGGTGTCCTGGATCCGCGACCAGCGACCGACCGCGCTGCCCCGGGTGCGGGCCGAGGTGGGGGACGCCTCGGCGCCGCTGCCGTGGCAGGCGGTGACGCCGCGCCGGACGATCCGCCGCCGGCCCGACACCGAGATCCCGGACGACGCCCGGGTCTTCGGCGGCAGCGACGACGGCGAGGCGCGCAGCGAGGCCTTCGTCGGCCCGGACGAGCCCGCCGACGCCCGCCGCTGACTCCGTACCACCCCGCAGCCCCCGGCCGCCCACGGCGCCGGGGGCTGTTCCGTCCGGCGGTGAGTGACCTGGACCGGGGCGTACCCGTTGCACCTGCCGGACGGGGGACGCCGGTGGCGGGACATTCGGCTCCGGTGGGTTTGTTCCGCCCGTTCCGGGGGACCTGCTGCGCACGCCCCGGCTCCGGTCCGCCCCCGGGTGGGCCGGACGTCCGGTGGCGCGCGGCCGGGCCGACCGGCCGTTCCGCGCAGGATTGACGGGCGGCGACTCCGGGCATACAGCGCGGTGATGATGAAAGGAGGACAGCATGGCTGACGTCGCGAGTCGCAGCACGTCGCGGACCGGGAGCGAGCCGTCCACCGCCGAACTGGTGCAGCGGGCCACGGAGCAGGTCTCCCGCCTGGTGCGGGACGAGCTGGCCCTGGCCCGGGCGGAGCTGACCCAGAAGGGCAGGCACGCGGGTATCGGGATCGGCCTGTTCGGCGGCGGCGGGGTGATGGCCCTCTACGGCGCCGGCGCGCTGGTCGCCGCGGTGATCCTGCTGCTGGCGCTGGCGATGCCCGCCTGGCTGGCCGCCCTGATCGTGGCGGTGGCGCTCTTCCTGCTCGCCGGGATCCTCGCGCTGGTCGGGAAGAAGCAGGTCAGCCGTGCCGTCCCGCCGGTGCCGGAGGCGACGGTCCGCAGCGTCCGGGCGGACGTGGACACCGTCACCGCCGCGGTGAAGGACGGGAGGCGGGCATGACCGGCAACGGGACCGGGGACGTGGCGGCGCTCCGCGAGGAGATCCGCCGGACCCGGGTGGAGCTGGGCGAGACGATGGAACTGCTGGCCGCCAGGGCCGACGTCAAGGCCCTGATGCGGCAGTCCGCCGAGCAGGCGAAGGCGCGGATGCGCCAACAGGCGGCGCTGACCATGGCCCGGGTGCGCGGGCGGGCGGCGCAGCGGGCCCGGCTGGCCCGGGCGCAGGCGTACCAGAAGGCGGGGACGGTCGCGCGCGGGCCGCTGCCGTGGGCGGCCGTGGCGGCCGGCGCGGTGGCCGGCGCGGTGGTGCTGTTGATCATCCGGGGGAGGCGCAGGTGAGCAACCGGATCGGCAAGGCCGCGTACAAGCCGGTCGGGGTGCTGCTCGGGCTGGCCGCCGGTACGGTCGCCGGGGTCATCTTCCGGCAGGTTTGGAAGATCACGGCGGGCGACGGCGAGGCGCCCAGCGCCACCGACGAGGACCGCGGCTGGGGCGAGATCCTGGCTGCCGCGGCGTTGCAGGGCGCGATCTTCGCGGTCGTCCGGGCCGCCGTGGACCGGGGTGGCGCGGTCGGCGTACGCCGGCTCACCGGCCGCTGGCCCGACTGACCTCCGCGCGTGTCGGCCCCTTTCCCGCACCCGGGAAGGGGGCCTTTCGCATGGTCCACCCCGGTCCGCCCAGTGGAGCCGCCGCAACCGTCAGGTCACATGTCGGAGAATTTCGTCGGGTAGGCTGTGCAGAGTTTTTGCGTACGTGGTTTGCTGTCTCACGCTGTTGAGAGACGCGTGGGTTGAGAGAAGTCTCCTTCACCGGGGGCCGCCTCAGGCGCCGCTGCTCGAAAACGGCCAATCGGCCGCACGGCGTGCTCGGCCGCCAGTTTTAGAAGGAGATACACATGGCGCAGGGAACCGTGAAGTGGTTCAACGCTGACAAGGGCTTCGGCTTCATCACCGTCGACGGCGGGGGTGCTGACGTGTTCGTCCACTTCTCGGCCATCCAGACCAGCGGCTACCGCACGCTGGAGGAGAACCAGCGGGTGGAGTTCGAGATCGCCCAGGGTCAGAAGGGTCCGCAGGCCGAGCAGGTCCGCCCCATCTGAGCTACCGGGCCGGCCACGCCGGCCGGCGCGAAGCCCCGTGTCCTGTTTCGGGATGCGGGGCTTTTCCGTATTCCGTGGACCTTTTCGAATGCGGCCGTGCCGGCTTCAGCCCCGCCGGCGGCGGGCCCGCAGCCCGTACCAGAGCGCGACGAGTCCGATCAGGACCAGCACCGGACCGATCAGCGCCCAGATCCGCTGGCCGGTCATCACGCTGCCGTCCACGTAGCCCAGCCCCTGCACGGTCCAGAGCGCGCCCACCACGACGGCCAGCAGCCCCACGGTGAGCCGGAACCAGCCCCTCATCGTTTCCCCTCCGACGATGCCCGCCCGGCTCCAGCATGCCCGCCGGCACCGGCTCCCGGCGACGCCGCGCCGCGGGGCCGGCGGGCCGGGGTCACCACCGGTCGTGCACCTGCGGCCGGATCAGCTCGTCGTACGTCGCGCGGACGGCGGCCAGCTCCACCTCGGTCAGCGGCGGCAGTTCGGCCGCGGCGGCGTTGCGCCGGGCCTGCTCGGCGTCGCGCGCGCCGGGGATGACCACGGTGACGCCCGGCTGGTCGAGGATCCACCGGAGCGCGAACTGGGCCATGGTGCGGTCGGCGCCGACCAGCGGGGCGAGCCGGCGGACGGCGGTCAGCCCGAGGTCGTAGTCCACACCGGAGAAGGTCTCACCGACGTCGAAGGACTCGCCGTGCCGGTTGAAGTTCCGGTGGTCGTTCGCGGGGAAGGTGGTGTGCTCGTCGTACCGGCCGGAGAGCAGGCCGCTGGCCAGCGGCACCCGGGCGATGATGCCGACCCCGGCCGCCTGCGCGGCCGGCAGCACCCGCTCCAGGGGCTTGTGCCGGACCGCGTTGAGGATGATCTGCACGCTGGCCACCCCGGGCCGGGCGATGGCGGTGAGCGCCTGGTCGCAGGTCTCCACGCTGACCCCGTAGCCGGCGATCCGCTTCTCCGCGACCAGGGTGTCCAGGGCGTCGTACACCCGGTCGTCGGCGAAGACCGGGGTGGGCGGGCAGTGCAGCTGCACCAGGTCGAGGGTCTCCACGCCGAGGTTGGCCCGGGACCGGTCGGTCCAGGCCCGGAAGTTCTCCAGGGTGTACGCCTCCGGCGTCTGCGGCACCCGCCGGCCCATCTTGGTGGCGACGGTGAGCCCGTGCCCGGGGTGTTCGCGCAGGAACCGGCCGATCAGCCGCTCGCTGCGACCGTCGCCGTACACGTCGGCGGTGTCGAGGAAGGTGACGCCGGCGTCGACGGCGGCGGCCAGGACGTCCAGGGCGGCGCTCTCGCTCACCTCACCCCAGTCGGCGCCGAGCTGCCAGGCACCGAGCCCGATGCTGCCGACGTGCCGGCCGAGCCGGTCGAAGCTGCGCTGTTCCATCCGTCCGAGCCTAGTGATGCCCTTGCGCGCGCCGCGCGTCGGGCCGTACGGTCCAACAAGACGTACGTACGGTTTGGAGGCCGTCATGTGGGACCCGACCACCTATCTGCGCTACGGCGACGAGCGCTCCCGGCCCTTCCACGACCTGCTCGCCCGGGTCCCGGCGCAGCGCCCCCGGGCCGTGGTGGACCTCGGCTGCGGCCCCGGCGCGCTCACCGCCACCCTCGCCGAGCGCTGGCCGGACGCCCGGGTGAGCGGCCTCGACTCCGCCCCGGAGATGGTCGAACGGGCGGTCGCGCTGGCCGCCCCGGTCAGCTTCGCCGTCGGGGACGTCCGGTCCTGGCACCCGGAGCCGGACGTGGACGTGGTGGTCTGCAACGCGGTGCTCCAGTGGGTGCCCGACCACCAGGCGCTGCTCACCCGCTGGGCCGCCGAGCTGCCCGCCGGGGCCTGGCTGGCGTTCCAGGTGCCGGGGAACTTCGCCGCTCCCTCGCACCGGGCCCTGCGCGAGGTCGCCGGGCGGGACCGCTGGCGCGACACGCTGACCCCGCTGCTGCGCGAGGCGCCCGTCGACGAGCCGGTCGACTACGCCGCGCTGCTGGTCGGTGCCGGCTGCGCGGTCGACGCCTGGGAGACTACCTACGTGCACCTGCTCCCGGCCGCCGCCGACGCGGACCATCCGGTGCTGGCCTGGATGGAGGGGACCGCGCTGCGCCCGGTCCGGGCCGCGCTGGACGCCGCCGGCTGGGCGGACTTCCGCGCCGAGCTGGGGGTACGCCTCGCCGAGGCGTACCCGGTGCGGCAGGGTCAGGTGTACTTCCCGTTCCGCCGGATCTTCGTGGTGGCCCGTACCGGCGCCCGCGCAGAGGAGAGCCTGTGACCGACCTGCCCACCTTCATCGCCGGACTGCCCAAGGTGGAGCTGCACGTGCACCACGTCGGCTCCGCCTCGCCCCGGATCGTCGCCGAGCTGGCCGCCCGGCACGAGGGGCGCAGCCCCGTGCCGGCCGACCCGGAGAAGCTCGCCGACTACTTCGCGTTCCGCGACTTCGCCCACTTCATCGAGGTCTACCTCAGCGTCGTGGACCTGATCCGGGACCCGGAGGACGTCTGGCTCCTCACCCACGAGGTGGCCCGGGAGCTGGCCCGGCAGCAGGTCCGGTACGCCGAGCTGACCGTCACGCCGTACTCGCACGTGCACCGGGGCATCCCCGCGCCGGCGTTCTGCGAGGCGATCGAGGACGCCCGCAAGCGGGCCGAGGCGGACTTCGGCATCGCCCTGCGCTGGTGCTTCGACATCCCCGGCGAGGCCGGCCTGCCGGCGGCCGAGGAGACCCTGCGGATCGCCCTCGAGGAGCGGCCGGACGGGCTGATCAGCTTCGGGCTGGGCGGCCCCGAGATCGGGGTGCCCCGGCCGCAGTTCAAGCCGTACTTCGACCAGGCCCGGGCGGCCGGGCTGCGCTCGGTGCCGCACGCCGGCGAGACCACCGGCCCGGAGACCATCTGGGACGCGCTGCGCGAGCTGGGTGCGGAGCGGATCGGCCACGGCATCGCCGCCGTGCTCGACCCGGAGTTGCTCACCTATCTCGCCGAGCGGCGGATCCCGCTGGAGGTCTGCCCCACCTCCAACGTCCGCACCCGGGCGGTGGCCAGCATCGAGGAGCACCCGCTGCCGCAGCTCGTCGAGGCCGGGCTGCTGGTCAGCATCAACTCCGACGACCCGCCGATGTTCGGCACCACCCTCAACGACGAGTACGCGGTCGCGGCCCGGCTGCTCGACCTCGGCCCGGAGGGGCTGGCCGCGCTGGCCCGGGACGCGGTCACCGCGTCGTTCCTGGAGCCCGGGGAGCAGGCCCGGATCAACGGCGAGATCGACGCCTACCTGGCGGCCGCGACACGCTGACCGGACGGGACGGCACCGGCCGCCGCGACACCCGCAGCGGCCGGCGTCGCCCGGACAGGGCCAGCCCGACGCCGGCCAGCGCGCCGACGGAGGTGGCCAGCCCGACCCCGAGCACGGGTGTGCCGGGGCCGGAGCGTCCCGGCCCGTACGCGAGCACCGGGTCCTGCCAGGCGGCGAGCGTGAGGGCGACACCCACCCCGAGCACGGCGGCCCAGCGGAGCAGGCGGCTGACGGTCGGCGTCATCACGGTCACCTCACGCCCGGGGTGCGGTTCGACGGGGAGTGGCGGGGGGGGGGGGGGGGGGGGGGGGGGGGGGCCCCCCCCCCCCCCCCCCCCCCCCGCCAGCGCGGCCTCCGTGTCGAGCCCTAGCGTGGGACCGGCGTACCGGATCGCGTCCCGGACCGCCACCAGCGCGGCCAGCCGGCCCCGGTCG
>NZ_JBICUB010000011.1:0-219456 GCF_043197935.1 Micromonospora sp. NPDC048930
GCGCGGCCGAACGGGCCGACTGCGCCGCCGCACCCCGACCGAGCGGGTCAGTCCCGGTGAGCTGCCGATACACCGGCCAGCCCTGGATGAAGGTCAGCACACCCATCCCGGAACACCCCCTCCCCGCCGACGGAAGCTGACCTTCTGAACATTAGGCCAGCCGCCGCGTGCCCGCGAGCCGAGTGGAGGATCAGGTCCCACGTTCGCACGTCGGCGCGCCGTCGCGGCGACGGTCGCCCCCGCCGGTCCGGCCGGACGGGGTACGCGGAAAACAGCGGCGCCCCGGCCGGATGGCCGGGCGCTGCTGGGCGTCGGTGTGCAGGTCGCCTCTCGGCGAGTGGCGCGACGCGGCTCCAGCCGGACGGTATTCCGCGAAGGCAATTTAGGTGAGGCCCGGGGACACTGGACACACCGACGCTCTGCACAACGGTACGGGCCCGGCGGTTCTTCCGCTGGTTTCCGTGACGGCGGTCACCGGCTGTTTCCGGGGTCCCGGGTCTGATCGGCTGGGCTCCGGGGTGGGCGGCTGGGCTCTTGGCCGGTCGGCTGGCTCCGGCGTGGTTGCGCTGGTGGGCTGGGGGGCGAGGGTGATCGGCTCCGGGCGGTCAGGCTTGATCCCTACGCCGGTCACCCTCGCCCCCAGCCTCGTCGTGGGCGTGGTCCGTCCGGGCGTCACCGTTCCGCTCGGGTACGTCTGGCTGCGAAGACGCCGCTGGCCGGCACCCCCTGTCTCTCGGGGTGCCGGCCAGCGGCGTTAGCTCTTCTGTGGGGTCAGCTGGTCAGCGTTGTGGGCTCAGCTGTTCCAGTGCTGGGCGACGATGTCGGCGGCCTGCTGCTCCCACTGGGCGTAGGCGTCCGGGTACGCGGAGACCTGCACGGTCTGGGCGGCCTCGGTCAGCGGCATGTCCTGCCACCCGTCGACCTGCTTCAGACCCTTCTCGAACGCCAGGGTCGCGTACTCGGGGTCGGTGATCTGCTCCGGCGTGCCCCAACCCGAGCTCGGGCGCTGCTGGAACAGGCCCAGCGAGTCGTGGTCATTACGGTCGCCGAGGTGGCCCAGGTTCTCCAGCTTCGACTCCTGCAGGCTGGTGGCGATCGAGATCACCGCGGCCCGCTCGGGCAGACCGGCCTTCTTCGTCGCGGCGATGATCGCCTTCGCGTTCGCGACCTGCTCGTTGTTCAGGTCGATCCGCGACTGCGCGCCCTGCACACCGTGCGGGATCAGCTTCGCCTTGTCGACGCCAGGCTTGTCGGCCTGCACGGCCACCGCGGTGACCGGCTTGCCCTCGACGGGGCGGGCGTCGGCGTGAGCGGCGATCGGACCGGCGAACACACCACCGGCGAAGGCCAGACCAGCAATACCAAGAACGCTCTTACGAATGATCGTGTTCATGGGAAAGCTCCGTTTGGGGGTTGGCGCACACACGCGCCGATGGGGGTCGGCTTCGCGGTGTGCGCAAGCACCGTCAGGCGCTCAAAAAGGGGGGAAAGTCTCGGGGGTCATCCGGCTCGCGGGGCTTGGCCTCTTCGCGGCGCCGGGACCATGTGTAACGACCGGCGACCCAGCATCATTCCGGGTCCGTCACCCCGCCGTGCGGGGGCGGTCTTCCTCGGCCGTTCACCCGTGTTCAACGACCCCCGGCCGCCCACCATTCCGGCCCCGGGATGCCGCCGACCACACCCCGAAACCGGACACACCACCCACCCGCCACCAGGCCACCACCCGGCGCGGTCAGCCCACCACCCAGCGCCGTCAGCCCAGCGCCGGGGCGGTCAGTGGAACACCATGGACGTCACCGGAGCCCGGAGACCTCCATGACGTTCCACCCATCGAGCCGACGTGGCGACGTGATGCGACAACCGGACAACGCGCGCACAACTCGCTAGCGGTTGGACCACAGCTGCCTTGATCCACTCGACACGACGCCGCACGGCGGCCTGTCCGACAGCCCGGACACGGACGACATGCCGCAACCCGAGTCGATCTCGCGGACGGGCGGAGCCGCACGGCCCGACGTACACCAGACCCGGGCCACGCAGGCCGCACACCGGGACGGCGGCCGACCACGACGCGGGTGTGGCCCGCCGTGACCGGCGCAGGGATCAAGCCTGACCGCCCGGAGCCGGGCACGGCGGGCCACACCCGAAACCGCAACCACGACGAACCGTGAGCCGGCAGGCAAGGAGCGGCCACACCCGAAACCGCAACCACCACGGACCGAAAGCTACGGCACCCGACAAGGGCGACAACCGACAAGGGCGACAACCGACGAATCGCGCGGCGGCAAAGCGACGGACAGGCGCTACCCTGACACCATGCCGGCCGTCACCAGCGCGTACCTCGCCCGCCCCGGGCGTCCCGCCGTGGTGGCTCGTACCCTGGCGGAACTCGCCGGCCCCACCCGGGGCGTCGTCGAGCTGCCGGTACGCCTGATGTGGAGCCGCGAGCGCACCTTCGACCTGGCGGACCCGGACGACCTGCTCTGGATGTACGAGAACGTGCTGCGCGAGACGACCCGCGTCGACGACCTGCGGGCCCTGATCAACGGGCGCACGCTGCGCCGGGTGTGGCGGCGGCTGAACCTGCCCCGGGGCGTACGCCTGGCGTGGGAGAGCCGGCACCGGGGCCTGCGTACCGCGTGAGCCATCTGCACGACTTCTACCGGGACGTGGCCCGGGTGGCGCTGGCCGCCGCCGGCCCGCACCGGTTCGTGCTGGGCGGCGGGGTGGCCTGGGCCGCGCACGGCCTGGTCGTCCGCCCCACCGAGGACGTGGACCTCTTCGCCGACGTGGAGGGGGCGGCCGCCGCGGCGGCGGCCGGGGTCCGGGCCGCGTTGGAGCAGGCCGGGTACCGGGTGGTGGACGCGGACCCGGACAGCGACCTCGGTGAGCTGTTCGACGGGTTCGACCGGGACATGCGGGACTTCGTGGTGAGCCGGGACGGCCGGCAGATCCGGCTCAGCCTGGCCCGGCTCGACCGGTACCGCAGCCCGGTGGTGATGGACCTCGGCCCGGTGATGGACGTCCGCGACCTGATCGCCAACAAGACCGCCGCGCTGGTCAACCGGCGGGAGGTGCGCGACTACATCGACGTGTCCGCCGCCCTGGACCGGTACGAGGTGGCGGAGCTGCTGGAGCTGGCCCGCCAGGTGGACCCGGCACTGGACCACGAGGACGTCCGGGCGGCGGGGCGTTACCTGGACCGGGTGCCGGACCGCCGGTTCACCCGGTACGGCCTGGACGCGGCGCAGATCGCCGAGGTACGCCGGCGCATGTCGGTCTGGCCGCGCTGATCGCCGCAGGCCGAGGCGGCGCGCAGCCGCGCACCCGCCCCGGTTCGCCCCGGCCCGGCCACCGAAGTCGCGCCCGGACCGGGCCGCCCGCGCAGCGCAGGCGCAACGCCCGGCCCGCCGGGCAGGGCCGGGCGTGCTCACCTCGTCAGCTTGCCGCCGGTGACGCCGAGGATCTCGCCGGTGACGTAGCTGGACTCCTGGGAGGCGAAGAAGACGTACGCCGGGGCCAGCTCGGCGGGCTGGCCGGGGCGGCCCAGCGGAGTCTCGGTGCCGAACTGCTTGACCTTCTCCTGCGGCATGGTGGCCGGGATCAGCGGGGTCCAGATTGGTCCGGGCGCCACCGCGTTCACCCGGATGCCCTGGTCGGCCAGGTTCAACGCGAGCGCCTTGGTGAAGTTGGCGATGGCTGCCTTGGTGGTGGCGTAGTCGAGCAACTGCGGCGACGGGTTGAACGCCTGGATCGAGGAGGTGTTGATGATCGCGGACCCCTCGGGCATGTGCGGCACGGCCATCTTGCAGAGCCAGAACATGGCGTAAACGTTGGTCTTGAAGACCCGGTCGAACTGCTCGGTGGTGATGTCGTGGAGGCCCTTGTCCTGGGACATCTGGAAGGCGGCGTTGTTCACCAGGATGTCGATGCCGCCCAGCTCGGACAGGGTCCGGTCGACCAGGTTCCGGCAGTTCGCCTCCTCCCGTACGTCGCACCGGATCGCCGCGCCCTTGCGGCCGGCCGCCTCGACCAGGCGCACGGTGTCGCGGGCGTCGGCCTCCTCCTCATCGCCGAGGTAGGAGATCAGCACGTCGGCGCCCTCCCGGGCGAAGGCGATGGCGACGGCCCGGCCGATCCCGGAGTCACCGCCGGTGATCAGCGCGCGCTTGCCGGAGAGACGGTCGCTGCCCCGGTACGACTGCTCGCCGTGGTCCGGCTTCGGGCCCATCTGCTGCTCGGTCCCGGGCGCGGACTGCTGCTGGGCCGGTTGGCCCTGCTGCTGGCCGTACTGTTCGGTGGGGTTCTGCTGGGTGTACTGGTCCTCGCTCACCGGGTCTCCCTCGTGCCTGCGGTCCGGTCCGGTCCGTTCCGTTTCCGCCCTACCCCGCGACCGGGGACGGAAACGACCGGTGGGTGACCGTGGTGTTACGCGATGACGGCCGGTGACGCTGGTGTGGTGAAACACCTCGGGGCGATGTGGCATGAGTGACAGCCGGTCGTTATGGTGCGCAACGGCGCCCACGAGGCGCGTCCACCCCCATGGAAAGGCACCGAATGACCTCCTCCTCCGGCGCCACGCGCCGCCAGGTGCTGGCCGTCGCGGCCGCCGCCGCGACCGCTCCCCTGCTCGCCGGCGCTCCCGCCCGCGCCGCCGAGGGCAAGGGCCCGAAGACCTGGGATCTGACCGTCCTGGGCACGTCGGACACCCACGGCAACGTCTACAACTGGGACTACTACAAGGACGCCGAGTACGACGACAGCAAGCACAACGACGTCGGCGTCGCGAAGCTGGCCACCCTGGTCAACCAGATCCGGGCCGAGCGCGGCGTCAAGCCGACGCTGGTGCTGGACGCCGGGGACACCATCCAGGGCACCCCGCTGGCCACCTACTACGCCAAGCAGGAGCCGATCACCGTCACCGGTGAGACGCACCCGATGGCGAATGCCATGAACGTCCTGAAGTACGACGCGGTCACGCTGGGCAACCACGAGTTCAACTATGGCCTGCCGCTGCTGGCCCAGTGGATCGGCCAGCTCGGCTTCCCGGCCCTGGCCGCGAACGCCATCAACGAGGCCACCGGCAAGCCGGCCTTCCTGCCGTACGTGATCAAGAAGGTCTCGCTCGGCGGCGACGACTCCCCGACCATCAACGTCGGCATCCTCGGCCTGACCAACCCGGGTGTGGCCATCTGGGACAAGGCCAACGTCGAGGGCAAGCTGGTCTTCGCCGACATGATCGCCACCGCCGCCAAGTGGGTGCCGATCATGCGGGAGCGCGGCGCCGACCTGGTCATCATCTCGGCCCACGGCGGCGACAGCGGCACCTCCAGCTACGGCCCGGAGCTGCCGAACGAGAACCCGGTCGCGCTCATCGCGCAGCAGGTGCCGGGCATCGACGCGATCCTCTTCGGACACGCCCACAACGAGGTGCCGCAGAAGTTCGTCACCAACCTCGAGACCGGCGAGCAGGTGCTGACCTCGGAGCCGTCGAAGTGGGGCCAGCGCCTGACCCGGATGGACTTCACCGTCCAGAAGGTCAAGGGCCGGTGGACGGTGGTCAGCAAGTCCGCCACCATGCTGAACACCAACACCGTGGTCGAGGACCCGGCGGTCCTTGCGGCCGTGCGTGGCCAGCACACCAAGACCGTCGACTACGTCAACAAGGTCGTGGCGCAGTCCAGCGTGGAGCTGTCCGCCGCCGAGTCGCGCTACAAGGACACCCCGATCCTGGACTTCATCAACCAGGTCCAGACCGAGGTGGTCACCGCCGCCCTCACCGGCACCGCGTACGCCGGCCTGCCGGTGCTGTCGATCGCGGCGCCGTTCAGCCGCAGCGCGATCTTCCCCCAGGGTGACGTGCGGATCCGCGACGTCGCCGGCCTCTACGTGTACGACAACACCCTGGAGGCGGTCGTGCTGACCGGTGCCGAGGTGAAGGCGTACCTGGAGTACTCGGCGAAGTACTTCCTGACGCTGCCGGTCGGCGCCGCCGTCAACCCGGACACCATCAGCGACCCGGCCGTGCCGGACTACAACTACGACGTGATCTCGGGTGTCGACTACGACATCGACATCTCGAAGCCGGTCGGCCAGCGGATCACCCGCCTGGTCCTGCCGGGCACCGACACCCCGGTGGCCGCGGACGCCCAGTTCGTCATCGCGGTGAACAACTACCGGCGCAGCGGTGGCGGCAACTTCCCCGGCATCGTGAAGACCCAGGTCTACAACCAGCAGCAGGAGATCCGCCAGCTGCTGATCGACTGGGCGCAGGCCAAGGGCGTCATCGACCCGGCCGACTTCTACGTGCCGAACTGGAAGCTGGTCCGCGAGGGCGTGCCGGTCTTCTGATCCGTGGCACCTGACGGCGGGCCCCGGGTGACGCACCCGGGGCCCGCCGCCTGTCCGGGGCCCGTCAGCCGCCCGCCCGCAGGTCCTGCTCGTACTGGCCCACGGCCGGCTCCGGCCGGTCCCGGCGAGGCTCGGTCTCCGTCGACTCCGTCCGGTCCTCCGGACGGACCCGGGGCGGCAGTTCGCCGAAGCGTGCGTGCCGCAGGAACGCGTACTCCTCGTCGGTGAACGACTCGCTCGGCTCGCTCATGACCGCATTGTGCGTCCGCCGGTCCACCGTCCGCATCAACCGGGACGGCAGGGGTAAGCCGCCCCGACGACTGCCGGCGATGAGGTGGAGGACGACGATGCGCGCGGTGCGGATGACCGCTCCCGGAGTGCTCGAGCAGGTGGACGTGCCCACTCCGACGGCGGGCCCGGGCGAGGTGCTGCTGCGCGTGGGGGCGGTCGGCGCCTGCCACTCCGACCTGCACATCCTCGACTCCCCACCGGGGCTCTACCCCACCCCGATGACCCTCGGGCACGAGATCGCCGGCACGGTCGACGGGGTCGGCCCAGGGGTGACCGGCTGGTCGGCCGGGGACCGGGCCGCGGTGTACGGGATCATCGGCTGCGGCCGCTGCCGGGCCTGCCTGCGCGGCCTGGAGAACCAGTGCCGGGTCGTCCCCGTCGGCGGTGTCGGGCTCAGCCGCGACGGTGGGCTGGCCGAGCACGTGGTGGTGCCGGCGTCCCGGCTGCTGCACCTGGGCGACATGGACCTGACCCAGGCGGCGCCGCTGACCGACGCGGGGCTGACCCCGTACCACGCCGTCGAGCTGGCCCGGGAACGGCTGCGGCCCGGCACGACCTGCGTGGTGATCGGTATCGGCGGGCTGGGTCACATGGCCGTGCAGATCCTGGTGGCCACCACCGCGGTGCGGATCGTCGCGGTGGACACCAGCGTGGCCGCCCTCGACCTGGCCAGCCGGATGGGTGCCCACGACGTGGTGCAGGCCGGCCCGGACAGCGTCGACAAGATCCGGGCGATCGTCGGCCCGCCGCCGGACGGGGCGGACGTGGTGCTCGACTTCGTCGGGGCGCAACCCACCCTGGACACCGCGCGGCAGGTGGTCGCCACCGGCGGTCAGCTGCTGCTGGTGGGCCTGGCCGGCGGCACGCTGCCGGTGCGCCCGGTCGCCGACGAGCCGCCGCCCCTGCCGCTGGAGACCGGCGTCCAGGTGCCGTTCTGGGGCACCCGGGCGGAACTCCAGGAGGTCATCGCCCTAGCCCGGCTCGGGCAGCTCCAGGCCGATGTGCAGACCTTCCCGCTGGCCCAGGCGCCCGAGGCGTACGAGGCGCTGCGCCGGGGGGAGATCCACGGCCGGGCGGTCATCGTGCCCTGACCACCCGGCTCAGGCGGCGGCCGCACCACGCCGCGGCGGGAGCCGGTCCAGCAGGGCGAGTCCGGCCCGGACCGGGCGCCGGCCGAGGGTCTCCTCGAAGCTGGTCCGGCCCTGGCAGAAGCGGACGAACATCCGCCAGCCGGGTGGGGTGGCGAGCAGCGCGTGGAACACGTCGGGCCGCCGCTCGAAGACCTCCAGCAGCCGGCGCCCCGCCCGCATCTCCGGCACCAGCCGGCGGTCGATCTCGCGCGGGTACGCGTCCAGGTCGCCGCCCGCGACGGCCTCGCCGGCCAGCCGGCCGGAGCGCAGGGCGTAGCTGATCCCCTCCCGGGTCCACGGTTCCAGCAGCCCCGCCGCGTCGCCGGCGACCAGCACCCGCCCGTGACGCAGCGGTGAGTCCGCCGCCCGGCAGCGGGTCAGGTGGCCGGAGTCGTGCTCCGGGGTCACCCCGGACAGGCCCAGCCGGGCCACGAAATCGCGCAGGTAGGCCCGGGTCCGCTCACCCTCACCCCGGGTGGCGATCACGCCGACGGTGAGCCGGTCCCCCTTCGGGAAGACCCAGCCGTACGACCCGGGGACCGGCCCCCAGTCCAGCAGCAGCCGGCCGCGCCAGCGCTCCTGCTCGGCGGGCGGGACCGGCAGTTCCAGCTCCAGCCCCAGGTCGACCTGGCGGAACGCCACGCCGACGTGCCGGGCGGTGATCCCGGAGGAGCCGTCGGCGCCGACGACCGTGCGGGCGCGGACCACCTCGCCGTCGGCCAACCGCAGGCGTACCTCGTCGGGGTCCTGCTCGACGGCGCGGACCGCGACCCCCTCGCGGACCTCGGCCCCGGCGGCGACCGCGGCCGCCCGGAGCCGGTCGTCGAACTCCTCCCGGCGGACCATGGCGAGCAGCGGCGCGGAGTGCCGGCGGGTGAACTCGCGTCGCCCGTCCCGGGTGACGGTCACCCGGTGGACCCGGTCGTGGGCGGGCACCTCGATCCGGTCGGCGATCTCGGCCAGGGAGATCCCGATCAGGCCGCCGCCACAGGTCTTGTAGCGGGGATGGGTGGCCCGCTCGATCACCAGCGTGCGGACGCCGGCACGGGCCGCGGCGTGGGCGGCGGAGAGGCCGGCGGGTCCACCGCCGACCACGACGAGATCCCAGATGATCACCGGTGCAGCCTAGGGCACGGTACGGCGGCAGGGCCCCGCACGCGCCGGCGGGAGACCCCGATCGGGTGGGCATCATCGGACGGCGGAGGGGTAAGCGCCGGGCGCAGACCGCCCGCCGGTCGGGCGGATCACGCCGAGGAGGAAAGATGCAGCAGGTACAGCTGTCTGAGGTCGAGGAACGGGTGTACCAGGCGGTGACCGCGCTGGAGGTGCGGGGGCACGTCCCCTACCCTGACCTGATCGCCCAGGAGACGGGGATGACCGAGGAGGAGCTGCGCGAGCCGCTGCACCTGCTCACCGAGCGGGGGCTGCTGCACCGGGAGGACTCCCCGCTGGCGGGGCTGGACTTCGGTCCGCGGTGGTGCGCGCGCCAGATGGCGTGATATCGACCGTTTGCCCCACGGAGGGCCGGGTAGCGATCGGGGATGCGTGATCGACGGTCTTCAGGGGGCACCATGAGCGCAGACCGGTCGTCGCCGCCGGCGCAGCACGCCGCCGGGTACGACGACCGGCGGCGTTGGCAGGCGCTCGGCGTCGGTCTGGTCGCCGCGTTCATGACCCTGCTGGACGTCAGCATCGTCAACGTCGCCGTCCCGTCGATCGACCGGGCCATCCACGCCACCCCCAGCGACCTGCAGTGGGTGCTGTCCGGGTACGCGCTCACGTTCGGCCTGGTGCTGGTGCCGGCCGGACGGTTCGGCGACGCCCGCGGCCGCCGGACCGCTTTCGTGGTCGGGGTGGCCCTGTTCACGCTGACCAGCACCATCGCCGGGCTGGCCCGTTCGCCGGAGTGGCTGATCGCCGCCCGACTCGTCCAGGGCGCCGCCGCCGGCGTGGTCAACCCCCAGGTGAGCGGCATGATCCAGCAGCTGTTCCGGGGCGCCGAGCGGGGCCGCGCGTTCGGGCTGCTGGGTGCCACCATCGGCATCTCCACCGCAGTCGGCCCGCTGCTCGGCGGGCTGCTCATCCAGCTCGGCGGCGAGCAGCACGGCTGGCGGTGGGTGTTCTTCGTGAACATCCCGGTCGGCATCGTCGCCGTCCTGCTGGGCTGGCGGCTGCTGCCGACCGGCCCCACCGGGCAGCCGGACCGGCATCGCCTCGACCCGCTCGGGGTGCTGCTGCTCGGCGTCGGGGTGACCCTGGTGCTGCTGCCCCTGGTGCAGCGGCAGCAGTGGCACGGCCCGGCGAAGTGGACCCTCATCCCGGCCGGGCTGCTCTTCCTGCTCGTCTTCGGGCTCTGGGAGCGGCACTACGCCCGCCGCCACCCGCCCCTGTTCGACCTGCGGCTGTTCGGGCTGCGCTCGTACACCCTCGGCACCCTGATCGGCCTGGTCTACTTCGCCGGCTTCACGGCGATCTTCTTCATCTTCACGCTCTACCTGCAGATCGGTCTGGGTTACAGCGCGCTGGTCGCCGGTCTGGCGATCACGCCGTTCGCGCTCGGCTCGGCGGCCGCCTCGGCGCTGGGCGGCCGGGTGGTCACCCGGTACGGCCGGCCGCTGGTCGCCATCGGGCTGCTCGTGGTGGCGATCGGCCTGGTCGCGACGGACCTGGTGCTGCACGGCACACCGCACGGCTCGGTGCCGTTGCGCACCGCGGTGCCGCTGCTGATCGCCGGGATCGGCAGCGGCCTGGTCATCGCGCCGAACCAGACCCTCACCCTGTCGGAGGTGCCGGTGCCGCAGGCCGGCAGCGGGGCGGGCATGCTCCAGACCGGACAGCGGATCGGCTCCGCCGCGGGCATCGCCGGGGTCGGCGCGCTGTTCTTCTCGACGCTGGCCAGTTCCCGCGGCGACTGGGCCGCCGCGTTCCGGCACTCGCTGCTGCTGGCCACCGGGATCATCGCGGTGGCGCTCGCTGCCGCCATGGTCGACATCGTCGCCGGTCACTCCCGGTCCGACGCCTCCTGAGCCGGGTCCTCGCCCCGCGCCGCGGGGGCCGGCAGCAGGACCGTGGTGAGCAGCCGGCGGGTCCGGCCGGGACCCGGGCCGAGCGCCGCGTACTCGGCGAACAGGGCGCGGAACCGGGTGACGAACTCCGCCGCCTCCGCGTCCGTGGCGTGGAAGGCGTTCTGCCGGTAGCCCGCCACGTCACGGCCCAGGTCACCGCCGCCGGCGTCGAGGTAACGGTCGAAGTCGGCGAGCAGGCCCGCGACGAAGGTGAGAAGGGCCCGCCGATGCTGCTCCGGGCTCATCGCCCGGGCCGTGTCCGCGTCCACCGACGCCGCCGTCTCGTCCAGCCGGTAGCTGCGCTCGACCGCGCCCCGAACCCGCCGCTCCCCCGTCGTACGCAGGACACCGTGCTCGGCCAGCGTGGCGACCTGCCGGTACAGCGTCGCCGGGGGGACCTCGGGCAGCTCCGCGCGCAGGTCGGCGGTGGTCAGCGTACGGCCGCCCAGGAACGCCTGGACGATCCGCAACCGGACCGGGTGCAGGAGCAGCTCCGCGGTGTCGACCGCCACACCCACCCTCACTTTCATTATCGCCGGTGATAACGTTCTCGCCAGTGAGAGTATAGCGATTCCCGAGGAGCCCTGCATGGCCACCATCGCGTTCGACAACGACCGGATCCGGGTGCGGCTGACCCCCGCGGAGAAGCTCTGGGCCCTGCGGGGCGACCTGTCCTTTCCGCGCGACGCCGTCCGCGCGGTGACCGTCGAGCCGGACGGCCTGCATGCCACGCGCGGCATGCGGGCCCCGGGGCTGGGCGTTCCGGGGCGGCGCAAGGTCGGCACCTGGGGGCCAGTTCCGGCCGCTTCCTGCGTACCGGTTTCCACGACAACGTCGACGACGCGCAGGCGGCGCTCGCGGCGCTCGGCGCGACGGCCGAGGTGGACGCCGGGAAGCTGTTCCTCGTCGGGCACAGCGAGGGGGCGCTGACCGCGACCGCCGTCGCCGGCCGCGGCGTCCCGGTGGCCGGGCTGGTCCTGCTCGCCGGCACCGGCCGGCCCGGCGCCGAGGTGCTGCGGTGGCAGGCCGCCCGGCTGTTGCCCACCCTGCCGGCCCCGGTACGCCTGCTGCTTCGCCTGACCCGTACCGACCTGGTGGCGAAGGTGGCCCGCAACCACCAGAAGATCCTGGCCAGCACCGAGGACGTGGCGTGGATCGGTGGGCAGCGGCTCAACGCGAAGTGGATGCGGGAGTTCCTGCGCTACGACCCGCGGCACGACCTCGCCCGCGTGCGGGCGCCGATCCTCGCCCTCACCGGCAGCAAGGACCTGCAGACCGATCCCCAGGACCTGCCGCTCATCGCAGCCAGCGCGGGCGGCCCCGTGGAGACCCACGTGCTGCCCGACGTCACGCACGTGCTGCGCCGCCAGCCTGGACCGCCGTCGCTCGGGGCGTACCGGCGGGAGGTCCGCGAGCCGGTCGACCCGGCGGTGACCCGGGCGATCGTCCGGTGGTGTGCCGGCCGGGAGCAAGGGTGACGGGTCTCCGGACCCAGAGACGCCGCTGGCCGGCACCCCTGTCTCGGGGTGCCGGCCAGCGGCTTTCGTGTGCTGTGTGGGTCAGCTGTTCCAGTGCTGGGCGACGATGTCGGCGGCCTGCTGCTCCCACTGGGCGTAGGCGTCCGGGTAGGCCGAGACCTGCACGGTCTGGGCGGCCTCGGTCAGCGGCATGTCCTGCCACCCGTCGACCTGCTTCAGACCCTTCTCGAACGCCAGGGTCGAGTACTCGGGGTCAGTGATCTGCTCCGGAGTGCCCCAACCCGAGGACGGCCGCTGCTGGAACAGGCCCAGCGAGTCGTGGTCGTTCTTGTCGCCGAGGTGGCCCAGGTTCTCCAGCTTCGACTCCTGCAGGCTGGTGGCGATCGAGATCACCGCGGCCCGCTCCGGCAGACCCGCCTTCTTCGTGGCGGCGATGATCGCCTTCGCGTTCGCGACCTGCTCGTCGTTCAGGTCGATCCGCGACTGCGCGCCCTGCACACCATGCGGAATCAGCTTCGCCTTGTCGACGCCAGGCTTGTCGGCCTGCACGGCGGCCACGGGCTTCCCGGCCACCGCCGGGGCGTCGGCGTGAGCGGCGATCGGACCGGCGAACACACCACCGGCGAAGGCCAGACCAGCAACACCAAGAACGCTCTTACGGAAGATCGTGTTCATGGGAAAGCTCCATTCGGGGGTTGGCGCACACATGCGCCGATGGGGGTCGGCTTCGGTGTGCGCAAGCACCGTCAGGCGCTCAATAAAGGGGGAAAAGTCTTGGGGGGTTTCGGCTCGCGGGGCGGGGCCTCTTCGCGGCGCCGGGACCATGTGTAACGACCGGCGACCCACCACCATTCCCGCGGGCCCGCCACCCCGCCGTGCGGGGCGCTCTTCCTCGGCCGTTCACGGGGATTCAACGCCCCCGGCCCCCCGACGATTCCGCCCCCGGGATGCCGCCGGCCACACCCCGAACCGGACACACCACCCATCCCTGACCGGCACGTGCAGCCTCGGCACGGCTCCCAGCCCAGCCACTCGGCACGGTCAGCACCAGCACCGGGGCACGGAGCCCAGCGCCCGGCGCGGTCAGTGGAACGCCATGGACGTCACCGGAGCCGGGAGACCTCCATGGCGTTCCACCCAGGGCCCGACTTCGACCCCGCAACCGGACAACCAACCCATAACCCACCAGCGCTTCGGCCACGGCGGGTTGGATCGACTCGAAACGGCGCACAGCGGCGTATCCGACAGGCCGGACAGCGCGACGTGCCGCAGGCCGACTCGGTCAACGGGGGCGGAGACACACCGGGACAGACGAAACCGGCCGGCCCCTGTGCCCAGGGGCCGGCCGGTCACGAAGAGAGACTTACCAGAGCTGCTGGACGATGTCCGCGGCCTGCTCCTCCCACTGCGCGTACGCGTAGGGGTAGGCCGACACCTGGACCGTCTGCGCGGCGGCGGTCAGCGGCAGGCCCTGCCAGCCGCCGACGTTCTTCAGGGCGTTGAAGAACGCCTTGCTGGCGTAGTCGGGGTCGGTGATCTGCTCGGGCGTGCCCCAACCGGACGACGGGCGCTGCTGGAACAGGCCCTCCGAGTCGTGGTCGTTGTACGCGCCGAGGTGGCCGAGGTTGTACAGCTTCGACTCCTGCAGCGAGGTGGCGACGCCGATCACGGCGCCCCGCTCCCCCACGCCGGTATCCTTGGCCGCCTTGACGATGGCCTTGGCGTTGGCGAGCTGCGCGTCGTCGAGCGGGATGCGCGACTGCGCGCCCTCGACGCCGTGCGGGATGAGCTTTTCGCGGCTCGGCTGGTTGGCGTTGACCGGGGCCTTGTCGGTGCCGGTGGTCAGGCCGGACTCGACGGTGGTGGTCTTCTCGCCGGTGGCCGGGTCGATGTCCGTCTTCTTTCCGGTGGCCAGGTCGATGGCGGCGACAGCGCCGGCGTGCGGGCCGCTGGTCACCGGGGCGGCGACGGCGGTGGGGCCGAGCGCCAGCCCGCCCAGGGCGGCCACGCCCGCGACGGTCAGCGCGAGCTTGCGGTTCGGAGTCTGTGCGATGGCGGTCTTCGCGACGGCGGTCTTCGCCACGGCGGTCTTCGCGATGGCGGGGAGCCATCGAGTGAAGTCCTGCTTCACGATGGTTGCCCTTTCGATCGTTACGACGCGCTCCGGGGTGAGCGCCCCTCGGGGGAACTACTGGCCGGTACGGGGTTTGCGTTCCGGCGGTACGGGGGACACAACCAGCCCGACGTGTCGGTCATTCCGGAAATGGCGGAGTGGCGCCACGCTGCGGCCCAGGTCACGACGGGAATCGGACGGGCCGGGACGAGGCGCGCGGCGAGGGCGAAACCAGCGCGAGGGGTCAGTGGGCCGGGGTCCCGAACCAGACCAGGACGTGCCAGAGCTGCTTGAGGTGCTGGAGGGTGACCGAGGTCGGTCCCCGGTCGGCCCAGCGTTCCGGCTCGGTGACCACCGACGCGGCGGCCCGGCCGATCAGGGCGGCGTGCACCGGTTCCCCTGGCCGGGCGAACTCCGCGTGCACCCGCGCGGCCAGGGGCGGGATCGCGGGTCCCCGGAAGTCGGGGTCGATGGCATCGACCGGCAGCTCGAAGCCGCCGTGCCAGGTCAGCGGGAAGCCGTGCCGGTCGGCGACGCCGGCGAGGATCCGGGCGACGTCCGTGCCCCGGAACGACGGGTCGACCACGAGCGCCTCGACGTCGCGGGCGAGGCTCAGCTCGCCGTGGACCTGCGCCTCGATGTAGTCGTCCAGGGCGCGGCCGGCGACGCAGGACTCCCGCTCCCGGCGGCGCAGCAGGGTACGCAGCAGCATGTCGGTGTCCATGCCGGCCACGCCGAGACTGACGCCGGTCTCGGCGGTGGCGGTGAGCAGCGCGGCGAGCACCGGCTCGAAGACGTCGACCGTACCGAACTCGGTGGGCTCGGTGTGGGTGTCGCCGAAGCTGAAGGTGGCCCGGGACAGCACCTCGGGACGTAGCCGCAGGTGGCAGGAGCCGAACCGCGGGCAGGCGCCGTCCGGGTGGTCCAGCAGGTTCAGACCGCCGTACTTGGGACGTTCGACCGGAAGCACGCCGGGCCGCTGGTACGCCCCGCCGAACAGCTTCTCCTCCCACCGGTCGCGGTCGCCGCCGGGAAACGCGGTCAGGCCGCCGTTGGAGATGCCCGTCTCGAACTGGCTGCGGTAGACGCCCTCCTGGTCCAGCGCCTCCGCGACGGTTCGGCCGTCCCGCAGCAGCCGGTCCGGGTGGAAGTTGAGGGTCAACCGCCCGTACCGGGCGACCGCCCCGACCAGCTCCTCCGACCGGTACCCGGCGCCCGAACCGGCCAGGTGCCGGTCGATGACGGCCACCGCCGCCGGCCGGTCCCGCAGCGCGAGGTCGCGGACGTAGCGGAGCGCGGCGGCCTGGGCGGGGGTCAACGTCGGCTCGTACACGCGCCACAGTATCGCCGGGCCCGGCGGCGGGACGCCAACCGCATTTGTCAGGCGCCGGTGCCGAAGCCGTCCAGGGCCTGCCGTTCCTTCGAGGTACGCAGTTCCTGGAACACGGTGAGATGCAGGCCCGCCGGGGCGTCGAGGCGGGCGTTCAGCGACTGCCACGGCGTGACGGTGGGCGGGGCGACCTCGGTGGCGCCCGCGGCGACCAGCCGGTCGGTCACCGCGCGGCTGTCGTCCACCTCGAACGCCACCCGCAGCCGCGGCGCGACCTGCCGGCCGACCTCCACCTCGTCGATCATGCGCTTCTGCGCCGGGTTGGCCAGTTCCAGCGTGGCCCGGCCCGCCTCCAGGATCACCACCCGCGCGCCGTCACCACCGGAGTACGCCGCCTGCTCTGGCAGGCCGAGGGCGTCACGGAAGAAGGCGACCGCCGCGTCGTAGTCCTCGGCCTCCACCACCAGGCGCAGCTGCCGTACGGTCGGTGGCGGGTCGTTCCGCTGTTCGGTCACGGTTCCCGATGGTAGCCGGGCGCGGCGCCAGCCAGCCGGGCCAGGAAGCGCGCGTTGTCCGGCGTGGCGATGAGCTGGCGCAGCAACTGGTCCAGGGCCGCCTGGCGGTCCACCTGGGACAGTGCGGATCGCAGGCCCCGCAGGCCCTGCCGTTCCACGGCGGTGAGCAGCAGTTCCTCCCGCCGGGTGCCGGAGGTCCGCACGTCGACGGCGGGGAACGTACGCCGGTCGGCCAGCGACCGGTCCAGCTTGAGCTCGGCGTTGCCGGTGCTCTTGAACTCCTCGTAGATGAGCGTGTCGGCGGCCGAACCGGTCTCCACCAGCGCCGAGGCGAGGATGGTCAGCGACCCGCCCTCCTCGACCGCGCGGGCGGCGGCGAGCAGGTGCTTCGGCGGGGTCAGCGCGGCCACGTCCACGCCGCCGGAGAGCGTACGTCCGGCCGACCGGACGGAGAGGTTGTAGGCGCGGCCCAGCCGGGTCAATGAGTCGAGCAGCACGACCACGTCGTGGCCCAACTCGACCAGGCGCTTCGCCCGCTCGATCGCCAGCTCCGCCACTCCTGTGTGGTCCTGCGGCGGACGGTCGAACGTGGCCGCGACGACCTCCCCCTTCACCGACCGGGAAAAGTCGGTGACCTCTTCCGGCCGCTCGTCGACCAGCACCACCATCAGGTGGCACTCCGGGTTGTTGCGGGTGATCGCGTTCGCGATCGCCTGCAGCACCATGGTCTTACCGGCCTTCGGCGGCGACACGATCAGCGCGCGCTGCCCCTTGCCGATCGGCATCACCAGGTCGATGACCCGGGTGGTCAGGATGTGCGGCTCGGTCTCCAGCCGCAGCCGTTCCCGCGGGTACACCGCGGTGAGCTGGTGGAACTGCCGGCGGCGTCGCGCCTCCTCCGGCGTCAGACCGTTGACGGTGTCCAGCCGGACCAGTGCGGCGTGCCGGCCACGGCGCGGCGCGGCGGCCGCGCCGGTCACCAGGTCGCCGCGGCACAGGCCGTGCCGGCGCAGCTGGGCGGTGGTGACGTGGACGTCGGCGGCGGACGGCAGGTAGCCGTCCACCCGGAGCAGGGCGTGGTCGTCGCGGGTGTCCACGATGCCGGTCACCGGGACCGGTGCGGTGGGGTCAGGGTTCATCGGGTGCCTTTCGTACGGTGGAAGCCGCCGACGCGGCGGGCGGAGAACGGTGCGGAGGTGGCCGGGCGGGAGCGCCCTGGCGGGGAGGAACGGCCCGGCCCCGACGCGGCGCGGCGGCGGGTGGCAGGACCGTCGGTGGAATGGCCCGCGATCGGGCGGCCATGCGCCGATCCTCGGTGCGGTGAGCGGGACCCCGGGTGGCGCCGAGCGCCGGCATCCGGGTCCACCCGCAGGCTAACCCCGGCAAGGCGGGATCGGCAAGCAGGTCAGCGCGGGACAAGTCGGTTAGGTCGGGGCCCCGGCCGGCGTTAGAGTCTGAGACGCGTCGATCGGGAAGGCGACACCGTGACTGCTGCGACGGTGGTCGACCGGATCCGCCTCGGAGACCACGTCTGTTGGACGCACGACGACGAGAGCGAGGCTCTCGACGTTGTCGGCCGCTTCGCCGCCGTCGGTCTCCGTCTCAGCGCACATGCTCCGGGAGGTGCGATGAGCGGTCCACAACCGCTGCTGCGGCCGGTCGGCCGCGTCGAGTCCCCGCTGACCGATCCGGCGGCGGCGCCCAAGCAGGGCGACGAGGGAGCGCCGGAGGCGTGGCTGGTCTTCGCCGAGGCGTACGCATCGGCGCTGCACGGCCTGCGGCCCGGCGTGGACGTGCTGGTGCTGACCTGGCTGGACCGGGCCGACCGGGACGTGCTGGTGGTGCACCCGCGCGGTGACCGGTCCCGCCCGGAGACCGGCGTGTTCGCCACCCGCTCCCCGCACCGGCCGAACCCGGTCGGCCTGCACCGGGTCCGGATCCTGCAGGTCGACGGCGTACGGGTGCGGGTGGCCGACCTGGAGGCGGTGGACGGCACCCCCGTGCTGGACGTCAAGCCGGTGCTCGACGGCGAGCGCTGACGCCGCCGCGCCCGGCGGGGCCGTGACCCGGCCAGGGCGGCTCGGCTCAGTGCCCGCGGGCGATCCACTCGTCGAGGTGGGTCGCCTCCGCGCCGATGGTGGTGTCGTCGCCGTGTCCGGTGTGGACGACGGTCTCCGGCGGCAGGGTGAGCAGCCGGTCCCGGATCGACGTGATGACGGTGCCGAAGTCGCTGTACGAGCGGCCGGTGGCGCCGGGCCCGCCGGCGAACAGCGTATCGCCGGTGAACACCGCGCCGAGGTCGGGGGCGTACAGGCTGCACGCGCCGGGGCTGTGCCCGGGGGTGTGCAGCACCCGCAGGGTGGTGCCGCCCACCTCGACAGCCTGGCCGTCGGCCAGCTCCCCGTCCGGCGGGGTGTCCGGGTGGACCAGGTCCCAGAGCACCCGGTCGGCCGGGTGCAGCAGCACCGGCGCGCCGGTGTCCCGGGCCAGCTCGGGGGCGACCCGGACGTGGTCGTCGTGGGCGTGGGTGGCGAGGATCGCCACCACCCGGCGGTCGCCGACCAGCTTGCGGATGGCGGCCACGTCGTGCGGCGCGTCGACGACGACGCACTCGCTGTCGTCGCCGATCACCCAGACGTTGTTGTCGACGTCGAAGGTCTGCCCGTCCAGGGAGAACGTCCCGGAGGTGACGGTGTGGTCGACGCGGGTGGTCACGGGAAGACCACCACCGACCGGAGCACGTCACCGTGGTGCATCCGGGTGAAGGCCTCCTCGACCTGGTCGAGGGCGATCTCCTCGGTGACGAACGCGTCGAGATCGAGGCGGCCCTGCCGGTAGAGCTCGGTGAGCATCGGGAAGTCGCGGCTGGGCAGGCAGTCGCCGTACCAGCTGGACTTGAGCGCGCCACCGCGGCCGAACACGTCCAGCAGCGGCAACTCGATCTTCATCTCCGGCGTCGGTACGCCCACCAGCACCACGGTGCCGGCCAGGTCCCGGGCGTAGAACGCCTGCTTCCAGGTCTCCGGGCGGCCCACCGCGTCGATGACCACGTCGGCGCCGAAGCCGCCGGTGGCGGCGCGGATGGCCGCGACCGGGTCGTCCTCGGAGGCGTTGACGGTGTGCGTGGCGCCGAACTTCCGGGCCCAGTCGAGCTTGCGGGAGTCGGTGTCCACCGCGATGATCGTCGTCGCGCCGGCCAGGAACGCGCCGGCCACCGCGGCGTCGCCGACGCCGCCGCAGCCGATCACCGCGACGGAGTCGCCCCGGCCGACCTGGCCGGTGTTCATGGCCGCGCCGAGCCCCGCCATCACGCCGCAGCCGAGCAGGCCGACGGCGGCCGGCCGGGCCGCCGGATCGACCTTGGTGCACTGGCCGGCGTGGACCAGCGTCTTCTCGGCGAACGCGCCGATGCCCAGGGCCGGGCTGAGCTCGGTGCCGTCGGTGAGGGTCATCTTCTGGGCGGCGTTGTGCGTGTTGAAGCAGTACCAGGGGCGGCCCCGGCGGCAGGCCCGGCACTGGCCGCACACCGCCCGCCAGTTGAGCACCACGAAGTCGCCGGGGGCGACGTCGGTGACCCCGTCCCCGACCTGCTCGACGACGCCCGCGGCCTCGTGGCCGAGCAGGAACGGGTAGTCGTCGGTGATCCCGCCCTCGCGGTAGTGCAGGTCGGTGTGGCACACCCCGCACGACTGGACGCGGACCACCGCCTCCCCGGGCCCCGGGTCGGGCACCACGATCGTGGTGACCTCCACGGGCGCGCCCTTGCGCCGCGACACGACTCCCCGGACTTCCTGGCTCACCACGTCTCCCTCGTTCGCGACCGCGGCGCGCGCAGGCCCGGCTCGCTCCGCGCACCGGGCCGCCCGCCACCCGGCGGTGTCCCTTCCCTCCGCGAACCTACCGCCGATCATCGGCGACGACCCACCGCGACGCGGCGGTTATCCGGCCCGTCTCGGGGTACGCGGGGCCCGGTTCTCCGCCGTCCGACGGGAGTGATCATGAAACTGACGCATGCGCCGCTGCGGGTCAGCATCGGCGCGTACATCCTGAATTCCGGGCTGAGCAAGCGGACCCTGGAGGGCGAGGCCGCCGCCGGGATGCACGCCATGGCCGTCGGGGCGGTCCCGCAGCTGAAGCAGTTCGCGCCGGACCGGTTCGCCAAGCTGCTGTCCCGGAGCGAGATCGCGCTGGGCACCGCACTGCTCGCCCCGTTCGTGCCGTCGCTGCTGGCTGGCGCGGCGCTGACCGCGTTCGCCGCCGGGCTGGTGCAGCTCTACCTGAAGACGCCGGGGATGCGGGAGGGGAACAGCCTCCGGCCCAGCCAGGCCGGCATCGGGCTGGCCAAGGACTCGTGGCTGGTCGGCGCCGGGCTGACCCTGATGCTGGACTCGCTGACCCACCGCCGCGGCTGACCTGACCGGGTCAGGCCGCAGCGGGGACCGCGACCGTCTCGCGCTCGGCGGCGTACCGGCGGCGGGCGGCGTTGCGGTAGCGCAGCACCTGGACCGCGCCGAGGGCCCAGAGCAGGTACTGCACGGCGAAGGCCCAGCGGAACGCGGCCAGCGTCGGGGTGCCCCGCCCGGCCGGGGTGGCCAGGTCGAGCACCACGCCGACGGCCAGGATCAGCAGGATCGAGGCGACGAACCCGCCGACGTTGACGATGCCGGTGGCGCTGCCGATCCGGTGCACCGGGTTGAAGGTGCGCGCGTAGTCGAAGCCGATCACCGAGCCGGGGCCGTTGACCGCCAGGACCACGACGAGGGCCACCAGCAACCAGTGCGGCGCGCGTCCCGGCCAGGCCAGCACGGCCGCCCAGACCGCAGCGGTGCCGGCGGTGATGGTGAAGACCAGCACCGAGCGGTGGAACGGGTGCCGGGCGCACAGGTGCGCGATCACCGGCCCGCAGACCAGGGTCACCAGGGTCATCAGGGTGAGCAGCGACGCCGCCGCGGTGGGCGAGAAGCCCTGGCCCTGCACCAGGAACGGGTAACCCCAGAGCAGCGCGAAGACCGACCCGGAGAACTGCGTGACGAAGTGGGTCCACAGGCCGAGGCGGGTGCCCGGCTGGGCCCACGCGTCGGCGAGCTGCCGGCGTACGGTCGCCAGGTCGGCCGCGACGGCGGTGGTGTGCTCGGCGTGCGGGGTGTCCCGCACGGCCACGAGGACGAGCAGCAGCACGGTCGCGCCGAGCGCCGCGGCGGTGAGGAACGCCGGCGTCCAGCCGGCGGCGTGCAGCAGTGCCACCAGGGGTACGGCGCCGAGCACCGCGCCGAGCTGGCCGATGGTGCCGGTGAGCTGCACCAGCAGCGGGTTGCGCCGCCCGGGGAACCAGAACGCCACGATGCGCAGCACGCTGATGAAGGTCATCGCGTCGCCGAGGCCGACCAGTACCCGGGCGGCGACGGCGAGCCGGACGTCGGTGGCGACGGCGAAGCAGAGCTGGCCGGCGACCATGAGCGCGCCGCCGGCCAGCAGCAGCCGGCGGGAGCCGAACCGGTCCAGCAGGACCCCGACCGGCACCTGCATGGCCGCGTACACGGCGAGCTGGGCGACGGAGAAGGTGGCCAGGGCCGAGGCGTTGATGTGGAACCGGTCCGCGGCGTCGACCCCGGTGACGCCGAGCGAGCTGCGGTGGAAGACGGCGGCCACGTACGCGGTGACCGCGACGGCGTAGACCAGGGCGGCGGACCGGCGCGGGGCGGCGGCGGTCACCGCAGCGTCCGCAGCACGGTCGCGGCGTTGTCGATGTGCGCGGCGACCGCGTCGAGGAAGACCTGCGGGTCGTCGCCGTCGAGGGCGGCGAGCTGGGCGGCGTGTTCGGCGAGGACGACCTCGGCCCAGCCGGGCGAGAGCCGGAAGCCGGCCTCCCCCATCCGGATCTGCCGGTCGCGCAGCCGGTGGTACAGCTCGGCGAGGATCTCGTTGCCGGCCGCCTCCACCACGGTGGCGTGGAACGCCCGGTCGGCGGCCATCAGCGCGGTGACGTCCCCGGCACCGTGGGCCCGGCGCATCTCGTCCAGCCAGCGGGCCAGGTCGTCGCGGAGTCCGGCGCGGCGCGGCCAGACCCGTTCGGCGGCGTGCAGCTCCACCAGGCGGCGGGCCTCGATGACGTCGGCGATCTCGCGGGCCGAGACCGGCCGGATCAGCGCGCCGCGCTTCGGGTAGAGCTTGACGAGGCCCTCGGCTTCCAGGCGCAGCAGCGCCTCCCGGACCGGGGTGCGGGAGACCCCGGTCGCCTCGGCGATCTCGCCCTCGCTGACCAGCAGGCCACCCGGGTAGACCTGCTCCAGGATGGCCCGCTTGAGGTGCTGGTACGCCCGCTCGGCCGCAGAGGGCGCCGCCGTTCGCGCCGCCGTGGGATGCGTCATGTATCTATGATGCGCGGGTAACCCACCCCACCCCTCCCAGCCCTCTCCCAACGTGGCCCACACCACGCCCCACTCCCCGGCGATCTTGCACTTCGGGTGCCGACGAACATGGCGGAAGGCGGGCGTTTCCCTCACCGCACCTGCAAGATCGCCGGCGCGCGTGGCGCCGGGGCTACGGGGCGAGGGTCAGGGTGGTGTCGGTGAGGGTGAAGCGGGTGTGGTGGGGGGTGCTGAGGTCGTTGAGGAGGTCGGTGAGCCAGCGGGCCTCGTCCGGGGTGGCGGGGTTCAGGCGCATGCGGCGCATGCGTACCGGGACGAGGCGCAGCCGGCGCAGCTCGCCGGTGGCCGCGTCGAGGGTGGGCAGGTGTAGCAGGCGCAGTTCCGGCCGGTACTCCTCCTGCCCGCCGATCCCCTCGTAGTCGTCGATCAGGTCGCCACAGCCGTACAGGATCAGCCGTCCCCGGTAGCGTTCGATCCGGCGGGGATGGTGGGACGAGTGCCCGTGGACCACATGCACCCCGGCATCGACCAGGGCGTGCGCGAACGCGACGTGCTCGTCCGGGACCTCGTGGCCCCAGTTCGAGCCCCAGTGCACCGAGACCACCACCAGGTCGGCCGGCCCGGACCGGCGGGCGATCCGGTCGGCGAGCGCCTCCGCCGAGGCCACGGACGCCTCCGGCAGGTACGCCACCCCGGGCCGCCCGTCGGTCGCGGCCCACTGCGGGAACACGCCGCTGGAGGGCGCCCCCACCGACCAGACCAGCAGCCGCCCCCCGCCGTCCAGCCGCACCGCGGCGGGCTCCCACGCCTCGTCGGCGTCCCGCCCCGCGCCGGCGGTCCGGAGGCCGGCGGTGTGCAGGGCGTCCAGGGTGTCGGCGAGCCCGGTCGGGCCGAAGTCGAGGATGTGGTTGTTGGCCAGCGCGCAGACGTCCAGCCGGGCGGCGGTCAGGCACGGCAGGTTCGCCGGGTGCATCCGGTAGTGGATGCCCTTGCCCGCGGCGTACTCGCCCCGGGCGGTCACCGCCGTCTCCAGGTTGACGATCCGCACGTCCGGCCGCTCCGCCTCGAGCAGCCGTAGCGCGTCGCCCCACGGCCACTCCGGCGGGGCGGGGCGCGGCACCGGGCCGGCGACCGACTCGGCCAGCTCGACGTAGCGGCGGGCGTCGGTGACGGCCTGCTCGCGCAGCGCGGGCGGCCCCGGGTGGGGCAGGATCTGGTCGACGCCTCGGCCGGTCATCACGTCCCCGGCGAGGAAGAGGGTCACCTCGGCCATGAGGGAGGTGTTCCCGCGCTCGGCCGGGTCGCACCTGATCGCCGCCGGGAACCCGGCACGCGTGGGCGCTCCCGGGGCGGGGTACCAGGGCCGCCATGACGACGGACGTGACGATCGTGGTGGCCACCCGCGACCGGCGGGAGCAGCTGCTGGACCTGCTCCCCCGGCACACCGGCCCGGTGATCGTGGTCGACAACGGCTCGGCGGACGGCACCCCGGCCGCAGTGGCGCGGGCGTTCCCGGAGGTGCGGGTGGTGGCGTTGGGACGGAACGCCGGCGCCGGGGCGGCCCGCAACGTCGGCGTGGCGCTCGCCGACACGCCGTTCGTGGCGTTCGCCGACGACGACTCGTACTGGGCGCCGGGGGCGCTGGACCGGGCGGCCGCACTGCTGCGGCGGCATCCGCGTACCGGGCTGCTCACCGGGGAGGTGCGGGTCGGCCCGCAGGGGCGGCGCGACCCGGTTTCCGCCGCGCAGGCCCGCGCGCCGCTGGGCACCGCCCCGGGCGCACCCGGTCCGTCGGTGCTGGGCTTCCTGGCCTGCGCGGTGGTGCTGCGCCGCGCGGCGTACGAGCAGGTCGGCGGCTTCGCCGAACGGCTCGGCACGTACGGCGAGGAGGCCCTGCTGGCGATGGACCTGGCCGCGGCGGGCTGGCAGCTCGCGTACGTGCCGGAGCTGGTGGCCCACCACCTGCCGGCGCCGACCGGGCGGGATCCCCGGGCCCGGCACCGGGTCGAGGCGCGCAACCGGGTGCTGACCGCGGCGCTGCGCCGACCCGCCGCGGTGGTCCGGGCGGTGGTCGCGGACGCCTGGCGGGATCCGGCCGGGCGGGCCGGGGTCTACGACGCGGCGCGCGAGCTGCGTTGGGTGCTCCGGCACCGGCGGCGACTCCCGGCCGGCGTCGAGGCCGCGCTGACCGTGCTGGCCCGGGGCGACGCCGTTCCCGGCGGCGTGTCGCCGACTGCGCCGTCGCTGGCCGGCTGAGCTGGTTATCGTGTGCGGGCAGTCGACCCGCCGCCGGCGAGGAGCACGTCTTGACCAGTGACACGCCCGTCCGGGCCTGGCACCGACCGATGCGCGCCCGCCACCCGCAGGAGGCGCACCGGACGGCGACTCCGCTGGAGCTCTTCTTCGACCTCTGCTTCGTGGTCGCGGTGGCCCAGGCGGCCGGCGGGCTGCATCACGACCTCGCGGCCGGGCACCTCGGACACGGCCTGGTCAGCTACCTGACCGTGTTCTTCGCGATCTGGTGGGCCTGGATGAACTTCACCTGGTTCGCCTCCGCGTACGACACCGAGGACGACGTCTACCGGCTGACCACGCTGGTGCAGATCGCCGGAGCGTTGATCCTCGCCGCCGGGGTGCCCCGCGCGTTCACCGAGGCCGACTTCACCACGATCACCTTCGGGTACGTGGTGATGCGGCTGGCCGCGGTGCTGAACTGGCTGCGCGCCGCGGCCGGCGACCCCGAACGCCGGCGCACCACCGTCACGTACGCGATCGGGGTCGCCGTGGTGCAGCTCGGCTGGCTGCTCCGCTTGCTCCTGCCGCACGAGGGTGGCCTGCCGGTGTTCCTGGTGCTGGCCCTCGCCGACCTGCTGGTGCCGGCGGTGGCCGAGCGGCACGGGATGACCACCTGGCACCCGCACCACATCGCCGAGCGGTACCAGCTGTTCACCCTGATCGTGCTCGGCGAGGTGGTGCTCTCCACCTCGGTGGCCATCCAGGGCGGGGTCGACGCCGGCAACCCGGGACTGTGGTCCCTGGCCGCGGCCGGCCTGGTGATCGTCTTCGCCATCTGGTGGCTCTACTTCGACCGGCCCGGTCCGGTGCCGCCGCTGTCGCTGCGGGGCGCGCTGTTCTGGGGCTACGGCCACTATCTGATCTTCGCGGCGATCGCCGCGGTGGGCGCGGGGCTGGCCGTGGCGGTCGACCACGACCTGCACGCCGCGCACGTCTCCGGCCGGGTCGCCGGCTACGCCACGGCTGTCCCGGTCGCCGTCTACCTGCTCACCTCGTGGGCGCTGCACCTGCGGGCCAAGCGCGGGCTCGGCCGGGCGCTGTTCCCCGCCGGGGCGCTGCTGGTGCTGGTGGCGCCCTGGCTGCCCGCTCCGGTCGACGTGATCGCCGGGGTGCTGCTCGTGCTGGTGGCCGTCACGCTCCTGCAGCGGCACCGGGCTCCGACCAGAACCGCCTGACCAGGGCCTCGAACTCGGCGGCCCGTTCGATCTGCGGCATGTGCCCGCAGTCCGGGAAGAGGTGGGTCCGGGCGTGCGGGAACCGGACGCGGGCGTTGGCCAGGTGCCGGATGGGCAGGATCAGGTCGCGGTCGCCCCAGACCACCAGGGTGGGCAGGCCGAGCGCGCCCACCGCGTCCAGCAGCTCGGCACGCCACTGCGGGCGGACGCCCCGCCAGGTGCCGAGGCTGCGGACCAGCTCCAGCATCACCCGGGCGGCGTGCGGCTGCCGGGCCGCCGCGAGGGCGGTGGCGATCCGGGCCTCGGTGACGTACGCCGGGTCGTGGAAGATGGCCCGCTCGGTGCGGCGGGCGATCGCCGGGTGCGGACGCAGCAGCAGCCGGGCGAACGGCAGGGCGAGCAGCCGTAGCGCGAAGGTGACCTCCTTGCCGAAGCCGGCGCTGTTGACCAGCACGAGGCTCGCCGCCCGGGACGGATCGTCGACGGCCAGGCGCATCGCCAACGCGCCGCCGAGGGAGTTGCCGACCAGGTGCGCCGGGCCGGTCATCCCGACCGCGTCCAGGACCTCGGCGACGGCCGACGCGAGGGCGGGCAGGCTGTGCGGTACGTCCAGCGGCGCCGAGCCGCCGTGGCCGGGCAGGTCCACGCTGACCACCCGGTGGTCGCGGGCCAGCCCCTCGTGCTGGTCGGCGAAGTCGTCGAGGGTCCGGCCAATGCCGTGCAGCAGCACCACCGGCGGCCCGTCGCCGGAGACCCGGCAGCGGACCCGCCGGCCGGCCACGCTCAGCTCGTCGGCCGGCGCGAGGCTCATGCCGGCCCTCCCGGCTCGGCACCGGCGGGCGTGGCGTCCGGGGCGGGCCGCGGGGCGGGCACCGGGGCCCGGTTCGGCCGCATGCCCAGCGCGAGCAGCTTCCCGTACGAGGCGGGGGCGACCCGGGCCAGCAGGTCGGGCAGCTTCGCCGACCAGCCGATCAGCACCCGGCCCCGGCGCCGCTCGACACCGCGCAGGATCACCTCGGCGGCCCTGGCCGGGTCGATGGAGAGCAGCTTCTCGAACTGCTGCCGGCCGACCTCGTACTCCTCCCGGGAGACGCCGCTGCCCACCCGGGCGCTGGCCGCGATCCGGGTACGGATGCCGCCCGGGTGCACGCAGGTGACCCCGACGCCGTCCTCGACCAGCTCGTGCCGGAGCGCCTCGGTGAAGCCGCGCACGGCGAACTTGCTGGCCGAGTAGGCGGCCTGGCCGGCGGGCGCGATGATCCCGAAGAGGCTGGAGATGTTGACCAGGTGGGCGCCGGGCTCGGCCTTGAGGGTGGGTAGCAGCGCGTGGGTCAGCCGGACCACCGCCCGGAAGTTGATGTCGATGACCCAGAGGAACTCCTCCAGGGTGACCTGGTCGAACCGGCCGCCCAGGGCCACCCCGGCGTTGTTGACCAGCAACCGGGTCCGGGGATGCGCACGGCTGATCTCGGCGGCCACCCGGTCGGTGG
Source organism: Micromonospora sp. NPDC048930 (assembly GCF_043197935.1). Lineage (NCBI taxonomy): Bacteria > Bacillati > Actinomycetota > Actinomycetes > Micromonosporales > Micromonosporaceae > Micromonospora > Micromonospora sp. NPDC048930. The sequence goes on from NZ_JBICUB010000011.1 coordinate 27,602, forward strand.
CCTCGGCGTCGGCGAGGTCGACCAGGTGGGTCTCGATCCGTCGGTCGGGATGGGCGGCGCGGATCGCCGCCACCACGCCGTCGAGCCGTTCGGCGTCCCGGTCGAGCAGGACCAGATCGGCGCCGCGCCGGGCCAGACCGTGGGCCAGCGCCTCGCCGATGCCGCTGGCCGCACCGGTCAGCACCGCCGTGGCGCCGGGGAAGACGAAGTCACGCATGGCGTTTCCTCCTGCTCAGGCGACGGGAGCCGGCGACTCGGGGACGGGCGCACCGGCCCGGGAGAACCGGACGCCCTCGTCGGCGAGCCGGCCGTGCCGCATCATCAGCACGTCCCGCGGGTAGTTCTGGCGCAGCCGCCAGGGGGACTTCGGGCCCTGCTTGGGCAGCTGGTGGACGGCACGCAGCACGTACCCGGACTTCAGGTCGATGATCGGTTCGAGGTCGCCGGTGTCGGGGGCGAGCGGGGTCACGACCTGCTGGCCGGTCGCGTCGAGGTGGCGCAGCAGCCGGCAGACGTAGGTGGCGACCAGGTCGGCCTTGAGCGTCCACGAGGCGTTGGTGTAGCCGATGGTCATGGCGAAGTTCGGCACGCCGGAGAGCATCATGCCCTTGTAGGCGACGGTGCTCGCCAGGTCGACCTCGGCGCCGTCGACCGCGACGGTCATGCCGCCGAGGGCGAGCAGGTTGAGGCCGGTGGCGGTGACCACGATGTCGGCCGGCAGCTCCGTGCCGGAGGTGAGCCGGATCCCGTGCTCGGTGAAGGTGTCGATGGTGTCGGTGACGACCGCGGCCCGCCCCTCGCTGACCGCCCGGAACAGGTCCCCGTCGGGTACCACGCAGAGCCGCTGGTCCCACGGGTTGTAGCGGGGCGAGAAGTGCCGGTCGAGGTCGTACCCGACCGGCAACTGGCCCTTGGCGGCCCGGCGCAGGAACTTCTTCACCAGCCCGGGGGCGCGCCGGCTGAGCTGGAAGTTGGCCACCCCGAGGGCCACGTTCTTCCAGCGCACCACGGCGTACGCGGCCTTCGCGGGCAGGCGGCGCCGCAGCGCGTCGGCGATCGCGTCGCGCGAGGGCAGCGAGATGACGTACGTGGGTGAGCGCTGGAGCATGGTGACGTGGCCGGCCCGCTCGGCCATCGCCGGGACCAGGGTGACCGCGGTGGCGCCGCTGCCGATCACCACCACCCGCTTGCCGGCGTAGTCGAGGTCCTCGGGCCAGTGCTGCGGGTGCACGAGGCGGCCGGCGTACCGCTGCACACCCGGGAACTCGGGGGTGTAGCCCTCGTCGTAGCGGTAGTAGCCGGAGCAGGTGAACAGGAAGGCGCAGGTGAGGACGATGTCCTCGCCGGTGTCGTCGCGGTGGGCGTGCACGGTCCAGCGGGCGGTGGCGCTGTCCCACTCGGCCCGGACCACCCGGTGGTGGAAGCGGATGTGCTCCTCGACGCCGTACTCCCGGGCGGTCTCCCGCACGTACTCCCGGATGGCGTCGCCGTCGGCGATCGCCTTCGGATTGGTCCACGGCTTGAAGGAGTAGCCGAGGGTGTACATGTCGGAGTCCGAGCGGATGCCCGGGTAACGGAACAGGTCCCAGGTGCCGCCGATGGCGCCCCGGGCCTCGAGCACCGCGTACGTCTTGCCGGGGCACTCGCGTTGCAGGTGGACGGCGGCGCCGACGCCGGACAGCCCGGCACCGACGATGAGGACGTCGACGTGGTCGGAGGCCATGGCTCACTCCCGTTCGGGCGGCGGTCGACCGGACCCTATCCACCGCCGTCGACGCCAGTCAACACCCTGTCGAGTTCAATCGACACGGTGTCGAGCGGGTGTAGCATCAGCCGACATGACCACCGCCCGTACGCCGAGCGCGGTCGCGTCGACGCGCCGACGGCGACCGGGCCGCTCCACCGGCGACGACCGGGAGCTGGCCATCCTCGCCACCGCCGAGCGGCTGCTGGAACAGCGCGCCTTCGGCGACATCTCCATCGATGACCTGGCCAAGGGCGCCGGCATCTCCCGGCCGACCTTCTACTTCTACTTCCCGTCCAAGGACGCCGTGCTGCTCACCCTGCTCGACCGGGTCACCGAGGAGGCGAACGCCGCGGCGGGCGACGTGTTGGAGCGGCTCGCCGAGGACCCGCGCGCCCGGTGGCGGGAGCTGATCGCCCGGTTCCACGCCGCCTTCGGCGGGCACCGCGCCGTGGTGCTGGCCTGCGCCCAGGTGCGCGGCACCAACGCCGAGGTACGCCGGCTCTGGGCCGAGGTCCTCGAACGCTGGGTCCGCGCGGTCGAGGCGGCCATCGAGGGCGAGCGCCGGCGCGGCGCGGCCCCGGACGGGCTGCCCGCCCGGGACCTCGCCATCGCGCTGAACTCGATGAACGAACGGGTCTGGTACGCCACCTTCGCCGGGGACGGGCCGGCGGTGGCCGAGCGGGACGTGGTCGACGTGCTGCTCGACGTCTGGCTGACCGCGATCTACCGCACCACCACGCCACCCCCGGCCTGACGCTCACCCGGTACGGACGAAGTCCATGATCCAGTTTGTCTCCCAGGTGCGCTCGCCGTCGGTGGAGAACGCCTGCTCCCAGCGGCAGGAGGTGGGCGTGATCCGCGACCAGATGAACCGGCAGCGGATCGGCCGCCCCTCGTCGGTGTCGTCGCCGTAGAAGGTGCCGACCCCGTCGACGAACCGGCCCACCACCGGCGGCAGTTCCAGCACGCCCCGCCGGCTGTTCATCCAGTAGATCGACCAGAGCCCGGTCTCCGCGTCGCGGATGCGGACCGTCGAGCCGGAGAAGCCGCGGGTCGGGAAGCGGATCTCGTCGAAGCTGCCGGCGCCGTCGAAGAACGAGTGCGCCACCGACGTGCCGGGGAACTCGTCCCAGTCGTCGCTGCCCACGTGCCGCTTGGTCAGCCGCCGGTTGGTGACGTCCCAGGTGCCGACGAAGAAGTCGAAGTCGCCCATCAGAAGCCCACCGGCCCCTCGGCGCGCGTGTCGGCCAGGTAGCCGGCCAGATCGGGCTCGTCCGGCGCGAGCACGTGCCGGACCCAGGCGGCCCGCTCGTGCTCCAGCACGCCCAGTTCCCAGACGCAGCCCACGCCGGGCCGGTCCAGGGGGACGAAGTGCGCGGGGTCGTCGTCCGGGCAGTCCAGCGCGGGCTGGCCGGCGATCGCGGTCCGGCACTCCACCACGTTGTCCCAGAACCAGCTGTACGCCAGCAGGTACGCGCCGGTGTCCGCGCCCCGGTGCAGCACCACCCAGGTCGCCGGGGGCGTGCCGCCGTCCGGTTCGGGCAGCAGCTTCGGCAGGTACGCGTACGCGGCCTCGACCACGGCCGGTTCGAGGCGGCGGTCGGGCTGGTCGATGTGGTAGCGCTTGACGTGCCGGCCGGCGACCTCGACGGTCCCCGGCACGGTCAGTTCCTTGTCGTGGAAGGCCATGCCGGGACGGTAGGGCCCCTCCCCTGACAGCTAATGTCAGTGGAATGCGGGCCAGTCGTCTCCTGTCCATCCTGCTTCTGCTCCAGTCCCACGGCCGGCTCACCGCAGCCGAGCTGGCGCGCCGCCTGGAGGTCTCGGTCCGCACCGTCTACCGGGACGTCGAGGCGCTGCACGCCGCCGGCATCCCGCTGTACGGCGAGGCCGGCCACGCCGGCGGGTACCAGTTGGTCGACGGCTGGCGGACCCGGCTGACCGGGCTCACCGCCGAGGAGGCCGACCGGCTGCTCTTCGCCGGACTGCCCGGGCCGGCCGCCGAGCTGGGCTACCAGTCGGTCGTCGCCACCCTGCAACTCAAGCTGCGGGCCGCGCTGCCGCCGCCGCTCGCCGACCGGGCCGCCCAGCTCCAGCAGCGCTTCCACCTGGACACCCCGGGCTGGTACTCGGACGGCGACCCGTCGCCGTACCTGGCGCCGACGGCCGAGGCGGTGTGGCGCCAGCACCGGATCCGGGTGCGCTACCGCAGCTGGACTGGCGAGGTGACCCGGGTGCTCGAACCGTACGGGCTGGTGCTCAAGGGCGGCCGCTGGTACGTGGTGGCCGCCCGGCCGGACCGCCCCGAGCCGGCCACCTACCGGGTCAACCAGATCCTCGACCTGGCGCCGCTGGACGAGTCGTTCGACCGGCCCGAGTTCGACCTGCCCGGCTGGTGGCGGGCGCACGTGGTGGAGTTCCGGGCCCGGCTGCACCGGGACGAGGCCACCATCCGGCTGTCCCCGCGCGGCCGGGAACGGCTGCAGGAGATCGCCAGCGACGCGGTGGTCGCCGCGGTGGACGCCACCGCCGGGCCGCCCGACGACGACGGGTGGGTGCGGGCCGCCGTACCGATCGAGTCGCTCACCCACGCACACGGTGACCTGCTGCGGCTCGGCGCCGAGGTGGAGGTCCTCTCCCCCGCCGCGCTGCGCGACCGGCTCGCCGACACCGCCGCCGCGCTCGCCGCCCTCTACCACCGTCAGGCTCCGCCGCTCCCCGCACGCCGCCAGGCACAGGCATCCGGTTGATCAAGGAGTTTGCGTCGGTGCCTCTCCTCGGCGACGCCAAGTCCTTGATCAACAGACTCGGCAGGGGTGCGGCGCGCGGTGCGGGGCGGGGTCAGGGGAGGTCGCGGAGGGCGGCGGCGACGGTGGCGATGCCACGGTCGATGTCGCCGGCGGGGTTGGCGGCGTAGCCGAGGACCAGGCCGGGCGGCTGGGGGTGCTGCCCGTGCCAGGACAGCGGCTGCACCTTGACGCCCCGGCGCAGCGCCGCGGCGGCCACCGCCACGTCGTCCACGTCGCCGGGCAGGGTGATCAGCAGGTGCAGGCCGGCGGCGGCGCCGTGCACCACCGCCCCGGGCAGGTGATCGCGAATCGCCCGGAGCATCGCGTCGCGGCGGCGTACGTGCCGGCGGCGCAGCAGCCGCAGGTGGCGTTCGAGCGCGCCGGAGTCCATCAGCTCGGCCAGCACCAGCTGGGGCAGGGCCGCGGTGCCGAGGTCGGCCATCCGCTTGGCGGCCACCAGGGCGGCATGGTGCCGGGGCGGCACGAGCACCCAGCCGATCCGCAGCGCCGGGGCGAGCAGTTTGGAGACGCTGCCGGTGTAGCAGACCTGGTCGGGCAGCATGCCGTGCAGGGCCGGCACCGGCGGCCGGTCGTAGCGGTGTTCGGCGTCGTAGTCGTCCTCGATGACCAGGCCACCCCGCTCGGCCCAGCGCAGCAGCCGGCGGCGCCGGTCCCCGTCGAGCACCACGCCGGTCGGGAACTGGTGTGCCGGGGTGAGCATCACCGCCGGCGCGCCGGTGGCCGCCAGCCGGTCGACGCGCAGCCCGCGGGCGTCGACCGGCACCGGCGGGGTGTCCAGCCGCCAGTTGCGCAGGTGCTGGCGTACGCCGAGGGAACCGGGATCCTCCACCGCGACGGTGTGCACGTCGACGTCGTGCAGCACCTGGGCGAGCAGGCCGAGGGCCTGGGACACCCCGGCGACGATCACCACCTCGGCCGGGTCGACCCGGATGCCCCGGTTACGGGCCAGCCAGGTGGCCACCGCGAGGCGCAGGGCGGGGGTGCCGGTCGGGTCGCCGTACCCGAAGTCGGCGGGCGCGAGGCGGTGCAGCACCGCGCGTTCGGCCCGCAGCCAGGCCGCGCGAGGAAAGGCGGCCAGATCGGGTACGCCGGGCGTCAGGTCCAGCTCCGCCGGGGCGGTCCGCAGCGCGTCGAAGACGTCGGCGCCGGGACGGGCGGCGAACACCTCCACCGGCGCGGGCGGCGCCGGCAGCCGGGTCACCACCGCGGCGGGGGTGGCCACCACGACGGTGCCGGCGCGGCCCCGGCCGACCACGTGGCCGTCCTCGGTCAGCCGCTGATACGCCTCGGTCACCACGCCCCGGGAGACCCCCAGCTCGGCGGCGAGGACCCGGCTGGCCGGCAGCCGCGCGCCGACCGGCACCCGCCCGTCGGAGATGGCGGCCCGCAGCCGCCCGGCCAGCCACTCGGCGCGCCCGCCGGGCGGGGCCTCCCCCACGTCGAGCTGGAGGAAGTCGGCACCGGCTGTTATGGACTCCTCAGCCTCGGTTGGTTTGGCCCTGTCCACCGGGCCATTATGGCCGCAGGCTGGACGGCATGACCATCGCCTTCCTGTTGACCACGCTGGTCGTGGTGCTCACCCCGGGCACCGGCGTGGTGTACACGCTCGCGACCGCCCTCGCCTCCGGCCGACGCGCCGGTCTCGCCGCCGCGGTCGGCTGCACGGTCAGCCTCGTACCGCACCTGGCCGCCGCCGTGACCGGCCTGGCCGCCGTGCTGCGCGCCGGCACCCCGGCGTTCCGGGTGGTGACCTGGCTGGGGGTGGCGTACCTGCTCTGGATGGCCTGGTCCGCGCTGCGCGACCGGGCGCCGCTGCTCGTCGACGACGGCCGCCCGCCCCGGCCGACCGCCCGGGTGGTCCGCGACGGCGTGCTGGTGAACCTGCTCAACCCCAAGGTGACCGTGTTCTTCGTGGCGTTCCTGCCGCAGTTCGTCCCGCCGGACGCGCCGTCGGCCACCAGCCGGATGCTGCTGCACGGCCTGGTCTTCATGCTGGCCACGCTCGTCGTCTTCGCCGGGTTCGGGGTGCTGGCCGGCACGCTGCGCCGCCGGGTCCTGGCCCGGCCCCGGCTGACCGCGCTGCTGCGGCACGGCTTCGCCGGCAGCTTCCTCGCCCTCGGCCTCGGCCTGGCCCTGACCGCCCGATAAGGAGCCCTCGTGCGATTCCGCCACTCCCCGCAGGTCTGGTCGACCTTCCCCGAACTGAGCTGCGGCGTGCTGCACGCCGCCGGGGTCGACCCCACCGTCGACGTCGGATCGTTCCTCGCCCGCCAGGCCGCCGCGGCCCGGGCCCGCCTCGCCGCCGGGCCGGAGGGCGGCTTCCCGGAGATCCAGGCGTGGCGGCGGGCCTTCGCCCGGATGGGGCTGCCGCCGACCCGCTACCGGTGTGCCGCCGAGTCGCTGCTGCGCCGGTTCCGCCGCGACGGCGAACTGCCCCGGCTGCACCCGCTGGTGGACCTCGGCAACGCCCTGTCCATCGGGTACGCCGTGCCGGTCGCGGTCCTCGACGTCGACCGGATCGCCGGCGACCTGACGGTACGCCCGGCCACCGGAGCGGAGACGTACCTGACCCTCGGCGGCGACCCGGAGCATCCCGAACCGGACGAGCTGATCTTCGCGGACACTGCCGGCCGAGCCCACTCCCGGCGCTGGACCCACCGGCAGAGCGGCTGGTCGGCGGTCCGCGACGGCACCGGCGAGGTGCTGGTGGTGATCGAGGCGATGCACGACGGTGGGGCGGAGACGGTGCGACGGATGCTGGCGGAGCTGACCACCGTGCTGGTGGCGCCGGCCCGGACGGCGGTGCTCACCGCCGACGCGCCGGAGTTCCTGGTGACGGCGGCGCGGGCAGGCTGACGGCCTGCGCCGGTCAGGCGGTCTCGCCCGTCGCCAGGTGCCGGTAGCCCGGGACGGTCTCGCCGAACCAGCCGTTGACGCTGGCCAGGCCCCGGTCGTTGAGCTGGGCATCGTGGATCGGGAAGGCCTGGCGGGCGCCGACCGTCGTGGCGAAGGTGATCGCCTCGGTCAGTTTCAACCAGGACCCCTGCGCCGGCACCAGCAGCGTCTCCACCGGGGCGCCGGGCAACGCCAGCGAATCCCCCGGATGGTAGACCGCGTCGTCGACGAGGTAGCCGAGGTTGGCACAGTCCGGCTGTCCGTCGTGGATGACGGCGTGCCGGCCGCCCACGGCGGTGACGGCGAAACCCGCGGCGGTGAAGCGGTCGCCTGCGGCCACCCGGTTCACCGCCAGCGGCGCGAGGTCGGGCAGCCGGGCCCCGTCCGGCGCGAAGACCGGCACGCCGAGGCCGGCCAGCCGCAGCACGTCGACGTGGTCGGCGTGCTCGTGGGTGAGCAGCACCGCGTCCGCCCCGACCAGGGCGGCCGGCTCACTCCACACCCCCGGGTCGACGACCAGGACGCGACCCTCGTGTTCGAGCCGGACGCACGCGTGGGTCCACTTTGTGATCTTCACCCGGTCAACCTAGCCGGGACACGGCGCCCCGGGGATCCCCGTCAGCCGTCGCCCCGCCGATGGTCCTCGTCGCCGGCGTCCATGATCTCGTCGAATTCGGCCGGGGTGATCTCGCCGGTGCGCAGCCGGCGGGCGTTGGCGGCGAACCGGGCGATCGCCGCGCCGCGCGGGTCTGGCGGCGTCAGCAGGCCGTTCTCCACTCCGAGGGCGGTCGCCTCGTCGGCGACCCGCCGCGGATCGTCGGTGTCGACCGGCTCGCCGTGCAGCTCGCGCAACGCCACGGCGAGCTGCACGTCGGCGGTGCCCCACCACCGCCGGGCCAGCTCGACCGTGCGGCCGAGGCTGCCCCCGTCGACCTGCTCGGCGCGCAGGACGGCACGCATCATGCTGAGGAAGGTGACGGTGACGGCGTCGGAATCATCGGCGATCATGCCTGCACCCTAACGAGCCGATGCGACAAAACCCGCGGGGGCACCCGGGCGGGGCCGGCATGATCGGGGCATGGAGCGACGACCGCCCAGGGGGCACCGGAACGTCCCGCACACCGCCGACGTCCGGATCGAGGCGTGGGCGCCGGATCGGGAGGGCTGCGTGGCGGAGGCGGTCGCCGCGATGGTGGACGGCTTCGTGGACGCCACCGGCGTGGCCGCCGAGGCGGAGACGGAGCACCGGGTGCCGCCCGGCGACGACGCGGATCTGCTGGTCGGTGTCCTCGACGAGGTGATCTTCCGGTTGGACACGCGGGGTGACGTGCCACTGGAGACCGAGGTGCGGCCGGCCGAGGACGGCGGCCTGCTGGTGCGCTGGCAGGTGGTCGGCGCGGACGCGGTGGAGGCGGTGGGCGCGGTCCCGAAGGCGGTGTCCCTGCACGAGCTGCGCTTCGGCCCGGACGAGGCGGGCTGGTCCTGCGCGGTGACGCTGGACGTGTGAGGCTCGGGTCAGCCCTTCACCACGCCGAGCGGCACCAGCCGGGCCACCCGCCGGCACAGGCCCGCCCCCTCGGCCGCCGCCACCACGGCGGTGATGTCCTTGTACGCGGCCGGCATCTCCTCGGCCAGCCCACGGCGGGACGCGCCGCGCACCGCGATGTCCTGCGCCTCCAGCTCGCGGCGCGGGTCGTGCCCGCGTACCGCCTTGGTGGCCTGCTTGCGGCTCTGCACCCGGCCGGCGCCGTGGCAGGTGGAGGCCCAGGCCGGTGAGCCGGGGACGCCGGTGAGGACGTACGAGCCGGTGCCCATCGAGCCGGGGATGAGCACCGGCTGCCCGACCGGGCTCAGGTCCTCCGGCAGGTCGGGGTGCCCGGGCGGCAGGGCCCGGGTGGCGCCCTTGCGGTGCACGCAGAGTCGGCGCGGCGTCCCGTCCACGTGGTGCGTCTCGATCTTGGCGAGGTTGTGCGAGATGTCGTACACGAGGTCGAGGTCGCAGCCGGTGACCCGGGTGAAGACCTGCCGGGCCGAGTGGGTGAGCAGTTGCCGGTTGGCCCGGGCGTAGTTGGCGGCGGCCGCCATCGCCCCCAGGTACGCCCGGCCCTCGTGGGACGACACCGGCGCGCAGGCCAGCTGCCGGTCGGGCACGTGGATCCCGTAGCCGACCATCGCCTTCTCCATCTCGCGCACGTAGTCCGTGCAGATCTGGTGGCCCAGGCCGCGCGAGCCGCAGTGGATCATCACGCAGACCTGGCCGGCCCGCAGCCCGAACGCCGACGCCACCGCCTCGTCGTAGACCTCCTCGACGGCCTGCACCTCGAGGAAGTGGTTCCCCGAGCCGAGGCTGCCGACCTGGCGCGCGCCGCGTTCCACCGCCCGCTCGCTCACCTGAGCCGGGTTCGCGTCGTCGACCGCGCCGTAGTCCTCGCAGCGGTCCAGGTCCCGCTGGACGCCGTAGCCGCGCTCGACGGCGTACCGGGAGCCGCCGCGCAGCACCGCGTCGAGCTCGGCGCGGTCGCCCAGGTGCCACACCGCGCCTTTGCCCATGCCGCGCGGGGTGGACTCGCCGAGGCCGTCCATCACCGCGTCGAGGCGCGGGCGCAGCGCGTCCCGGTCCAGGTCGGCGGCGAGCAGGCGCACCCCGCAGGAGATGTCGAAGCCGACCCCGCCGGGCGAGACCACTCCCCCGTCCTCGATGTCCGTGGCCGCCACCCCGCCGATCGGGAATCCGTAGCCCCAGTGCACGTCCGGCATGGCGTACGAGGCGTCGACGATGCCGGGCAGCGTGGCGACGTTCGCGACCTGGTCCAGGGACCGGTCCGCGTCGGCGTCCGGCAGCAGCGACCGGGAGGCGAACACCACGCCGGGCACCCGCATCGGGTCGTGCCGGTCGATCCGGAACCGGTACGGCGACTCCTCGACCAGATCCATGCCCGCCCGGCTACCCCGGTCCGGGGCGGTTACACCCGCTCTGGTTCAGCTCGCCCGATCCGGGTAGTGCGGCAGCATGCCCCAGCGATACGAGAACTACGACCGGGTCGCGATCGTCACGGGCGCGGACTCCGGCATCGGCAAGGCGTGCGCGGTGGCGCTCGCCGAGGCCGGGTTCGACGTCGGCATCACCTGGTACGGCGACCCGGACGGCGCCGACCGTACCGCCGCCGAGGTGCGCGGCACCGGCCGCCGCTGCGAGGTCGCCGAGCACGACCTGACCCGGCTGCCCGAGGCCGCCGCGGTGGTCGACGACCTGGCCGACCGGCTCGGCGGGCTCGGCGTGCTGGTGAACAACGCCGGCACGGGCCTGGCCACGCCCTTCGTGGAGGTGTCCTGGGAGCAGTGGCGGGAGGTTCTCTCGGTCGACCTGGACGGCCCGTTCCTCTGCGCGCAGCGTGCCGCCCGGCGGATGCGGGCGGCCGGCCGGGGTGGCCGGATCATCAGCATCACGAGCGTGCACGAGCACGCGCCCCGGGTCGGCTCGTCGGCGTACTGCGCCGCCAAGGGTGGGCTGGGGCTGCTCACCAAGGTGATGGCGCAGGAGTTGGCCGCCGACGGCATCACCGTCAACGCGGTCGCCCCCGGGGAGATCGCCACGCCGATGACCGGGCAGGAGGACGTCGATCCGTTCACCGAGGAGCGCCCCGGGGTGCCGGTGGGCCGGCCCGGGGACGCCCGGGAGATCGCCGCGGTGGTGGCGCTGCTGGCCACGCCGGCGGCCGCGTACGTGACCGGGGCGTCGTGGCCGGTGGACGGGGGGATGCTGCTGATGGGGCCGCAGGCCAACGCGTTGCGCTCCGACGACTGGCGCACCATCTGACAGTCAGGGTGACCTCGGGGTTCATCGGCGTAACACCGGGTGACCCAGCGTGTTCACACCGTCGACCTAGGGTTCTGGGCGGCTCGCTCGCACGACGTGCGGGCCACCACCGGCCCCGACCCGGGGCCCCGACGGAAGGACACCAGCATGCCCTTCGCCCGACGTACCGCCGCGCTGGCCGTGGCCGGCGCCCTCGGTGGGCTCGCCGGCGTGACCGCCCCGCAGGCCGCCGGGGCCGCCCCCCGCCCCGGACCGGAGACGCCGTCGGTCCTGCTGCTCACCGTCGACGACGGAGCCGCCGACCTGCGCTCCACCGTGCTGATCTGCGGCCCGGTTGGCGGACTGCACCCCGAGCCGGCGGCCGCCTGCCGCCTGGTCGCCCGGGTGGACGGCGACCTCGACGCCCTGGCCGTGGACCCCGACCTGTGCACCCGGGAGTACGCGCCGCTGACCGCCCGGGCGGTCGGCTTCTGGCAGGACCGGCCGGTGACGTACGTCAAGACCTTCGACAACGGCTGCCTGCTGCGCCGCGGCACGGGCGCACTGTTCGACTTCTGAGACCGGGCGCGGCGCCCGCGCCCGGCGGGCGCCGCGCCCCGGCTCAGCGGTTCAGGGAGACGGAGGCCCGGGTGATGTACGCGACCTGCACGGCGAAGGCCGCCAGCGCCACCGCCACGCCGACCGCGATCGCCGGACCGGGCGAGACGCCGAACAGCCCCGTAAGCAGGGTCACACCGAGCCCGAGTAGCAGCGCGTTGACCGCGCCGACCAACGCGGCCGCGGTCAGCAGCATGTGCCAACGGCCCGGCCGGCTACCCACTGCCGCCCACTCCGCCCGCATGCCGCCCCCCTGCGTCAGGGCGTCGGCGAAGAAGTCCTGGTCGCCGGCGAACCGCCGGTGGTACCAGAGGCGGATGCGCTGGATCCGCTGCAGGTCCACCTCGTTCTCCACCATGTTCTGCACCAGCCGGGCGAAGGTCAGCAGCCCGGTGATCACCAGGGTCGGCAGCACCGCGCCGAGGTACGGCCGGAGCAGGTCCCCGCTGGTGGAGACGAAGCCCAACCCGATCAGCGCGGCGGAGAGCATGGACATGAAGATCGTCGCCCGTCCCACCGACTCGCTGATGGTGGCGCTGCGCGAGGTCTGGAGCACGAAGTGCTCCGTGGTGAGGGCGGTGAGCAGGCCCTGCTCCCGCGCGTCCTCGTCCATCCCGCGCCCCCTCCGGTCACCGTCACCATACGAAGCCCGGCACCGTCACCGGGCCCGAACACCGGACCCGCCGGCCCACCGGCCCGTCGCCCTGCCGCCTCGACGCCTGCTCAGCGACGCCACCGGCGGATCTCGCGGTCGCCCAGGCCCTTTCGGTGGCCTGGAGTAGACCAACGCGGGGCACCGGCGCACCCGCGGGACGGGGCGTTCCGGTGGGGCGGAGAATGACGGTGGGCGTCAGGTGGGCGCCGGGTGGCGGCGACGGGGGTTCGGCGTGTCGGAGGCGGTGGAGGAACGGCCGGTGGCCGATACCGGTCACGAGCTGGCGGCCGACTGCTCCCGCTGTTTCGGGATCTGCTGCGTCGCGCCGGCGTTCGCCGCCTCCGCCGACTTCGCGATCGACAAGCCCGCCGGGCGGCCCTGCCCGAACCTGGGCCCCGACTCCCGCTGCGGCATCCATCGCGACCTGCGGCAGCGGGGCTTTCCCGGCTGCACGGTCTTCGACTGCTTCGGCGCCGGGCAGCACCTGGCCCAGGGGACCTTCGGCGGGCGGGACTGGCGCGAGGATCCGGCCACCGCACGGCGGATGTTCGACTCCTTCGCGGTGATGCGCCCGCTGCACGAGCTGCTCTGGTACCTGACCGAGGCGCTCGCGCTGACCCCGGCCGGCCCGCTCCGGGACGACCTGGCCGCCGCCCTGGCGCAGACCGCGCGGCTCACCGAGGGCACCCCGGACGAGCTGCTCGCCGTCGACGTCGACGCGCAGCGGGACCGGGTCAACCGGCTGCTCTCCCAGGCCAGCGAGCAGGCCCGGGCCGGCCGATCGGGCGTGGACCGGCGCGGGGCGGTGCTGATCGGGGCGGACCTGCGCCGGGCCGGCCTGTCCGGGGCGAACCTGCGGGGGGCCTGCCTGATCGGGGCGGACCTGCGCGGGGTGGACCTCGGCGCCGCCGACCTGACCGGCGCGGACCTGCGCGGGGCCGACCTGCGCGGGGCCGACCTCGGGCGGTGCCTGTTCGTGCACCAGTCCCAGCTCGACGCGGCCCGCGGCGACCAGCGCACCGTCCTGCCGCCCCGGCTGCGCCGCCCGGCCCACTGGTCGCTGGCGATCACCCCGGCCCGCTCCCCCGCCGACGCTTCCTCGGGTGGCCGGTCCAGCGGCGGGCGGTCCTCGGCCGGACGGCCACCCCACGGCCGGTCCGCGGGCCGCCGCCGGCGCTGACGCCCGCCGCCACGGCAGCCGTGCCGCCCGGACGGGTGCTCGACTCACCGTGCGGCAAGCCGCGGTGTCCGGGACGGGTGGACAGCCCGAGATGGCGCAGCCCGGGGGTCGATCACCTGCTCACACGTTTCGCGGCGGCCGGCCCGGGTAGGCGGCGGGGCACGGACGGGAGGCGGACGGGTGGGATATCGGACACGGCAGGGCGAGCAACCGATGGATCCGGCGCACGCGGAGGACGAGGCCGGCCAGGCTCGGCTGGTGCAGGTCGACGCGGACACCGACGTGCCGCCCCCGGAGCCGGGGGCGCCGAAGCCGGACGAGGTGACCCAGGACGACGGGTCGGGGGTGGCCGGCGGGGCCTCGGGCAGCAGTTCCGGGGGCTCGACCATGCCAACCCACCCGGACGCCCCTCGCTGAGCGGGCGTTTGCTCCCGGCGCGGGTGGGCAGGAGTGCGACATGACGAGTGAACAGTCGTTCGGCCGCGCGGCCACCGACGAGCCGGACGGGGCGACCGCGTACGAGGCGTCGCTGCGCCCGCCGGGCGAGTCCCTGCGCACCACCGACGACACCGGCGACGACTTCGCCGACCTGCCGGCCGAGGAGGCCCGGCCGGCCCGCGAGACGAGCCGGGCCGGTTACGACGTCGACGACGTGTCCGGCACCGGCGACCCGGCCGTCGAGGGGTACCCGACCGCCGAGGAGTGACCCGGGGTCGGCGCGTCGAGGCGGAGCGCCCCGCTCGGGCACAGGTCGACGGCACGCCGGACGCGGTCGAGCACGTCCGGCGCCGGCTCGGTGCGGCGGAGCAGCACGAGCCCGTCGGCGTCGTCCTGGTCGAACACCTCCGGGGCGGTCAGCACGCAGTTGCCCGATCCGCAGCAGCGGTCCCGGTCCACCCGTATCCGCACGTCCGCCTCCCGGGTCACCAGGCCACCAGCAGTTCGTCGAGGCCGAAGACGACCGACGTGTCCCGGGTCGGCGGCCGGCCGGCGGCGACGGCGGGGCGCAGCCCCGGGAACCGCCGGGCGAGCTCCACCAGGGCGATCCGCAGCTCCGCGCGGGCGAGGGGTTGGCCGATGCACTGGTGCACCCCGAACCCGAACGCGAGGTGCTGCTGCGCCGCCCGGTACGGGTCGAACTCGTCCGGCCGGTCGAAGACGTCGGAGTCGCGGTTGGCCAGGGCGAGCACCGCGATCACCCCTTCCCCGGCCCGGATCAGCTGCCCGCCGATCTCGACGTCCTCGGTGGCGAGCCGGGCCAGCCCGGTACGCACGACGCTGAGGTGGCGCAACAGCTCGTCGACGAGGGTGTCGGCCATCCCCTGGTCGGCGCGGAGGGCGGCGTACCGGGCGGGGTGGCGCAGCAGCAGCAGGACGCTGAGGCCGATCATGTTGGCGGTGGTCTCGTGGCCGGCGATCAGCAGCAGCACCGCCATGCCGACGAGTTCCTCGACGGCCAGCTCGCCGGTGTCCACCCGGTCCCGGGCCAGCCGGCTGAGCAGGTCGTCGGTCCGGTCGCCGGCGGCCACCTTCGTCTCGACCAGGTGGTGCAGGTAGCCCCGCAGCTCCACCACGTGCCGCTGCACCCGGTCCGGCGGGGCCGCCCGGTCGATGAGGGTGCGGCTGCGTTCCTGGAAGAAGGCGTGGTCGGCGTACGGGACGCCGAGCAGGTGGCAGATCACCATCGAGGGCACCGGCAGGGCGAAGTGGGCGACCAGGTCGGCGGGCGGGCCGGCGTCGCGCAGGTCGTCCAGAGCCCGGTCGACGGTCTGCCGGATCAGCGGCTCGATCCGCCGGACGTTCTTGATCATGAATTCGGCGGTGAGCATCCGGCGCAACCAGGCGTGCTCCGCCCCGTCCATCCGGATGAAGCCGCCCGGCGGGTTGCGGAAGGCGTCCGAGGGCAGCGGGCGCAGCAGCGGGTAGCCGGGGCGGGACATCTCGGCGCTGAAGCCGGGATGGCGCAGCAGTTGCCGGACGTCGGCGTGCCGGGTGACCAGCCACGCGCTCGCGCCGGTGGGCAGCCGGACCCGGGTGACCGGGCCGGCGAAGCGTCGCCGTTCCTCGGCGTCCAGGGGGACGAGCGGGTCGCGGTCCAGGTTGACCGGCGGCCAGAGCGGCAACTCGGCGACGGATGCAACGGTCACGTGACCACCTCCGAGGGGCGACTTTCCGTGACGACGTCGATCCGGTACGTTACCGATCGACCAGCTTCGACACAACCCGCCCGGTCAGCGGGCGGCGACGACCCCGGCCCGCGCCTCGGCCATCCCCCGGTTCGCGAGGGCGTCGGCCCGCTCGTTCTCCGGGTGCCCGTTGTGGCCCTTCACCCACAGCCAGGTCACCTCGTGCCGGGCACAGGCCGCCTCCAGCCGCTGCCACAGGTCGGCGTTCTTGACCGGCTGCTTCGCCGCGGTCACCCAACCGTTGCGCTTCCAGCCCGCCAGCCAGCCGGTGATGCCGTTGCGGACGTACGTGCTGTCGGTGTGCAGGCGTACGGTGACCGGCCGGGTCAGGCTCTCCAGGGCGCGGATCGCGGCCGTCAGCTCCATCCGGTTGTTGGTGGTCGGCGTCGCCTCGCCGCCGCACAGCTCCCGTTCGTGCCCGCCCCAGCGCAGCACCGCGCCCCAGCCGCCGGGACCGGGGTTACCGCTGCACGCCCCGTCGGTCCAGATCTCCACGACCCTGCCGGTCGCCTCCTCCGCCATGCCCGGCAACCTACCCGGTCCACCCGGGGGCGCGACCGTCCGACCCGCCCGCGCCCACCCCACCCACCCCGGTGAAATCCCGCGACAACCGGGAACCGGTCTGGCAGGGTTCCCGATCATGGACGGACGCTGGAACGGGTTGCGGGCCGAGGTACGCGCGACGATCGGCGAGCTGGTCTCCTCCGGCCGGGAGGCCGGGGTGCAGGTGGCCGCCTACCTGGACGGTGTGCCGATCGTCGAGGAGCAGGCCGGCCTCGCCGACACCACCACCGGCCGCCCACTCACCGCCGACACCCCGATCCACGCGGTCTCCACTGGCAAGGGACTGACCAGCACCGTGGTGCACGTGCTGGCCGAGCAGGGGCGCCTCGACCTCGACCTGCGGATCGCCGAGGTGTGGCCGGAGTTCGCCCGGCACGGCAAGGACGGCATCACCCTGCGGCACGCGCTGACCCACACCGCCGGGCTGCCGGCGCTGCCCGCCGACGTCACCCCGGAGGACTTCACCGGCTGGGACCGGATGTGCGCGATGCTCGCCGACGCCGAGCCGCTCTGGGGGCCCGGCGAGCGGCTGGCGTACCACGCCTGGACGTTCGGCTGGCTCGTCGGGGAGGTGGTCCGACGGGTCACCGGCCGGCCGATCTCGCAGGTCCTCGCGGAAGAGGTGGCCGGGCCGCTCGGGGTGGCCGGGGAGCTGTTCCTCGGCGTGCCGGAGTCGGAACTGCCCCGGCTGGCCCGGCTGGAGGACGCCGGCCTGGCCGCGCTGATGACCTGGGCCGGGGCGAACCTGCCGAACTTCGACGCGGTGGCCCCGCCCGCCGTCCGTCCGGACGCGACGATCGGCAGCCGGCCCGACGTGCTGCGCGCGGACGTGCCGGCGGTGGGCACCATGAGCGCCCGGGCGGTCGCCCGGATGTACGCGGCGCTGCTCGGCCCGGTCGACGGCGTACGGCTCATCTCGCCGGAGCGCCTCGCCGAGGTGTCCACGATGGCGGTCCGCGCGCCGGAGTGGGTGTTCGGCCAGGAGACCGCCTTCGGCCTCGGGTACGCGGTGGACGACGACGGGTCGTTCGGCACGGCGGGCAGCGGCGGCAGCCTCGCCTTCGCGTACCCGGAGCTGGGGCTGACGGTGGCGGCGGTGCGCAACCGGCTCGGCGCGGGCGACGGCGACCCGATGGAGGGTCTGCGGACGCTCGTCCGCGACGCGGTGGTCGCCGGGGCCGCCTGAGGCTCGCGCCGGTGGGCTTCCGACGTGGCCGGTCCCCGCGTCACGCGTGCCGCGCTCATCGCCGTCTCGGCCGGACCGGCACACCGAACAAGATGGCCTGACCCACCAATCAGCTGTCCCGGCCGCGCCGAGCGGGTCGGACGGCACTGGCCTGCTCGGTCAGCAGGGGCGACAGCGAACCGGTAAACCGGCCACACCGTTCGGGGAAATCCTCGGGTGGCCCGGTGGACACCGGCCGATACTTTACGCAGCAAACACTCAGCCGAATGGCCACAGCGACGTCACCCGAAACAATTCCGGGCGGTAGCTGTAGGTGAAGGAAAATCCCGGCGTTGTCGGCTCGGCCCGCTATTAGTGGTGGTGCCGCACACCGTTACGGGAAACGCTTTCCGGTGCGCTGAAGACCCGCCACGACGGCTCCGTGCGACGTAGATTGATCTGTCACTCAGGGCTACGAGAGGTTTACCTAACCCTCCGCCACGCCGGGCGCAGGTGTGATTTCCCGGGCGGGACGGCGCGCGAGCAGGTGTCACCTTCACGACTGTTTGACTGTTAGACACCTCGTGTTTGGCCTTCGTACTCTCTGACGACACCGCGGTCACCCCGCCAATATCCATCGCGCCAAAAGCAAGCCGGAACACCGTTTCGCGCATTTTTCCGGCTGGCTTCTGCGCTGTTTCCGAGCCGGATATCCGGCGGCTCAGCACTGCCTGAAGTGCACCTGATGGAGGGTCGAATGACCGAAGTTGCACACGCACCCTCGGCCGGTACGGACGACGGCGAAGCCGGGAATCCGGACGGCAAGCAGCGACGACCTCGGCACCGGCCCGACTCGGACCTGACGCCGCGCCACCTGCACCGGCCCGCGTCGGACCGGCAGGTTCGGCTGAGCGTCGTCGTACCGACCCGCAACGAGGCGGAGAACATTCCCACGCTGCTGGCCCGCCTGGGCCAGGCCCTCGCACCGTTGTCCGCGGAGATCATCTTTGTGGACGACAGCGACGACGACACGGTGGACGTCCTGACCCGACACGCGGCCGACACTCCGGTCGCCGTACGCCTGCTGCACCGGCCACCGAACGCCCGTGCCGGCGGGCTGAGCGGCGCCGTGCTGAGTGGCGCGCGGCACGCCCACGGCGAATGGGTCATGGTGATGGACGCGGACCTGCAGCACCCGCCGGAGTCGGCGGGCAGGCTGGCGGCCATCGCGATGCGGCACGACGTGGACGTGGTGATCGGCACCCGCTACGCCGGGGAGGGCTCCCACGAAGGGCTGGGCGGCGCCGCCCGCGAGGCCACCTCGTCGTGGGCCACCCGCCTCGCGAAGAGCCTGTTCCCGCGACGCCTGACGACCATCAGCGATCCGATGAGCGGCCTGTTCGCCTTCCGCCGGTCGGCCGTCGACCTGGACCGGATGAACCCCATCGGCTTCAAGGTGCTGTTGGAACTGCTGGTCCGCCACCCCGGCGCCCGGATCGCGGAGGTCGCCTACGAGATGGCGCACCGGCACGCCGGCCGGTCCAAGGCGTCGCTCCGGGAGGGGCTCACCTTCCTGCGGCACCTGTCCCGGCTGCGCAGCCGGCGGCTGGTCGGCCAGATGCGGGAGCGCCCGGCCGCCGCCCGCGACCGCCTGTCGGAGCTGATCAGGCTGGTCGCGTTCGGGCTGGTCGGGTTGTCCGGCATGGCGGTGAACACGGCCGCCCTGTGGTTCTTCTACGAGCCGGCCAACCTGCACCACCTGCTGGGCGCCACGCTGGCGACCCAGCTGTCGACGGCGTGGAACTTCGTCCTCGTCGACCTGCTCGTCTACCGGCGCAACCGGCAGGGCTCCCGGGCCGGGCGGGCGGGCCGCTTCTTCCTGCTGAACAACGCCCTGCTGCTGCTGCGGCTGCCGGCTCTGCAGGCGCTGATCTGGGCCGGCGTCGGGATCCTGACCGCGAACGCGCTCAGCCTGGTCGCGTTCTTCCTCGTCCGGTTCCTGATCAACGACCGGGTCATCTACTCCCCGGGCAGCACCGGCCGGCGCGATCCGGTCCGGATGCTGGTCAACCTGAAGGCTCCCGAGGCCGTCGCCGCTCCCTCGCGCAAGCGGTACCAGTACCTGAAGTACCGGTACGACGTGGCCGGGGTGGTCTCCATCGGCTCCCAGATCATGCTGCCGGAGCTGGAGTTCTTCCGCGCCCAGTGGGTCGCCGACTCGGACGTCGACATCGCGGTGCGGGTCAGTGACGTGGGCGGTCGGGGGCCACGGCGCCGGGCCGCCATGACCGAGTACGCGGACGAGTCGGTCCTGCGGTACGAGGAGCACCTGGGCCGGCTGGGGGCGAACTTCCGGATCCGGCTCGGCTCGCCGATCGACATCCAGGTCGGGCCGCTGCTCGCCCGGTCGCCGCACGTGGTCTACACCAACATCATCGAGGCGCTGCTGCGGTTCGTGCTCGTCTCGCGGGGGCACATGCTCCTGCACTCGGCGTGCGTCAACCTGAACGGCGTCGGGGTGATGCTCTCCGCCCTCACCGACACGGGCAAGACCGCCACCGTGCTGCGCCTGCTGCGCGACCACGGCGGGCTGTTCCTCTCCGACGACATGACGCTGATCGGCCCCGACGGCGTGGCGACGTGCTTCCCCAAGCCGCTGACCATCAGCGCGCACACCCTGCGCGCGGTGCAGGCCCAGGACCTGACCCCGGCCGAGTGGCGCCGGCTGCAGTTCCAGAGCCGGCTGCACTCCAAGGGCGGCCGCTCGCTGGCGCTGACCCTGAGCCGGTTCAACGTGCCGATCATGGGCATCAACGCCATCACCCAGCGGCTCGTCCCGCCACCGAAGTACAGCGTCGACCGGCTGGTCCCCTGCCGCATCGGCACCAGCACCCGGGTGGAGGAGCTGTTCATCATCGAACGCGGCACGCCGCGGCTCAGCGAACTCGGCAAGGACGAGACGCTGGAGCGGATGATCCAGAACACCGACGACGCCTACGGGTTCCCGCCGTTCCGCTACCTGGCGCCGGCGATCACCATCGACGGGCACGGGTACGCGGAGCTGCGCCAGCGGGAGCGGGAGATCCTCGCCGGGTTCCTGTCCCACGTACGCAGTCGGGTGCTGGCCTCCGACCGGTTCGGCTGGGCCGATGAGATCCCGGACCTGTTGCGGGCCGAACGCGGCGACCTGCCGGCCCCGCAGCAGGTGATCCTGCCGGCCTGGCCGCGGTGGAGTGGGACGTTGGCGCCGAGCGGAGCTGGTGCGTGAGCGTCACCGGATCCTCGGTGGAGGAGGTGGAGCACGACCCCACGACGGTCGTGCTCCACCCCGCCACGTCCCCGTCGGCCGGGCCGAGGTCGGGCCCGGACGGCAGCGGCGAGGGGCAGCGGCAGCGCCGGTGGGCGGTGCCGTCCGCCCTCGTGGCCATCGCGGCGCTCGCGCTGCTGATCAGGGTGTGGCGGCTGGACGCCCTCGGCTTCAACAGCGACGAGGCCGTCTACGCGGGGCAGGCGGCCTCGCTCGCCGGGAACCCGAACTACACGCCGTTCTTCCCGGTGTTCCGCGCCCACCCGATGCTCTTCCAGGCCCTCCTGTCGCCGTTCTTCCGGACCGGCGAGGCGGACGTGGCCGGGCGGGTGGTGGTGGCCGTGCTCGGCGTGGCGACGGTGCTCGCCGTCCACCTGCTCGGCGCCCGGCTCTACGGACGGCCGGTCGGACTGGTCGCGGCGCTGCTCGTCGCGGTCATGCCGTACCACGTGATCGTCACCCGGCAGGTCCTCCTCGACGGGCCGATGGTCCTGTTCGCGACGCTCACCCTGTACTGCCTGGTGCGGTTCGTGCAGAGCCAGCAGGCGCTCTGGTACGTCGCGGCCGGCGGCATGCTGGGCCTGACGATGCTGACCAAGGAGACGAGCGTCGTCCTGGCCGGCGGCGTCTACGCGTTCCTGGCGCTGACCCCGACGGTGCGGCGGCCGGTGCGGCTGTCACTGCTGGCCGTCGCCGCGACGGCGGTGGTCTTCGCCACCCACCCGGTCTCGCAGGCGCTGGCCGGGCACAGCCGGACCGGTAAGAGCTATCTGGTGTGGCAGCTCTTCCGGCGGCCCAACCACTCGATGAGCTTCTACCTGGAGACGGTGCCGCCGGCGATGGGGCTGCTCGTGGTCGCGGCGGCCGCGGGTGGCCTCTGGTGGCTGCGCCGGCACCGGTCCTGGCGGGAGACGCTGCTGCTGTCCTGGCTCGCCGCGCCGGTGCTGTTCTTCCAACTGTGGCCGGTCAAGGGCTTCCAGTACCTGCTGCCCGCCGTGGCCCCCGTCGCGGTGCTCGCCGCGCGGGCGTTGACCGGGATGCCGCTGCCGCAGCGGCTCGGCCGCCTGTTCCGCCGGGCCGGCCGGTCACCGGGCGCCGGGCCGGCCCGGATGCTGCCCACCGTGCGGGCGGCCGTGCTCGCGGTGGTCACCCTGAGCCTGCTGGTGCCCAGCTGGAACGCGGTCAACCGGGCCGACAACGCCACCTTCCTCGCCGGGTCGGGCGGGGTGCCGGGCGGCCGGGAGGCCGGCCGGTGGGTGGCCGCGAACACACCCGCGGGGTCGGTGGTGCTGACCCTCGGCCCCTCGATGGCCAACATCATCCAGTACTACGGCCATCGCCGTAGCTACGGGCTCTCGGTGAGCCCGAACCCCCTGCGGCGCAACCCGTCGTACGAGCCGCTGCCCAACCCCGACTGGTGGCTGCGCCACAACGACCTGCACTACGTCGTCTGGGACTCGTTCTCGGCCGGGCGCTCGGCGTTCTTCGCCGAGCGGTTGATGGTCCTGATCCGCCGTTACCACGGCCGGGTCGTGCACACCGAATACGTCGACGGGACCGACCCCACGGGGGCACCGGTCCCGGTTCCCGTGGTCATCATCTACGAGGTACGCCCATGACCGACCCCACCCGCCCCCGCCGCCGCGTCGGTCGCCTGGCGACCCGGGCGCTGCTCGCCGTCGGCCTGCTGGTGCTCGCGAACCCGGCCGCGGCCGCGCACGCCGCACCCCGGGCGGCGGCCCCGGTGGGCCCCACCACCCCGATCGACCACTTCGTCTTCCTGATGCAGGAGAACCACACCTTCGACAACTACTTCGGCACCCGGCCGGGGGTCGACGGGATCCCCCCGGACACCTGCATGCCGGTGCGCCGGGGTCGGGCCGAGCCCTGCGTCAAGCCGTTCCACCTGGGCGAGCTGGGCAGCCTGGACCTCGACCACACCGCCGAGGCGTTCCGGGTCCAGTACAACGGCGGCCGGATGGACGGCTTCGTCGAGGGGGTGAGCACACAGGGCAAGGACGGCAAGCTGGCGATGGCCTACTACGACGACCGCGACCTGCCGTACTACTGGAACATCGCCGACGAGTACGTGCTCTTCGACCGCTTCTTCAGCTCGTCCAACTCGGGCAGCATCCGCAACCACATGTTCCGGGTGACCGGCAGCCCGGGGGCCACCGGGCCGTCGGAGTCGATCCCGGCGCAGGGCTGGGGCGACATTCCGACGATCTTCGACCGGTTGGAGGCCGCCGGGATCAGCTGGAAGTTCTACGTGGAGAACTACGACCCCACGATCACCTTCCGCTCCCGCACCAGCGCGGAGGACGTCGACCGGGGAGCGCAGGTGATCTGGGTGCCCCTGCTCGGCTACGCGCGCTACGTCGACGATCCCCGGCTGTTCAGCAGGATCGTGGACCTGGACCAGTACTACGACGACGCCGCCAAGGGCCGGTTGCCCGCCGTCTCCTTCATCGCGCCGGCCGGGGACAGCGAGCACCCGCCGGGCAGCATCCGGGCCGGCCAGAACCTCGTCCGGACCCTGCTGACCCAGCTCATGCGCTCACCGGACTGGGACTCGTCGGCGTTCCTGTGGTCGTACGACGACTGGGGCGGCTGGTACGACCACGTGCGGCCGCCGCAGGTCGACGCCTACGGATACGGCTTCCGGGTGCCCGCCCTGCTGGTGAGCCCGTACGCGAAGCGCGGACACGTCGACCACACCACCCTCGACTTCACCTCGGCGTTGAAGTTCATCGAGGTCAACTGGCGACTGAAACCGCTGGCCGACCGGGACCGCAAGGCGAACACCTTCCTCGACGCCTTCGACTTCGACCGACCACCACGGCCGGCGGTGTTCCTCAGCACCGAGCGGACACCCGCGGTGGTGCGCAGACCGGACCCGGTCCCGGTGTACGCCTCGTACGCGGTGACGGGCAGCCTGGTGACGGCGCTGGTGTGCGCCGCGGCGCTGCGGCGGCGGCGATGGACGTGACCCGGCGGATCGCCCGGGCGGCCCTGCTGTCACTGGCCGCGGCTGTGCTGACGGTCGTCGTGCTGCCCACGGCCGCGAGCGCCGGACCCGCCTCGACGCGACCCGGAATCCTGCACCTGCAGACGGTGCCGCCGCTGCCCGGCGTGGTGGTGCGGGTGGACGGGCAGTCGGCCCGGTCCGACGCCAGGGGCCGGCTCCAGGTCCGGGTCCGCAACTTCGTCGACCTGGCGAAGCGCCTCGTCGTCCCGGAGACGCGGATCGGCCCGGATCGCAAGGTCGTCTTCGACCGGTTCCGGGGCGACGTCGACGCCGGGGCGCGCGGCAGGACCGTGGAGCTGGGTCTGCGTACCGCCCGGCTGGTGTCGTGGAGTTACCTCGACCGGTTCGGCAACGCGGTGCCGACGGACCGGGTCACCGCCATGCGACTGCGCAGCAACACCGGCGAGATCCACGACCTGGCGGGCGCCGAGTTGACCCGGCCGCTCTGGGTCGCCGAGAGCCGCACCCAGCAGGGCCCGCAGGGACTGGTGTCCAAGCAGCTCTACTACGTGGTCGACAGCGCGATGGTCGACGGCACCTCGGTGGTCAACCGGGCCGGGCAGCGGTTCGTGCCGTGGGAGCAGCAGGCGTGGGTGGTGCAGCTGCTCTTCTTCCGCGTCGCGTTCACCGCGACCGACATGTTCTTCACCCGGCAGGTCGGCGACGGCATCGAACTCACCCGCGCCGACGGCGGCATCGAGCGGCTGCGGTTCGGCCGTGACGGCACGGCGGTGGTGCCCGACCTGCCGCGCGGCACGTACACCATCACCGTCTTCGGCGGCGGCGTGTCGTTCGGACGTCCGGTCAGCATCAGCAAGGACCAGGAGGTGACCCTCACCGTCATCAGCCCGGCCGACCTGACCCTGGTGACCCTCGCCGTCCTGGGCGTCGCGGTGGGCCTGGTGCTGCTCGGCCGGCCGCACCTGCTCGCCCGGCTGCGCCGGGCCGGCCGCGCCCTGACCACCCGGAACCGGGTGCGGCCACGCCCGGGACCGAGGCACCGCCGACCGTGGTGGCCGGCTCGGGCGGGCGCGACACCGGAGCCGGTCGAGGAGGACCAGGCGCCGGCGCCGCTGCGGGCCGGGATCACGCTGGTGGTGCTGCTGGCCGCGCTGGCCGTCCCGCTCCTGCCGCCCGGCATCGCGCGGGCCGACGTCGCTCACCGGTCGGACACCCCGCGCCCGTCGGCGGCTCCCGTCCCGGTCCTCGCCTACTACTACATCTGGTTCAACCCGACGTCCTGGAACCGCGCGAAGATCGACTATCCGCTGCTCGGGCGCTACTCCAGCGACGACGTCGAGATCATGCGGCGGCACGTACGGATGGCGAAGACCGCCGGCATCAACGGGTTCCTGGTGTCCTGGAAACACACCCCGCAACTCGACGAGCGCCTGGCCAAGCTCGTCGAGGTGGCCCGGGAGGAACACTTCCGCCTGGGCATCGTGTACCAGGGGCTGGACTTCGCCCGTACCCCGCTGGCCTTCGACACCGTCCGTACGGACCTGTCGTACTTCGCCACCCGCTACGCCACCGACCCGGTCTTCGACATCTTCGGCCGACCGGTGGTGGTCTGGACCGGCAGCGACCGCTTCACGGCGGCGCAGATCCAGGCCACGGTCGGTGACGTACGCGGGAAACTGCTGGTCCTCGGCAACGCCAAGAGCCTCGAGGACGTCGAGACGAGCCAGGGCGTGCTGGACGGTCAGGCCTACTACTGGTCCTCCGTGGACCCGGTGGCCGGCACCAGCGGGAAGAAGCTGGCGGAGATGTCCCGCGCGGTGCACCAGCGGGGCGGATTGTGGATCGCCCCGGTGACGCCCGGGTTCGACGCGCGGCTGGTCGGCGGCAAGCGGGAGGTCCCGCGCCGTGCGGGTGACACGCTGCGGGCCTCCTTCGCCGCGGCGCGCCTCTCCGACCCGGACGCGCTCGGGGTGATCAGTTGGAACGAGTTCAGCGAGAACACCCACATCGAGCCGAGCGAACGTTTCGGCGCGGCCGACATCAACGTGCTCGCCGACCTGCTCGGCGTCCGCGTCGACGTGGCCGCACCGGTGGACAGCAGCGAGCCGGGCGACGGGGACCACTGGGGGCTGAGCGCCTGGGGGGCCCTGCTCGTCACCGGCGCGGCGGCGGTGGCGTTACCGCTGGGGATGCTCGTCCGGCGACGTCGCGCGCCGGCCGGTGTCCCGCACGGCCGGCCGGCCGACGTGAACGACGCCGGCGACCGGTGATGCCCATCCGCTCCTGGGGAGGCCGCGGTTCCCGTTCCGCACACAAGCTGGAGGTCCACCCATGAGTTCAGGCAGAGCGACCCCGCCACGGGTCGCGTCAGCAGCCATCGCGCTGGTCGTCGCCGCCGGACTGACCCTGACCGCGAGCGGCCGCGCGGTC
Source organism: Micromonospora sp. NPDC048930 (assembly GCF_043197935.1). Taxonomy (NCBI): domain Bacteria; kingdom Bacillati; phylum Actinomycetota; class Actinomycetes; order Micromonosporales; family Micromonosporaceae; genus Micromonospora; species Micromonospora sp. NPDC048930. The sequence goes on from NZ_JBICUB010000011.1 coordinate 53,944, forward strand.
AGCGCCTCCGCCACCTGCCGCACGTCGACCGCGGCGAGCGGCCTCTACACCGTGCTGGTCTGTGTCACGCAACCGGGGAGCGGCAGCACGATCGCCGGCGACACCGTCGTGACGGCGACCGTCAACGTCACCACCGGCACGAGCCCCGGGGTGGCCAAGACCGAGTGGTCCCTGGACGGCCAGCACCTGCTCACGGACTTCCAGTCGCCGCACCAGTTCACCCTCTCCTCCGCGGACTTCGCGGACGGCGCGCACACGCTCGGCGTCTCGGCGAGGATGCGCGACGGGTACGCCAGCCCGGAGACCACCCTCGCCGTCACCTTCGCCAACGGCAACGCCACCGCCCCGCCGAACACCGGGCAGTGGTCGGTCCCGCCCATCCAGGCACGCGGTCCGCAGGAACCCTTCGTCGTGGCGGCCGTCGGCGACGGCGCCGGCGGCGAGACCAACGCGGTGAACGTCAGCAACGCGCTCGTCGGGTGGAACCCGGACCTGTTCCTCTACCTCGGCGACGTGTACGAGGAGGGCACGCTGACCGAGTTCAAGAACTGGTACGGCGGGTCGGCCGCGTTCTTCGGGCGGCTGCGCGGGGTCACCACCCCGGTCGTCGGCAACCACGAGTACGACGGCAACCGGGCCGACGGCTACTTCCACTTCTGGGACAACATCCCGCACTACTACAGCTACGACGCCAACGGCTGGCACTTCATCGCCATCGACTCGACCAGCAACTACAACAAGGTCGCCCCGGGCACCCCGCAGTACGAGTGGCTCGCGGCGGACCTGGCCGCCAACCGCAGCCCGTGCACGATGGTGTTCTGGCACCACCCCCTGTTCAGCGTCGGCTCCGAGGACCCGGCGCCGCGGATGCAGGCCATGTGGGACCTCATGGCCGCACACCACGTCACGCTGCTGGCCAGCGCGCACGACCACAACTACCAGCGTTGGACGCCGATGGGCGCGGGCGGGGTGCCCGTCGCCGACGGCATCGTCGAACTGGTGGTGGGCGGCGGGGGCCACTCGAGTCAGGGCTTCGCCAGCTCGGACCCCCGGGTGGTGAGGACGAACAAGAGCTACGGCGCGATGCGCATGGAACTCTTCGGCAACCGCGCGGAACTGCAGTACCACGCGGCCGGCGCCACGGGCACCACGCTGGTCGACTCGTCCACGGTGTCCTGCAAGGGCGCGGACGGGCTGGCGCCGACCACACCCACCGGCGTGACCGCGACCCTGAACCCGGCCCCGTCGGTGACCCTCGGCTGGTCCCCGGCCACCGACAACTACGGCGTGACCGGCTACCGCGTCTACCGCGACGGCAGCGCGGTGGCCGACCTGCCGGCGAGCGCGACCGCCTGGACGGACACCGCCGTCGCCGGCGCGACCCGGTACGAGTACGTCGTGGACGCGGTGGACGCGGCCGGGAACCGGTCCGCCGGCAGCCCGCCGGTCGTGGTGACCGCCCCCGGCCCGGACACCACGCCCCCCACCGTTCCGGGCGGGTTGGCCGCCGTGGCCTCCCCCGACGCGGTGACCCTGACCTGGTCGGCCGCGAGCGACAACGTCGGCGTCACGGGGTACGAGGTGCTCCGCGACGGCGTGGTGGTGGCGACGGCACCGGGCACCACGTACGTCGACGGCGACGTGCCGGCGAACGAGGTGCACGTGTGGACCGTGCGCGCGGTGGACTCGGCCGCGAACACCAGCGCCGAATCCGACCCGGTCAGCGCGGTGCGGGACACCCTGGCACCGACCGCCCCACCGAACCTGCGGGTCGACGGCGTGGCACCCGGCGCGGTCGGCCTCGCCTGGGACGCGGCGAGCGACAACGTCGGCGTCGCGCGGTACCGGGTGTTCCGGGACGGCGGCCTGCTGGCGGAGACGTCGGCCCGGACCTTCGTCGACGACACGGTGGGCACCGCCCGCACGTCGTACACCTATGTGGTGGCGGCGGTCGACGCTGCGGGGAACGCTTCCGCGCCGAGCAACCCGGTGACCGTCACGACCGCCGACGCCACCCCACCCACCACCCCCGCCGACCTGCGGGCCTCGGCCGCCGGGCCGAACCGGGTCGACCTGTCCTGGGACGCCGCGACGGACGACTCCGGCGTGGCGGGATACCGGGTGTACCGCGACGGCACGGCCATCGGCACCGCGACCGGCCTGTCCTTCACCGACACCACCGCGCTGTCGGAGACCTCCTATTCCTACGCGGTCGCCGCCTTCGACGCGGCGGGCAACTCGTCGGGCCCGAGCACGCCGGCCCTGGTCACCACGCCGGCGGCCACCCCGCTTGTGGCGGTGGCGGACACCTACGTCAAGGCGTCCAGTCCGACCAGCAACTACGGCAGCACCCCGGTGGTGCGGGTCGACGGGGATCCGGTCACCAACGCGTACCTGAAGTTCACGGTGTCCGGGCAGACCGGCTCGGTGCTTCGCGCCCGGCTGCGGATCTGGGTCGCGGCCGGCTCGTCCAGTGGCTTCGTGGTCCGTCCGGTCGCCGACTCGACCTGGTCGGAGACGTCGACGAACTGGAACAACGCGCCCGCCATCGGCAGCACGTCGGTGGCGGCCAGCGGTCGGACGACGAGCGGCACCTGGGTGATCCTCGACATCACGCCCCTGGTCAGCGGGAACGGCACGGTCACCGTCGGGCTGACATCCAGCGGCGCCTCGTCCAGCAGCTACGGCAGCCGCGAGTCCGACACGCCCCCGCAACTGCTGCTGGACACGACGTCATGAGGGGCGGCGGCTGAGATCGAAGCCGTTCCCGGCAGGGGTGGAGGGCCGGCAGCGGGCCGGCCCCGAACCCGCGGCAGCAGCCGGCGCAGGACGATCCTCACCGGCGCGCTGCCGTCGGGTCGCGGCGCAGCCGGCCGCGCACCCGGCCGGCGGCGTCACCGAGCACCGCGCCGGTCATCGGCAGCAGCGGGCTGGACCGCATCACCGCCAGTTCCTCGGCCGGGGTCGTCGCCCCGTCCAGGAAGCGCAGCACCCGCTCGGCCGGGTTGCGGTCGAAGAGCCGCGTGAAGAAGTCCACCCCATCGACGTGCCCCCGGTCCAGGGCACGCAGCGCCACCGCGTCCAGCCACCGGTGCCGGCGCGGGTACGCGGGCGCCGGCACCGGTGGGCGGCCGGCGGCGATCGCCCGGGCCACCTGGTCGGCCTGGCGCAGCATGGCGGAGAAGGTGAACCCGGTGGCGGGGCGGGTGGCGCCGCCGGCGGTGCCGAGCCGGACCACCCGCGGCGACGGGCGGGGCACGAACGGGCCGTCGGTCATCGGGATGACGCCGTGCTCCACCTCGCGCACCCGCAGCCCGCTCGGCTCCAGGCCGAGCAGGGCGGTGTAGCCGCGCAGCGCGGCGTCGTACGCGCCGTCCGCCAGCGGGGCGGGTGAGAACTCGGTGTACTCGACCAGGGCGTACCGGTCGCTGACCGGGAGCACGTAGCCGAAGGAGACGCCCCGGGCGGGCTGCGGGGTGCGGAAGTCCATCAGCACCGCGCGTTCCGGGTCGAAGGTGGGCCGCTCGGCCGCCAGCCACCAGCCGCGGAAGTGCTGGAGCCAGTTGGTCCGCCCGGGCCGCCGCGGCGGGCGGGGGCGGGAGTCGAGCACCCAGCCGGCCCGCACCAAGGGCCGCCCGTCCGGGTCGTGGACGGTCACCCGGTGACCGTCGTCGCGCAGCGCGCCCGCCGGGGCGGCGATCCGCACGGCACCCAGCCGCCGCTCGGCCGCGGCAGCCCGGTCGTAGACCGGGCCCGAGCGGAGCATGGCGTACCGGAGCGGGTCGAGCGACAGGACGCGGCGGCCGGCCGGCGTGACCACGTCGACCCGCGACCAGCTGGCGCTCAGCAGCGGGTCGAGGCCGGTGCCCGGGGTGCCCCAGAACGCCCAGGTGCGGTCCTGGCCGCGCCGACGCACCGGGTCGACCACGGCGATCCGCAGGCCGGTCACGTCGTGCCGGTCCAGCGCGGCCAGGACCAGCGAGGCGGCGCCGCCACCACCGACCAGCGCGAGGTCGACGTCGACCGGGGATGCGTCCACTCGCCCACGCTGTCACACGCCTGGCGGCCGCCGCCCAGGACCCCGACGCCGGGCCGGGCACGGCGCGTAGATTCGGGAGAGATCACCGAGGAGGACCGGGGGACGGCATGGCGCTGGCGCCGCTGCGGGTGGGGCTGCTGGGGTACGGGGTGGCCGGGCGGGTGTTCCATGCCCCGCTGATCGCCGCGACGCCAGGGCTGCGGCTGGAGGCCGTGGTGACCCGCGACCCGCAGCGCCGCGAGCAGGTGCGAGCCGAGCACCCGGACGCCCGCCTGGTCGACGACGCCGACCAGCTGTGGCGGGCCGTGGACGGCCTGGACCTGGTGGTGGTGGCGACGCCGAACCGGCAGCACGTGCCGATGGCCCGGGCGGCGGTGGCGGCGGGACTGCCGGTGGTGGTGGACAAGCCGCTCGCGCCGACGGCGGCGGAGGGCCGGGCGCTGGTCGCGGAGGCGGCCGCCGCGGGCGTGCCGCTGACCGTGTTCCAGAACCGCCGGTGGGACGGTGACTTCCTGACCGCCCGCCGGCTCGTGGCGGCGGGCGAGCTGGGCCGGGTGGGCCGGTTCGAGTCACGCTTCGAGCGCTGGCGGCCGGCGGTCAAGCCGGGCTGGCGGGAGAGCGGCGCCCCGGGCGAGGCCGGCGGGGCGCTGTTCGACCTGGGCGCCCACCTGATCGACCAGGCGGTCCAGCTTTTCGGCCCGGTGACCCGGGTGTACGCGGAGGTGGACCGGCGGCGGCCGGGCGTCGAGGTGGACGACGACGCGTTCGTGGCGTTGACCCACGCCGGCGGGGTCCGCTCGCACCTGTGGATGAGCGCGGTGGCCGCCCAGCTGGGGCCGCGGCTGCGGGTGCTGGGCGACCGGGCCGCGTACACGACGTACGGGCTGGATCCGCAGGAGGCGGCGCTGCGGGCGGGCGGCCGGCCGGGCACCCCGGGCTGGGGCGAGGTCACCCCCGCCCGGTACGGCCAGCTGGGCGCCGACGGCGAGCTGCGCCCGGTGCCCACCGAGGCGGGTCGCTACCAGGACTTCTACGCCCAGCTGGTGGCGGCGCTGCGGGACGGCGCGCCGCTGCCGGTGGACCCGGCCGAGGCGGTTGCCGTGGTGGAGCTGATCGAGCTGGCCCACCGGGCGGCCGAACAGGGCGTGACGCTGCCGGTGCCGCCGCGCTGAGGGTTGCATCTGGTCGTTGCGGCCCGTCGGCTGGGCGGACCGCGACGGCATCGGGCTCCTCAGGCGACCGGCGCCGGACTGGTCCGGTCGGTGGGCGCCGGGTCGGCGTACGCGGCGGCGACCGTGGCCCGGTCGAAGACCCGCCAGGTGGCGGCGATGACGAGCAGGGCGACGACGAAGCCCGCCCAGTAGGGCGCGGTGATCCCGAACCGGTCGGCGACCACCCCGCCGAGCAGCGCGCCGACGCAGTTGCCGCCGGCGGCGAGGAACAGGTTCGTGCTGCCCACCCGGCCCAGCAGGGCGGGCGGGGTGAGCCGCTGGCGCAGCGAGTTCGCCACCATGTTCCACAGCGAGGAGTGCACCCCGAAGGCGAACAGCGCCACCCCGACCACCGCCGCGCTGCGCGAGGCGGCCAGGGCCAGGTGCAGGCCGGCCTCGATCAGCAGGCCGATCCGCACGGTCCAGGTGGCGGTGATCGCGGCGACCAGCCGGTCCCCGACGGCCGCGCCGAGCAGCCCGCCGACCGCGATGCAGGTGAACAGTGCGCCGTAGCCGACCGAGCCGAGGCCCAGCCGGTCGGTGGCCAGCAGCACCAGCACCGCCAGCGCGGCGGTGAGGGTGACGTTCAGCAGCCCGATCAGCAGGGTCATGGTGCGCAGCAGCCGCTGGGACAGCAGCCAGCGGAACCCCTCGGCGACCTCCGCGCGCACCGAGCGGCGTCCGCCCGGGTCCGCCGCGCCCCGGTACGTCCCGGCGAGCAGCCCGACCAGGACGGCGCTGAGCGCGTACGTGCCGGCGTTGACGGCGAACGGGATGGCCGCGGCCACCAGGAAGAGGAACCCGCCGAGCGGGCCGGCCACCATGTTCTGCATGACCTGGGTGCCGCCGCCGAGCCAGCCGTTGGCCCGTTCCAGGCGGGACCGGGGCACCACCGCCGGCACCACCGCCTGGGCGGCGGTGCGGAACACCACCTCGCCGGTGTTGACCACGAACAGCACCGCGTACAGCAGGGCGATGCCGGCGCGGCCGGTGACCATCGCGGCGGCCAGCACCGCGAGCACCACCACCCGGGCCCAGTCGATGACCACCATCAGCCGGCGCCGGTCGACCCGGTCGACCAGGACCCCGCCGGGCAGCGCGAAGAGCAGCCACGGCAGCCAGGCCACGGCGGAGCCCGCCGACACGACCAGCGGATCGTCGGTCCGCGACGCCACGTACAGCGGCGCGGCGACCGTGGCCATCCCGCTGCCCAGCGCCGACATGGTGCTGGCCGTCCAGAGCCGGGCGAAGCGCCCGTCGAGCCGTTCCCCCGTCACGGCGAGGGAACCTACCAGGGATCGGCGGGGCAGCCGACCGGGTTTACGCCGCCGTGCCCGGCCACTTCCGCACGGCCGGGGCGCGGGCCAGGACCTCGTGCCCGGTGGTCGGTGTGCGTACCCTCGGGCGGCTGGTCCGGAGCGGCCATCGCCGGAGCGTGGGGCAGGGTCAGGGGCGGTCGTCCGGCCGCCAGCCGGGAGCCAGACCGCCGGCCAGCCGATCCCACTCGCCCGCTCCGCCGCGCAGCGGCCAGGCCCGGGTCCGACCCTCGGTACGCGCCGCGTCGCAAAGTGCGGCGGCGAACTGACGCGACATGGCGGCGAGCCGCACCGGCGTCACGTCCCGGTCCGCCACGTGGGCCATACGCTCCTCGTACCCGCGCTGTTCGTGCCGCTGCCAGGCGTCGCGCCACGTCGGGTCGACCGCCGGGGCGAGCACGATGACGGGGGGCGGTTTCCCCTCGGCGAGGGCGGCGACGATCCGGTCGTGGCCGTCGAGAACGGTGAGCGTGTGCAGGCCGCTGACCCACCAGAGCAGCGCGGGCGGCAGCACCCCGTCGCGGGCCTGCCGGCGCCAGGCGCGGACGCGGTCGCCGCCGGCCGGGTCGAGCCGCCGCAGCGGGAGGACGTCCCGTTGATCGTCGTCGGGATGCCCGTAGCCGAACCAGGTGATGTGGCCGCGGTCCGGGTCGACGCGGGTCAGCCGGTCCCAGTGGCCGGCGACAGCCCAGTGCGGCATGCCCTCGGCGAGCAGCCAGGCGCCTCGGTGCAGCGGGCCGTCGACGGCCTGGCCGAGCCAGGTGGCGAACCGGTGCGCCCAGCGCGCCGCCCAGGTGGTGTCGTCGGCGCTGCTGTCGAGGACCTGGCGGGCGAGCGCGGCGGTGATCGGCGGGATCGGCGAGCGGTAGCCGCCGAGTCGGGCGTAGTGGACGCCGTGGTGCCGGGGGTGTTGCCGGGCCAGCAGGACGACCCGCTCCGCCTGGCGGATCAGGAACCGGCGGGCACCGGCCGCCTCCACCCGCAGGCCGGGGTACGCGGGCGCGGCGACGTCGAGGGCGAGCCCGTGCCAGCCGCCACCCCACGCGGCGGGCAGCGGCGTACGGGCCGCCTGGCCGCTCATCCGGCCACCACCGTCGGCGCCAGCCGCCGGATCTCGGCGAGCACGTGGTCGACGTGCGGGCGGACCTGGGCGGCGCTGGTACGCCGGCTTGACACCACGAACACGTCCACGTCGCTGGCCGGCCGCAGCCCGCCGAACAGCCCGGACCCGTGCAGGTACGCCCCGAGCACGTCCGCGTCGAGCACGCTGTCCACCAGCAGCAGCACGTCCCGGAGCTGCGCCCAATGGACCCCATCGAGGGCGGGCCGGTCGAGGTTCATCGGATCAGAATGGCCGGTGGGCGCCGGACCCGCAGCCCGATATCGACCGGCCGGATGCGAAGATCACCCATGCCCGTCACGAACCCCTGGCTCGCCGGTCCCTCCCCCACCGCCCGCCTCGACCGGGCCCGGCTGGAGGAACGGATCCTCAATCTGCTCTCCGCGCAGAACATGTGCGTGCTGGCCACCGCCGGCCCGGACGGCCCGCTCGCCACCCCGGTGCGCTACTTCCACCTGGACTTCACCCTGATGTTCACCGCCGTTGCCGGCTCACCGAAGATGCGCAACCTCGCCGCCGACCCGCGGGTCTCCGTCGGGATATTCGCCCCGCTGGTCGGCCAGGCCAGCAGCCGGGGCGCGCAGGTGTTCGGCCGAGCCCGAGTGCTCCAGCCGGACGACCCGGACTTCGACCACCACTGGCCGGCGTACCGGTGGCAGTCCGACCAGGTGGAGCGGTCCCGGTCGCTCGACGAGCCGCCGACCGGGCCGCTCGTGGTGGTGCCGGCGGAGCGGATCGTCTACACCGAGCACTGGCTGCGCCGGGAGGGGTACGCACCCCGCCAGTTCTGGCGGGCCTGATCGGGCCGGTGCCCCAGCAACAGCTCGGAGACACGCAGGCCGGCGTTGCCCAGAAGGCGATGGCGCACGGGGGCAGCGGCTACCGCCCACTCTGGTCGGGGACGCCGGTGAGGGTGACGGCCATCCGGTCGGCGGCGGTACGCACCACCGCCGCGCCCGCCTCCGGGGCCTGGCCGGTGAGGACCAGCGCGCGTTCCCGGCCGACCGGGATGGCCCAGTGCGCCTGCCACCAGGCCACCCCGTCGTGCGCGTACGCCAGCTCCACGACGTCGATGTCGCCGTCCAGCACGCGCCGATCGAGGACCCGCTGTCCGGGGGCGACCAGCGCGTCCGGCCCGGCCAGCCGGGCCAGCGGCACCGGCCCCTGCGGGAAGATCATCGCCTCGTCCGGGCCGCGCAGGTAGAACGGCGTCCCGTCCGCCGGATCGGCGGGCGACTCCACGACGAAGTCCACCGGCCAGCAGAGGCTGAACGGTCCCACCTCCAGCCGCCACTCCCCCGCCGGACCCGCGTCGACGTCGACCACCCCCGGCACCGACGCGGCACCGGACCCGGCGACGGCCCGCCGCTCACCACCCTGGGAGAAGACGGTGACCGCCACCGTCGACGCCCCGGCCGACCCGGCGAAGCGGTACGGCCAGTACGGCACCAGCCGGGTGCCATGTCCGGCCAGCCTCACGAACACGTGCCCCACGCCGACCTCCCCGAAGCGGACGGCTCAGGGTAGTCCTCACGCTCGGGGGCGGAAGTGGTGCCCGACCACGTACGCGGTCGTCTGGAGGCCGATCCGCGCGCCCTGCACGTCGGCGGTGCGGGTGTGGATGCCGCCCCACACCCGGGCGTTGATCACCTCGGTGAGCGCCTGGGAGAAGCTGCGGAAGTACCGTCGGGTGCCGGAGTCGGCGCTGTAGGCGTCGAACGGGATGTCGTCCCGGCCGAAGAAGTACGCCAGCGCCGACATGGTGGCGCCGGTGTTGCAGGTGTGGCCGGACGTGTAGTCGGGGTGCGGCGGCGTGACCAGCAGCGGCGTCCAGTCGGGATCGGCGGCGGTGGCCGGGTTGCCGTCGGTGTCGCCGAGCCGGATCGCGGTGACCGGCCGCCACCGGTTCCACGCCTCCTTCTCGTTGAAGCAGGCGATGACGGCGTCCGCCTCGGCGACGTCCACCATGGCGAACATGCGGGCGGCCTGGAGGGCGTTGAGCCGCTGGGTGGTCACGAGCTGGCGCTTGATCTCCCACTCGCCGAGCCGACGGTCGTGCCACCAGATCGCCGCCTCGGTCTGGTCGGCGGTGCGTACGGTGCTGGTGGCCGAGCCGACGGCCTTGATCTCGTCGTAGTCCCGGGTGTACTGGGCGCTGGTCAGCGCCGGCGGACCGGAGGTGCGGAAGACCGACGCGCTGGGCAGCGCGAACGGCGTCATGTGGCCGACCCAGCCGCCGTCGTTGGCGTAGGCCGGCGGCGTGGGGCGCCACTGGCCGGGCTCGGTGCCCACCGGGAAGGTCTGCGGTCCGAACGCCCCGTCGTCCTGTCGGGCGGCGATCATCGCGGCGGCGGCCTGCGCGCCGACGTCGATCCCCCGTCGCTTGGCGCGACCGTCGGGAATCGCGGCCAGCGACTCGTCGTACCGTGCGGTGAGGGCGTCGTGCTGGCTCGGGAAGATCGCGTCGAGCACCCGGTACGCCGCGGCGGCGACGGCGGCGTCCACGGACTCGGACCCGTCGGCGGCCGGCGCGACCAGGTACGGCTGGTAGGGCCGGCCGGCGATGGCGTTCACCGCGTCGTAGACGGCGCCGTGCACCATGGCGGCGCCGCGCGACTGGACCTGCGGGGCCTGGCGGGCGACGTCCCAGATCGCGGTCTCGGCGTGCCGGTCCCAGGTGAGGACGGCGGCCGGCGACGCGGCGCCGGCCGACGCCTGAGCGGGCGACGGCGCGACCGCGAGCGGGGAGCCGGCGGCCAGGACGGCGACGACGGCCGCGCACGCGGCACGGCGCACGGTGCGAACCCTGCTTGTCATGAAGGTCTCTCCTCGCTGCTTCCGACCCGTCGATTCACCCCGTGTCACGAGGTCACAGCATTGAGCCACCTGACTATAGGCGTTCGCATTCGCGCCGGTCGATAGGCCGATCGGCGGTACCGTCCGGCATACTCCCGAGCATGCGCGTGCCGTTCCCGGAGCCCGGCCCGTCCGCGGACGTGCCAGCGACCTTCCTCACCTACCTCGACTACTACCGGGACACCGTCGCCGACCGGTTCGCCGGGCTGACCGACGCGCAGGCCCGCACGGCCCGGGTGCCCTCCGGCTGGACGCCGGTGGAGCTGGTGAAGCACCTGACCTTCATGGAGCGGCGCTGGTTCGTCTGGGGTTTCCTCGGGGAGCCGGTGCCGGACCCGTGGGGCGACCGCGCCGACGACCGCTGGCACGTCGGCCCGGACGAGACCGTGGCCGGACTGGTGGCCGCGCTGCGCCGGGGCGGGGCACGGACCCGGGAGATCGTGGAGTCGACGCCGCTGACGACCCCGGCCGCGCTGGGCGGCCGGTTCACCGACCCGGCCCGCCGCCCCACCCTCGCCGCGATCCTCTTCCACGTCCTGCAGGAGTACGCCCGGCACGCCGGCCACCTGGACATCGTCCGCGAGCTCGTGGACGGACGCACCGGGGAGTGACCGGCGGGCGCCGGTCCTGGTCGGACGCCGCCCCCCGGCCCGGCTCGGTCCGGGTGGACCGTCACCCGCGCGGCATCGGGCGGGCCCGGGGCCACCTACGTTCCTGCACGGCGTCGGCGAGCGCCACGCCCGCCAGGACGAGGGTGGCCACCGACGTGGCGACCAGGGGTGGCGCGTGGGCCAGCACCGGCGCGAGGGCGGGCAGCGCGATCAGCCCGGCGAGGCGAGGCCGGGACACCCGGCCGAAGATGTCGTGTTCGAGCCAGGCCCGACCGGCGATGAAGACGGTGGGGCCGCCGAGGATGACGGCCAGCCAGGCGGCCTCCACGTGCCGGCCGGGCTCGTCGATGACGAGTTCGTGCCCAACGGCGGTGGCCAGGATGCCCGCCACCATCGCCAGGTGGCTGTAGGCGGCGACCTGACTGAGCCGGGCCGGACGGCTGGCCACCGCCACCGCCTCGCGCAGCAGGAACCCGGCGCGGAAGAAGTAGACCCGCCACAACAGCACCGTGCTGACGAACGCGACGAGGAAACCCACGGTGCGATCGAGGGTCAGCGCACCGCGGCTGAAGGCCAGGCCGACGAGCGCGAAGGCCTCACCGAGCGCGATGATCAGGAACTGCTGGTACCGGTCCGCCAGGTGCTCGGCGGCGATCCGCCATTGCCCGATCCGCGCGCGGCCGAGCCCGGGCGTGGGCCAGCCGAAGAGGAGGCCCAGGTAGTCCAGGGCCACGGCGAACGTCCACAGCGCCACGGTGGCCGTGCCCGGGGCGAGAGCCGCGCCGGCGATCCACGGCGTGGCCGACACGGCGGACCAGAACAGGAGCCGGGCGGGAACCCGTTGCTGCTCGTGTCCCCGCAGCAGAATCACCAGGACGAGCGAGCGGCCGACCTGCACCCCGACGTACGCGGCCGCGAACAGCGGCGCCCGCGACCCGAACGCCTCGGGCGTCGCGACGGCCATGAGCAGGGTGCCGAGCATGATGCCGACGATGATCAGCTCGATGGCCGGTTGTTCGGGGTCGTACCGGCTGGTCACCCAGGCGGCCACCAACCACACCAGCCAGATCGCCAACAGCAGCAGCGTCGTCTGGCCGGCCGCCGCCGGCAGCCCCGCCGTGACGAAGTCGTCGACCAGCCGCTCCGAGACGCGGGCCAGCGCGAAGACGAAGATCAGGTCGAAGAACAGTTCCAGGAACGTGGCGCGGCTCGGCCCGCCGCCCTCGCGCAACAGCCTCGCGGCGCGACCTCCGCGCGCCGGTCCGTTGCCCGTCTCCGCCACCCCCGCAGTCGTACCACGCGCGTCTGCCCGGCCCGGGCACGTCGCCGAAGATGGGGCGGCAGCGGGTGCTGCCCGCGTTTCTCGTCCAGGAGGGCATACCGGCGGGCGGTACGGGTAGTCGCCGGGCGCCGGGTCCGGGTGCGTCCGCCACGAAGCCGGGGAGGTGCGCGTGACGACGACACGACGACCGACACCTGCGGACCCCATGCCTGAGGTGCCGGGACGGCACCGGGTGCCCAGCGGGGCCTGCCGGGACCTGCCCCCGGAGTTGGGACCGGACGCCGTCGGCGTGCTCCAGGGCCGCACGTTCATGTTCTCCGACGCCGCCGGGAACGTGCCCAGGAGCTCGATCGGCGGGTTGGTCCACGACGACACCCGGTTCCTCGACCAGTGGGAGCTGACCGTCGACGATGCGCCGCCGATGGTGTTGTCCTCCGCACCCGTGGACTTCCACTCCGCGGCGTTCTTCCTGGCCAACCCGGAGCTGCCCGGGCTGCCCGCGAACCGGATCGGGATCCGCCGGCAGCGGTTCGTCGGCGACGGACTCTACGAGCGCATCGAGGTGCGGTACTTCGGCATCGAACCGGTCTCGTGCCGGCTCCGGCTGGCGGTCGGCACCGACTTCGCCGATCTGTTCGAGATCAAGGAATCGGGCCGGGACCGCACCCCCGACATCGCCCGGCGCCACGAGCCGGACGGCTCAGCTCTGGGCTTCCTCTACCGCAACGGCGACTACGAGGCGATGGTGCGGGTCGAGGCCGAACCTGCCGCCGACCACCTCGACGGGGACGCCCTGGTCTGGGACCTGCACCTCGAGCGCGGCGAGCGGTGGGGATGCCAGCTGTGGGTCCCGTTGCGCTGCGGCAAGGACATCTACCGCCCCACCGTGCGGGAGTTCGGGCACGTCTTCGAGCACGGGCCGGACGATCCGTCGACCCGCTGGGCGGAGGAGAAACCGCAGCTGGAGGCCGACGCGGACCTGCTGTACGACGTCTACCACCGGTCGGCGACGGACCTGGTGTCGATGCGCATCGAGAAGCGGATCGCCGGGCAGCCCGTGGTGCTGATCGCCGCCGGGCTGCCCTGGTTCATGACGGCGTTCGGCCGGGACACCCTGATCACCGCCTACCAGACCATGACCTGCGGTCGCGAGGTGGCCCGGGGTGCCCTGCTCGTGCTGGCCGACCACCAGTCGACCACGTTCGACGACTTCACCGACCGGGAACCGGGCAAGATCTTCCACGAGTACCGCACCGGCGAGCTGACCCAGCTCGGAGTGAAGCCGTACCGCCCCTACTACGGCGGCGCGGACACCACCGCGCTGTGGCTGATCCTGCTCTCGGAGTACTGGCGGTGGACCGGCGACGACGAACTCCCCCGCCAGCTACGCGGCAACGCCGAGGCCGCCCTGCGATGGATCGACCGGTACGGCGACCGCGACGGGGACGGCTACGTCGAGTACGCCACCCGGTCCCCCCAGGGCCTGGGGAACCAGTGCTGGCGGGACTCCCCCGACGGCGTGCAGTTCGCCGACGGCACCATCCCGGTCCTGCCCATCGCGACCTGCGAGACGCAGGGCTACACCTACGACGCGAAGCTGCGCGCGGCGGAACTCGCCGACGGCCCGTGGCAGGACCCGGCCCTGGCCCAGCGGCTGCGCGCCGAGGCGGCCCAACTCCGCGAGCGGTTCAACCGGGACTTCTGGATCCCCGAGCGGGGCGGCTACTACGCCGTCGGCCTCGACGGCGACAAGCGCCGCATCGACTCGATGACCTCGAACATGGGTCACCTGCTGTGGAGCGGCATCGTGCCCGAGGACCGGGCCGGCCAGGTGGCGGCGCAGCTGATGTCCGACGACATGTTCTCCGGCTGGGGCGTCCGGACGCTGTCCACCACGGACGCCGGATACAACCCCATCGGCTATCACGTCGGCACCGTCTGGCCGCACGACAACTCGATCATCGCCGCCGGGCTGGCCCGGTACGGCTACCGGGACGAGGCCAACCGGATCGTCCTGGCTATGCTCCGGGCGGCCAGCTACTCGCAGCACCGGCTGCCGGAGGCGTTCTCCGGCTACGACCGCTCCTTCGGCCGGGAGCCCGTGCCCTACCCGACCGCCTGCAACCCGCAGGCGTGGGCCAGCGGGGCGCCACTGCTGTTCCTGCGTACCCTGCTCGGCCTGCAACCCCGCAACGGCGAGCTGCACGCCGACGCCCACGTGCCCGCCGAACTGGGCCGGATCCGCATCCGGCGGGTGGCCGCCGGCGGCCGGCGCTGGGACGTCGAGGCAGCCGGCACCGAGTGCCAGGTCCGGCCGTCCGGATGACCGGTCAGCCGAGGCTGCCCTCCGAACCGGCCACGGCGCGGCGGGCCAGGTAGACCACGTCCGGTTCACCACGCGGCACCGGGACGAGGTGCGTGCTGACCGGACCGATCATCGCCGCCAGGCGGGCGGCGTACGCGGGTGCGGCCGAGGCGCTCCAGACGGCCAGTACGCCGCCGTCGGCGAGCCGGTCGCGCAGCAGCGCGGTGCCGTCCGGGTCGTACAGCGCCGCGTTGCCCTGGAACACGGTCCAGTCGGGGCCGTTGTCCACGTCCAGGCAGATCGCGTCGAAGACCTCATCGGTGCTCCGCAACCAGCTCAGGATGTCCTGGTTGACGACCCGTACCCGAGGGTCGCGCAGCGCGTCGCCGCTGACCCCGGCCAGGTGGCCGCGGTGCCACGCGATGAGCGCCTCCTCGATCTCCAGCACCACGATCTCCGCCGGCACGCGGGAGGCCACCGCCTCGGCCAGCGAGAAACCGACACCCAGCCCGCCGATCAGCACGCGCGCCGCCGGGCGCACGAGCGTCAACGCCTCCCGCACGAGCAGTCGCTCCGACGTGCCGGCCCGGGTGTCCATCAGGAACACCCCGTTGCTGACGATCTCGAAGTGCTCGCCGGACCGCCGGAGCACGAGCTCACCCCGGCCGGTCCGCACCCGGTCGACCACCACACCTGTCTGACCCACCCGGCCAACCTAGATCGGCACGGCCCGGATCGGCTGCTGATTTGTCCATGCCGGCGGAGGCAGCGATCACCCGGCGACACCGGCCCGGCGCAGCTCCACCTTGCGGACCTTGCCGCTGACCGTCATCGGGAAGGCGTCCATCACCCGCACATGGCGGGGGATCTTGTAGTGCGCGAGGCGGTCCCGGCAGAACTCGGCGACCTCCTCGACGGTGAGGGTGTCGTGCCCGTCGCGCAGGATCACGCAGGCCAGGATCTCCTCGCCGTACCGCTCGTCGGGGACGCCGACCACCTGCACGTCGGAGATCTTCGGATGCCGGTACAGGAACTCCTCGATCTCCCGCGGGTAGACGTTCTCCCCACCCCGGATGATCATGTCCTTGATCCGGCCGACGATCGTGACGTAGCCGTCCTCGCGCATCACCGCCAGGTCGCCGGTGTGCATCCAGCGCGCCGAGTCGATCGCCCCGGCCGTCTGCTCCGGCTCGTCCCAGTACCCGAGCATCACCGAGTACCCGCGGGTGCACAGCTCCCCCGGCTCGCCCCGGGGCACGGTCACGCCGGTCGCCGGGTCGACCACCTTCACCTCGACGTGCGGCATCACCCGACCCACCGTGGCGGTCCGCCGGTCCAGGTCGTCGTCGTGCCGGGTCTGGGTGGACACCGGCGAGGTCTCCGTCATGCCGTAGCAGATCGCCACCTCGGCCATGTGCATCTCAGCGATGACCCGCTTCATCACCTCGACCGGGCACGGCGAGCCGGCCATGATGCCGGTCCGCAGCGAGGACAGGTCGTACCCGGCGAAGTCGGCCAGGCCCAGCTCGGCGATGAACATCGTCGGCACCCCGTACAGCGAGGTGGCCCGCTCGGCGGCGACCGCGCGCAGCGTCGCCGCCGGGTCGAACGTCGGCGCCGGGATGACCATGCAGGCGCCGTGGCTGGTCGCCGCCAGGTTCCCCATCACCATGCCGAAGCAGTGGTAGAACGGCACCGGCAGGCAGATCCGGTCCTGCTCGGTGTAGCGGACCAGTTCCCCGACGAAGTAGCCGTTGTTGAGGATGTTGTGGTGCGACAGCGTCGCGCCCTTGGGGAAGCCCGTGGTGCCCGAGGTGTACTGGATGTTGATCGGGTCGTCGCAGCTCAGCTCCGCGGCCCGGGCGGCCAGCCGCTCCGCCGGCACCGCCGCCCCGCCGGCCACCAGGTCGTCCCAACTGGACTCCCCCAGGTAGACCACCGCGCGCAGTGCCGGGCAGTCGGCGCGGACCGCCTCCACCATCCCCCGGTAGTCGCTGCTCTTGTAGCCGGGCGAGGAGACCAGCAGGCTCACCCCCGACTGGTTCAGCACGTACTCCAGCTCGTGCCGCCGGTAGGCCGGGTTGATGTTCACCATGATCGCGCCGATGGTCGCGGTGGCGTACTGGACGAGGACCCACTCGGGGCAGTTGGGCGCCCAGATGCCCACCCGGTCACCCCGGGCCACCCCCGCCGCGAGCAGGCCGCGGGCCAGCTCGGCCACCGCCGCGCCGAATTCCGCGTACGTCCACCGCCGGCCGCTCGGGCAGTCGACCAGCGCCTCCCGATCCGGGTACGCCTCGACCGCGCGGGCCAGGTTCCCGCCGATGGTGTCACCGAGCAGCGGCGCGTCGGAGACGCCGCTGGCGTACGAGGGCAGGGTCACCGGAAGTCCTCCTCGCGGTACTCGCCGGCCGGCCGGCCGTCGGCGTGCTTGTCCCGCTCGGCGGCCCGCAGCTCGGTCCGGCGGATCTTCCCGGAGATGGTCTTCGGCAGCTCGGCGAACTCCAACCGCCGCACCCGCCTCGTGCTCCAGCAGCACGCTCTCCAACTCGAACGGCGACACCCGGTAGTCCGACGCCTTGAACACGTCGTCGGTGCGCCCCACGTACGTCAGGTAGCCGTCGGCGTCCCGGGACGCGATGTCCCCGGTGTGGTAGTAACCGTCGCGCATCGCCGTGGCGGTCAGCTCCTCGTCACCGTGGTAACCGACCATCAGTGCGGTGGGCCGGTGCGCCAGGTCCAGGCACACCTCCCCGTCGTCGCCGACCTCGCCGGTGACCGGGTCGACGAGACGCACCACGTACCCGGGCAGCGGACGGCCCATCGAGCCGGGCTTCACCGGCGCACCGGGCGGGTTGCCGATCTGCGCGGTGGTCTCGGTCTGCCCGTACCCGTCCCTGACGGTCACCCCCCACGCGGCCTCGACCTGCTCGATCACCTCCGGGTTCAGCGGCTCCCCCGCCCCGACCACACTGCGCGGCGGCTTCCTGAGCTGGCCCAGGTCGGCCTGGATGAGCATCCGCCACACGGTCGGCGGCGCGCAGAAGCTGGTCACCCCGCACCGGTCCATCGCCGCCATCAGCCCGGCCGGGTCGAAGCGGGAGTAGTTGTAGACGAAGACCGTGGCGCCCGCGTTCCACGGCGCGAAGACGTTGCTCCAGGCGTGCTTCGCCCAGCCCGGCGAGGAGATGTTCAGATGCACGTCGCCGGGGCGCAGCCCGATCCAGTACATGGTGGACAGGTGCCCCACCGGGTAGGAGGCGTGGGTGTGCTCCACCAGCTTCGGCCGCGCGGTGGTGCCGGAGGTGAAGTAGAGCAGCAGCGGGTCGCCCGCCCGGGTCGGCCCGTCGGGGGTGAACCGGCCGTCCTCGGCGTACGCGTCGGCGTAGCCGTGCCAGCCGTCGACCGGGTCGCCGACCGCGATCCGGGTGTAGTCGCCGGGCACCTCGGCGAACTTGCCGGTGTGCTCCGCCCCCACCACCACGTGCCTCGCCGCGCCCCGCGCCAGGCGGTCGGCGAGGTCGGCCGGGCCGAGCAGCGGCGTGGCCGGGATGATCACCGCGCGCAGCTTGATCGCGGCGAGGATGGTCTCCCACAGTTCGAGCTGGTTGCCGAGCATGAGGATCAGCCGGTCCCCGGCCCGTACGCCCCGGGCGCGCAGCCAGTTCGCCACCTGGTTCGAGCGGCGGGACAGCTCCGCGTACGACCAGCGCCCCTCGCCCCCGTCCGCCTCGACGATCCAGAGCGCCGGGTCGTCGTTGCCCTCGGCGAGCACGTCGAACCAGTCCAGCGCCCAGTTGAACTCGGTGAGCAGTGGCCAGCGGAACTTCTCGTACGCGGTCTCGTGGTCCTCGCGGTGCGCGAGCAGGAAGTCGCGCGCCTCGCGGAATGCCTGGGTGCCGGCGGTGGCCATCGGGTGTCCTTCCTGTCACCAGGCGCGCGGCCAGGAGGGGACGGCGCCGCACGCAGTACCCTGATCCTCGATCGGGTGACGCAGGTCTCACCACCCCCGGACGGGGGTGGCCGGTGGGGAGGTGGGGACGGTGCCGAAGCTGTATCCGCGCGACGACGCCGACCAGCTCCGCGGCGCGCTGCTCACGCTGCGCCGGGGCACCGGCCTGCCGGTCGCCTTCGGCGGCCTGGTCCAGGCCGGCGGCCCGCCCCGGATGACCATCACCGAGCTGTCC
Organism: Micromonospora sp. NPDC048930; assembly: GCF_043197935.1. Lineage (NCBI taxonomy): Bacteria > Bacillati > Actinomycetota > Actinomycetes > Micromonosporales > Micromonosporaceae > Micromonospora > Micromonospora sp. NPDC048930. The sequence continues at coordinate 72,871 of NZ_JBICUB010000011.1, forward strand.
GGCACCACCACCGCCGCACTGCGCGGGCTGGCCATCCACGCCGGGGCCGGGCTCGGCGGCAAGGCCCTCGCCCTCGGCCTGCCGCTGCGGGTGAACGACTACCCCCTGGCCCGCTCGATCAGCCACGAGTACGACGGCCCGGTCGGCGCCGAGGGACTGCGCTCGGTGCTCGCCGTGCCGGTGGTGGTGCACCGGGAGGTCCGCGCGGTCCTCTACGGCGCGGTACGCCAGCGGCTCAGCCTCGGCGACCGGCTGGTCGCCGCCGCCGTGGACGTGGCCCGGGGCCTGGAACGCCGCCTCGTCGACCGGGACGCCGCCCGGGCCGCGCTGGCCGCCCTGCCCGCCGCGCCGGCCCGGAGCGACCCGGCCGGGCCGGAGTGGGAGCAGGTCCGGCAGGCGCACGCCGAGCTGCGCGGCCTGCTGCGCCGGATCGACGACCCGGAGCTGCGCGACCGCCTGGACGCCGTCGCCGACCGGCTCGCCGGCGCCGTCGCCCGACCCGAGCGGCCACCGTCGGCGGCGACCCTGTCGCCCCGCGAGACCGACGTGCTGGCCTGCGTCGCGTTGGGCTGCACCAACGCCGACGTGGCCGAGCAGCTCGGGTTGCGCCCGGAGACGGTGAAGAGCTACCTGCGCTCGGCGATGCGCAAGCTCGGCGCGCACACCCGGTTGGAAGTCGTGGTCGCGGCCCGCCGGGCCGGACTGCTCCCCTAGGGCCGCGATGAAGCGGCCCCGCTCCCCCGACCGGTCGTGATCGGCTCCGGTTGCGGCAATCCGGCGCCTCCGCGCCTGCTGACACCGCGACCTGCGGCAACCCGGGCCCCGGCTATCCCGAGATGCGGTCGCCGAGGTTGATCCGGTCGTAGCGGCCCTTCGGCAGGCAGAGCTTGCGCCGGTGGCCGTCGTCGGTGACGTAGGTGACCTGGCGGCAGGTCTTGAGCCGGCAACTGTCGTGGCACTCGGTGATCTGGACCGCGCTTGTCCGACACGATGCCGCTGGTGTCGCCGGTCGCCCAAGCCGCCACGACGCCGATCGCGGCGGCGACGGCACCGGCCATCAGCCCCAGGATGAGGCGGTCCCGCAGGGTGAGCCGGACCCGGTCCGGGATCCCGACGTCCCCGGCAAAGTCGTCGTCCGCCCGTCGACGTCGATCGCCAGCGCGCACAGCCCCTCCCTGGAAGAGTGCCGACCTCCACCGTAGGAGGCGAGGGCGAGGTCCCCGCCCGATCGCCCGGGGCGCTGATGCGACCGGCCAGCCCTTCGGCCTCCCCTGACGAGCGGCGTTGGCCACCTCCGCTAGAGCGTCCTAGGAGGCTAGCTCTCAAGTTGAGTGGACAGGCAGCCGAACGGTTGCCTATTGTCGAAACAGGCAGCCGGATGGCTGCCTGTCAGGAGGGCGGTGCGGGGATGGACGAGGTGTTCCGGGCCCTGGCCGACGCCAGCCGGCGGCGGCTGCTGGACAGCCTCAACGTCCGCAACGGGCAGAGCCTGCGCGAGCTCTGCGCCGGGCTGGACATGACCCGGCAGTCGGTGAGCAAGCACCTCGCGGTGCTGGAGGCGGCCGGGCTGGTCACCACCACCCGGCGCGGCCGGGAGAAGCTGCACCACCTCAACGCCGCCCCGATCAACGCCGTCGCCGACCGGTGGATCGGCCGGTACCACCGGGAACGGGCCCGTGCCCTGGCCGACCTGCAGACAGCATTGGAGCGGGAGCCCATGGAGAACCCCACGTTCGTCTACACCACCTACATCCGGACCACGCCTGAGCGGCTCTGGCGGGCGCTGACCGAGCCGGAGTTCACCCGCCGCTACTGGGGCGGCGTCACCCTGGTCTCCGACTGGCGGCCCGGCTCACCCCTGCTCTGGCAGGACGCCCCCGACGCCGAGCCGAAGGACCTCGGCCAGCGGATCCTGGAGTCCGACCCGTACCGGCGTCTCGCCTACAGCTGGCACGGTTTCCAGCCCGAGCACGCGGCCCACTTCGGCTGGTCGGACGAGGAGCTGGCGGCCCGGCTCGGCGAACGCCGGTCGAAGGTGACCTTCGACCTCGTGCCGCACGGCGAGACGGTCCGGCTGACCGTGACCCACGACGACTTCTCCCCGGACAGCGAGATGCACCGGGCGATCAGCGGCCAGCTCGACGGCAGCGGCGGCTGGCCCGAGCTGCTGGCCAGCCTGAAGAGCCTGCTGGAGACGGGCGAGCCGCTGCCGGAGCCGGCCGGCTGACCGGGCCGGGACGGATCCGGCGGGGACGCCACGCGGGTGGCCGGCGGCTCCGTCGGGGCGCCCGGACGGACCGGGATCTCAGGAGTCGGTGGGGGCCGGGCGCGGTCGGTGGCCGAGCGCGGCCAGGCGGGTGCGGTGCACGCCCGCGCGCAGCTCGTCGTCGCCCATCACCAGCCACACCAGGCCGCAGTCCTGCGGGCCGGTCACGTCGACCTGGCAGAGGGTGCACGGCTCACCCGGGCGGATCGGGCAGGCCGCCGCGGGTCGGGACGGGCGGGTGCCGGTGCTCATGCTCCCACCGTGCCGCGCCGGGGAGGCACCGTTCAGGGCCGTTGGTCCCACCCGCGGGGTGACCCCGGGCACCCGGACCGGGCGCCCGGGGTCGGCGGGTCAGGGCACCATCCAGTCGAGCACCGACGAGCCCTGCAACGCGACCAGCACGCACATGAACAGCAGCAGCACCAGGCTCCAGCCGAACACCTTGCGGAAGATCTCCCCCTCCCGGCCGGCCATGCCGACCGCGGCGGCGGCGATCGCCAGGTTCTGCGGGCTGATCATCTTGCCGAGCACGCCACCGGAGGAGTTGGCGGCGGCCAGCAGCACCGGATCCAGCCCGGCCCGGGCCGCGGTCTGCACCTGCAGCGCGCCGAAAAGCGCGTTCGCCGAGGTGTCCGAGCCGGTCACCGCCACCCCGATCCAGCCGAGGATCGCGGAGAGGAAGACGAACGCCCCGCCCGCCGCCGCGAGGAACGCGCCCAGGGTGTTGGTCTGCCCGGACTGGTTCATCACGTACGCCAGGGCGAGCACCGCCATGACGGTGACGATCGCGTAGCGCAGCTCGACGTAGGTGCGCCCGTACGCGCGCAGCGCCCGGCCGGCGGAGAGCCGCAGCACCAGGGCGGTGAGGACACCGGCCAGGATCATCAGCGTGCCGGCGGCGGGCAGCCAGTTCAGGGTGAACGTGGTCGAGGAGAGCGGCTTGCCGTTGCCGGCGAGGATGTCCAGGCCGGGCCAGCCGAACTTGACCGTCCACGGCTCCTTCGCCAGGGCGTCCTTCACCGGGCCCAGGTTGGCGATCGAGAAGATCGCGATGATGATCAGGTACGGGGCGTACGCCCGGAACACCTCGGCGGGGGTGTCGGCGAGCCGGGGGCCGGCGGCGGCCGGGCGCTGGTCGACCGGACGGGGTTCGACGTCGCCGTCGGAGCGGTGCCGGCCGACCGGGGCGTTCTCGTCGATCCGCGGGTCGCCCGGTGGCGTCTCGCCGCCGGTGCCACCCAGGCCCGGCGCGGCGGTGGTCGTACCGGAACGGGAGCCGGCGGCGGCGCGGACAGTGCCGCCGCCGGCCAGCTCGGCCTCGGCGGGCCCGCGGGCGGCCGGCACGGTGGCCGGCTCGCGGCCCAGGTCGGCGGGGATCTGCGGGTGCCACACCCGGATCAGCAGCACCACGGCGGCGGCGGAGACGAGCGCGGCGACGATGTCGGTCAGCGGCACCGAGATGTAGTTGGCCGCGACGAACTGGGCCAGGCCGAAGCTGACCCCGGCGACGAGCGCGGCCGGCCAGGTCTGCCGGATACCGCGCCGCCCGTCGACCAGGGCGACCAGCATCAACGGTACGACCACCGCGAGGATCGGAGTCTGCCGGCCGACCATCGCGCCGAGGGTGTCCACAGTGAGCCGGGCGTCGTCGTTGGCGCCGCTGGTGACGCTGGCCAGGGTGACGATCGGGGTGGCGAGGGCGCCGAAGGCGACCGGCGCGGTGTTGGCCAGCAGCGACACCGAGGCGGCGTGGATGGGCCGGAAGCCCAGCGCCATCAGCATCACCACGGTGATCGCCACCGGGGTGCCGAAGCCTGCGAGGGCCTCCAGCAGCGCGCCGAAGCAGAACGCGATGATGATCGCCTGGATCCGCATGTCGGGGCTGACCCGCTCGAAGGAGCGGCGCAGCACGTCGAAGTGTCCGCTCTCGACGGTCAGGTTGTAGACCCAGATCGCGTTGAGGACGATCCACAGGATCGGGAAGAAGCCGAACGCGGCGCCCTCGGTGGCGGAGAGGACCGCCTGCCCGACCGGCATGGCGTAGACGGCGACCGCCACCACCAGGGCGACGGCGAGGGAGATCAGCCCGGCCAGCCAGGCCCGCACCTTGAGCACGCCGAGCAGGACGAAGAGGGTGAGCAGGGGCAGGACCGCGAAGATCGCCGAGAGCGCGACGGAGTCACCGACCGGGTCGGTGACGACGGTGAACTGATCGAACATGGGTCACCTCAACGCTTCTGGTGCAGCAACTCCTCGACGCCCTGTTCGCGGATCGACGCGTCGAGGACCTGGGCGGTGTGGGCCAGCGCGACATGGCCGCCGGCGCGGGTCACCGAGGCGGCGACCTGCATGAGGCAACCGGGGTTGGCGGTGACGAGCAGCCGCGCCCCGGTGGCCAGTACGGTCCGGGCCTTGCGGTCGCCCAGTTCGGCGGCCGGCCCGGGGTGGAGCAGGTTCCAGATGCCCGCCGAGCCGCAGCACAGCTCCGGGTCGGCGATCTCCCGCAGCTCCAGCCCGGGGATGCCGCGCAGCAGCCGCCGGGGCTGCTCGCGGACGCCCTGGGCGTGGCCGAGGTGGCAGGCGTCGTGGTAGGCGACGGTCAACGGCAGCGGGTGCCGGGGCGCGACCGGGCCCAGTTCGTCGAGGACCTCCGACAGGTCGCGTACCCGGGCCGCGAAGTCGGCGGCCAGCGCGGCGTAGCGGGGGTCGTCGCGGAGCAGGTCGCCGTACTCCTTCAGGGTGGAGCCGCAACCGGCGGCGTTGACCACGAACCAGTCGACGCCGGCGTCGGCGAAGGTGTCGAGCAGCCGCCGGGCGAACCGGCGGGCCTCCTCGTCGCGTCCGTTGTGCACGCTGAGCGCCCCGCAGCAGCCCTGCCTGGCGGGCAGGATCAGCACCTCGCAGCCCTCGGCGGCGAGCACCCGGGCGGTGGCGGCGTTGACCTCGGGGAAGAACGCGCCCTGCACGCAGCCGGTCAGCATGCCGACCACGGCCCGCCGGGTACCGACCGCCGGCAGCCGGGCCGGCAGCCGGGGCGCCCGGCGCAGCGGCGGGGCGAGGGACTCCAGCGCCGCCAGGGTGGGCGCGAGCCGGTCCAGCAGCCCGCTGCGCCGGACCAGCCGGCCCAGCCCGCTGGCCTGGTACGCCCGCAGCGGCCCGCGCAGCAGCCGCAGCCGCCTCCGGTACGGGAAGAACGCGAAGATGGCCGCCCGCAGGGCGCGTTCCCGGGCGCCGCGGGGGTGCCGGCGTTCCACCTGCTGCCGGGTGTCCTCGATGAGCCGGTCGTAGCGCACCCCGGACGGGCAGGCGGTGACGCAGGACATGCAGCCGAGGCAGCGGTCGAAGTGGGTGACCATCGAGTCGGTCAGCGGCTCGCCCTCCAGGCCCTGCTTCATCAGGTAGATCCGCCCCCGGGGCGAGTCCATCTCCTCGCCCCAGAGCACGTAGGTGGGGCAGGTGGGCAGGCAGAAACCGCAGTGCACGCAGTCGGCGATCAGCTCGGCGGCGGGTGGGTGGTGCGCGTCGAAGGCGGCCTCGCCGGGGGTGCGGGCGGCCGCGGCGAGCACGTCGTACGGGCCGCTGGCCGGCCGACTGCCGCCGGGCGAGGTGACCGGGTCACGCCCGGGCTGCTGGGGGATGGTCATCAGATCCCTCCGACGAACCGGCCGGGCGCCAGCCGGGCGTCCGGGTCGAACCGTTGCTTGACCCGGCGCATCAGCGCCAGCCCGTCGACCGGTCCCCACAGGTCGACCCGGTCCCGCACCTCGGGCGGCGCGGTGACGACCACGGTGTGCCCGCCGGCGGCGGTGGTCGTGGCCCGGACCGCGTCGACCAGAGCGGCGACCCGCTCCGGGTCGGCGGTGCCGGGCAGCCCGGCGTACAGGACGCCGACGCCGGCGGAGCCGCGCAGCGCGAGCGGCAGGCCGTGCCGGTCGGCCGCCGCGCGGGCGTCGGCCAGCAGCCGGGGTACGCCGGAGAGCGCGGCGGTCAGCTTCAGCCCGGTGCCGCCGGCCCACCACGGCAGCCGGCCCCAGCCGTCGGGCGGCTGGTCGGTGACGGTGGCGGCGGCGCCGAGCAGCCGGCGGGCGGCGTCGGCCCGGGCGGCCACCCCGGCCGGGGTGCCCTCCAGCAGCACGGTGACCGTGGCCGGGCCGTCCGGCGGGGCGGCCACCTCCAGGGCGGTGGGCACGAGCTGCGCGGCGCGGACGGTGGCCGCCAGCCGGGCGGCCTCGTCGGCCTCGTCGGCCGGCCGGGAGACGTACGCGACCGCCGCCGGGAGCGGGTGCAGCCGGAAGGCGGCCTCGGTGACCAGCCCCAACGTGCCGTACGCCCCGGCGACCAGCTTGGCCAGGTCGTAGCCGGCCACGTTCTTGACCACCTTGCCGCCGGCGTGCGCGACCACCCCGTCGGCCCGGACCAGGGTGACCCCGATGAGCAGGTCGCGCGGGGTGCCGTAGAGCAGCCGCCGGGGTCCGGCGGTGTTGGTGGCGACGGCCCCGCCGACGGTGCCGCCGGGCAGCGGCGCGTCCAGGGCGAGCTGCTGCCCGGCGCCGGCCAGGGCGGCGGCGAGGGTGTCCAGCCGGGTGCCGGCACGGACCACGGTGATCAGGTCGCCGGCGGCGTGCTCGACCACCCCGGTCAGGGCGGTGGTGTCGAGGACGAGGTCGAGCCGGCGGGGTGGACTCCCCCAGTCCTGTTTCGTGCCACCGCCCCGGACGGTCACCGCGAGGTCGAGCTCGGCGGCGGCGCGCAGCACGGCGGCGGCCTGGGCGGTGTCGCGCGGGGTGGCGACGTAGCGGGCGGGCACGCCGGCGATGGCGTCGCCCTCCCCCGCTGCCCGGACCGGGTCGGCGCCGTCGGGCGCGGGCGGGCCCGCCGCGTGCTCGGGGTCGCCGTGTGCGGGCCCGGCGGGACCGGGCTCGGCGGTGCGGCACGCGGCGCGGAGGCGGTCGAGGATCCGGTCGGCGGGCATCAGAAGACCTCCGCCAGGCCGGCTTCCTGCGCCGGGTGGGCGCCCTTGCGCGGGCCGGGGATCTCGCCGCAGAGCCGGGGCGTCGGGAAGACCTTGCCGGGGTTGGCCAGGCCGGCCGGGTCAAAGGCGCAGCGCAGCAGGTGCATGGTGTCCAGGTCGTCGTCGGTGAACATGCGCGGCAGGTACTTCGCCTTGTCGACGCCGACGCCGTGCTCGCCCGTGATCGAGCCACCGTGGCGTACGCAGAGGTCGAGGATCGCGCCGGAGACCTCCTCGGCGCGTTCGGCCTGGCCCTCGGCGGCGGCGTCGAACAGCACGAGGGGGTGCAGGTTGCCGTCGCCGGCGTGGAAGACGTTCGCCACCCGGATGCCCCGCTCGGCCGACAGGTCGCCGATCCGACGCAGCACCTCCGGCAGGGCGGTCCGCGGGATCACCCCGTCCTGGACGATGTAGTCGGGGCTGATCCGGCCGACGGCGGCGAACGCCGACTTGCGGCCCTTCCAGAACAGCGCCCGTTCGGCGTCGTCGGCGGCGATCCGGATCTCGAACGCCCGGTTGTCCCGGCAGAGCGCCTCCACCTGGGCGAACTGGGCGTCGACCTCCGGCGCCGGGCCGTCCAGCTCGACGATCAGCACCGCCCCGGCGCCGGCCGGATAGCCACAGTGCACGGCCGCCTCGGCGGCGGAGATGGCGAGCGCGTCCATCATCTCCACCGCGGCGGGCACCACCCCGGCCGCGATGATCGCCGAGGTGGCCGCGCCGGCCTGGTCGGTGGTCTCGAACGCGGCCAGCAGGGTCCGCACGGACTCCGGCAGCCGGGTCAGCCGGACGGTCACCTCGGTGGCGATGCCGAGGGTGCCCTCGGAGCCGACGAACGCGCCGAGCAGGTCGTAGCCGGGGGTGTCCGGGGCGCGGCCGCCGAGGCGTACCCGCTCGCCGTCGGGGGTGACCACCTCCAGGCCGGTGACATGGTGGGTGGTGAAGCCGTACTTCAGGCAGTGCGCGCCGCCGGAGTTCTCCGCGACGTTGCCGCCGATGGAGCAGATCTGCTGGCTGGACGGGTCGGGCGCGTAGTAGTAGCCGTGCGGGTGGGCGGCCCGGCTGACCGCCAGGTTGATCACGCCGGGCTGTACCACGGCCCGCTCGTCGTCGGGGGCCACCTCGACGATCTCCCGCATCCGGGAGGTGACGATCAGGACGCCGTCGGGGTGCGGCAGCGCGCCGCCGGAGAGGCCGGTGCCGGAGCCGCGGGCGACGAATGGCGCGCCCGCGGCCACGCAGGCGCGCACCGCGGCGGCGACCTGCCCGGCGTCCTCGGGCAGCGCCACGAGGGCCGGGACCACCTTGTACTGGGCCAGCCCGTCACACTCGTAGGTGCGCAGCTCCTGCCGGTCGCTGATCACCCGCTCAGCGCCGATCGCGGCGTGCAGGGCGGCGGCGAGAGCCTCGATGTCCGTCGGGGTCGTGCTCATCGCCCACCTCCGCGTCGCGCCGGTCGTCGGTCTAGGGCATCCGCTCGTACGCCGGGACGGTGAGGAACTCGGCGAAGTCGTCGGCGACGGCGACCTCCATGAACAGCGCCCGCGCCTCGGCGTAGTCGCCCGCGTCGCCGGGCAGCCTGCCGATCTCCTCGTCGGCGATCTTCTCGACCAGCTCGCGGGTCACCTGGTCGCCGGTGTCGTCGAGGGTGACGTCGTTGTGCAGCCACTGCCACACCTGGCTACGGGAGATCTCGGCGGTGGCGGCGTCCTCCATCAGGTTGAAGATGGCCACCGCGCCGGAGCCGCGCAGCCAGGCGGCCAGGTACTGCACGCCGACGCTGACCGCGTTGCGCAGCCCCGCCTCGGTGTGCCCGCCGGGCGTGGACCGCACGTCGAGCAGTTCGGCGGCGGTCACCCGGACCTCGTCGCGGGTGCGGTCCAGCTGGTTCGGCCGGTCGCCGAGGACCCGGTCGAAGACCTCCCGGCAGACCGGCACCAGGTCGGGGTGGGCGACCCAGGAGCCGTCGAAGCCGTCGCCGGCCTCGCGGGTCTTGTCGTCCCGGACCTTGGCCAGGGCGGTCTCGTTGACCTGCGGGTCGCGCCGGCTGGGGATGAACGCGGCCATCCCGCCGATGGCGTGGGCGCCGCGCCGGTGGCAGGTCCGCACCAGCAGCTCGGTGTACGCGCGCATGAACGGCACGGTCATGGTGACCGCGTTCCGGTCGGGCAGCAGGAAGTCCGCGCCCCGGGTCCGGAACTTCTTGATCACGCTGAACATGTAGTCCCACCGGCCGGCGTTCAGTCCGGCGGAGTGGTCGCGCAGCTCGTAGAGGATCTCGTCCATCTCGAACGCGGCCGGGAAGGTCTCGATCAGCACGGTGGCCCGGATCGTGCCCTGCGGGATGCCGAGCCGGTCCTGGGCGTGCCGGAACACGTCGTTCCACAGTCGCGCCTCGAGGTGGCTCTCCATCTTCGGCAGGTAGAAGTAGGGCCCGGCGCCGCGGTCGAGCTGCCGGCGGGCGCAGTGGAAGAAGTAGAGCCCGAAGTCGACCAGGCTGCCGGAGGTGCGTTCCCCGTCGACCAGGAGGTGCTTCTCGGAGAGGTGCCAGCCGCGCGGGCGGACCACGATGGTGGCCAGGTCGGCGTCGTGCAGCGCGTACCGCCTGCCCTCGGGCGAGGTGAACTCCAGCTTGCCGTCGATGGCGTCGCGCAGGTTGAGCTGGCCCTCGACGACGTTCTCCCAGAGCGGGGTGTTGGCGTCCTCCAGGTCGGCCAGCCACACCTTCGCCCCCGAGTTGAGCGCGTTGATGGTCATCTTCGCGTCGGTCGGACCGGTGATCTCCACCCGGCGGTCCACCAGTCCGGGGGCCGGCTCGGCGACCCGCCACGCGGACTCGCGGACCTCCCGGGTCTCGGGCAGGAAGTCCAGGGCGGCGCCGTCGGCCAGCGCGGCGTCGCGCCGGTGCCGGCGGTCCAGCAGCTCCCGGCGGCGCGCGTCGAAGGTGCGGTGCAGCTCGGCGAGGAAGGCCAGCGCGTCGGGGGTGAGGATCTCGTCGTACCGGGGGTGGCGTGCGCCGGTGACCACGACGCCGGCAGGGTTGGTCATCCGCTCGCTCCTCACCGTGATATGTCTGGCGATCTATCCGGTGGTGCTCCTGCCGACTGTAGTTCTCCCTGCTCACAGCCGCGAGCTGAGCGACGGCACAGCCACCGGGAATGGTCGGTCGGCTGCGGCGAGCGGTCCTTTCCCGACGACGAGCGGCAGACCGGGCGCCCGGGAACGGCGTTGCCGCGGCGGACGATGCGCCCCGAGCGAGGTGGCGGCGGGACAAACGGGACAGAATCGCCGGCCGGGCGCCGACGGGATGTTCCGTGCGGCCGGGCACGAGTTTTGGCGCCGGGATGAGCGCACTGGTCCGGCATGTCCACCGCTCGGCGCCCCGACCGGGAACACGTGACGGCAACGAAGATTTCTCAATTACGCCGAGTGACCGCCCCAACCCTCCTAGTGTTGGCCACACCGGTGCTAGTCACGGAGTTGGCCACCCGAACGACGTCCCAGGCAGTCAGCGGACGAAAAGTGAGGGAAGACGCGGATGAAGGCACAGAGATTTCTCGGATCGGCGGCGGTCGGCGTGGGCCTCGGCGCACTCCTGCTCCCCGCCGCCGCGCTCGCGCAGACCACCACGGTCTCACCAGCCACCACGCCGGTCGGCGGGACCGTCGTGCTCACCACGACCTGCAACCCGAACGTGGGTGACGCGATCTTCCGCGTCACCGGTCCGAACCGGGACGAGAACGTGCGGTCCACGACCGCCGCCGCCGGCGGCGGGCTCAGCGCCGAACTCTTCACGGCCGGGTTCACCCTCGGCACGTACACCGTGACCACCACCTGCGGTGACGGCAGCAGCGGCGGCTCGGCCACCTTCACCGTCACCCCGATCGGCGGTGCCCAGGCCGGCTCCGGCGGCAAGGACGGTGACACCGGTGTCCTGGTCGCCGGCGGCGCGCTGGCCGCCGCGGCGGTCGCCGGTGGCACGTACGTGCTGGTGCGCCGCCGTCGGCGGGGCAGCGCCGTCGCCTAGACCGCCGCCACACCATCCCTTGGCGGAGGACGCCCGCGCCGGCGGAAGCCGGCGCGGGCACCACGCCCACGCCGGACCCCGGCAGACACCGACCCGGCGCGGCACCACCGCCCACGCCGGGTCCGGGCGCGAACCGCCCCGGGGCGGGCACGCGCCACAGCGGACGGAGGTGGGACACTGTCGCCACAGCACAGCCCCGCGCGCGGCCCGTCGCGGGCCCGCACCCTGGCGGTCGTCGCCGCCGTCATCCTCGCCGGGGCGACCGGGGCCGGCCTGGTCGCCGCCGGTCTCGGCACCACCTCGGCACGACCGCCACAGCCGGGGGCCTCGGTGGCGCCGACCGCCGAACACAGCGGGCCGCCCGCCCCGGTGCTCCCCCGCTCCCAACCCGTCCGGGTCACCATCCCCCGCATCGGCGTCGACGCCGACATCATCCCGGTCGCCACCGACGACGACGGCACCCTCGAGGTGCCCCCGCTTGACCACGCGGAGATCGCCGGCTGGTACCGGCCCGGGCCCACCCCGGGCGAGGCGGGCAACGCGGTGCTGGTGGGGCACGTCGACTCGCAGGACGGGCCGGCGGTCTTCTTCGACCTGGGCCGGCTGCGTCCCGGCGACGCCGTGCAGGTCACCCGCGCCGACGGCCGGGTCGCGCGGTTCACCGTGGACGGTCTCGGGGCGTACCCGAAGGACCGCTTCCCCACCGAGCGGGTGTACGGCGGCGGCGCCGAGGCGCGGCTGCGCCTGATCACCTGCGGCGGCCGGTTCAACCCGCGCACCGGCAGCTACCCGGACAACATCGTGGTCTTCGCCACCGCCACCCGCTGACGCGGGCCCGACACCACGGGATCGCGCCCACCCCGTACGGTAGGCCGTCAGTTCCCGGCGACGGCGGCTCCAGGTCGCGGCGCGGCACCGGACGCGCCGAGCCGGAGTTGCGAAGGAGGTGCGCGGTGGACCGCTCGGCGGTACGGATTCCCGAGGGTCGGCGTCTGCTGCCGTCCCTCCTCGCCCGGCTGCTGGGGCGTGCCGACGACGGCGCGGCGGTGCCCGCCCCGCGGCGGCCCAACCCGGACGCGGTGGTGGACTGCGCGGTCTACTCGGCGGGCCGGCGGGAACCGGGCCGGCCGCACTACGCCGACGCGTACGCGCGAGCCCGACGCCACCGGCGCTCGTTCGTGTGGCTGGGGCTGCACGAGCCGGGCCCGGCGGTGATGGCGGCGGTCGGGCGCACCTTCGGGCTCGACGAGCTGACCGTCGCGCAGGCCCTCGCCGACGGGCACCGACCCACCGTGCAGCGGCACGGCGAGGTGACGCTGTTGGTGCTGCGCACCGCGAGCTACGTGGAGCACGCCGAGCTGACCGACACCTCCGAGGTGATCGACACCGGGGACGTGATGGTCTTCCTCGGCGACCGGTTCGTCATCACCGTGCGGCACGGCGCGGCCGGCGCCCTCGCCCCGGTCCGGGCGGACATCCAGGCCCGCCCGGGGGTACTCGCGGAGGGCCCGTGGGCCGTCGGGTACGCGGTCTGCGCCCGCATGGTCGACCTCTACCTGGAGGTCGCCGAGCACCTGGAGAAGGACCTGGAGCGGGTCGAGGAGAGCGTCTTCGCCCGCGACCGCAGCGCCGACATCCAGCACATATACCAGCTCAAGCGGGAGGTGGTGGAGTTCAAGCGGGCGGTGCTGCCGCTGCAGGCGCCGCTACGGACGCTGTTGGAGCAGCGCGGCGACGGCCCGCCCCCGGCGCTGCACCGCTGGTTCGTCGACGTGGAGGGCCGGCTCACCCGGGCGGTGGACCGGATCGGCTCCTACGACGACCTGCTCAACTCCATCCTCCAGTCCCGGCTGGCGCAGCTCGCCGTCGAGCAGAACAACGACATGCGGAAGATCGCGGCGTGGGCGGCGATCGCCGCCGTGCAGACCGCGGTGGCCGGCATCTACGGCATGAACTTCGCCCACATGCCGGAGCTGGGCTGGCGGTACGGCTATCCGGGAGCGCTGGCGTTGATGGCGACCGCCGCGCTCGTCCTGCACCGGCTGTTCCGCCGCTCCGGCTGGTTGTAGGCCGTCAGGGCTTGTCGAGGTCGGACAGTTCCTGGTCGAGCAGCTCGGCGAGGCGGGTCACCCGCCACGGGTCGGACTGGGCGGTGATCCCGCGGCTGGGCATCTCCACGGTCATCAGCAGATAGAGGTGCAGCCGGTAGAGGCCCAGCCGGCGGCGGACCCCGTCGTCCAGCGGGAACGGCGCGACACTCCGGTAGGCCCGTACGCAGGGGTCGTCCGGCTCGTCCTCGACGCGCCGGAACAGCAGCGGCGAGACCAGGTCCATCAGCGGGTCGCCCCAGAGGTGGCGCTCGCCGTCGACCAGGCCGCTGAGCCGGGGCGTCCCGCCCGGGCCGTCGACCGCGAGGACGTTGCCCGCCCAGCCGTCGAAGTGCAGCAGGGCCGGGCGGCGTACCGCGTCCAGGACGGCGGCGTGCCGGTCCACCAGCTCCCGGATCCGGGCCGCCGGCACCGGCAGCGGCACCCGCCAGTCCGCCGCGTCGGCGAGCAGGTCGTCCAGGATCGCGGTGTACGCCGCCCGCCAGGTGCTCCCGCAGGCGCGGCCACCGTCGTAGCCGTACCGGTCGCCGGTGACGCCGTGCAGCGCGGCGAGGGCGAGGCCGAACTCGGCCCGGACCTGGTCGGTGTCGGCGCCGGCCTGGCTCAGCTCCCACAGGCTGCGGCCGGGCAGCAGCCCGGTGAGCAGCCAGTCGCCCAGCTCCGGATCGCTGCCGTGATGCAGCAGCGGCGGGACGGGCACCGCGGCCGCCCGCGCGGCGACCAGGCGCAGGTAGCGCGCCTCGGCGCCGATCATGTCGTGCTCGTACCGCAGCAGCGGCACCTGGGGCGGCGGGCCCACCTTGAGCACCACGGACCGGCCGTCGTCCAGGGTGACCCACCAGACCGCGGCGAAGCCGCCGCCGGTCAGCGGTCCGCATTCGGTGACCCGGGGCGTGGGGCCGAGGGACGCGGCGACGTAGCGGCGGACCCGGTCCGGGTCGAGGCGGCGTTGGGTGGGGCTCATCCGGCCTGCCGCGTCACGCCGGTGAGTGTCCCCGCGGTGAGGTCCATCTCGCGCGCCAGGCTAGCGGCCCGCGCCGGGCCACGATGTCCCGCCGCCGGCTGGTGGGAGCGGACCGGTCGTAAGCTGGCGGTCGTGATGTGGCGGCGGTACGTGGCCATCGGCGACAGCACCACGGAGGGACTGGACGACCCGGACGGCGGCGGCTACCGGGGCTGGGCGGACCGGTTCGCCCTCGCCGTGGCGCGCGCCCAGGGAGCCCTGGAGTACGCCAACCTCGCGATCCGGGGCCGTACCACCGGGCGGATCCGGTCCGAGCAGCTGCCGGTGGCCCTCGACCTGGCCCCGGACCTGGCCACCGTGGTGGCCGGGATGAACGACGTGCTCCGGCCGTCGTTCGACGCCGACCGGGTGGCCGAGGACGTCGGCGCGATGCAGCGGGCACTGGTCGGCCAGGGCGCCACGGTCCTCACCTTCACGCTGCCCGACCCGGCGCCCGTCATGCCGATCGCCCGCCCGTTGCGCGGCCGGGTGCGGGCGCTCAACGCCGCCGTCCGCGCGGTCACCGCCGAGACCGGGGCCACCCTGCTGGACCTCGGCGCGCATCCGGTCGCCTCGGATCCTCGACTGTGGAGCGACGACCGGCTGCACGCCAACCCCGCCGGGCACGCGCGGATCGCCGCCGCGCTCGCCCACACCGCCGGTCTGCCCGGCTACGACGATTCCTGGTCGCACCCGCTGCCGGCGGCGGCCCGCCGGCCCCGCCACGAGGTGGTCCGGGCGGAGCTGGCCTGGACCCGGCGGCACCTGCTGCCCTGGCTCGGTCGGCACCTGCGCGGCCGGTCCTCCGGCGACGACCGGGTGGCGAAGCGGCCCGTGCCGCTGCCGGTCGAGCTACCGCCGGACTGACCTGCCGGGGCCGCCGCGCCCGCGGCGCGGTCCGGCCGGCGCGGCCGCCGTTCAGCGACCGGGAGCCAGCAGGGCCGCTGGCGCCGCCGAGGGCCACGCGGTCCCCCGCACCACCAGCCCCGCGGCGCCCGCCGCGGTCGCGTAGAGCGCGGCGAAGGCCAGCCAGCCCAGCCCGCCCCCGTCGACGATCAGCCAGGTCAGCAGCACCGGACCGAGCATCCGGGCCACCGGCACCCCGCTGCCGAAGAAGCCCTGGTACAGCCCGTGCCGGTCGGCCGGGGCCAGGTCGAAGCTGAGCTGCCACGCCCCGGCGCCGTGCGCCATCTCGGCGTACACCTGGGCGCCCGCGCCGAGCAGCAGGATCCCGGCCGCGGCCCACGGCGCGGTGGCGGCGGCGGACAGCGCGAAGAGCCCGCAGGCGACGACCATGGCGGCTCCGGCGCGCCGCAGCGACCGCACCGCGCCGGGCGGATCCACCACCCGCCGGGCCAGCCGCACCTGGGCCAGCATCACCGCCCCGGTGTTCACCACCAGCAGCGCCGCGGCCAGCCAGGACGGGGCGGCGGTGCGCCGCGACACCCAGAGCGGCAGCACCAGGCTGAGCAGCGGCAGGTACAGCATCATCACCGCGTTCAGCACCGTGAGCAGGACGTACCGCCGATCCCGCAGCACCGCCAGGCGGCGGCCGTCCGCCGCGGGGCGGGCGACCGCACCGCGCCGCGCCGGGAGCCGCCACAGCAGGGCCGCCGCGCCGAGGAAGGCCACCGCGTCGAGCACCAGCACCGACCGGTACGCCCCGGCGGTGTGCGCCCAGAGCGCCAGCCCGCCGAGGGCCGCGCCGAGGCCGAGCCCGGCGTTGACCACGGACTGGAGCCGGGCCCGCACCTCGGTCCGCCGCTCCGGCTCGACCAGCCGGGCCAGCAACGCCTGGCGGACCGCCGCCAGGCCGGTCTGGCAGCCGGCGTAGACGCAGGCCACCAGCACGAACCCGGCCGGCTGGCGGACCAGCAGGAAACCGGCGACGGCCAGCGCGGTGGCGGCGGCCAGCAGGACCGCCACCGTCCGGGCGTCCCGCCGGTCGGCCGCGTGCCCGGCCGGTACGCCGGCCAGCAGCCCCGCCGCCCAGCCGACGGAGAGCCCGAGCCCGACCTGTCCGGGGGTCAGGCCGACCACCTGGGTGAAGTAGAGCGCGGAGGTGACCAGGAACGCGCCGTCACCGACCGAGTTGGCCAGGTGGGCCAGCGCGAGGGTGCGCGCCGGTCCGGCGGCGGGCAGCAGGCGGCGGGACACGGGTCAGTGCTCGATCGGCCGGCGGGTACGCGCCCGCTTCAGCTCGAAGAAGCCGTCGGTGCCGGACACCAGCAGCACCCCGTCCCAGAGCCGGCCGGCGGCCTCGCCGCGCGGATACGGCGCCACCACCGGCCCGAAGAAGGCGTTGACCCGCCCGTCGGCGTCGGTGACGTGGATGGTCGGCGTGCCCAGGTCCTCGCCCACCGGGGTCAGGCCGGCGTGGTGGCTGGCCAGCAGCGCCTCGTCGTGGTCGGTGGAGTCGGCGGCGTCGGCCAGTTCCACGGGCAGGCCCACCTCGGTCAGCGCCGCGACGTACAGCTCCCGGCCGATCGGGGCCCGCTCGTGGTGGATCCGGTTGCCCAGCGCGGTGTAGAGGTCGCCCAGCACCTCGGTGCCGTACTTCTGCTCGGCGGCCACGCACACCCGGACCGGGCCCATGCCGGGCTTCAGCCACTCCCGGTACCACTCCTCCAGCCCCTCGCGCCCCTCGTTGAGCACGGACAGGCTCATCACGTGGAAGCGGACCTCCACGTCGCGTACCCGCGTCACCTCCAGCAGCCAGCGGGAGGCGTTCCAGGCCCACGGGCAGCGCGGGTCGAACCACATGTCGGCGGTCGTCATCGTCGTCTCGGTCCCTTCCGAAAGCGGATACGAACCGACGGTAGGCCGCGGATCGGCCCATCAGGAGAGCCGATCCGCGCGCCGATCAGTGGGCCAATTCCGCCGTCACGCCGCTCTCAGCAGCGTGGCGCGTTCCGCCTCCAGGGCGGCCAACCGGGCGCCCAGGTCGGCGGCCCGCAGCTCGAGCAGCCGGCGCAGCGACGCCACCTCGCCCAGTGACCGGGCGACCTCGCCGAGGGACCGCTCGACCCGCCGCAGCACGAGGACGTCGGCCACCACGTTGTCCAGCCAGACGTCGGTGAACCGGGTCAGGTCGTCGACCGCCACCCCGGGCGCGGCCGGGCCCGCGCCGGGCACCTCGGCCAGTTCGGTCCGCAGCACCGCGAGGGTCCGGTCCACCCGGGCGGAGGCAGCCGCCGCCTCGTCGAGGATCTCGTGCTTGACCATGCTGGTGACCAGGCCGCCGCCCATCGCGTCGTACGCCGACCAGTCCGTGGCGCGGCTCAGCAGCTCGCGCAGGTGGTGCAGGGCCGACTCGGCGTTGCGGGCGGCGCGTACCGCGTCGGTCAGCTCGCGGTGCTCCACGGTCAGCCGGCCGCGCAGGTCGGCGAGTTCCAGCAGGCGCGGCCGGCGCGGGTCGTCGGAGCCGGCGAGCAGCCGCTCCCGCTCGTCGAGCAGAGCCGCGTACTCCCCCGGGGCGGTGGCCAGGCGCCGCCGCCGCGACTGCGTACGCGCCGACTCGTCGCGCAGGGCGGCGAGCACCCGCTCGGCCTCGGCGAGCCGCAGCCGCACGGCGTCGACCTCGGCGCGCTCCCGCGCCAGCGCGTCGGCGCGATCGCCGCGCAGCGCGGCGATCACCCCGCTCAGGGTGAGTCCCGCCAGCCGGTCGACGTCGGCCTGCTCGGTGTCGAGCCGCTCGCACAGGGCGGCGACGGTGGCCCGGGCCGCTCGGATCCGGACCGCCAGTTCGCGCATCCGCTCCCCGGCCAGATCGTGCTCGCGCATCGCCTCGGCCGCGGCGGCGAGGCGTTCCTCGATGTCGGTGCCCATGTCGCCATTGCACTACCGCGCGGCAACCCGGCCCACCCGGGTTGTTTGAGCACCGACGCGGCGGGAAGACACGACCGCCGCGCGGGCCGATCGGCCCGAGGTCGCCGGACGCCGACCCACCGGTCCGGCCGCGGCGGGACCGCGAGGAGGATCGATGGCCCAGGCGGCCACCAGACCGAGAAGCGCCCGGAAAGCCACCGGGGCGCGTAAGGCTCCGATGCCGAACAAGGCCGCGGCGAAGAAGGTCGCGACCGCCACCAAACGGGCGACCGCGGCGACCGCGGCCAAGACGCCGGGCGGGAAGCCGACCCCGACGACCAGCCGCGCCGCGCGGAAGAAGGACACCACGGCCACCGCCGCCACGCCGACCCGGCGGCCGACCGCCAAGGCGGTCGCCGCGAAGAAGGCGACCACCGCGAAGAAGGCCACCGCCGCGAAGAAGGCCGCCCCGGCGAAGAAGGCTGCCCCGGCGAAAAAAGCCGTCGCGAAGAAGGCGCCGGCCGGCAAGGCCGCGGCGAAGAAGGCGCCCGCCACGCGGGCCACCGCGAAGAAGGCGCCCGCGAAGAAGGCGGCGGTCAAGAAGGGCACGGCCCGCAAGACCACGGCGAAGCAGGCCGCGGCGACCGCCAAGGCCCGGACCGTCGCCGCGACCCGGCGGCCGGCGAAGAAGGCGACGACCATGGAGACGTTCGGCAGCCGGCGTACGGCCCGGACGAGCGCCCGCTGACACCGGGCCGGTCGGCCGGACCGGCCTACGGCAGGATGGCGGTCGTGGCGAGACGCGGTGCCCGCCGGAGCGCGGCCGAGGAGACCCAACCCTGCCCGTGCGGCAGCGGCCTGCCGTACGCGGACTGCTGCGGCCCGATCCACCGGGGCGCGGCGGCGGCGGCGACCGCCGAGGCGCTGATGCGCTCCCGGTACAGCGCGTTCGCTGTGGGCGACGCCGACCACCTGCTGCGCAGCTGGCACTCCTCGACCCGCCCGGCCCGGCTGCGGCTGCACACGGGCACCCGGTGGACGCGGCTGGAGATCGTCGGCACCGACCGGGGTGGGCTCTTCGACACCACCGGCACGGTGTCCTTCCGGGCGCACTACCGGGAGGCCGGCCGGCCCGGCGCCATCGAGGAGCGCAGCCGGTTCGTCCGCGAGGACGGCCGCTGGGTCTACCTGGACGCCCTGCCCGACTGAGCCGCCCGCCGGGCCGGCGTCCCGGATCACCGGGACACCGACCGGCGACCGCACGGGCCCCACGGCGCCGCGTGGCCCGGCGGACCGGTCAGCGGTCGCCGACCGCCACCCGCCGGGGCAGGCCGAGCCGGCCGACCGCGGCCGCCACGAGTTCGTCCGGCGACGCCGCCACCTCCAGCACGATCCCGGACTCGTCCGGTTCCAGGGGTTCCAGGATGGCCCGCTGCGAGTCGAGCAGGCTCGCCGGCATGTAGTGCCCGGCGCGCCGGGTCATCCGGTCCCGGATCAGCTCCGCCGTACCGTCCAGGTGGACGAACTCCACGTCGGGCAGCCCCTGCCGCAGCACGTCCCGGTAGGCACGCTTCAGGGCCGAGCAGGCGAGGATCGTGGACACGCCCTCGGCGTGCCGGTCGGCCATCCAGGCGGCCAGGGCGCGCAGCCAGGGCCAACGCTGCGCGTCGTCCAGCGGGATGCCGGAGCGCATCTGCGCCACATTGGCCGCGGAGTGGAACTCGTCCGCCTCGGCGAACCGCAGCCCGGTCACCTCGGCGACGCCCCGGGCCACGGTCGTCTTGCCCGCCCCGGAGACGCCCATCACCACGACGTGCCGGGTGGGCGGCCGCTCACCAGTCATGGACCGTGCCGTCCTTGAGCCGGTTGAACGGCAGGTACGCCGGCTGGTACGGGAACCGGGCGGCGGCCTCCTCGTCCAGTTCCACCCCGAGGCCGGGCTGCTCCCCCGGGTGCAGGTAGCCGTCGGTGAAGCTGAACGACTGCCGGAACACCTCGTTGGTCAGCGGGCCGTGCTGCATGTACTCCTGGATGCCGAAGTTGTGGATCGCCAGGTCCAGGTGCAGCGCGGCGGCCATGCCGACCGGCGAGATGTCGGTGGGGCCGTGGATGCCGGACTTGATCTGGTACTGGGCGGCGAAGTCGAGCAGCTTCCGCATGGCCGTGATGCCCCCGGTGTGGGTGACGGCGGACCGGACGTAGTCGATGAGCTGTTCCCGGATCAGCGTCTGGTAGTCCCAGACGGTGTTGAAGATCTCGCCGATGGCCAGCGGGGTGGTGGTGTGCTGGCGGACCAGCCGCAGCGCGTCCTGGTTCTCCGCCGGGGTGCAGTCCTCCAGCCAGAACAGGTCGTACGGTTCGAGCGCCTTGCCGAGCTTCGCGGCCTGGATGGGGGTCATCCGGTGGTGCCCGTCGTGCAGCAGCGGCAGCTCGGGGCCGAACTCGTTGCGGACCGCCTCGAAGACGCCGGGCAGGTGGCGCAGGTAGGAGCGGGTGTCCCAGTCCTCCTCGGCGGGCAGCGGGGTGCGCTGGGCCGGCTCGTAGTCGTAGCGCTTGCCGTCGACGCTGGGCTGGGCGGCGACGCCGTAGACGGCGTTGATGCCCGGCACGGAGGTCTGCACCCGGATGGAGCGGAAGCCCAGTTCGAGGTGGCGGCGGATCGAGTCGAACAGCTCCGGCAGGTCCCGCCCGGAGGCGTGCCCGTAGGCCATGATCCCGGTCCGGGAGGCGCCACCGAGGAGCTGGTAGAGCGGCATCCCGGCGGCCTTGGCCTTGATGTCCCACAGGGCGACGTCGACGGCCGCGATGGCGGCCATGGTGACCGGCCCGCGCCGCCAGTACGCCGACCGGTAGAGGAACTGCCAGGTGTCCTCGATGCGGTGCGGGTCCCGCCCGATCAGCAGGGGGACGACGTGGTCGGCCAGGTAGGACGCGACGGAGAGTTCACGCCCGTTGAGGGTGCCGTCCCCCAGTCCGGTGATCCCCTCGTCCGTGGTGATCTTGAGGGTGACGAAGTTGCGGTCGGGGCTGGAGACGATGACGTCCGCTGCGACGATCTTCACGCGGGTGCCTTTCTCGGGGTGGTTTCAGCGGAGGGTGCTGCCGGATTGCAGCCCGTCCAGGAGGGACAGCTCGTCCCGGCGCGGCAGGGGCTCCCAGTCGCCGTGGCCGGCGACGGCGAACGCGCCGAGGGTCACCGCGCGGCGCAGCCGCCCGGCCAGGTCGAGGCCGTCCAGGTGGCCGGAGAGGTAGCCGGCGGTGAAGGCATCCCCCGCGCCGACGGTGTCCACCGCCGTCACGGGCAGCGCCGCCGCCGCCACGCAGCCGTCCCGGGTGTACGCGCGGGCGCCGTCGCCGCCGAGCTTCACCAGCACGGTCGACACGCCCCGGGCCAGCAGCCCGGCCACCACGGTCCGCTCGTCGGCGCCGGGTTCGCCGACCAGGTCCAGTTCGTCCTCGGAGGCCACCACGACCGAGGCGTGGCCGGCGAGCGGGGTGAGCACCGCGCGGGCGTCGTCCCGGCGCCACAGCTTCGCCCGGTGGTTGACGTCGAGGCAGACCAGCGCCCCGGCCCGGGCGGCGGTCTCCGCGGCCCACCCGGCGGCCGCGCGGGCGCTGTCGGACAGCGCCGGGGTGATCCCGGTCAGGTGCAGCACCCGGGTGCCGGCGGCCAGGGCGGGCCGCAGGTCGTCGACGGTCAGCGCCGACCCGGCCGAGCCGGCCCGCTGGTAGATCACCCGGGTCAGGTCGGCGGTCCGCCGCTCCAGGAACATCAGCCCGGCGGGTCGCTCCGGGTCGCGCACCACGTGGTCGACGTTCACCCCCTCGGCGCGCAGCTGGCGCAGCAGGAAGCCGCCCAGCTCGTCCGCGCTGACCCGGCCGGCGAAGGCGGCGCGGTGACCGAGCCGGGCCACGCCGATCGCCACGTTGGACTCCGCGCCGGCCAGGTGCGGGGTGAGCGGGCCGCCGGCCGTGAGCGGGCCGGCCGAGCGCAGCGAGACCAGGGCCTCGCCGAGGGTGAGCAGGTCCACGCCGGTCATGCGACGGCGGCGAGGTAGGCCCGGGCCCGCTCGCGCAGAGCGTCCAGGTCCCCGCCGGAGGCCGCGTCGCCGACCAGCGGGCCGCCCACGCCGACGGCGATCGCGCCGGCGGCGAGGTAGCCGGGCAGCTCGGCCAGGCCGACCCCGCCGACCGCGACGAACGGGATGTCCGGGAAGGGGTCGCGCAGCGCCTTGAGGTACGCCGGCCCGCCCACCGACGCCGGGAAGAGCTTCACCGCGGCGGCGCCGGCGCGGACGGCGGCGTACGCCTCGGTGGGGGTGAACGCCCCGGCGGCCACCGGCAGCCCGCGGCCGGCCGCCGCGCCGATGGAGTCGACGACCGCCGGGGTGACGACGAACTGGGCGCCGGCCGCGGCCACGTCGGCGACGTCGTCCGGGGTGAGCACCGTGCCGGCGCCGACCAGGGCGCCGGGCGGCGCGGCGGCCCGGATGGCAGCGATGGCGTCGCACGCGCCGGGCGTGGTCAGGGCCACCTCGACCACCCGTACGCCCTCGGCGAGCAGGGCGGTGCCGGTGGCCACGGCGGCGGCCGTGTCGGTGCCGCGGATGACCGCCAGCAGGCGGGTGGCGGCGAGTTCGGCGGTGAGGTCGAGGGTCATCGGGATCACCATTCCGCGTAGGAGCCGTCGGGGTGCCGGAACATCGGGCTGCGCCAGGCGTGGCCGCGCTTGTCCGCCGCCCGCACCGCCTGCTCGTCGATGTCGATGCCCAGGCCGGGCGCGGTGAGCCGCTCGACGTGTCCGTCCACGAAGGTCAGCGGCTTCTTGTCGAGGCAGTAGTCGAGCACCTCGGCGCCGAGGTTGTAGTGGATGCCGATGCTCTGCTCCTGGATCAGGTAGTTCGGCGTGGCGAAGCCGACCTGGAGGCAGGCCGCGAGGGCGATCGGGCCGAGCGGGCAGTGCGGGGCGAGCTGGACGTCGTACACCTCGGCCAGCGCGGCGATCTTGCGGACCTCGGTGATGCCGCCGGCGTGCGACAGGTCCGGCTGCGCCACCGCGATGCCGGCCTGGAACACCGGCAGGAACTCCTGCCGGCTGTAGAGCCGCTCCCCGGTGGAGACCGGGGTGGTGGTGGAGCGGACGAAGTCGCCGATCAGGTGGGAGTTCTCCGGGACGACCGGCTCCTCGAGGAAGAACGGCCGGAACGGCTCCAGCAGCGGGGCCACCCGGCGGGCGTTGGCCAGGGTGAACCGGCCGTGGAAGTCGATGGCCACGTCCCGGTGCTCGCCGAGCACCTCGCGGGCGGCGGCCACCCGGGCCACCACGCCGTCCAGCTCGGCGACCGAGGCGATCGGGCTCATCCGGCCGGAGGCGTTCATCTTGACCGCGGTCAGTCCCGCCTCGACCTGGGCGGCGATGTGGTCGCGGACCTCGTTCGGCTCGTCGCCGCCGACCCAGCCGTACACCCGGATCCGGTCGCGGACCGGGCCACCGAGCAGCTGGTGCACCGGGGCGCCGTAGTGCTTGCCGGCGATGTCCCAGAGCGCCTGGTCGAGGCCGGCCACGGCGCTGGCCAGAATCGGCCCGCCCCGGTAGAAGGACCCTTTGGTCACCACCTGCCAGTGGTCCTCGATGCGCAGCGCGTCCCGGCCGATCAGCAGTTCGGCGAGCTGGTCGACGGCGGCGCGGACGGTCTCGGAGCGGCCCTCGCAGGTGGCCTCGCCCCAGCCGACGATCCCGCTCTCGGTCTCAACCCGGACGAAGAGCCAGCGGGGGGCGACGAGGAAGGTCTCGACACGCGCGATGGTGGTCATGGTGCTCAGCCCTTCGTCGCACCGGCGGTGAGGCCGGAGACCACGTACTTCTGCACGAACAGGGCGATCACCATGATCGGCAGGGTGACCACGGTGGCCGCAGCCATCAGGCCGCCCCAGTCGATGCTGGCGTATCCGACGAAGTCGAAGATCGCCACGGGCAGGGTCTTGGTGTCCGCGCCGGAGAGCACCAGGGCGAACATGAAGTTGTTCCAGGAGAAGATGAAGGACAGGATCCCGGCGGTCGCGATGCCCGGCACGGACAGCGGCAGGGTGATCCGGCGGAACGCGCCGATGTGGGTGAGCCCGTCGACCAGCGCCGCCTCCTCCAACTCCTCGGGCAGGCCGTCGAAGAAGCCCATCATGATGTAGACGATCAGCGGCAGCGAGACGAACATGTGGCTGAGGATCAGCACGGTGAAGCCGCCGACCATCTGCAGGTTCGAGAAGACGTAGTACCAGGGCACCAGCAGCGAGACGCCGGGGATGACCCGGGCCATCAGCACCACCAGGGCCGACTTCTTCATGTTGAACCGGCTCATCGAGTACGCCGCCGGCACGCCGAGGATCAGCGACAGCACGGTGGCGGCGAAGGCCACCCAGAGGCTGTTGCCGATGAACTGGACGTAGTGCGACTGCTTGAGGACGTTGGCGTAGTTGTCCAGGGTGGGCGAGAAGATCAGCGCCTTGCCGGTGTCGTAGATGTCGACGTTGGTCTTGAACGACGCGGCGATCATCCAGAGCAGCGGCGTGATCAGCGACAACACCACGACGACGAGCGCGACCACCCGGAACAGCCGGTACGCGGGACTGGCCTTCATCGCTTGGCCTCCTTGCGCCGCGCGGTCAGGGCCCACATCGACCCGATGATGATCAGGAAGAAGAGGATGAGGACGGTGGAGGAGACGCCGTACTCGTTGTAGTCGAAGCTCAGCCCGTAGGCGTACACGTTGAGGGTCTCCACCTCGTGGTAGGAACCGCCGCCCTTGCCCTTGGTGGCGTAGAGGATGTCGAAGGTCTTCAGCGCGTCGATGCCGCGCAGCAGGATCGCCACGATGACCGTGGGCATCAGCAGGGGCAGGGTGACGTGCCGGAACCGCTGCCAGGTGCTGGCGCCGTCGATCCGCGCCGCCTCCTGGGGCTCCTCGGAGAGCGAGGTCAGGCCGGCGAGCAGGATCAGCACCACCATCGGCGTCCACTGCCACACGTCGATGAAGATCGTGGTGGGCAGGGCGGAGTGCTGACCGGCGAGCCAGGGCTGCGGGCCGATGCCGACCCAGCCGAGCACCTGGTTGGCCAGGCCGATGTTCGGGTCGAAGATGAGCCGCCACATCATGCCGACCGCGACCGGGGTGGCGACCAGCGGCATGAGGATGGCGACCCGGACCCACTTCTGGCCCTTGAACGGCCGCCACAGCAACAGCGCGATGGCCATGCCGAGGACCACCTCGAAGGCCAGCGCGACCACGGTGAAGGCGGCGGTGCGGCCGACCGCCGGCCAGAACCGGTCGGTGTCCGAGAGCACGTCGAGGTAGTTCTGGAAGCCCACGAACTCGCTCTCGGCGCGGACGGATCCCTCGGCGTCGGTGAGGCTGAGCCAGACGGTCCAGCCGAGCGGGATCACGATCAGCGCGGCCACGAAGGCCATCGCGGGGGCCGCGAAGAGCCACTTGCGGTGGTCGTTGGCCCAGCGCGCCCAGCCGGGCGTGTCGGGCATGACGCCGGCGCCGCCGGGCGCGCGGCTGGGGGTGGTGACGGTTGCCATGAGAACTCCGGGGTAGGCGGACCGACAGGGGTACGCGGGTGGTGGGGCAGTCCGCCCCACCACCCGCGCGCGGCTTACTTGGCCTCGTCGTCCAGGAACTTCTGGAAGGCGTCGTTGGCCGTGTCGGCCGCGGCCGCCGAGTCCTTGCCGGTGATCGCGTCGACGATCGGCTGGCCGACGATCTCGCGGGCCTGGCCGACCTTCACCACCACGGGCCGGTCGTGGGCGACGCCGCCCTGGGTGCTGGCGTTGATGGCCTCAACCAGGTCCTTCGGGTAGTTCGCGGTGCCCTCCGGGTTGGCCCAGACCGAGGTGCGGGCGCTCGGCACGCCGGCCTTCTGCTGCGCCAGGGTCTGCTCCTTGCCGGTGGCCCACTCGATGAACTTCCAGGCGTTGCTCTTGTTCTTCGAGGCGTCGTTGATGCCCAGCGCCCACGAGGGGATGTTGTACGGCTTGGAGCCGGCCGGGCCGGCCGGGAACGGCGCGAAGCCGACGGTGTCGGACACCTTGGACTTGGCCGGGTCGGTGGCGTTCTTGTAGAGCGAGTTGGCCTCGGTGTAGAAGGCGGCCTTGCCCTGGGTGAAGATGGCCATCGCCTCGGGCCAGCTCATGTCGGTGCTGACGTTGGCCGGGCCGCTGTCCTTGATCAGCCCGCCGTAGAAGGCGTACGCCTGCTTGGCGGCGTCGCTGTTGACGGTCGCCTTGCCGCTGCCGTCGACGAAGTCACCGCCGAAGCTGTAGAGGAAGCTGGAGAACTGGGTGACCGCCGGCGACTTGCCGGTCCGGGCGACGAAGCCCGCGACGCCGGGGGTGGTCGCCTTGATCTTGGCGGCGGCGGCCTTGAGCTCGTCTAGGGTCTTCGGCGGGGCGCTCAGGCCGGCCTTGGCGAGCAGGTCCTTGCGGTAGTACAGGACCTCCTGCTCGGTGATGATCGGGACGCCCACCGGCTTGCCCTCGTACGTGGTGGCCTCCACCGGGCCGGACTGGAAGTCGGAGAAGTCCCAGTCCTTGCTGGACTTGACCTGGTCGGACAGGTCGGCCAGGTACTTGTTCTTGGCGAAGAGCTTCCCCTCCTGCAGGGGCCGGTACATCATCACGTCGAGGTCGGACGACCCGGCGTTGAGCTTGACGTTGTACTGGTCGGAGAGCTGGTCCTCGCCGAGCTGGGTGATCTCGACCTTGAGCCCGGTCTGCTTCTCGAACTCGGGCAGGGCCTTCTTGATGTTCTCCGTCCACACGTGGTTCGCCAGGGTCACGTGGACGGTCTTGGAGGCGCCGCTGTCGTCGCCACCGCCGCCGCAGGCGGCCAGGCCCATGGCGACCACCACGGCCAGAGACGTACCGATTATCGATCGACGTCGCACGTCATCTCTCCTTTTCTCGTGGTCGCCGCCCCGGGGGAAGAGCGCCACAACGCTGTAACGTCCGCTTAACGACCGGATGCTAGGCCGAAAGATCTGACTTATTCAAGGGGTGATCCCTAACTGATATGATCCAGCGCGTGGATCAGTCCTCCCCGGGGGTCGCACCCGCCCAGTCCGGCCCCGCCGAGGCGGGGCTGCACGCCCGCGTCCTCGACCATCTCGGCACCGCCATCTGCGGCGGCGAGCTGGCCGCCGGCTCGGTGCTCAACATCGACGAGCTGGTGGACCGGTACGCCGTCTCCCGGTCGGTGATCCGCGAGGTCCTGCGGGTGCTCGCGTCGATGGGCTTCATCGAGACGCGTCGCCGGGTCGGCGTGCTGATCCGGCCCGCCGCGGCGTGGAACGTCTTCGATCCGCAGGTGATCCGCTGGCGGCTCGCCTCCGCCGGGCGGATGGCGCAGCTGCGTTCGATCACCGAGCTGCGGACCGCGATCGAGCCGCACGCGGCCTGGCTGGCGGCGAGCCGGATCTCCCCCGACGAGGCCAGCGACCTGGTCGGCATCGCCGCGAAGATGTGGGCCGCCGGCGAGGCCGGCGACGAGGACCGGTTCCTCCGCCTGGACATCGACTTCCACCGGCGGGTCCTGGCCGCCTCCGGCAACGAGATGTTCGTGAAGCTCCAGGAACTGGTCGCCGAGGTGCTCACCGGCCGGCACCACTACCACCTGATGCCGCACCACCCCGACCAGCAGGCGTTGCAGCTGCACGCCGAGGTGGCCCAGGCGCTCCAGCACCGCGACGGCGAGCGGGCCCGCCGGGCCATGGTGCAGATCATGGAGCAGGCGTTCGACGAGATGAAGTCGATGTGGGAGCAGACGGCCGAGCCCGGCCGGTGAGCTGACCTCCCCCACCGGCGGCGGATCCGGGCGTAGACTGGGCGCGGCGCAGTCCCGCGCCCCACCTCCATCCCGGTGCTCACGCCACCGGTCCCGCGGAGGCAAAGGGGGCCCCCGAGCCCTCGGGACGCGGTGCCGACTGGCCCACCGACACGCCACATGCCCACGGCGGGGTCGACGGGAGCGTGAGTCCCCGCGACCGCGCCGCCGACAGGGAGCATGTGATGACGAGTCACAAGTCGTTCAAGTCCCGGGTGCGGACCCGGATGGCCCGCACCGGCGAGAGCTACACGACCGCCCGCCGGCAACTGCTCGCCAAGGCCGCCGTCGAAACCCCGGCACCCGCCGCCGAAAGCACCGCCCCCGCCGCCCCGGCCGGCCCCGCCCGCAGCCAACTCGACCGGATCTCCGCCGCGCTGCTGCGTGAGCGCACCGGCCACGACTGGGCGGAGTGGTTCGCCCGGCTCGACGCCTGGGGCGCGGCCGAACGGACCCACACCGAGATCGCCCGCCGGCTGGTCACCGCGCACGAGGTGCCCGGCTGGTGGGCGCAGACCATCACCGTCGGGTACGAGCAGGCGCGCGGGCTGCGGGCCCCCGGCCAGCGGCGCGGCGGCGGCTTCGAGGCCACCGGCAGCCGGACGGTGGCCGTACCGGTCACCACGCTCTTCGCCGCGTTCGCCGACGAGACGCTGCGCCGGCGGTGGCTCCCCGACGTGGCGATCCGGGTCCGTACGGCCACCGCGCCGAAGACCTTCCGGGCCGACTGGGCCGGCGGGCCGAGCCGGATCGCGGTCGGCTTCACCCCGGTGAGCGGGACGAAGGCGCGGGTGGCCGTGCTGCACGAGAAGCTCACCGACGCCGCCGAGGCCGACCGGCTCAAGGCGTACTGGCGGGACCGGCTGGCCGTCCTCAAGGAGTTCCTGGAGACCTCGGAGGTGGCCCGATGAGCACCGCGACCTTCGTCAACCTGCCGGTGCGGGACCTGGACCGGGCGATCGAATTCTTCACCGCCCTGGGCTTCACGGCGGGGCCACGGCAGACCGGCGGCGAGAGCGCCCAACTCACCCTCGGCGGGGCCACCCACCTGATCCTGCACACCCCGGCGGCTTTCGCCGCCTTCGCCGGGGCCGAGGTCTGCGACACCGCGACCAGCCGCGAGGTGATCGTCGGCCTCGGCGTCGACCGGCGCGAGCAGGTGGACGACCTGGTCGACCGGGCGGTCGTCGCGGGCGGCACGTCGCTGGGCCGGGGGCAGGACCTCGGGTTCATGTACATGCGCGGGTTCCGGGACCTCGACGGCCACCAGTGGTCGTTCCTGCACCTGCCCGGCTGAGCCGATGGTGGCGTCGGCGGCCGTCCGACCGCCGGCGCCGCGTCAGCCGAACGCGACCCGCTCCCGCGAGACCACCTCATGGCGGCCGCGTCGCGTCAACTGGTTGGCAGTCGTCGTCTCGTACCACCGGTGCGGAGGCCGAAGGCGTTGGCTCGTCCCCAGCGGCCGGGGATGTCCAGCAGTTCGATGCGCTGGATGGAGGGCGGCAGGACGGGGTCGCTCGCGAGGTGGTTCTCGTGGGGTTCGAGGCCGAGCATGGTGCGGAGGAACAGCAGGGTCGCCCCGGCCGACCAGCCTTGCGGGCTGCACGCGGTCGGATACTCGACCGGGTAGTTGGTCAGGGCGCGGTCGTAGCCACCGAACGCCTCGGGGAGGCGGCCCTGGAACTCCGCTGACGCCTGGATGACGCCCTCGGCGATGCGGGCCGCCTCGTCGCGGAAGCCGTAGCGCCACAGCCCCCAGGCGATGATGGAGTTGTCGAACGGCCAGACGGTGCCGACGTGGTAGCCGACGGGGTTGTAGCGGGCTTCGGTGTCGGCGAGGGTACGCACGCCCCAACCGGAGAACATGGCGGGGCTCATCAGGTGTTGGGCGACCTTCTTCGCGCGAGCGGGTTCGACGATGCCGCTCCACAGCAGGTGGCCCATGTTGGAGGCGAGGGCGTCGACGGGCTTGCCGTCGGGGTCGAGGGCCAGCGCGTAGTACTCCTTGTCCGGGATCCAGAAGTCGCGGTTGAACCGCTCCTTGAGCTCGGCGGCTTCCCGTTCGAGCCGCTC
Organism: Micromonospora sp. NPDC048930; assembly: GCF_043197935.1. Taxonomy (NCBI): domain Bacteria; kingdom Bacillati; phylum Actinomycetota; class Actinomycetes; order Micromonosporales; family Micromonosporaceae; genus Micromonospora; species Micromonospora sp. NPDC048930. The sequence continues at coordinate 103,044 of NZ_JBICUB010000011.1, forward strand.
GGCGTAGGCCGGGTCGTTCCAGAACTGGCGGGCCAGACGAGCGCCGCGGATCTTCGCGTCGTAGGCGTAGCCCTGCAACTCGCAGGTGGCGCGCGGCGGGCGGGGCAGGCGGCCGTCGTGGTACGAGATCGAGTCCCAGGAGTCCTTCCAGCACTGGTTCTCCAGGCCGTTGATCTTGTTGCGTCGCCAGTAGGAGAGGTAACCGTTGCCGAGCAGGTCGCCGTACTCGTCGATCCAGTCCAACGCCTCTCGGGCGTCGTGCTCGAGAAACCGCACCAGTTTGGCGTCCCCGGTCCACCGCTCGTACTCGTCGAGCAGGATCACGAACAGCGGGGTCGCGTCCGCCGACCCGTAGTAGGGGCTGTGTGGCTGCTCCTGGAACGCGGCGGCTTCCCCGTACCGGAGTTCATGCGGGATCTTCCCGGGTTCCTCCTCCCGGTAGTCGTTGAGCCGGCTGCCCTGCAGGGCGGCCAGCAGGCGCAGCACGGGCGGAGCCAACTGCGGCGCGAACGGCAACGCCTGCAGGCTGATGAAGATGCTGTCCCGCCCGAAGATGGTCATGAACCAGGGCAGACCGGCGCAGGGGACGGGCATTCCACCGGACAACGTCGTGAACCGCATGGCGGCCAGATCGACGACGCTGCGCTCGTACGCCGTCTGGAGTGGCTCATAGTCACAGGCCAGCTGTGGTACCCGCGTGAGCCAGCGCTCCAGACCCCGCCGCAACTGCTGGTCGACCCGCCTCCTCCGGTGGGCACCCCAGACGCCTCCTCCCACCTCGCCCTGGGCCCCGTGGATGATGGGCTGCACACGCAGCTCGGCGCGCCACGCCCCCCGCGGCTCCAGCTGAATGTCGAAGCACATCCCACCGTCGTCGACCCGTGCCGGCGCGCTGCTGGAAACGACCGTCTCGCGCCGGAACCTCTCTCGCTCGTAGCAGAGGCGCAGGCGGCGGTCTTCTTTGTGCACCGACGTCGACCCACTCTTCCGCCGAACATCCTTGATCTCGAACAGGTCGGCGAAATCACTGCTCACGTCAAGCCGCAACGTGAAGCGGGCCGGCTTGATGTCGTGATTCAGGACGGTCAGCGACTCGGTGAAGTCGGCGGAGATCGCCTGCTCCCGGATGACCGACACCTTCGCGTCGATATAGTGCGTCGGCTCCCCGGGCACGAGGAAGAAGTGCGTCTCGAAGTACTGCACCTCGTCCCTCGACAGGGCATTCAGGCGCTGCCCGTTGAGGCTGAGACCCCAGACCGACAGGAAGCGGGTGTCGAAGTAGAAAAGCCCGGTCGGAAAGGCCGGCGAGGGACCGACGTCGCCCCGCTCGTCGGTGACGATGAACATGTTCCCGTCCAGGATGCTGACGGTTCTACCGTTCACGCCTCTGCCGCTCCCTGCGGGCGAACTCGCGAGGATGCTGCGCGGAACTGGGGCTGGGGAAGAGGCGCGAGAAGCGGTCCACCAACTGAATGTTCCCCTCGACGACGACGTCGTTCCGGAACAGCAGGGACACGAAGGTTTCCGCACCGCTGGCCAACCGATCGAACGCCGGTCGGCTCCCCCGCATCACCGCCTCCGGCTCTCTGCCCGCGCGCGCGACGAGCACCTTCCCCTTCTGCATCGTGACGAACCACTGCTCGGTCCGGCTGTCGCACTCGATGTCGAGACGGACCGTGCCGTGTACCGCGGGCGGCAGAAACTCGGTGGTCGAGACCTCGTTCCGGCCCAGCCGGTCGAGAAACTCCTGGATCACGTCAGCCATCCGCCGCCTCCCTGCCCGTTCACCGCCATCCGGAGAGCGCCGTCCGAAGGGCACCGGAGCCGGTCAGGCCGAGCGGGGCACCGGTTGGGCCAGCGCGCCGATCTCCTTCGGCAGCTGCGCCATCGCGTGTGCGAACTCCCGCTCCCCCACCACGCGGTGCAGCGTCTGGAGCACGGCCCGCGCGCCCCGCTCGGCGAGGTCCGGCGCCTGCCCGGCGCGCTCCGCCACCCGCCGCAGGAACTCGTCGTACCCGAACGCCTCGGGTTCCTCCGGGCGGGCCCGGGTCAGCAGCGGGCGCAGCTGGTGCGCCACGTGATCGGCCAGGTCGGCCGCCTCGCCGCCGCTGATCCGCTCGGCGAGCGTCCGCAGGGTGGCCTCGGTGAGGGATCGTGCGGTCTCCGCCGGGACGCCAGCCCGTGCGGCCACCTTCTCGAAGAACTCCAGCTCGGCCATGCTCCGTCCTTCCCGTCCCGGAGACAGCGTGGCTACCCACCGGTGACCCGGACAAACGATCGCACCCGCCGGGGCGGGCAAAAGGGCGGAAATCGGCGTCACCCCGGGCGACGACGGCCAGGATCGGGGTGTGGCCGCCAGGATGCCCAAGCTCGTACCGCCGATGCTCGCCTCCAGCGGCGCGCTGCCGACCGGGTCCGGCTGGGGATACGAGTTCAAGTGGGACGGCGTCCGCGCGGTCGCCTACGTCGACGCCGGGCTGCGGCTGCTCAGCCGCAACGATCGGGACGTCACCCGGGCGTACCCGGAGCTGACGGAGCTGGCGCAGCTCCTGGCCGGGCGGCGGGCGGTGCTCGACGGGGAGATCGTGGCCCTCGACGGCGAGGGCCGGCCCAGCTTCGCGGCGCTGCAGCGCCGGATGCACGTCCGGGCCCCGGCCGCCGCGCTGGTCACCGCGACTCCGGTCCGGCTGTACCTGTTCGACCTGCTGTACCTGGACGGCCGGGACACCACGTCGCTGCCGTACACGGATCGCCGTGCGGCGCTGGAGGAGCTGGGGCTCAGCGGCGAGAGCGTCGAGACGCCGCCCTACTGGACCGGCGAGGCCGGCCGGGACCTGGCCACGGCGGCGGCGGAACTCGGCCTGGAAGGGGTCGTCGCCAAGCAGCTCGACGGGACGTACCAGCCGGGTCGCCGCGCGTCGTCGTGGGTCAAGGTGCCGCTCAACGACACCGTCGAGGTCATCGTGGGCGGCTGGAAGCCCGGCGCCGGCCGGCGGGCCGGCACCATCGGCTCCCTGTTGCTCGGCATGTACGACCCGCAGGACCGGCTGGTCTACATCGGGCACGTCGGCACCGGCTTCACCCAGACGGTGCTGCGCGACCTCCAGCAACGGCTGGCGCCGCTGGCCCGGCGGGACCCGCCCTTCGGCGCGCCGGTACCGCGCGAGCACGCCCGCCACGCCGTCTGGGTCGACCCGGTGCTGGTCGGGGACGTGACCTTCCGGTCCTGGACCCCGGACCGCCGGCTGCGGCACCCGTCCTGGAAGGGGCTCCGCAGCGACCGCGAACCGGCCGAGATCCGGTTGCAGCGGTGACCGGGCGGACTACGTGCCGACCCGCCGGGTCTCGAGCCGGCTGGACGCCGGCCCGGTGAGCTGCCAGAAGTCCTGCGGCAGCTGGTCGACGACGTCCCCGTACTCCTTCGCGCTGATCTTCTCCCGCAGGGTGTCGAACACGGCACGGGCGCCGTCGGTCGCCGCCTGGAGATCCACCGCCGCCCGGGCCTGCACCCGCTCGAGGAACTCCGGCAGCCCGAACGGCTCGGGATTCACCCCGGCCATGCTGACAGACGCCTTCAGCTCCTGGGGAAGCTGCGACGCGAGGTCCCGCGCCTGTCCGCCGGTGATCCGTTCGGTCAGCGTCTGGAGCGTGGCGCGGGTGATCGGCTCGGCCTGCGCCGGGGACATCTTCGGTTTCGACGCCACCGACTGGATGAACTCCGTGTAGTTCACCTGGGACCCCCTCTCGGACCGGACCTGCGGGTACCCGCGCGCGTGGGGGTGAAACGGTCGGCGGTCAGGCCAGGGCGCGGGCCGCCGAGACGATGGCGTTGACCCCGATGCCCGCCCGGTCCATCTGCTGGGTGGGCGTGCCGGAGCCGGGCAGCCCGCGTACGGCCAGGTGGCTGACCCGCACCGGGTCGGCGAGGTCGGCCAGCGATTCGAGCACGGCCGCGCCCAACCCGCCCTCCGGGTAGTGGTCCTCGACCACCACCAGCCGACCACCGGTGTCCCGGACCGCGTCGAGCAGGCGCTGCCGGTCGACCGGCTTGACCGAGTAGAGGTCGATGACCCGGGCGTCGATGCCCTCGCGCGCCAGCTCGTCGGCGGCGGCGAGGCAGTTGTGCACGGTCACCCCGGCGCCGATCAGCGCGACGTCGCCGCCGGCCCGGACCACCTTGCTGCCGCCGACCGGGAAGTCCTCCCCGTTGTCGTAGAGCACCGGGTACTTGCCGCGGGTGGTGCGCAGGTAGCTGACGCCCTTGCGGTCGACCATCTGCGCGACGAGGGCGGCGCAGGAGACGGCGTCGCTGGGATAGAGGACGGTCGACCCCTGCACGGCCCGCAGCGCGGCCAGGTCCTCCAGCCCCATCTGCGAGGGACCGTCCGGGCCGATCTCCACGCCGGCGTGCGAGCCGGAGAGGGCGATGTCGGCCCGGGAGATGCCCGCCATGCGAATGAAGTCGTACGCGCGGGACAGGAACGCGGCGAAGGTCGCCGCGAAGGGCCGGTAGCCGCGTACCTGCAGGCCCACCGCGGCGGCGATCAGTTGCTGCTCGGAGATGAACATCTCGAAGAACCGGTCCGGGTACGCCTCGCCGAACTTGTCGGCGCGGGTGGAGTCGCTGACCTCGCCGTCGAGGGCCACCACGTCCGGCCGGGCGCCGAGCGCGCGCAGCGCGTCCCCGTACGCGTTCCGGGTGGCCACCTTCGCCCCCTTCTCGTACCGGGGCAGTTGCGGCGGCTCGACGGTGGGGGCGGCCGGGGGCGAGAAGCTGCCGGGGTGCGGCCCGGTGACGCGGATCTGCCGGACCCCGCCGAGGGCCTGGACGGCCCGTTCGGCCATGTCCTCCTTGAGCGCCTTGCCGTGCCAGTCCGGCTTGTTCTCGACCTCGGGCACCCCCTTGCCCTTGACGGTCCGGGCCAGCACGACCGTGGGGCCGGTCGCCTGCCGGGCCCGGGCGAACGCCTCGTCGATCGCGGTCAGGTCGTGGCCGTCGACGACCAGCGGGTGGCAGCCGAACGCCTCGACCCGCCGGCGGTAGGTGTCCAGGTCCCACTCCAGTTCGGTCGCCCCCCGCTGGCCCAACCGGTTCACGTCCACGATCGCGGTGAGGTTGCGCAGCCCGTAGTGGCCGGCCTTGTCCAGGGCCTCCCAGATGGAGCCCTCGGCGGTCTCGCTGTCGCCGCAGAGCACCCAGACGTGGTACGGCCGCTGGTCGAGGTACCGCCCGGCCAGCGCGATGCCCACGCCGACCGGCAGTCCCTGGCCGAGCGACCCGGTCGCCACGTCCACCCAGGGCAGGGCCGGGGTGGGGTGTCCCTGCAGGCGCGACCCGGACTGACGGTAGGTGTCCATCAGCTCCTGCTCGCTGATCGCGCCGACCGCCTTGAAGACCGCGTAGAGCAGGGGCGAGGCGTGGCCCTTGGAGAAGATCAGGTGGTCGTTGGCGGGGTTGCGCGGGTTCCGCCAGTCGTAGCGCAGGTGCCGGGAGATCAGCACCGCCATCAGGTCGGCGGCGGAGAGGCTGGAGGTCGGGTGGCCGGTTCCGGCCTTGGTGCTGCAGCGGATCGAGTCCACCCGGAGCTGGGCGGCGAGGTCACCCAGCCGGGCGAGTTCCTCGTCCTGCAGGGTGCGCTCTGCTTCCATCGTCACCGGATTCGCCTCCTGCGGTCGGCCCTGCCCGGCCAGCCCGTGCGGCGGACCGTCGGACCACCCGAACCGGACCGCTTCCGCTGACCGCTTGCGCACCCCACCGTAGTCAGCAGGCGAACATTTATCCGGTTAACCACCGATTTGCCGGCGACCACCAGGCCACCCTCGTCAGCCCGCGATCTGGATCTTCCGGCCGACGCCCGCCCGGAACTGGGCCATCGCCTCGGCGTACCGGTCGAGCGGGAAGCGGTCGCTGATGAACACCTCCGGATCCAGCACGCCCGCGGCGAACAGCTCGCCCGCCCGTTCGAAGCTGTGCAGCACCGCCATCGACCCGGTGACGGTGATCTCCTGGTTGTAGATCCGGTACGGCTCCACGGTCGCCCGGGTGCGGTACTCGGCGACCCCGAACTGGAGGAACGTCCCGGCCGGGGCGACCCGGCCGAGCCCGTCGTCGATCGCCGCCCGGACGCCCGTGCAGTCGATGACCACGTCCCAGCCGCGGGGGCGGGTCAGGTCGTCCGCGCTCGCGCCGCTGGCCGTGCAGCCCAGCGTCACCGCGGTGGCCAGCCGCTCCGGATTCGGGTCCACCACGCTCACGCTCGCCGCGCCGCAACGCTTCGCCAGTTCCAGCATCATCAGCCCCATCGTGCCGGCGCCGTAGATCAGGTAGTGGTCGCCGAGCCGGCGGGGCAGCACGTCGAAGCCGCGTACCGCGCAGGAGAGCGGCTCGATCAGCGCGGCGTCGGCCGGCGCGACGGACTCCGGCAGCGGGAAGCAGTTCCGCACCGGCGCGACCGCGTACTCGGCCGCGCCGCCGGAGACGGTGACCCCGATGGCCGCCCAGCGTTCGCAGAGGTTGCCCCGGCCGCGCCGGCACTGGTAGCACTCCCCGCAGTGCAGCGACGGGTCGACGGCCACCGGGTCGCCGACCCGCACCTCGGTGACGTCGGACCCCGTCGCGACCACCGTGCCGGCGAACTCGTGGCCCGGCACGATCGGGTACGCGGGCGCGAACTCGCCGTCCATGATGTGCAGGTCGGTGCCGCAGATCCCGCAGCCGGCGACCTCGACGACCACCTCGCGCGGCCCGGGTGCGGGGTCGGGCAGGGACTCCACTGAGATCTGACCCGGCGTGACGATGACCGCTGCCTTCATTTGACCGCCCCCATGGAGAGTCCTCGGACGAGTTGCTTCTGGGCGATCCAGCCGGCCAGCACGACCGGCAGCGACACGATGGTCGCCGCCGCGCAGAGCCGGGCGAGGAAGAGCCCTTCGGAGGTGATGAAGCCGACCAGGAAGATCGGCGAGGTGCCGGCCCGGGTCGCGGTGAGGTTGACCGCGAAGAAGAACTCGTTCCAGCTGAAGATGAAGCAGATCAGGGCCGTGGCGGCCAGGCCGGGCGCGACGATCGGCAGCAGGACCCGCCGGATCGTCACGGTCAGGCTCGCGCCGTCCATCGCCGCCGCCTCGATCAGCGCGGACGGGACCTCCAGCAGGAACGACCGCATCATCCAGACCGCGAGCGGGAGGTTCATCGCGGTGTAGAGGACGACCATGGTCCAGACGTTGTCCAGCATGCCGAGCTCCTTGACCAGCAGGTAGATCGGCAGCAGCGCGGCGACCGCGGGCAGCATCTTGGTGCTGATGAAGAAGAAGAGCACGTCACGCCACTTGGCCACCGGCCGGATCGACAGCGCGTACGCGGCCGGGGTGGCCAGCAGCAGCACCAGCAGGGTGGACAGTAGGCTGGCCATCAGGGAGTTGAGCAGGTACGGCGTGAGGTCCCGGTCGAAGACCTGCCGGTAGCCGTCGAGCACCGGGGTGAAGAACCAGGACGGCGGGTTGCTGGCGGCGTCGACCTCGCGCTTGAAGCCGGTGAGCACCATCCAGAGCACCGGCAGGAAGAACAGCAGCCCGGCCAACCAGGCCAGCAGGGTCCAGGCCAGCCCCGTGGGGCCGCTCGTCCGCCGGGTCGGGCTGGTCGGCCGCCGCCGGGAGGCGCCTCGGGTCAGGGTGGTCATCGCGTGTCCTCCATCCGGAACAGGCTGGAGATCACCCGCAGCGCGAAGGTGGCGACGACGATGGTGCCGATCACCACCACGACCCCCGCCGCGGCGGCCTCGCCGTACTCGAACTTGCGGAAGGTGGTCAGGTAGATCTCGTACGGCAGGTTGGTGGTGGCGGTGCCGGGCCCGCCCTGGGTGATGGTGAAGACGGCGTCGAAGGTCTGCACCAGGTAGATCGAGCCGAGCAGGGCGCCCAGCTCCAGGTACGGACGCAGGTAGGGCAGGGTCACCCGGGTGAAGGTCTGCCACGGGCCGGCGCCGTCGACCCGGGCGGCCTCCAGCGTCTCCAGCGACTGGCTCTGCAACCCGGCCAGGATGATCAGCATCATGAACGGGGTCCACTGCCAGACCAGGGTGGTGACCACCGAGAGCATCGGGTACCGGGACACCCAGTCGGTGCTGCCGCCCACGATGCCGTTGATCAGGCCGTACGACGGGTTGTAGATGGCGTGCTTCCACAGCAGCGCCGCGGCCATCGGCATCACCAGGAACGGCGTGATGAGCAGGGTACGCACCACGCCCCGCCCGGGGAACCGGCGGTCGAGCAGGATGGCCAGGCCGAGGCCCAGCAGGACGGAGAGCACGACAGAGGCGGCGGTGAGCACCACCGTGTTCAGCAGGGCGGCCCGCAACCGGGCGTCGGTGAGCACCTGGCCGTAGTTGGCGAGGCCGACGAAGGCCCGCCGGCCGGGCCGCAGCGCGTTCCAGTCGAGGGTGGACAGGTAGAGGGTGACCAGGAACGGGATCTGGGTCACCACGATGGCGAAGATCAGGGCGGGCAGCAGCGGGGCGCGGCGGGTCCAGCGCTGCCGCGCGGCGGCGGGGACGGGTCTGACGGTGCACCGGCGTGCCGCGCCCGCGCCGGCGGTGACGGTCTGGGTCATGGGACCACCTCGGGGCAGGGCCGGGGCCGGCCGGCGGTCGACCGGCCCCGGCCGGCGGCTACCGGTATTCCTTGGCGACGCCCTCGGCCAGTCGCTGGCCGTCAGCGAGCGCCTTGTCGACGGTGGTGCTGCCGGCGATCGCGGCGGAGACCTCCTGGGAGACCTTGGTGCCGAGGTCGGCGAACTCCGGGATGCCGACGAACTGCACGCCGAGCGCGGGACGGGGCTGCACCCCCGGGTTGACCGGGTCGGCCTCCTGGATCGACTTGAGGGTGAGGTCGGCGAAGGCGGTGGCGGACTGCCGGTACTCGGGGATGGCGTACGTGGACTGCCGCTTGCCGGCCGGCACCCGGGACCAGCCGAGCGACGAGCCGACCAGCTTCTCGTACTCCTTGCCGGTGGCCCAGGAGATGAACTTCCAGGCGGCGTCGGCGTTCTTGGTGGTCTTCGGCATCGCCAGCGCCCAGGCCCAGAGCCAGCCGGACGACCTGGTCCTGTTCACCGGCGCGTACGCGTAGCCGACCTTGCCGGCGACCTTGCTCGCGCTCTTGTCCTCCAGCGTGCCCGCGGCGGAGGTGGCGTCGTACCACATCGCCGCCTTGCCCTGACCGAAGGTGTTCAGGCACTCGGTGAAGCCGGCCTGCGGGGCGCCCGCCTCGCCGTGGGCCCGCACCAGGTCGACGTAGAACTTCGTCGCCTCGGTGAACTCGGGCGCGTTCACCTTCGGTGTCCAGTCCTTCTCGAACCAGGTGCCCCCGAAGGTGTTGACGACGGTGGTCAGCGGGGCGAACAGCTCGCCCCAGCCGGGCAGCCCGCGCAGGCAGATGCCGGCCACGCCGGCCTTCTTGTCGTCGAGCTTCGCGGCGAACTGGGCCACCTGCTGCCAGGTCGGCCGCTCCGGCATGGTCAGGCCCTTGGCCGCGAAGAGTTCCTTGTTGTACATGAGGAAGGAGGACTCTCCGTAGAAGGGCGCCGCGTAGAGCTTGCCGTCCTGGCCGGAGAGCGAGGCGACCATCGGCTTGAGCAGGTCGCCCTCGTCGTAGCCGGGGTCGGCGTCGGCGTAGGAGCTGAGCTCGTGCAGCCAGCCGTTCTTGGCCCAGATCGGCGCCTCGTACGCCCCGATCGTCGCCACGTCGTACTGGCCGCCCTGGGTGGCCACGTCCTGGGTGACCTTGTCGCGTAGTTCGTTCTCCGGCAGGATCGTGAACCGCACGGTGATCCCGGTCTGCTTGGTGAAGTTGTCGGCGGTGACCTTGGCCAGGTCCTCCATCTGCGGGTTGCCGACCATCAGCACGGTGATCGTCTTGCCGCCGCTGCCGCCGCCCGACGAGGAGCCGCCGCCGGCTCCGGAGCAGGCGGTCGCGGTCAGGCCGACCGCGAGGGCGACGGCGAGTGTGCCGTGCCATCGGCGAGGAGACCGTGTTCTGGACACAGCGAACCTCCATGGTGGTGGTGTGGTGGTGGAGGAGACGGGTCGGCCCGGACGCTCAGACGCGCAGCACCACGGGGCCGAGCAGTGAGTAACGGTGCGCCTCGGACGCCGGCAGCGCGGTGTCCGTGACGATGGTGTCGACGTCCCCGACGTCGCCGAATCGGCAGAAGCTGTGGCCGCCGAACTTGGTGTGCACCCCGGCGAACACCACCCGCCGCGACACCGCCATGACCTTCGCCTTGACGGCGGCCACCGCCGGGTCGGGCGTGGTCAGCCCGTGCTCGCGGGAGATCCCGTTCGCGCCGACGTACGCCAGGTCGATGACGAAGCCGCTGAGCATGGCGGTGGCCCAGTGGTCGACGGTGGCCAGGGTGCGGCCTCGCACCCGGCCGCCGAGCAGCAGGACGGTGAGGCTGGGCGAGGCCGCGAGCGCCGCCGCGGTGTGCAGCGAGGCGGTCACCACGGTGAGCGGCCGGTGCGTGGGCAGGGCCTCGGCGATCAGTTGCGGCGTGTAGCCCTCGTCGATGAAGACCGATTCCGCGTCGCCGAGGTGCTCCACCGCGGCGGCGGCGATCCGCCGCTTCTCCACGACGAACCGGGTGGTCCGGCTCTCCAGCGTCGTCTCGAAGCGCGCGGTCTCCACCGGGTACGCGCCGCCGTGGGTCCGGCGCACCAGACCCTGCTGTGCCAGCAGGCTGAGGTCACGCCGGATCGTCTCCGGTGCGACGCCCAGGTCGGCGGCGAGCTTCTGCACGTCGACGTCGCCCTGGCGCCGAGCCAGCGTGAGGATGTGGTGTCTGCGCTCTACCGCGTCCACCTGGCACCTCCTCCCGCGCGCTCGTGCCTCTTTTTCTAACACCGGCAAACGGGCGTGACGACGGTCACATCTGGGGTAATGCGGTGTATTTGCTGCCGGGTTCCGGCACCGAACGGGCAGCGGAAAACGGAATGGACGGCGCATCTCTCGCTTTTCGGCCGCCCGATTGCGGCAGCGGCGTGCCCGATCTCCACCCGGACCGCCCGGTCGGGCACCGGCCGGCCCGCTGCCGGAGCCGGCCGGCTCCGGCAGCGGGCCGCTCAGCGCGCCGCCGGCCGGCGCGCCACCAGCCAGAGCGCCACCGCCAGGTACGGCACCGCGGCCAGCGCGAACGCGACCCCGTTGCCGGTGGCACCGGCCACGACCCCGTACGTGGCGTAGAACGCGACGATGGTCAGGTCGGTCGCCATCCCCGCCACCGAGGTCACCGTCGCCCGGGCCGCGCCGGTGATGCGGGCCTGCAACCGCACGTCGGCGAGGACCGTGGCGAGCTGGAACGCCGCGAACGCCACCGCGAGCAGCACGAACCCCATCGGGCGGCCGGCCAGGGCGCCCGCCGCCAGCGCCGAGGCGGCGAGCACCAGCAGGCCCGCGTACCCGACGGCGGTGAGCCGCTCCCCCACCGGGGCGAGCAGCCCGCCCGCGGACATCCCCGCCCAGAGCAGCAGGAGCAGCAGCGGCACGGTCGCCTCGGCGACGCCGGTGTCCCGGGCCAGCAGCCCGGTGTACTCGTCGAGCCCGCCCCAGACCGCGGTCACCGCCGGGACGAGCAGCAGGGCCCCGCGTACCGTGCGGTCGGCCCGCGCCTCGACCAGGCCGGCGCGCAGGCTGGCCAGCCACCCGGGCTCGTCGTCCCCGTCGACCGTCCCCGGTCCGACGGTGACCGGCGCGGGCGCCTCGGCCGGGGCCGGGCGGTGCTCCGGGAACCGGGTGGCGACGACGGCGGCGAGCAGGCAGGCCCCGATGCTGGCCACGCCGACCGCCGGGTAGCCGCCGAGGGCGAAGACCGGCCCGGCCACCGCCCCGGAGGCCGCCGCGGCGGCCACGTCCGCGGTGCGGGCCCGGCCCATGAGGCGGGCGTACCGGTCGGCGGCGCCGAGCCGGTCGAGTTCGGTGAAGACCAGCGCCTCCAGGGCGCCGGAGCGCAGCGCCCCACCCGCACCCCAGAGCACGAAGCCGACGGCGAACACCGGGTAGGACGGGACGAGCACCCAGAGGGCGAAGCCGACCGCGGGCAGCAGCGGGGCCAGGACGAGCAGCAGCCGGCGGGACACCGCGTCGGCCCAGGCGCCGGAGGGCACCTCCAGCACGATGCCGGTCGCCGACCAGATGACGAACAGCGAGGAGATCTGCCCGACCGACAGCCCGGTGTCGGCGAACAGCAGTACGTAGAACGGGTAGAGCAGGACGAAGTCGGTGAGGAACGCGTAGCCGTAGAGCGTGGCCGCCAGCCGGCGGGTCGCGGCTACGCGCGTAGGAGTGACGATCATGAGGCCTTCCCACGGGGACGAGACGGACACCGGACGTACGGCGTCCGCGGCGGCCCGCGGCCTCGACCTCTAGGGCAGGATCAACATCGCCAGGTCATGCGCCTGATGCTAACCGGCGTTGACCGATCGTGCGGCCCCGCGACATCGCCGCGCGCCGGCTGCGACGATGGAGCGACCGGACCGAAGGGGGATGTCATGCCGGTGGATGTGCTGTCCGAGGTGACCATCGATCGCCCGGTCGGCGAGGTGGCCGCGTACGCGGGCGACCCGTCCAACGCCCCCGCCTGGTACGTCAACATCAGGTCGGTCGAGTGGCGGACGCCGCCGCCGGCGCGGGTCGGCTCCCGGGTCGCCTTCGTGGCGCACTTCCTCGGGCGGCGGCTGGCCTACACGTACGAGATCGTCGAGTTGGTGCCCGACGAGCGGCTCGTGATGCGGACCGCCGAGGGCCCGTTCCCGATGGAGACCACCTACGAGTGGGCGCCGCAGGGCGCGGAGCGTACCCGGATGACCTTGCGCAACCGCGGTGAGCCGAGCGGCTTCGCGACGATCGCCGCACCCGTTCTCGCCGGCGCGATGCGCCGCGCGAACCGGAAGGACCTGGCGAGATTGAAGGCGTTGCTGGAGGGGCAGCCGACCTGAATCCCTGGCTGCCTCGGGTGAAAACCGGGGCTAGCTGGCCAGTGCCAGTGGCTCTGCGGGGTCAGCCTCTCTTCGGCCGGGCGGTGGCCGGCGATGGGGCTTCCAGTGGAAGACCCCAGGCGTGTCGGGCGTCGGCCAGGGCCATACCGAGAAGTACCACGAGGGCGACTGCCGCCGCGATCAACGGGGTGGTGAAGGCCAGCGGCAGTGCCACGGCCGTCAAGGCCGCGATGCCGATGAGCCTGCTCGGGGAGACCCGGTTGAAGACCACCCGTTCCAGTCCGATCCGGCCGATGACAAAGACGATCGGCCCGCCGAGGATCGTGGCCAGCCAGGCTGGGCGCACGTGGCCGCCCGGGTGGGTCACGACGATCTCGTAGCCGGTCGCCACGAGCACGATGCCCAGGACCATCAGCACGTGGGCACGCCCGACGTTCCGGCCGGCTCTGACCCGGTCTCCGGCTGAGTCGACGGCTTCGGGCAGCACCTGCCCCGCCCGGTAGTAGTAGATCCGCCACAGGAGCACCGTGGTGGCGAAGCCGACCACCATAGCCAGCGTCGTGACCAGTGACACCGGCGTGTTGGTGTAGGTGATCCCCAGTGACAGCACGGTCTCGCCGAGTGCGATCAGCAGGAGTTGCTCGTACCGGGCGGCGAGGTGATGGGTCTTGCTGGGATCCCAGGCACTGTCCGACTGCCGGCTCATGCCGGGCACCGGCCAGGAGAAGCGGGCCGCCACGAGGTCGATCGTGATGGCCAGCGCCCACAGACCAACTCGGGACCCGCCCTGAGCCAGGATGCCTGCCAGCCACGGTACGGCCGATACGGTGAACCAGATCGCCGACCGCGTGTAGAGGGCTCGTTGCGCACGATCCCGCCGGAGCGAGATGAGGAACAACGGTCGCCCCACCTGAAGAACCACGTACGGTACGGCGAACGCGTAGCCGCGTGCCACGAACGCGTACGGCAACGACGACGCCATGAACACCACGCCGAGTGCGGTGAACAGCACCATCGCCTGAGCGGCCGGCCGGCGCGGGTCGAAGCGGCTCGTGATGTGGGCGGTGGTGGTCCACAGCCACATCATCGGCAGGACCAGCACGAGGACGTACAACAGCCCCGCCCACCGCCGGGTGAAGGTGTCGGCGGACAGGTCCGGCGCGACCCGTGAGACGACTCCCGACAAGGCAAAGACCAGCACCAGGTCGAAGAACAACTCCAGGAAGTTCGCCCGACGGGTATCTCCCGCGGCGCTGCCTGCCCTTACCTCTTTCTGACCAGGGGTTTGCCGATTTCGCCGGCCACGTCCGGTCCGCCGGCCACCGGCCCGTCCATCGGTCACCGACTCATTCTTCAGCCGGGCAGGTACGAACTCGGTGAAATGGGTGAAAGTGCCGGTTGAGGTGTTACCTGGCTGGCCGACACCCGCACCTCCTGTGACACGGTCGCGGTCGGCTACGCCGACAGGACACCGCGCACGGTTCCGCGGGCCGATGACGATCAGTCGAGCCTGGTCGCGAAGCGACGCATCGGTTCCGACCACGCCTTGGGGTCGAGCCACGGGAAGGTGTGGGCGCCGGCGACTTCGAGGTACTCGCCCGTGGGCGGTGCGGCGGCCAACTGGCGGCCCCACCGGGACGTACTGATCACGTCGTCGCGTCCGCGGATGACCAGGAGCGGAACCTCGAGACGGCGCACTGGTACCTCGATCGTGTGGTCGAGATGTGCGCGTGCGAGGTGCAGCATCCGCCCGAGCCCTGCCCGCTTCCACTCGGGCCGATGTGATTGGCTCAGCCCCGGTGGCTCCCGGCGCCCGTCCAGGCGCCAGCGGATGAACAGACGCAGCGGGCCCCGCGCGACCGGATCCACCGTGGGGCTGGCCAGGACGACACCATGCACATCGGGATGGCCCACCGCAGCCTGCGCGGCAACCTGAGTGCCGCTGGAGTGGCCGGCGAGCACCACCGGGCCGAGTCGCCGGGCGGCGAGCCACTCCGCGACCGCAGCACCGAACTCGGCCACGCTGAGCTCGTGCGGCGGGTCACCGCTGCCGGCGAATCCGGGTAGTTCGACGAGGTGAGCCCGGGTCCACTCGCCGAGAGCGCCCAGCCCCGGCATCAGGTAGTCGGCCACCCCCATGCCCTGGACGAGCACCAGCTCGGGCACATCCGATCGCGGCTCGCCGACCGCCCGGCTGCGCATCCGACCCAGCCGACCGTCGTGATACGAGGTCGTCACGTCCGTCGGAAACGGTGGCGCGTACGGGTGCCCCTTCTTCCGCATATTCGGGCTTACCCGACCGTCACGGACGGAACCGTGCGTACCGGACGACTTTCGGGGTAGACGCCGGCGGGAGGTGAGATGAAACTGCCCCGCGAGGTGGCCGCGTTCGACTCCGCTTCGGCAATGGTGGTGGCCACCGCCCGCTACCTGCACCACCGCGGCACCCCACCACTGGGCAGCCCGGCGGGGCGCCTGCTGCGTCCGCTCGCGGTCGCCGCGAACCGGCTTCCGGTCCGGCTGAGAGAGACGATCTACCGGCTGGCCAGCGGAGCCGAGGCGCGGCCGGCCGCGCACCTGGCGGCCCTCGACATCGAGGACGTCGCCGCCGCTATCGCCGGTCTCTACCCGCAGCGTCGGTATCCGGCGGTCGCCGTCGGCTCGTCCAGTGGAGCGCTCGTGCATCTGTGCGCGGCCCTCGGTATGGCGTGGTTGCCCCAGACGCTCCTGCTCCCGCTGCGTCAACGGCAGGTCCCCCCGGATGATCCGATGCGCGCCGTACACGCCTTCGACGCCACCGCCCAGGCGCTGCTGGCCCACAACCCCCACTTCGTCCTGCACCACATGCATGATCCGAACCAGGATCGGTTGACGTCGCAGCGGATGGCCTACTTTCGGGTCAAACGCACCCGGCTCGGACCCGCGTACGAGCGGTTCCTCACCCAGAGACTCGACGCCGGCGGCGTTCTCCTGCTCGCCGAGTGCACCCGGCGATGGCCCACCACCCGGGTCGGCGAACGACACGTCTTCCAGTTCGGTGCCGTTGGCGGACTTCAGCCGTCGCAGTACCACGAGGGCGATCCCCGGATAGCCGCATACCTACGCGGTTACGGAATCGAGCAGACCCGATGGGAGGCGCCGGCGCCCGACGGCGAGAGTCCTGAGGCGGAGTGGGGGTTCGAACCGGCGCTACGTGACCACGCCCGAGCGTTCGCCCGCCGGCACGGCTATCAGGTACGGCGACTGATCTTCGACGACCCCGAGGACCTCAGCCCGCTCATCGCGGATCTGTACCGCTGGTGGTACCGACGGCGCGGCCTGCCGGCCGACCGCCTGCTGGTGGAGTCGTTCATGCTCGTCGAGCCCTGGTGGGCTCTTCGGACCGGGTGCGTGCCGTACTGGAGCACCTTCCCCGTCCAGCCTTCGGCAGATGCCCTCACCCGCTATCTCCAGCAGTCGGACGCCTACGACTATCTGCACCTCATGCTGTTCAGTCACGGGGTGGAATCCGTGGGACTGGCAAGCGTCGACCGGTGGAAGGCGGTGCTCGACCATGCCCGGGTGGCGGGATCGTTCGCCGGAGTGGATCCGGACCGTTACCCGCGCGACCTCGCGACCTTCTTCCGCTACCAGTCGGCCCTGCGCGCCATACCCGCCCGGCACCCGATCCCCGAGCCGCTGTCGCTGACGGAACTCGACCGGTTCTTCGCGCAGCACGGCCATCGCCACCCCGCCGTCAGATTCGAAGACTGAGGTCCAGCACCCCTCCGTGTCGATGGCTCGGGGCGACGCGCGACGGCGCCAACCAGAGCCGACGGCGTCAGTCACCGGTCACGTGCCGGGCCGGTTCGATGACCGGCAGTTCGGCGACGCGCAGCCGGGCTGATCCGTACGGCAGCAGACGTATCTCTTCGATCGGCAGGTTCGAGGCGAGCGGGCTTTCCGGCAGCGGCCCGGCCGAGTTCAGCGCCAACTGCCACTGGGGCAACCGGGAGCCGAGCGCACGTACCTCCACCGGCGCCGCGCCGACCGCGAACGGGACCGGCCCGACCGGCCGGCGCCTGACCCGCAGCTGCGACACGTCGCGCCCGGGGCCGAGTCGCAGGCCGAAGTTCCACGACTTGCGCGGGGTGATCTCCCACTCGGCGAGACCGGGCGCGCCCGGCACCGGGCGCCAGGCTTCGGCGACGGCGTGCACGAGCACCAGCGGGCCGAGCTGGAGCCCGACGGCGCCCCGGTCGCGGGGCACGATCCGGATCTCCTGTGGCAGGGTCAGCACCAGTTCGTCCGCGGTCGACCAGCGGCGCCGTACGGTGGCGTGGCCGGTACCGTCGATCTCCAGGGGCACCGGAGCGCCGTTGACGGTCGCGGTGGCCCGCGAGCACCAGGCGGGCACCCGCAGCAGGAGCGGGAACTCGACCTGCTCGTCCGCCGCGACCGTGATCCGTATGGTCTCCTCGAACGGGTAAGAGGTCTGCACGTCCAGCCGTACCGTGGTGCCGGCGATGGCCGCGCTGACCGTGCACGGCGCGTACGCGACCGCGGCCAGCCCGCCGTCGCGGGTCGCCATCCACAGCGACCGGACCAGCTTGGGCCAGCCCTGGTGCAGATTCGCGGTGCAGCAGCCGAAGTGCGGTTCGAGGCCGAAGACGTTGGCATCGTCGCCGCTGAAGGTCCAGTCCCGCTGGGCGACCGACACCAGCACCTGGTTGGCCTGCTGGTGGTACTGGTGGGCGAGCATGTGCGGGTCCGCGAGCGCGGGCAGGAGGTTGAAGGCGACCTGTTCGAGCAGGTCCCCGTACCGACCATCGCCGAAGATGCGGGCGATCTGCTCGAGGGTGAACAGGTACTCGACGACCTGGCAGCTCTCCACGCCGTGATGCGGGTCGCGCCCGGCGAGCCACTCGTCGCCGGAGAAGGTGCCGTGCACCTGGCCGTGCAGGCGGTCCAGGTTGGCCAGCGCCTCGACGGTGCCGCGCCGGTGCGCCTCGTCGCCGTCGAGCAGGAAGTGGACGGCCGGCGTCTTCAGCCCCATGGCGACGTTCGGCCCGTGGTTGAGGTGCGAGTTGATCCTGGTCGGCCCGGGGGTCAGGCCGCCGACCAGGTGCGCCTGCCAATCGGCGGTCTGGTCGAGGATCAGGCGGGCCAGGTCGATCAGCCAGCCCTCGCCGGTGTGCCGGTGCAGCCAGAGGATCGACAGCACGTTGTCGGCGCCGCGCATCCGACCCCAGCTGGCCAGCGGCCGGCCGGGCAGGTGGTCGAGCTGGTACCGGAAGTAGCGCTGGAGGAAGGGTACGACCCGGTCGTCGCCGGTCGCGTCGGCGTGCTGGGTGAGTGCCTTGAGCGCCACCATGCGCGGCCACCAGTCGTCGTTGCTGGCCGGGCCGAACTGGCCGTCCGCACGCTGGCTGGCGAGGATGGCCTCGATCCACTTCTGCGCCTTGGCCAGCAGCGTCGGGTCGTCCAGCAGGTGCGCCAGGGGCAGCAGGCCGTCGAGATAGTAGGGTCCGCGCTCCCAGTCCTCGCCGGTCCCGCCGAGCCAGGCGCTGTCGATGCCGACGTCCGGCCAGATCTCGTCGAGCTGCCCTGTCTGGCCGGCGGCCTGGAGCCGGAGCTGGTCGAGGAGCCAGCCGGTGGGCCGGATCGCACCCAACGGCAACTCGGCGCGGGCCGCGCGGTCGGTGCTGGCGAAGGTCACAGTCGGCGTCCTTTGCAGAGGGGTGAGGGAACGAAGGGGTCAGCCGCGCAGCGCGCCGTTGACGATGCCGCTGACGTAGAAGCGTTGGAGCAGCAGGTAGAGCACGAGGCACGGCACCATCGCGATGACCACGCCGGCCTGGAGCGCCCCGTAGTCGACGATCCCGTACGCGCCGTAGCGGACATTGACCAGCATGATCGGCAAGGTGTACCTGGTGCCGTCGTTGAGGAAGATCAGCGGCGCCAGGAACTCGTTCCACGAGGCGAGGAACGCGAACAGCCCCACGGTCACCAGCCCGGGCATGACGATCGGCAGGGCCACCCGGCGCATCGCGCCGAATGTCGAGCAGCCGTCGACCATCGCCGCTTCCTCCAGTTCGCGCGGCACCGACTCGAAGCTGTTGCGCATCAGGAAGATGCCGAACGGCAGCTGGAACATGACCAGCACCAGCGCGAGGCCGACCACGCTGTTCTGCAGCCCCAGCTTGCCGAGCACGATGTAGAGCGGGAGCAGGATCGTCGCGTACGGCACCATGAGGATCGCCAGGGTCAGCCCGAAGAGGGGCTTGTGGCCGCGGAACTCGAACCGGGCGAAGCCGTACCCGCCGAGCGCGCACACCACGACGGTGCCGGCGACGGTCAGCCCGGAGAGCACCAGGCTGTTGAACAGGTACGTCCCGATCCCCTCTCCGTAACTGGCCAGGCCCCGGTAGTTCTCCAGCGACCAGGTCCGCGGGAACCAGGTCGGCGGCTGCTGGTTGGCCTCGGCCTGACCCTTCACCGAGTTGAGCAGGGCCCACAGCAGCGGGAAGAGAAAGGCGAGGGTGAGCACGCCGCTGATCAGGTGGAAGCCGCCGGTCGAGGCCGCCCGCGCCAGCTTGCCGCTGGTACGGGGCCCAGCGAAGCGCCGCCGGTCCGGGCGGTTCAGGTTGATCGTTGCCATTAGCTTTCCCGCTTTCGAAGCAGTCGAAGCTGCACGATGTTGAGCACGACCAGGGCGAGCAGCAGGACCATCGACAGCGCGGCGGCGCTGCCCAGCTCGAAGGAACTGAAGGCGGCGTTGTAGACCGCGTAGACCAGGGTGACGGTGGCGTTGTCCGGCCCACCCCGGGTCAGCACCATGAACTGGTCGAACGCGAGCAGCGACCCGGTGATCGAGAGCATCAGCAGGAGCGCGAGGGTGGGCCGTAGGTACGGGATGGTGATGTACCGCAGCCGGTGCCAGGTCGACGCGCCGTCGACGCGGGCCGCCTCGTACAGCTCGGTGGGGATCGACTGGAGGCCGACCAGCAGCACCACGACCTGGAAGCCGATGAACTTCCAGACCACCATCGCCACCACCGAGAAGGTGGCCTTGGCGGGGGTGTCGAGGAAGCCGGCTGGCCCGTCGGTGATTCCCACGGCCTGGAGGATCTGGTTGAAGACCCCGATCTGGTCGTTCAGGTCGATGTACCACATGAGCGCCGCGGCAGCGGTGCCGACGACGTACGGCAGGAAGAACGCGGTCCGGTAGAAGGTCGACCCACGCCGCGGACTGTTCGAGATCCATACCAGGACGAACGACACTCCGAAGACCACCACGGTGGTGATCGCGGTGTAGACGAGGGTGAAGGTGATCGCCCCGAGGAACAGCTCGTCGTCGGCGATCTTCCGGTAGTTCTCCAGGCCGTTCGGGGTCGGCGAACCGATCAGCGGCCAGTCGGCGAACGACATGTAGACCAGCACCGCCAGCGGCACCACGAACAGCGCCGCGACGATTACCGCGGTGGGCGCCACGAAGAGCATGCCGGTCAGCGGTCGCCGCGTCACCCGCGAGGTGGCACGCGTCGCCGGGGCAGGCGTCGGGGCGTCCACCGCCTGCCGTTCGGCGGTCATCGTCGCCATCCGCTCTCCTCCTCTCCTTCCGGGACCTTGTCCGATGCGGTTGGCGGGTAGCCCGACGTCGCGCCGGCCCACCCGCCAACTGTCACGACGACGCGTCCACCTTGGACTGGATCTGGGACTGGGCCTGCTGGAGCGCCTTGGCCGGATCGCCGCCGAAGATGCCCTCCCGCAGTGCGACCAGCCACGGTCCGTTGGAGTTGTTGATCAGTTCGCCGTACGGCAGGACGGCCGGGGTGTAGCCGTTGGCCAGTCCCTCCACGGTGGCCTTCACCCGTGGGTCCTTCGACGAGTACGGATTGCCCGCCAGGTCGGTGCGGGCCGGCAGGTCGCCGTACTTGGCGACCAGTTCGACCTGCGCCTGCTCCCCCAGCGTCCAGGAGACGAAGTCCCAGGCCTGGGTCGCGTGCTTCGACGATGCGGTGATGCCGAGCACGTCCCCGCCGACGAAGGTGGCGGTCCTGCTCCCGTCCGGCGCCATCAGCCCGGCGACGCCCCAGTCGAACTTCGCCTTCGACGTCAGGTCGCCGAAGAGGAACGAGCCGGCGGGCAGGATGCCGACCTTGCCGGCCAGGAAGGAAGCGGTCCAGTTGGCGCCGTCGTCGGTCTTCACCCCGCTCGGGGCGATCTTCTCCTCGACCATCTTCCGGTAGAGCCGCAGCGTCTCGCCGAACGCACCATTGTCGAAATCGGCCTTGTGGCCGTCGTCGGCGAACGGCGGGTGCCCGGCCGCGACCGCGTACGGGAACATCGTGTAGGCGTTGCAGCCGGAGCAGTTGCCCGGGAAGTAGAAGCCGTAGGTGTTGGCGCCCAGCGCCCGGATCGCCTTGGCGTGCTCGTACACGTCCTGGAAGGTCTTCGGACCCTGCTCGGGGTCGAGGCCGGCCTTCTTGTAGAGGTCCTTGTTGTAGAGGAACAGCGAGGAGTCCACCTTGTTCGGTACGCCGTACATCTTTCCGTCGCGGCTGGCGGCCTCGATGTGCGCCTTGGCGAGGTTGTCGTAGAACGACAGCTTCTTGATGTCGGCGGTGATGTCCCGGAAGAGCCCCTGCTTGACGTAGTTGGGGGCGTAGACGACGTCCGCGGCGAGGATGTCGGGCAGGCTGTTGGAGCCGGCGGCCGCGCCCACCTTCTGCTGGTAGCTGTCGCTCGGGATGATCGTCAGCTTCACCTTGTTCTTGTGTGTCTTGTTGTACTCGTCGACCAGGCGCTTGCTGAAGACGTCGATGGCCGACCGCGCCCACATGGTGAGCGTCGCGCCGCCGTCAGGCGTGCCGCTGCCGCTCGACCCGCCGCCGCAGCCCGCCAGCACGATTGCCGTCGCAGCCATCGCGGCCACGACGCCGGCGAGGCGGCGCCGGCGGCTCCCGGCGCGCGGGATGGGCCGATCCCTCCGAGGTGCCATGCCTTCTCCCTGAAGTCGGGAACCAGGATTCGCGCCGCCAGCCGGAAACATTTCCGTATCAGCCCGGCCTCACGGCTAAGGTTTTCCGAGACTAAGCGCGTGCTACATGCACGTCAACGGCGTGCAGCGCATCAGTTATGGTCGAGGTATTGCGGAAACTTTTCCGCATCCTTCATGCTGAGCGGGACACGCCGGAGCACGCGGGACCGGAGTTGGGCGAGCGGGGAGGGCAACCGTGACGAAGCGACGTGGCACGGTCACCGTGTCCGACGTGGCGGCCCTCGCCGGTGTCTCCCCGGGCACTGTCTCCAAGGCCCTCAACGGCAACGGCCAACTGCGCCGGGAGACCCGCCAGCGGGTGCTGGACGCCGCACAGCGGCTCGGCTTCCAGGCCAACCTGCTGGCCCGCAGCCTGATCGATGGTCGCACGTACACGGTGGGCGTGCTGACCACCGACAGCTTCGGCCGGTTCACGATCCCCGTCATGCTCGGCGCCGAGGACGCGCTCGGTGCCGGGCAGATATCCGTCCTGCTCTGCGACGGGCGCGGCGACCCCATCCGCGAGCAGCACTACCTGCGTACGCTGTTGGGCCGCCGCGTCGACGGCATCATCGTGACCGGCCGGGCCAGCGACCCGCGGCCGTCGCTCGGCCGCGACCTGCCGGTCCCGGTCGTCTATGCCCTCGCTCAGTCCGAAGACCCCGAAGACCTCTCCGTGGTGCACGACGACGAGCAAGGTGCCATCCTCGCGGTGGCGCACCTGATCGCCACCGGCCGGCGTCGCATCGCCCACGTCACCGGCCCCGAGCGGCACCTGGCGACGCGGCACCGCATCGCTGGGACCCGAACCGCCCTGGCCGATGCCGGCGCGCCGCTCGTGCTGGGCCAACCGCTGGTCGGTGAGTGGAGCGAACGCTGGGGCCGCGAGGCGGCCACCATCCTCATGCGCAGCGGCGAGCCGTTCGACGGTGTCTTCTGCGGCAGCGACCAGATCGCCCGCGGCGTGCTGGACGCCCTGCGCGAGGCGGGCCGCCGGGTCCCGGAGGAGGTTGGGGTCGTCGGAGTTGACAACTGGGAGGTGATGGCCGAGGCAAGCCGTCCGCCGCTCACCACGGTCGACCTCAACCTCAGCGAACTCGGGCACGTCGCCGCCACAAAGCTGCTACGGGCGATCGAGGGCCACCCGCTGGAGCAAGGGGTGCGGCGGCTGCCGTGCCGACTCGTCACCCGCCACTCCACCGAGATGGCGTGATCGGCACGATCCTCGGGCGAGGCCACCCGGTGCGGCCATCGGCGGTGGTCGACCTCGGCCCCTCGACGTGAACCGGGGCGGACCCGGTCGGGCCCGCCCCGGTCGTGACACGGACGGTCAGCGGCGGTACTTCTCCGCGTCCACCGGCGGCAGGACCATCGTGGCCTCGTTGTCCGCCGCCGGCTCGGCCGCGGGCTGGCGCGGCATGGTCGGCTGGGTGCGCTCGGACTCGGCGTACGGCTGCGCGGTGGGCGCCGCCGAACCGGACGGGGCGACCACCTGGGTGCGGTCGGCGTCGGTGTCCCGGGCGACCGGCTGGGTCAGCTCGGCCTCGGCGTACGGGCTGGAGGGCTCGCTCAGCCGCGCCTCGACGTCCCGCCGGCCCGCCTGGTAGGCGCGGGCATGGGTGGCGATGGTCCGCGACTCCTCCTCGGCGCGGGCCAGCCAATTCTCCCAGCGGCTCTGCATCGGCCGGACCAGGCCGCCGCCGACCCCGACGACCAGGATGCCGCCGACGGTGGCGAGGACGGCGATCAGCACCGGGGTGGTGACCGTGGTGGCCACGCCGATCTGGTTGAGCGCGGCGATCACGCCGAGGCCGAGGATGAACACCGAGGCGATGTTGGCCAGGATCCGGCCGTAGGACAGGCCGCCCAGGGCGCTGGAGATGATGTCCTTGACCGCCTTGGCGATGGCGGCGGCCACGACCACGATGACGATGGCCACGAACGCCCGGGGCAGCCAGGCGATCACGCCGGCGATCAGGTCCGAGATCGGGTTCGGGCCCCAGATGCCGAAGGCGAGCTGCAGGGTGACCAGCAGCACCGCGTAGTAGGCCAGCTTGGCGACGATGTCGCTGGCGTCGTACCGGGACCGGGCCAGGGCGGTCTTGATGCCACCCCGCTCCACCGCCCTGTCGAAGTGCACCCGCTCCAGGACCTTGTCCACGATCTTCAGCACGGCCTTGGCGATCAGCCAGCCGACCACCAGGATCGCGACGAAGGCGACGGCCTTGGGCAGGAACAGCATCACCGAACGGAACGCGTCGCCCACCGCGTTCCCGAAGTTGTCTCTCATCGAAGGCCTCCACGCACAGGTCAGGTCGGTCCGTTTCGGACGTACCCGACCCGCCCGTCCGGGAAACCCGGTCAGCCCCGCCGGCAGCGGTAGGCGACCTGCGTACCGGCCTGCACCGGCGACGGCTCGATGATGTTGACGGTGGCGGTCTCGGTGGTCGCGCCGGCGCCGCTGAACGTCCACCTGAGGGTCAGGGTGGCGCTCCGCTGGCCCCGGCCGACCCGCTCGCTGAGCAGGGCGCCCGGTGGCGCGTCCGAGCGGAACCACTGGTAGCGGATCACCCCGCTGCGGCCGTTCGTGCGCACGGTGGCGACCACGTCGACGGTGACGTCGCAGCGGTCGCCGGCCGGCTGCGGCACGGCCACGGTGACGCCCTCCACTTCGAGCGGGCGCAGCCGCTCCCACAGGTAGAGGCCGACCACGGCGACCAGCGCCAGGGTCAGCAGGGTGGAGAGCACCGACACCACCCGGCGCCACAGCGGGCGCGGGCGCCGCGCCGGGGCGGCGGTCGGCCAGGCGGGGGCGTCCGGCGGGGTCGCCGGCACGCCGGGCCCGAAGCGCACCTCGCCGCCGGGCGCCGGCTGCGCGGGGACGCCCGCCGTCCCCGGCTGCGCCGCGCCCTGGGGGTACGCGCCGGTCGGCTCGCCGTACGCCGAGGTGGCCGGCCCGGTCGGGGCGACGGTGGGACCGCCGAACGCCGAGGTGGCCGGCCCGGAGGCGGTGCCGGGCGGCGCGGAGGCGGTGCCGGGCGGACCGAAGTGCGTGGTGGCGGCGTCCGCCGGGCCGAAGGTGACGGTCCGGTCGGTCGCCCCAGGGTTCGGCGTCGCTTCCGGCGAGCCCAGGTGCATGGTCCGGTCGGCCCCGGCCAGGTGCACCGTCGCGTCCGGCGCGCCGAGATGCGCGGTCCGGCCCGGTCCGGCCCGGTGCACCGTGGCGTCCGGCGTACCGAGGTAGGCGGTTGCGTCGGGCGAGGCGAGGTCCGCGGTGCGGTCAGGCCCGGCGAGGTGGACGGTCGCGTCCGACGCGTCGAGATGGGGAGCGGCGCCGAGGTGGATTGTGGCGTCGGTGGCGGCGAGGTGCGCGGTGGGTCCGGCGCCGCCGAGCGCCACGGTGCGGTCGAGGTCGACGGTGGCCCCGGGGTCGGTGACCGGCGGCATCGCCCGGGTGGGCAGCGCCTCGGTGGGCTCCTCCGGGCGGGTCACGCGAGCCGTCCCTGGATCGTGATGGGGCTCTGGGCAGCGGGCACGTCGTTCTCCTAGCCGATCGGGCAGTCTCGGTAGAGCGTCACGTACGTCGGCGACGCGGAGGTGGCCGCATTGCCGGCGGCGTCGACGGCGGTGACGTAGATCGGGATCCGGGTGACGTCCTTCGGCGTCGGCAGCGGGCCGAGCGTTCCCTCGAAGCCGCCCTGCCCGGTCGAGTTCATCGGGACGGTCGAGGTGACGCCCTCCAGGGTGTACCGGAAGCTGACCTTCAGCGCCGTCGGGCCGCTGCGGTCGTCGGTCACCGTGGCGCTGACCGTGCTCCTCCGGTAGCCGTAGGAGCACACCCCCGGGGACAGCTGGTTCGGGCTGGCGCTGACGCCGCCGACGGTCGGGGCGGTGACGTCGGGCGGGGGCGGCGGAGTGGTGCTGGTCGTCGGGGGTGGTGGCGAGCTGGTGCGTACCGGTGGGCGGGTCGGCGCGGCAGAGCGGGACCGGCTGGGCATGGCGGTCGGGCTGGCCGACGGGGTGGGGGTGGGCGAGGCGCTCGGCGTGGGGGTCGACGTCGGGACATCGGTCGGGGTGGCGCCCGGGGTCCCGGTCGGGTCGGCGGCCGCCGGGCCGGGGCCGCTGGCGAGCGCCGGGTCGTCGTGGGCGGCGTAGCGGTAGCCGGTGCCGCCGGCCACCAGGGCCGCGACGAGGGCGCCGCCGACCAACGCGCTGCGCTTCCGACCACGGCGGAGCAGACCCCGCCGACTGCGCGCCAGATCGGTGCCCGTGCCGAGCGCGGTGCTGGCCAGGCTGGTGGCCCCGCCGGCGCCGTCCGGGAACGGCCACAGCGCGGCGAGCAGCGCCGCCCGGCGGACCAGCTCGCGCAGCCCGCGCTCCTCCCACTCCGGGCCGTACGCGTCGCCGGCCACCCGGTCGAGGAGGTCGAGGAAGACCTGGGCGGGTTGCGGTCGGTCGGCGGGTCGTTTGGCCATGCCGTGCCGGAGCAGCTCGTGCACCGGAACCGGGGCCGGGTCGGTGGGGATCGGCGCGGAGGCGTGCTGCTCGCGCAGGGCGAACAGGTTCTGCCCCTCGTACGGCGGCCGGCCCGTCAGGCACTCGAAGAAGGTGGCGGTGGCCGCGTAGATGTCGCAGGCGGGGCCGGCCGGGGCGCCGGTCCACTGCTCCGGCGCCATGTAGCGGGGCGTGCCGGAGACGGTGGTGTCGGAGCCTTCGCCGATCGGCATGGCGATGCCGAAGTCGGCGAGCTTGCTCAGCCCCTCGCCGGTGACCAGCACGTTCTCCGGCTTGTAGTCGCGGTGCACGACGCCGTGGGCGTGCGCGGCGGCCAGCCCGGCGAGGGATCCCTTGAGGACGCAGAGCGCGGACTCGGGGGTGGTCGGGCCGTGCTCGCGCAGCATCTGCCGCAGCGACACCCCGTTGACCAGCTCCATGACGATCGCCGCGCCCTCGGCGGACTCGACGTACTCGTACAGCCGGGAGACGTGCGGATCGTCGATCTCCCCGAGCAGCCGGGCCTCCTGTCGGAAGGCGGTCCGGAAGGACGGGTCGTCGCCGATGGCGCGGACCAGGTACTTGATGGCGACCGGTGTGCCGGTGGCGTCGTGGGTGGCGAGCATGACGCTGCCCGACGCCCCGGCGCCGAGCCGACGGACGGGCGTGTAGCCGGACAGCTGCCAGCCGCTCATGCGAAACACTCCACGGCGATCCGGGGACGGGTGTCGACCCCCGTGTCGCTGATCATTCTGGTCGCGGTGGACCTGCCGTCCACCGGCGCAACGGACGCATCCGCTGTCCGGTCGGCGACCCCGGACTCGGGGTGCCGTCCGGGTTCGGGGACGGTCGCATCGGGGCGGGGCGCAGCGGTCGGCGCGTGGTCGGTTACGGACACGCCGCCACTGGTAGCAGACCCGGGCAACCCCCGGTCAGATGGCGGTGGCCTTGACCACCTTCCACTCCCCGCGTACGGGGACCATGGTGAGCACCACCCGGTTCTGGTCGACCTTCTCCCCCGCCGTGGTCACGTTGCGCCGGTACTGGTTGAGGTAGAGCAGCAGCTCCACCCGGTCCTGGTCGGCGCTGACCACGCCGGTGGCGGAGACCTCGGCCAGCACCACCGCCTGCTGTTTCGTGGCGGTCGACTTGAGCGCGGCGGTGGTCTGCGCGTACTCCTCGGCGAAGGCGCCGGTGGCGAAGGTGCGGCCGTTGGCGACGCTGTCGTCGAAGGTGCGGTAGTCGTACGAGAAGAGGGCCTTCGCGGCGGCCGGCGCGGTGGCCAGCGCCTGGCGTACGGCCTGGTCGCGCTGGCCGGCGCGGTGGTCGCCGTACCAGGCGGCGAGGGCCACGGCGGCGGCCAGCACGACCGCGACGGCGAGCAGGGGTACGGGGCGCGGCCGGGCGGGGCGGCGGCGCAGCACGGAGGGAACACGCATGGTTTGTCTCCTGTCGGTCAGCCGACGAACTGGAGCTTGGACACCAGCCACTCGCCGGAGTCGTCGTCCCGTACCAAATCGAGCTGGATCCGGTAGTGCGACGGGCGGCCGTCGGGGGCCTTGGCGTTCTTCACGGTGGCGTCGACCGCGACGAGCACCACGGCGTGCCGGCGGTCCCCGGAGACCAGTCCGGCGCGCAGCACGCTGCCCTGCGACTGCACCTTGTTCTCCACCACGGCGGCGCGCACCTGGGCCTGGCCACGGGTGAACTCGTCCTTGAAGTCGCCGGTGGCCCCGGCGGTGACGCGCTGCAGATCCCGGTCGACGCTGGCCGCGCTGACCGAGACGAAGTTGACGGCGGCCTGCCGGGCGGCGGCGACGGCCTCCCGGTGGGCCTGGTCGGTGGCCCGGTCGACGTACCAGCGGTGGCCGTAGACGCCGGCGCCGGCGAGGGCGGCGGCCAGCAGCACGACCAGCAGCGCGACCAGGGCGCGGCCGCGGGCGGGAGCGCCGGGCGCGGCCGGGGCGGAGCGGCTCGTCTTCCCGCCGGCGTCGACGGCGGCGTCCGGCTCGGCGTCCGAATCGGCTTCGGGGCCGGCGTCCGCCTCGGCGTCGGAGTCCACGGTGGCCGGCCCGCGGTGCGGGTCGGGCAGGTCCTCGACCTCGGCGGGGTCGCCGACGACGGTCAGGTCGCCCGCCTCGACGGGGTCCTTCACCGGCTCCCGGTCGAGGCGTCCCAGCACCTGCTCGATCGGCTCGGCCGGTCGGGGCAGCGGACGGCTGACCAGGCGGCGGCGCGCCGGGGCCGGGCCACCGGACAGGGCGCCCTTGATCACTTTCAGTGTGGTGTTCCTGCGGCTGGGCACCGCCACCTCCTCCGGTACGCCGGTCACGGGGTCAGGCCGGCGAGCAACAGCTGTTTCCAGGACTGGTCACCGGCGGTGCGGTACTGGCCGCCGGTGCCGCCGAACTGCAACGGGCGGCCGTCGGAGCCGAGCACCAGGCCGGTCGCGGGGTCGTACCCGGTGCCGGCCGCCGGGTCCGGGCCGGGCGGCGCCGGATCGCTGCCACCGGGCCGGGGCGCGTTGCCGGCCCCGCGGACGCTGGCCCCGGCGGCCCGGTCGTTCGCGCCGCACTTCGTGCCGCCGCCGCGGTAGACGCAGGACGGCGGGTCGTTGACGTTGACCACCAGGCCGAGGTGGGCGGTGCCGTCGCCGGGGGTGACGGTGAACCCGCCGGCCACCGCTATCGGGTAGACCACCAGGAGCTGCTCGATGCCGGGCAGCCGCCGGGCGGCGATCCCGTTGACCGTGACCAGATTGCCGAGCAGCGTGCCGATGTCCGGCTCCAGGCCGCGCAGCAGGGCCCGCAGTTCGGCGCCGGCCGGCGGCCCGGCGGCGAGCAGCCGGCGCAGGTCGGGGTCGGCGGCGCGGAGCGTGGCGGCGAGCTGCGCCAGCCCGGCCGACCAGCGGCGCAGCGCGGCCGCGGACTCCGCCTGGGTGGTGAGCACGGTACGCGCGTCCCGGATCAGGGCGAGCGTCTCGGGCAGCCGGGTGTCGGCCTCGGCGAGCAGGGCGTCGCCGGAGTCGAGGATCCGGGCGAGGGCCTGCTCGTTGCCCTCGAACGCGGTGCCCAACTCGGTGATGAGCACGGTCAGGTCGTCCGGGCCGACCGAGCGGACCAGGGCGTCCAGGTTGGTCAGCAGCGCCTCCGGGGCCAGCGGCAGCCCGGTCCGGTCGGCCGGGATGACCGCGCCGGCGGCGAGGTAGGGGCCGCCGTCCCGGTCGGGACGCAGGTCGAGGTACTGCTCCCCCACCGCCGAGCGCTGGGTGACCACGGCCCGCAGCGCGTCGGGGATCCGTACCCCCCGGTCCATGCGCAGGTCGGCGCGGACGCCGTCGCCGTGCAGGCCGACGGCGGTGACCCGGCCGACGGGCACGCCGCGGTAGGTGACCGGCGCGTTGGCGAAGAGGCCGCCGGCGCGGGCCAGGTCGACGTGGAGCACGTAGCCGGCGCCGAGGAGCCGGTCGCCGAGGCCGACGTAGCGGATCCCGACGTAGCCGACGCCGAGGACGCTCACCAGCACGAAGGCGATGAACTGGAGCTTCGCGGTCCGTCCGATCACGGGATCAGCCCTCCACCCAGGACCTCGGTGAGGCCGCCGATCTGGCCGGTGATGGCGCCGGTGACCGGCAGCACGCAGTCGGCGGTGAGCACGGTGCCGTCCGGCAGTTCGGTGCCGGCGGGGAACGCGGTGCCGGGCGGCACCACACCGGTGGGCAGCAGCAGGCCCCCGATCGGCACCGTCGAGCCGGGCTTGAGTAGCTGGCACCCCTCCGGCAGCCCGCACTCCTTCGGCGGCGTCCAGGGGGTCAGGAGGTCCTTGAGGTCCGGCAGGCACGTCAGCGGCAGCTCGGGCAGCGGGACGCCGGGCGTGCCGCCGGGGACCGCCGGGCCGGTGACCGGCGGCCGGGGCCCGGTCGGCGTCGTCGTGCGGGGCGCCCGCGGGGCCGGGGCGGGCGCGGCGGCCAGCAGGTTGGACAGGATGCTCGCCGCGTCCAGGTCGGCGGTGACGGAGAGGTTGACGAAGTCGCCGACGATCGCCCCGGTGACGTTGGGCGGGAACGGGAACGACAGCATGAAGTCCATCGACTTCGGCAGGTCGTCCCCGGCCCGGGCGAGCTGTTCCAGGATCGGTTGCAGGGCCTTCACGCCGGCCACGGTGTCCTCCCGGCTGCGCTCGACCACCCGGGTGCCGACCGTGCCCAGCTGGCCGAGGGCGGTCAGCGCCCTGGTCAGCTGGGCGCGCTGGCCGGCCAGGACGGTCAGGCCCGGGTCGAGGGCGGCGAGCGCGTCCCCGACGACCTGGCGTTGCCGGGCCAGGCGGCCGGTGAGCCGGTCGAGCGCGTCGATGGCCCGGACGATGTCGTTCTTCTGCCGGTCGAGTCCGCCGATGAACGTGTCGAGCTGGGTCAGGGTGTCCCGCAGGTCCGCCTCGCGGCCGGCCAGGGCACGGCCCAGTTCCTCGTTGATGGTCCGGATCTGGGCCAGGCCACCGCCGTTGAGCAACAGGCCGAGGGCGGCGAGGACCTCCTCGACCTCGGCGCCGCGGCTGGTGCGGGACAGCGGGATGAGGTCGCCGTCGGCGAGGCGCCCGCGGGCCGGTTCGGTGGGCGGCGGCGACACCGTCACGTACTTCTCGCCGAGCAGGCTGCTCTGGCGTACGGCGGCGGTGGCGTTGGCGGGCAGCCGTACCGCGCGGTCGATGCGCAGCCGGACCCGGGCGTGCCAGCCGGACAGGGAGATCTTCTCCACCGTGCCGACGGTGACGTCGTCGACCTTGACGGCGGCGCGGGGCACCAGGTCGAGCACGTCGGCGAACTCGGCGGTGACGGTGTAGCCCGCGCCGGCCGGCTTGCCGCCGGGCAGCGGCAGGTCGGCGATGTCGGGCAGGCCGCAGCCGGTGGGCAGCAGCGCCACGGTCAGCGCGGCGGCCAGCAGGCGAAGCCGACGGGCGCTCATGCCGGGCCTCGCAGGATGCCGCCGAGGGTGGGGTCGCTGGTGATGGAGGAGCCGCCCGGCGCCTCGTCGGCGGTCGGCGCACCGGGGGAGCTTGCGGACCCCGGTGAGGACCCGCCGGCCACCGGGGCGCCGGGCGGCAGCTTGAGCAGCTTGCGCAGCTGATCGGTGAGGGGCAGGCCCTGGGCGTGCAGGGTCTGCGCGAGCGCGGTGCACTTCGCCGGCACCTCGGCGGCGGGAAGCTGGGCCACCATCAGGGAGCAGACGAAGGTCACCGGGTCGTACGGGCCCAGGGCGTTGTCACGGGTGTCGAGGGTGCCCGACCGCGAGTTGTACGCGAGGTTGAGGTTGCCCAGGGCCAGCGGCGCCACGTCGAGGATCTGGATGACCGCCTGCTGCTGGCGGACCAGCACGCGGGTGATGTCGGCCAACGCGGTGACGTTGCCGGTGAGCGCGGTCCGGTTCTGCCGGACGAAGGTGGTGACCTCGGCCAGCGCGGTGGCCAGGTTGCGCAGGGCGGCGGCCAGCTCCTCCTTCTCCCCCGCGAGTTGCTCGGCCACGTCCGCGAGCTGCTGGTTGAAGCGGCGTACCTGCGCGTCGCTCTCGGCGAGGGTGGTGGTGAAGCGTTGCAGGTTGGCCACCGTGCCGAACAGGTCGCCGCGCCCGGTGGAGAGGGTGGTCAACGCGCGGGAGAGGCCGTCGAGGGTGTCGTGCAGGTGCTGGCCGTTGCCGTCGAGGTTGGCCCGGCCGGTGGCGACCAGGCCGGACAGGGCGCCGTCGGCGTTGGCGCCCTCCGGTCCGAGGGCCTTGTTGAACTCGTCGAGCGCCTGGTAGATGTCGTCGATCTCCATCGGCGCGGCGGTCCGCGCGAGCGGGATCTCGGCGCCGTCGGCGAGGCTGGGCCCACCGGTGAACACCGGGGTGAGCTGCACGTACCGGTCGCTGACCACGCTGGGCGGCACGATCAGCGCCTGGGCGTCGGCGGGCACCCGCAGCGCCGGGTCGTAGCGCATCTCGACGCGGACGGTGCGGCCCTGCGGGACGACCTTCTCGACCTCGCCGACGCGGACGCCGAGCACCCGGACGTCCGAGCCGGGGTACACCCCGACGGCCCGGGTGAAGTACGCGACGACCCGCCGCTCGGGTGTCTCGTGGCGCCACGCCACCGCGCCGGCGGCGATGGCGGTGAGCAGCACGGTGGCCACGGCGAGCGGGCGTCGCCAGCGCTGGATGGGACCGGGCATCAGCGTCCTCCCGTCGTGGGCAGGTACGGCTGGAGCAGCCCGTCGACGTACGAGTCGAACCAGCGGCCGTTGCCGACCACGTTGGCGAAGGCGGTGACGAACGGTCCCATCCGCCGGATGGTCTGCTCCAGGTCGTCGCGGTTGCGTTGCAGGATGGCCACCACGTCGCGCAGCTTGCGTAGCGCCGGTTCGAGCTGGGTGCGGTTGTCGGCGACCAGTCCGGACAGCTGGGTGGCGAGCTGGTCGGTGCCGACGAGGAGCTGGTGGATGGCGTCCCGGCGGCGGCTGACCTCGGCGAGCAGCTTCTCCCCGTCGGTGACCAGCTTGCGGAACTCCTCGTCGCGCTGGGCGAGCACCCCGGTGACGGTGCGGGCGCGGGCGAGCAGCGCCCGCAGCTCGGCGTCGCGGCTGGCGACGGTACGGGACAGCCGGGACAGCCCGGTCAGTGAGGTGGTGACGCTGGCCGGGGTGTCGGCGAAGGTGTCCGACAGGACGGTGAAGGCCTGCGCGAGCTGGTCGGTGTCGACCTTGTCGAGGGTGTCGGCGAGCCCGGTGACGGCCTGCACGACGTCGAAGGGGGCGGCGGTGCGCGCCAGCGGGATCTGGGCGTCCTCGGGCAGCTTCCCCGGCCCGGCCGGGGACAGCGCGAGGTACTTCTGGCCGAGCACCGTCTTGATCCGGATGGTGGCGCCGGTGTCCCGGCCGAGGCGTACGCCGTCGTCGTCGACCCGGAACCGGACCCGCACGTACGGTGGGGCCTCGCGGGCGAGTTCCACGGCGGTGACCACGCCGACCCGGACCCCTGCCACCCGTACCTCGTTGCCGGTGGCCAGCCCGCTGGCGTCGTGGAAGGCGGCCTGGTAGGTGCGGCCGGTGAGCGCGGCGATCCGGTCGAGCTGGAAGGCGCCGAGCAGGGCGGCGACGATCACGGCCAGGCCGACCACGCCGACGACGACGGGGTTGCGTTCGCGGAAGGGTTTCACTGGCTGCCTCCGGTGGCGCAGCGGGCGGCGGTGGCGCTGACGCCGGGGGTGGTCAGGGGCGGCTGACCGGCGACGGCCACCCGACCGTCGAAGTCGCAGAGGTAGAAGTTGAACCAGGAGCCGTAGGACGCGACGCGGGTCAGCGCCTCGTAGCGCTGCGGCAGCCGGCCGAGGGTGGAGTCGATGACGGCCGCGTTGCGGTCCAGGGTGCCGGCCAGGTCGCCGAGGGCCCGGACGTCGGCGGCCAGCGGCGGGCGGGTCTGGCGCAGCAGCCCGGCGGTGGTGTCGGTCAGCTCGCCGAGGTTCACCAGGGCGTCGCCGATCGCGGTGCGGTCGGCGGACAGCCCGGAGACGAACTGCTGGAGCTGGGTGACGCTCTGGTCCAGCTCGCGGTCGTGACCGGCCAGGGTGCCCAGGACCTGGTTGAGGTTGGTGACGACCCGGCCGATCACGGCGTCCCGGTCGGCGAGGGTGTTGGTCAGCGAGGCGGTGCGGCGCAGCAGGCTGGCGACGGTGCCGCCCTCCCCCTGCAGGACCTGGATGATCTCGTACGCGAGCTTGTTGACGTCGTCGGGGTTGAGCGCGGTGAACAGCGGCCGGAAGCCGTTGAACAGCACGGTCAGGTCCAGCGCCGGCTTGGTCTGGGTGAGCGGGATGAGCCCGTCGGCGGGCAGTGGGCGGCGGTCGCCCGGCCCCTCGGTGAGCGCCAGGTAGCGCTGCCCGACCAGGTTGCGGTAGCGGACGGCGGCGCGGACGCCGGTGGCCACCGGCACGTCCCGGTCGACGGTGAACGCGACCTCGGCGACGGTGTCGTCGACCACGGCGATGTCCGTGACCTTGCCGACCCGGACGCCGGCGATGCGCACGTCGTCGCCGGCCAGCAGGCCGGTGACGTCGGTGAACCGGGCCCGGTAGGTGACCCCGTCGGGCGGGAACGCGCCGAGGGTCTGGGCGAGCAGCCCGGTCGCCAGCAGCGTGACGGCGGCGAACACCAGCAGCTTGACCAGTGCGGAGGTCGTCTTCCCGGTCATCGGGCGTTCACCACCGCTCCGCGCAGCAGCGGCCCCCACAGCAGCACCGCGATGTCCGGAACCTCCACCGGGGGTGTCCCGGTCAGCCCGGCGACCAGGGGCTTGACCAGGGCCTGCTCCTCGGTGGTGCCGGCCTGCCCCATCGGGGCGGGCGCCGCCGGGCCGGCCGGCAGGCCGACGGGCAGGAGCGGACGGGTGCGGGTGCCGCCGTAGTCGTAGCCGTCGGCGACGGGCACCTCCGGGGCGGGCACCGGCGGGTTCGACAGGTGCCGGCAGTTGGGGCCGTCGTGGGCGCCGTAGGTCGGCTCGTCGCGGCCCCGCTCGTACCGGCCGCCGTCGCGGGTGACCTCGAGGGTGATGTGCATCCGGCCGCCGGCGAACACCTCCTCCACCCGCGGTTGCAGGGCGACCAGCCCGCGGACCAGGCACGGGTACTCGGGGGCGTAGGTGGCGAGCAGTTCCAGCACCGGGCGGCTGACCTGGCCGAGGCGGATCAGCTGGTCGCCGTGCCGGTCGAGGAACACCCGGGTGGTGTCGGCGGTGTCGGTGGTGTCGGCGAGGAACGCGGCGAGCTGGGCGCGCTGGTCGCTGACCGTGCCGGCGGTCACGGTGACGTCGCGCAGCAGCGCGAGCAGGTCGGGCAGCGCGGCGTCGTAGCTGTCCAGCACGGCGGCGAGCTGGCGGACGTCCTCGGCGATGGTGGGCAGCTGCGGGTTGAGCTGCCGCAGGTACGCGTCGAGCCGGGCGAGGTTCGCCCCGAGCTGCTCGCCGCGCCCCTCCAGCGCGGTGGAGATCGCGCCGAGGGTGGCCGCGAGCTGGTCGGGGCGGATGGCCTGCAGCAGCGGCAGCGCCTGGTCGAGCACCCGTTCCAGCTCCACGGCGGTGCGGCTGCGGTCCTGGTCGATCACCGCCCCGTCGCGGATCGGCCCGGCGGTACTGCTCGCCGGTGGGACGAGTTCGACGTACCGCTCGCCGAAGAGGGTCTTGGGCAGCAGCCGGGCGGTCACGTCGGCGGGGATCCGGTCGGTGGTGGCCGGGTCGAGGGCCAGCCCGATGACCGCGCCGCCGCCGTCGCTGCGCACCGAGCGCACGTCGCCGACCACCACGCCGCGTACCTTCACGTCGGCGCCCTCGAGGAGTTGCAGGCCGGCGCGGTCGGCGCGCAGGGTGATCCGGTCGACCGGGGTGAACGCCTTGCGGTACTGCAGCACGGAGGCGGTCAGCGCCGCGGTGAGCAGGGCGATGAAGACGATGCCGAGGACACGGTGTCGCATGGTCACCCCGCGATCCGGACGGTGGTGGTGGCGCCCCAGATGGCCAGGGACAGGAAGAAGTCGACGACGTTCACCGCGACGATGGCGGTCCGGACGGCCCGGCCGACGGCGACGCCGACGCCGGCGGGGCCACCCTGGGCGGTGTAGCCGTACCAGCAGTGCACCAGCACGACGATCACGCTGAACACCAGCACCTTGGCGAAGGACCAGAGCACGTCCTCGGGCGGCAGGAACAGGTGGAAGTAGTAGTCGTAGGTGCCGGCGGACTGTCCGAAGTAGCCGACCGCGATGGTCCGGGTGGCCAGGTAGCTGGCCAGCAGGCCGATCACGTACAGCGGGACGACCGCGATGAAGCCGGCGATCATCCGGGTGGTGACCAGGAACGGCAGCGAGGGCACGCCCATCACCTCCAGGGCGTCGACCTCCTCGGAGATCCGCATCGCGCCGAGCTGGGCGGTGAACCCGCAGCCGACGGTGGCGGACAGGGCCAGCGCGGCCACCAGCGGGGAGATCTCCCGGGTGTTGAAGTACGCCGAGACGAAGCCGGTGAACGCGCTGCTGCCGATCTGGTCGAGCGCCTGGTAGCCCTGGAGGCCGACCTCGGTGCCGGTGAAGAAGGTGAGGAAGCAGATGACGCCGACGGTGCCGCCGAGCACGGCGAGCGCGCCGGAGCCGAAGCTGATCTCGGCCAGCAGGCGGATCACCTCGCGCTTGTAGCGGCGCAGGGTCCGCGGCGCCCAGCCGAGGGCGCGCAGGTGGAAGGCGAGCTGGCCGCCGAGGTCGTCGAGGTGCCGCAGCGGGGTCATCTCAGCTTCCCTTCTGCGGGACGACCTGGAAGTACACGGCCGTGACGAGGAAGTTCAGCGCGAACAGCAGCATGAAGGTGATGACCACGCTCTGGTTGACCGCGTCGCCGACGCCCTTCGGTCCGCCCTTGGCGTGCATGCCCTTGTAGCAGGCGACCAGCGCGGCGGCGGCCCCGAACAGCAGCGCCTTCACCTCGCCCACGAGCAGGTCGGGCAGTTGCCCGAGGGCCTGGAAGCTGGCCACGTACGCCCCGGGCGTGCCGCCCTGGAGCACCACGTTGAACGCGTAGCCGCCGCTCACCCCGACGACGCTGACCAGCCCGTTGAGCAGGACCGCGACCAGCATCGAGGCGAGCACCCGGGGCACCACCAGGCGGTGGACCGGGTCGATGCCGAGCACCTGCATGGCGTCCAGTTCCTCGCGGATCTTGCGGGACCCGAGGTCGGCGCAGATCGCCGAGCCGCCGGCGCCGGCGATGATCAGCGCGGTGACGATCGGGCCGGCCTCGCGGACCACGGCGAGCACCGAGGCGGCGCCGGTGAACGACTGCGCGCCGAGCTGGCGGACCAGCGACCCGAGCTGGAGCGCGATGACCGCGCCGAAGGGGATCGACACCAGCGCGGCGGGCAGGATCGACACCGAGCTGATGAACCACGCCTGCTGCACGAACTCGCGGACCTGCACCGGCCGGCGGCCCAGCCCGCGCAGCGTGTCCGCGCAGAACGCGAAGAACTCGCCGGAGCCGCGTACCGCGGAGACGGGGGCGCTCATCCGGCCACCTCCCGCTGGCGGCCGTCGGCGGCGAGGTGCGCACCCAGGTCGATGGTGGGCCGTTCGCCGTCCGAGCGGCCCGCGAAGGAGCCCGGCGGCGGGGTGACGCCGTGCTCGCGGCACCACTGTCCCGGTGGACGTTCCGCGCGGCGGGGCAGCCCGTCGGACGGGGGCAGTTGCAGCGGGATGGGCGGCAGGGGCGGCAACTCCACCCCGGACTCCGCCTCGGCCGCCAACTCGTCGGCGTCCTTCTCCTCGGCCATGCCGATCGGGCCGATCCGCTGGGCGTTGAGGAACTGCCGGACCACCGGTTCGGTGCTGGACAGCAGCATCTCGCGGGGCCCGAACATGGCCAGGTGCCCGTGGTAGATGAGGCCGATGTTGTCCGGCACGGTCCGGGCGGTGTTGATGTCGTGGGTGACGATCAGGAACGTCGCCTCGGTGCGCTGGTTGAGGTCGATGATGAGCTGGTTGAGGTAGGCGGTGCGGACCGGGTCCAACCCGGAGTCCGGCTCGTCGAAGAGGATGATCTGCGGGTCGAGGACGAGCGCGCGGGCCAGGCCGGCCCGCTTCCGCATGCCGCCGGAGATCTCGCCGGGCAGCTTCTTCTCGGCCCCGACCAGGCCGACCATCTCCAGCTTCTCGGTGACCACCGCGCGGATCTGCGACTCGGACCGGCGGGTGTGCTCGCGCAGCGGGAAGGCCACATTGTCGTAGATGTTCATCGAGCCGAACAGGGCGCCGTCCTGGAACAGCACGCCGAACAGCTTGCGCACCTCGTACAGGGCCCGCTCCGACAGGCGGGGCAGGTTCTGCCCTTCGATCCAGATGTCCCCCCGGTCGGGCCGCAGCAGGCCGACCAGTGTCTTCAGGAACACGGACTTGCCCGTGCCCGACGGTCCCAGCAGTACGGAGATCTCGCCCGCCGGCAGGGTCAGGGAGATGTCGGACCATACCGGCTGACCACCGAAGGACTTGGTCAGCCCCTGCACGGCCACCTCGACGCCCATCAACCCTCCCATCGCCTCGTTCGACAGAGACATCGCGGGAGAGCTCCCGTTCGCAACACGTTCCTGTCGACTTCGTTGCGGCGCCGGCCCACTACCGAACGCAATAGGTGCGGAAACCCCTCGGCTTCAGTACGGTGCGCTTAACCCGTCGGTAACGAAGGTGTCTCGCAACCTCATGATCCGAGCAGTCGATCCGGAGCTGGTCCGGCAAGCCGTCCACGGTGACCGTGCGGCGACAGCGGCGCTGCTCACCGACGTGCGTCCAGGGCTGGTGCGATACTGCCGAGCCCGGCTGGGGCGGGTCAGCGGGGCGTACACCACCGCAGACGACGTGGCCCAGGAGGTGTGCCTCGCGGTCCTGCGATCGCTGCACCGCTACCAGGAGCAGGGCATCCCCTTCGCCGCGTTCGTGTACGGCATCGCGGCGCACAAGGTCGCGGACGCGCACCGCGCCGCCGTCCGGGACGCCGCGGTCACCCCCACCGACGTCCCGTTGGAGCAGCCCGACGCGGCGCCCGGGCCCGAGCAGCAGGCCGTCTCGACGGACCTGGCCCGGCGGCTGTCCGCCCTGCTGGACCGGCTGCCCGACGTCCAGCGCGAGATCATCCTGCTGCGGGTGGCGGTGGGCCTCTCCGCCGATGAGGTGGGCACCATCGTCGGGATGACGGCGGCCGCCGTGCGGATGGCCCAGTCCCGGGCGCTGACCCGGCTCCGTACCCTTGCCGAGGGTTCCCTTGACGAGGTGGCGGCATGAGCGAGCGCAGCGAGCGAATCGGCCAGCTCAGTGCGTCGGTGCCTCATGGCGTCGCCGACCGTAGGGAGGCGACGACATGAGCGAGCGCACGCCGGGCGGCGGTGAGGAGGCGATGGACCTGGACGTCCTTGCCCGCGACGACCTGCTGCTCGACGCCCTCGGCCGGGGCGAGCCCGCGCCGGCCGGCGATTCGGTGGCCGCGCTGCTCGCCGCCTGGCACGCCGACCTCACCGACGACCTTCCCGCCCCGGCCCCGGTGCGGCCGGCGGCGCCGGACGCCGCGCCCACCGCGATCGTCCCGCTGCCCGCGTCGAGCGCCGGGCGCGCGCCGGCCACCGGCTCGCTGCCGGAGCCGGCGGCGAAGGACGAGGTGACGGCGCCGACTCCGCTGTCCGCCGCGCGGTCAGCCCGCCGGCACCGGCCCTGGACGGTACGCCTCGCGGCGGCCGCCGTCGCGCTGCTGGCCCTGGCTGCCGGGCTCGGCGTGAGCAGCCGCACCGCCGGGCCGGGCAGCCCGCTCTGGTCGCTGACCAAGGTGCTGTATCCGCAGCAGGCTGAGGTCCGCGACGTCGAGGAGCTGATCACCCGGGCCCGCGCCGCGCTGGCCGACGGCCGCCTGGACGATGCGGGACAGCTCGTCGAGCAGGCCCGCCGGGAACTCGCCGACGTCACCGACCGGGCCACCGTCGCCCGGCTACGGGCCGACCTGGACGCGCTGACCCGGGACCTCGCCGCGGCCCGGGCGCCGCTGCCGTCGACCGCACCGAGCCCGTCCGCGCCCGCCACCCCGACCACCCCCGCCGCCCGTCCCTCGTCGGGCGGGGCGTCCGCCCCCCGGCCGCGGCCCTCCGGGTCGACCACCTCCACCGGCCCGAGCAGCTCACCGGGCAGCGGCGGGCCGCTGCTGCCGCTGCCGGATCTGCCGCTGCCGTCCCTGTCGCCGCTGCTGCCGGGGCTGCCGCTGCCCACCGGCGGCGGCCTGCTCGACTGACACGACGTTCCGCGCCACATTCCCGGCACTCGGTTACTGTGCTGCCGTGAGCAGCAGCGCACCCGCGGCGGGCGGGACCGCCACCGAGGGCCGACGGTCGCGGATGACGACCACCCGGCGGCTGAGCGTGATGATGATGGCCATGACCGTGCTGGTGCTCACCGGCGGTGCGGTCGGGGCGGCGGCGCTGTCGCACACCGCGGCGGTCTCCAACCGCCTGGCGGACCGGATCTCCCCCGCCCGGACGGCGGTCAGCCGGCTGGAGAGCGGTCTGCTGGAGCAGGTGGCGGCGGTGCGGGGGTACGTCATCACGGGCGATCCCGCGCTGCTGCGGCCGTACGAGGAGGGGGTGGCCGCCGAGGGCGCGACCGCGCGGCGGGCCCGCGACCTGCTCGCGGACGAGCCGGAGGCCCGCCGTGAGCTGGACGGGGCGCTCGCGCTCGCCGACCGCTGGCGGGCCGACTACCCGACCCGGTTGATCGCGGCCCGCCGGGCCGGGTCGACGCCGACGGAGCTGGCCCCGATCGTGGAGCGCGCGCGGCTCGCGTCCGACGCCGCCCGGGACGCCCTGACCGCCCTGGAGGCGCGGCTGGACCGGGTGCAGGCGGCCGGGCGGGCCGACCTGGACCACGCCCGCGCGCTGCGCGACGTGCTGTTCGTGGCGATCCTGGCGACCCTGCTGCTGTCCAGCATCGTCATCTCGGCGCTGGTCCGGGTGACGGTGCTGCGCCCGCTGGGCCGGCTGGGCGACTCGGTACGGCAGGTCGCCCGCGGCGACTTCGACCACCGGCTCTCCCCGGAGGGTCCGGCCGACATCGCCCGGCTCACCGTGGACGTGGAGACGATGCGGCAGCGGGTCGTCGACGCGCTGAAGACCAGCCGGCGGCACCGGGACGCGCTGGAACAGCAGGCCGCCGAGCTGCGCCGCTCCAACGAGGACCTGGAGCAGTTCGCGTACGTCGCCTCGCACGACCTGCAGGAGCCGTTGCGCAAGGTGGCGTCGTTCTGCCAGATGCTCCAGCGCCGTTACGCGGAGCAGCTCGACGAGCGGGCCCGCCAGTACATCGGCTACGCGGTCGACGGGGCGACCCGGATGCAGAACCTGATCAACGACCTGCTGGCCTTCTCCCGGATCGGCCGGGTGTACGGCGACGACCGGGAGGTGGACCTGGCCGAGATGCTGGCCCAGGCCGAGTCGAACCTGTCCGGGCCGATCGCCGAGGCCGGAGCGGAGATCGTCAGCGACCCGCTGCCGGTGGTGCACGGCGATCCCACGCTGCTCACCATGTTGTGGCAGAACCTGATCGGCAACGCGGTGAAGTTCCGCAGCGGCGACCGGGCGCCCCGGATCCGGGTGGAGGTCACCGAGGAGGCGGCCGGCTGGTCGTTCGCCGTGGCGGACAACGGCATCGGCATCGAGCCGCAGTACGCCGACAAGATCTTCCTGATCTTCCAGCGGCTGCACCCTCGGGGCAGCTACGACGGGACCGGGATCGGGTTGGCCATCTGCAAGAAGATCGTCGAGTACCACGGCGGGACGCTGCGGCTGGACGACGAGCACACCGGGGGCGCCCGGTTCGTCTTCACCCTGCCGAAGCCGGCGGCGGTGGCCGTGCCGGAGCAGCGCGGCGTGGCTACGCCGGTGGCCGCTCCGGGCGGCGCCTGATCCACCGCCGCCCGGCCCCCGCGGCGGCACCCGCTCGACTGGGGGGCCGTTCCCGTCGGCGGCCCGGCCGGTACGTACCGCCGTCCCGTCACCGCTGTTGTCGGCGCCCGTCCCCCTCGGCGGCCGCCGCCACGCTCTCGGTGACCGGGCCGAGCACCGGTCCCACCGGCGTGGCCTGCTCCGTCGGCCCCGGCCCGCCGGGAGCCGTCGCCTGGGCACGGCCCCGCCCGGCGAACTCCTGGAAGAACTTCAGCAGTTCCACCGGGAACGGCATGACCAGGGTGCTGTTCTTCTCCGCGGCCACGTCCACCACGGTCTGGAGCAGCCGCAGCTGGTACGCCCCCGGCGTGTTCGCCATCGCGCGGGAGGCGTCGGCGAGCCGGCGGGACGCCTGGAACTCGCCGTCGGCGGCGATCACCCGGGC
The DNA here is from genome assembly GCF_043197935.1 of Micromonospora sp. NPDC048930. Lineage (NCBI taxonomy): Bacteria > Bacillati > Actinomycetota > Actinomycetes > Micromonosporales > Micromonosporaceae > Micromonospora > Micromonospora sp. NPDC048930. The sequence goes on from NZ_JBICUB010000011.1 coordinate 145,462, forward strand.
CCGGCGTTCCCGCTCGGCCTCGGCCTGGCGGGACATCGACCGCTTCATGCCCTCGGGCAGCGAGACGTCCTTCACCTCGACCCGCTCGATGAGCAGGCCCCACGGCTTCTCCGTCGGCGCGTCGATGACCGCCTTCAGTTCGGCGTTGATCCGGTCCCGGTCCCTCAGGAGGGTGTCGAGGTCGGCCTTGCCGATCACCGAGCGCAGCGCGGTCTGCGCGACCTGGAGCACGGCCGACGGGTAGTCGCGGACGTTGACCAGCGCCTTCACCGGGTCGACCACCCGGTAGTAGACGACCGCGTCGACGGTGAGGGTGACGTTGTCGCGGGTGATCACCCCCTGTGCGGGAACCCCGATCACGGTGGTCTGCATGCTCACCCGGACCATCCGGTCGGCGACCGGGATGATCAGGTGGAAGCCGGGCTGCCGGATGCGCTCCAGCACCCGGCCGAACCGGAACACCACACCCCGCTGGTACTGCTGCACCAGCCGGATGCTCAACGACAGCACGAGCACCACGAGCACGACGACGATGACCAGCGCGATGGCGACGGCGGCTCCCATGGTCCCCCTCGATCCCGGAGGCACCCGCCTCCCGGCGGCGCGCCTACCCGTTCCGCCGGCGTTCACGCCTGCACATCCCGACCCGCACCGGTCAGGCGCTGGGCACGAGTTCCCGTTCGCGCCGCGCCGCCCGGGCGGCGCCGGGCAGCAGGACCGGGGTCACCAGGAGGAGCAGACCGGCGAGCGCGATCGCGGCACGCGCGCCGGTGACGGCGGCCAGCAGCCCCCACAGCGCGGTCAGGGCGGCGACCGCGGCGTTGCTGCCGACCGACCAGGCGGACAGGGTACGTGCGACGAGCCGGTCGTCGGTGTGCGCGAGCCGGTGGGTGGCGAGCACCGGGTTGAACACCCCCATGCAGGTGATCAGCCCGAGTTCCACGGCGATCACCAGGACCAGCCCGGTGAGGCCGGGGCGGACGAGGGCCAGCCAGACGGACCAGCCGGCCCGCGCGGCCCCGGCGACCAGCAGCACCCGGTACGCGCCGAACCGGGCGACGAGCCGGCGGGCCAGCCGCGAGCCGATGAGCCCGCCGACGCAGGGCGCGCCGAACGCCAGGCCGTACTGCCAGGGGGCGAACCCGAGGGGGCCGAGCATGAGCACGGCCAGCAGCGGCGAGGTCGCCAGGATCAGGCCGTTGACCAGCACCGCGTTGAGGAACAGTGGGCGCAGCGTCGGGTGGGTCAGGATGTGCCGCCAGCCGCCGAGCAGGTCGCCGGCGCGCGACCGCGCCGGGTCGGCCCGCCGGGGCCGCGGCTCCCGCCCGCCGATCGCGCGGATCGCGGCCGCCGAGAGCAGGTAGCTGACCGCGTCGGCCAGCACGGTCGTCACCGGGCCGAACAGCCCGATCGCGGCGCCGCCGAGCGGTGGTCCGAGCGCCGTGGCGGTCCAGGTGGTCGACTCGAACCGGGCGTTCGCGACGAGCAGGTCCGCCGACGGCACGAGCGCCTTCAGGTGGGCGCCGGACGCCGCGCGGAACGCGATGCCGGCCGCGGCGACCACGACCGACACCAGCAGCAGGTGGGCGAAGGAGAGCCGGCCGAGCGCGTACGCGGCCGGGACGCTGAGCACCGCGGCGAACCGGGTCAGGTCCATCGCCACCATGACCGGCCGCTTGCGGTGGAACTCCACCCACGGGCCGAGCGGCACCGCGACCACCGCCCCGACCGCCAGGCCCGCCGCGGCCAGCACCGACACCTCGGTCGGACCGGCGTGCAGCACGACGACCGCGATCAGCGGGAAGGCGTCGAACGCCAGCCAACTGCCAACCGTGCTGACCGTGTACGCGGCCCAGAGCCACCCGAACCGTCGCCCCAGCGACCGCCCCATCGCCACCCGTCCCTCGAACAACCCGACGTCGACCACGGGCAGCCAAGCGAACGGCCGGGCCGCTGATCAAACAACCGCTCCCCCGGCGAGCCACAACGACCGGTTGTGCGGTTAGGGTCGGTGGCCGTGGACCTCGACGCCGTACGCACCGTCGTCGCGGTGGCGGACACGGGGCAGTTCCAGGAGGCTGCCGCCGACCTGTCGATCACCCAGCAGGCCGTCTCCAAACGGGTCGCCGCCCTGGAGAAGGAACTCGGGGTACGCCTGTTCACCCGTACCGCGCGGGGTGCCCGGCTCACCATCGACGGGCAGGCGTTCCTGCCGCACGCCCGCAGCCTCCTGCTGGCCGAGGAGCGGGCCGCCGCCTCGGTACGCCCCGGCCGCCGCGCGTTGCGCGTCGACGTGATCGGCCGGCGGATCGCCCCGGCCGGCCTGCTCCGCGACTTCCACCGCGCGTACCCCGGGATCGCACTGGACGTGGTGGCCCTGGTCGACATCGCCGAGGCGCTCTCCGCCGTCCGGTCCGGCACGATCGACGCGTCCTTCCGGGCCGTCACCGGGCCGCTCCCGGACGGCGTGGCGGCCACCCGGGTCCTCGACGAACCGCTCCAACTCCTCACCGGTCCGGCGCACCCGCTCGCCGGCGCCCCCGCGGTCACGCCGGCCGACCTCGTCGGGCACCGGATCTGGATACCCGGCATCGCCACCGGCACCGAGTGGGCCGCCTACTACGAGGACCTCGCCGCCGCGTTCGGGCTGACCATCGACGGGGACGGGCCGAACTTCGGCACCGAGGCCCTGTTCGACGTGATCGCCGACTCCCCCGCCGTGGCCACCCTGGTCGGCGCGCAGGCCCGGCTCCTCTGGCCCACGCAGTACGGACTGCGGCGCGTTCCGCTGCGCGACCCGACCCCGGTCTACCCGCACTCGCTGCTCTGGCGCGAGGACAACAAGCACCCCGGGCTCACCGCCCTCCGCCGGCACCTCGCCGTGGCGTCGCCCCCGGGCGGCACCGGGAGGTGGACACCGAACTGGGCCGCAGCGCCGTCCTGAGCCGCCGTCGGCCCGCCGAGAGGTGCCCAACCGGCGGTGGGCGAGGCGAAGGCCGTGCGGCCGACCGCCAGCCCCGAGGTGGGCCCAGTCGCCGCGGGCGCCGGCACGAGGAGGACACCGCCGGTGGTCACCGCCCCCGCTCCGGGTCGGCGGCCCGGCGCGGCGGCGAGCCCGCCAGCGGCGTGCTGTCCTCGTACCGGACCTCGTAGACGCGCTCGGTGAACCTCCAGCCGTCGCCGGTGCGCCGGTAGCGGTCGTGGTAGATGGCGTAGTTCAGTCCGCCGCGGCCGTCGCGGGCGCGCCCGAGCTCCGACATGTACGCACGGCCGGAGGCGGTGTCGCCGTCGAGAGCGATCGTGCCCGGGTGCGTGTTCTGCACCAGGAAGTCCACCAGCTCCGGTACCCGCTCGCCCCACGCGCGGATCGCCTCCTGGCCGCGGAGCTCGACCGGGATGTTGGGCATCCGCAGCGCGCCGTCCGGAGTGAACAGCGAGGCGACCCGGTCGTAGTCGCGCATCATCACCGCGTCGGTGAACTCGCCGCGCAGCGCCTCGATCTCGACGCGATCCGCGATGCTCTGAAAGTCACTCATGGGTTTCTCCTTAAGGTCGTTGCTCACGGCTGCCTGGGTCTGTCGCGGGTCGGGGATGGCCGGAGGCCGCGCTCGGTCAGCCGGTGAAGGACTCGGGGCCGAAGCGGCCCCAGGCCAGGAAGACGGCCAGGGCGAGATAGATCAGGTCGGGCACGATCGTCACCTTCTCGCCACGGCGCAGGCGCATGGTCGCCGCGCCGACGAACAGCAACGCCACACAGACAGCGGTCACCGGCACCAGCACCGGCGCGATGTCGAGTACGGCGGGCAGGATCAGGCCCACCGCAGCCAGGAGTTCGAGCGCTCCGATGGCCCGGAGGGCGCCGGGGCTGAAGTCCAGGACCCACTCCCCGGCGTGGCCCACGGCGGCGATCTTCTCCCTGGGCACGACCATCTTTGAAGTGCTGACCAGGAGGACAGCGGCCAGCAGTCCGGCAACGATCCACAGTGCGAGGTTCATCAGGTTCTCCTTGCAGGGTAGTCGGCGATTTCCGTCGAATCGGGTGTCCGGGGCGGATTCGGCCCGGTGGTCGGTCTGCTCACCGGACCGCTACCAGGGGATCGGGCCGTCCTCGCCGAAGAACCCGCCGGTGGGTCCGTCCGCGCCGAGCGTCGCCAGGCGCACCACGACCTCGGCGCCCTGCGCGGCGGTGCGGTGCCCGGTGTGCTGGTTGATGTCCGTGGCGCAGAAGCCGGGGGCGGCGGCGTTGACGAGGATGCCGTCCTTGCGCAGCTCGTTGGCGTACTGCACGGTCAGCGCGTTCAGCGCGGTCTTGGACGGCGCGTACGCGGCCACCGGGGGCAGCCCCGCGAACCGGCCGTCCGGGTCGCTGGTGAGGGTCAGCGAGGCGGCGTCACTGCTCAGATTGACGATGCGCGGCGCCGGTGACCGCCGCAGCAGCGGGAGCATGGCGTTGGTCACCGCGATCACCCCGAAGACGTTGGTCTCGAACACCGCCCGGACGATGTCCAGGTCGGCGCTGCTCGGGACCTGCCCGCGGACGTCCAAGGGAGCGGCCTGGCCGGCACCGGAGATGCCGGCGTTGTTGACCAGCACGTCAAGGTGACCGAAACGCTCCTCGACCCGCCTCGCGGCCGCCAGGACGGTGGCCGGGTCGGTGACGTCCAGGGTGACCGCGTGCGCGTCGCCACCGGCCGCGCGTACCGCCGCGGCGGCCTCCTCGCCGTGCCGCGGGTTCCTGGCACCGATCAGGACCGTCATGCCCAGCGCGGCGAACTGCTCGGCGGTCGCGCGGCCGATCCCCTTGTTCGCCCCCGTGATCAAGGCGATCGGTCGCGGTGTGGTCTGCTCGTTCACAACCAGGCTCCTGCTCGTGGGAGTTGCCTGCCGCGCGGATCGTTCGCGCGGCGTGCCTACGGCCATGGAGATGCCAGCGCTCCGGGCCGTGTGACAGCCCGGTGGTGTGATGCGAGCCACCGATCCCGGGTGTCACACGGTGGCGGGGACCGGTGTCTGGTGGGTGCAGGATCGAAGGCGAACAGGCAGGAGCCAGCTATGAGCGACCGCAGCGAGCGAATGACGGACACGGCCGAGACGCTCACGTGCGGGGACGGCATGGACTCCGCCACCGCGGCGTTCCTCACCCACCGCAACCTGCTGTTCACCGTCGCCTACGAGATGCTCGGCTCCGCCGCCGACGCGGAGGACGTCCTGCAGGAGACCTGGCTGCGCTGGGTGGGCGTCGACCTCGACACCGTGCAGGACCAGCGGGCGTACCTGGTCCGGATCACCACCCGCCAGGCGCTGATCCGGCTGCGTACGCTGCGCCGCCGCAAGGAGTCCTACGTCGGCCCCTGGCTGCCCGAGCCGCTGCTCACCGCGCCGGACGTGGCCGAGGATGTCGAGTTGGCCGACAGCGTCTCGATGGCGATGCTGCTGGTGCTGGAGACGCTCGCGCCGACCGAGCGGGCGGTGTTCGTGCTGCGCGAGGTATTCGATCTGGCCTACGACGAGATCGCCGAAGCCGTCGGCAAGAGCCCCGCCGCGGTCCGCCAGATCGCCCACCGGGCCCGGGCACACGTCGCGGCGCGCCGACCGCGCGGGGCCGTCTCTCCGGCCGAGACCCGGGACGCGCTGGAGGCGTTCCGGCGGGCGGTCGAGACGGGCGACCTGCAGCACCTGCTCGACCTGCTCGCACCGGACGTCGTCTTCCTCGGTGACGGTGGCGGAGTCGTGCAGGCCGTGCCGAGGCCCGTCGTGGGGGCCGAGCGGGTGGCCCGCCTGCTGGCCGCCGGGCTGGGCAAGCTCGCCGCGGCGTCGCTGCAGCCGGCGCAGGTCAACGGCCACCCGGCGCTGATTCTCCGGTTCACCGACGAGGTCGACGCCGTCATCGCGGTGCGCATCGACGAGGGGCTCATCACCGGGCTGTACGCGGTGCGCAATCCCGAGAAGCTGTCCCGGGTCGAGCGGGAGATCGCGGTGAGCCGCTGACGCCGAACACCGGTCGGATGACGCCGACCGGCCCGGGAGGGGGTCAGGCGGCGGGTGGCTTCGCCCCGTACACCCGCAGGATGCTGGCCTGCACCGCGGCGGCCGCGTCGGCGGCGGACATCCGGCCGGCGACGACCTCCGCCCAGCCGGCGTGGCCGAGCGCGATGGTCGCGGCGAAGAGCCAGCCGGGTGTGGCGTCGGGGTCGAACTCGCCGGCGCGCTGCCCACGGCGGATGAGGCGGGTGAGCCGGTCGAAGATCGGCTGGTGCAGCTCGACGTCCGCCGCGCCGGGCGGCGGTGGAAGCGTCGGGTAGCGGTCGAAGGCGCCCCAGCTGACCCGCAGCAGGCGCAGCAACGCTTCCGCAGCCGGCCCCTGGTCGAGGTCGGCCTCGTCAAGGGCGGCCAGGACCTCGTCGGTCATCCGCTGGTAGACGGCGGTGATCAGCGCCTCGCGGGACGGGAAGTGCGCGTAGACGGTCTGCCGGGAGAGGCCGGCGGCGGTGGCGACGTCCTCCATGGTGGCCTGGGGCCGATCCCCGAGCACCTGGATGGCCGCGTCCAGAATGGCCGCGATGCTGCGACGGGCCTCCGCGCGGACCCGGCGGCGACGCTCGGGAGAAGTTTGCTCAGACACGGTTGTCAAGGCTACCCAAGACCTCTAGCCTTGACATCACTGTCAGAGTTAACGATCGAAGGGGCGCCATGCGAACCGAGACACCCTCCACCCCGCGCGACGACCTGGCGGACTACCTGCGGTCGTACGTGCAGGAGATGGCGTTCGGCGACGAGGATCCCGGCGTGGTCACGGACCGCTACCACACCCCCGACATCGCCTGGTACAGCGACGGGCTGCAGCTCGACCGGGAGCGCCTGACGGCACACGCCCGGCCCGTCCGGCGGACCGTGACGCAGTGCGAGGTCGACGTCCACGACACCCTGGTCTGCGGCGACCAGGTGGCGGCCCGCTACACGCTGATCGCGCTGGCACGCGGCCGCCCCGTCGTCACCGAGATCCACATGTTCGGCCGGTTGGCCCCGGACGGCCGGCTCCGCCGGATCGACCAGCTCACCCGGATCGTCGGGGCGGAGGAGCGGCGGTGACCCGCCCGGCCCAGGCCACCGCCGACGCGGCGGCGGTCACCCGCGACGACGGCCGGGACGGCGCCCGGCGACGTTTGGTCACGGCCGTCGCCCTGTTCAGCACCGGGCTGCTGACCGGTGCCTTCGGCTACGGGGCGCTCAACGTGGTGCAGGCGTTCCAGGCGGTGCCGTTGGAGGTGCGGCTCACCTTCCACGTCGCGCTGATGCGGATGAACGGGCCCGTCATGCAGTCCCTGATGGGGCTGTCGGTGCTGAGCCTGGCCGTGCTCGCGGTGCTGTCCCGGGGCACGGCCCGCCGGCTGACCGCCGTCGCCGCCACCCTGGTGCTGGCCTCGTTCGTGGTCACCCGGTTCGGCAACGTGCCGATCAACGCGAAGATCAAGGTGTGGGCGGTCGAGGGCGCTCCCCCGGACCACGCGGCGATCCTGCACCGCTGGGAGATCTTCAACAACGTCCGTACCGGCGCCGCCCTGCTCGCCTTCGTCCTCCTGCTGGTGGTCGTCACCGTCCGCCGACGGGGCCGGCCGTGAGGCTCGCGGTGTTCGGCGCCAGCGGAGGCACCGGCCGGCTGCTCGTCGCGCGGGCCGCCACCGCGGGCCACCAGGTCGTCGCCGTCGTCCGCGACCCGGCGCGGCTCGGGGTCGTCGCCCCCGGCGTCACCGTGCTGCCGGCGGACGTCACCGACCGGGCCGCGGTGGCCGCCGCCGTGCGGGACTGCGACGCCGTGGTGTCGCTGCTCGGACCCGGCGCGGTCCGCGGGCCGACCACCGTCCGCGGCGACGCCACCGCCACCGTCGTGGCCGCCATGCGGGACACCGGGGTACGCCGGCTGGTCGTGGTCACCGCGGCCGGGCACACCACGGCCGGGGACGGGCCCCTGGTCCGGTTCCTGCTCAAGCCGCTGCTCTCCGCCCTGCTGCGGCACTCGTTCGCCGACATGCGACGGACCGAGGAGATCGTCCGGGGCAGCGGGCTCGACTGGACGCTGGTGCGCCCGCCACGGCTGACCGACGGGCCGGCCACCGGCACGTACCGGACGGCGGTCGACCGCAACGTACGGGGCGGCCTGCGCCTATCCCGGGCCGACCTGTCCGACGTCGTCCTGCGCTGCGTCGAGTCGGCGCCGGGGCGGGTGGTCGCGGTCGCGTACTGAGCCGGGCGTCGCCGCCTGCCCAATGTCCGGGAGACCGGGCCGCCAAGATGGACACCTCGACGACAGCCTGACAAGATTTCGGATTGAGCTGGCAGCTTGTCTCGCCGTGGCGCTTTGTTGGGCCATTTCCGCATTTCTGTCCATTGGGGGCAGAGATCAGAGAAGCGACAAAGTCAATACCTTCTCATTCTTGACCCGAATGCAGCACTTGGCCACTGGCACCCCATCAGCCAGTTGGTGCGAAGTTCCGGCGTTGACTTGTCATAGCGACGCGAGCAGCATCAGTGACGCCGTCAGCGTCGGCCACACCTTCCGCGGGCTCCATAACCGGCGGAGGGCGCTGACCACGGATGCCGCTCGGCGCGCATCGTGACCCGATCCGCGGAAGCCGCATCACCCCCTGGTGGATGCACACTTCGCATCCCAGGAACATCCGATCTCACGCAACCGAGCGCCGGCCGCCCGTCGCGGCCCATTTCATCCTGCTCGCATGCCCGCGCCCCGCCCTCGCGAACGAGCGAGGCGCGGGCAGGTGTCACGGCTGCGCGAGCCCGCGCAGCCACACCGAGGTAAGGAGTCCCCATGTCCAGACCACAACGCGCACTGGGAAGGGCGGCAGTCACCATTCTCGCGGTAACCGCGCTGACTGCCACCAATGCCGTGGCCGCCGTCACCGGCGTCTCCCTGGCCGCGGCCTGTGACAAGGCGCCGACCGACGTGCAGGTCAGCGATCACTGGCTGCCGTTCACGGTGCCTGCCGGGCTGATGCCCGACGCACAGTTCGACGGGCTCTCGGCCGAGCTGCAGGTGCACCGCGTGCAGCCGGTGTACGCCCACGGCAAGTGCCACTCGGTGCCCAACCGGGCCGCGGTGCTGATCCACGGCCGCAGCGTGTACGGGCCGCCCGTGTTCGACCTGCGCCAGCCCACCCCCGAGGGCGTAGAGCTCAGCGTGCAGAAGGCACTCGCCCGGGCGGGAGTCGACACCTTCGCCCCCAACCTGCTCGGCTACGGGCGCTCGACGCGCTTCGACCACGGCCTGAACGATCCGGGCAACGCGAGCCTGCGGCCCTATGAGTCGGACGGCACCTGTCTGTACGCCGAGGGCTGCGACCGTACCCATGTTCCGGCCTTCCCCCTCGATCAGCAGGGGACGCCGACGTTGCTGTTCACCAACCCGCTCGGCGGACAGCGGCGGGCGCACTCCAGTCACCTGCGGTTCGCCCGGGTCGACACCTTCGTCCGCGACATCCGGCAGGTCATCGACGACGCCATCGCACGGGCGCAGCCCTCGGACGGCAAGGTCACCCTGGTGGGCTACTCGGCGGGCGGGCAGCACATCGCCCGGACGCTGTACGCGGCCAACCCGAACCCGCTCCTCCCCCACACCGACCAGTACATCGCGAAGGTCAACCGCATCGTGTTCCTGTCGTCGTTGTTCCTCAACAACTCGACCGAGGAGATCGCGCCGCCGTCGGGCTGGGCCACCTTCCCGTTGCACGTCTACGACGCCGCGGGTGTCGCCGCGACCTGGCAGATGCCGGCAGCTCGCGAGACCGCCTGCACCGGTCATGTCGTCCCGGGCAGTCCCGGTCAGCTCTGGACACAGGTGCTGGAGGAAGAGACCACGGGCCTTCAATGGGGTGGGACCGACCCGGCGCACCCGACCGGCCTGGCCCGCAGCCCGGTCTTCTCCAGCTACGGCTGGAACACGATGGTCGCCGGACAGCTGACGCCACCCACGCTGGTCGTCCACGGTGTCGAGGACACGACGACGTCGGTGGCGAACGCGAGCACCATCTACGGCGCCCTCCCCACCTCGATGACGAACAAGGTGCTGGTGAAGGTGGCCTGCGCGAGCCACGCGCTGCTCCTCGAAGGCTGCTCCGGGCACCGCTGCACCCCGGCCTCGGGCACACCCTACGGTGGCACTCCCGGTGCCCCCTGGGCCGGTCCGCACGCCACGCTCAAGGCGGCGCTGATCGAGTGGATCAGGAGTGGAACCTTCAACGGGGCCGCGAGCGGTCAGTTCCTCGTCGACGAGAGCGGTGTGGTGAGCGCCGGGCCCTGAGGTCGTTGGCTCGGCTCGGCGACGGTAGGAAGAAGGCCCGGGTCACATCGGCGATCAAGCCCGTGGCCCGGGCCTCCCCGTGGAGCCGTCCGTGTGCGGGCGACGGCCTGGTCAGGCCGCGTAGCGGGTGGCGAGGTCGACCACGCGGCGGGCCGCCGCGACCATGGCCCGGTCGGCGAACCGGCCGTCCGGCAGCACCACCGTGCCGGAGTCGCGGGTCTGCGCCTCGGCGACCGCGGCGAGCAGTTCCCGGGCCCGGGTCACCTCGCCGTCGGCCGGGCGGAACGCCTCGGCGATCACCGGGAGCTGGCGCGGGTGGATGGCCGCCCGGCCGAGGAAGCCGAGCCGCCGCCCGGCGGCGCAGGAGGCGGCCAGGCCGTCGAGGTCGGTGACGTTCGCGTACACGGACATGGCCGGCGGCGGCAGGCCGGCCGCGCGGGCCGCGACCACGATCCGGCCGCGGGCCCAGAGCAGGCCCTCGTCGGTGGCGACGCCCAGGTCGGAGCGGAGGTCCGCCTCGCCGAGCCCGAGCGAGGCCACCGCCGGGTGGGCGCCCGCGATGGCGTACGCGGACTCGAGCCCCACCGCCGACTCGATCAACGGGTGCAGCGGGGCGTCGGCCCGGGCGGCGACGGCGGCGACGGCCGCCGCCGACTCCACCTTGGGCAGCCGCAGCCCGGCGAGCCCGGGTGCCCCGGCGACCGCGGTCAGGTCGGCGTCGACGTCCGGGCCGGCCAGCTCGTTGACCCGGACCTGGACCGGCACCGGCTGCGGCTCGGTCAGGAACTCGGCGACCGCCTCGCGGGCGTACGCCTTGCGTCCGGCGACGACGGCGTCCTCCAGGTCGAGGATCACCGCGTCGGCCCCGGAGGCGACCGCCTTGGCGAACCGGTCGGGCCGGTCGCCAGGCACGTAGAGCCAGGTGAGCAGCACTTAGATCACCCCCTGTTTCCGCAGCGTGGCCAGCTCGTCGTCGGACAGGCCGAGCGCGCGGAACACCGCGTCGGTGTCCTGGCCGTGGCGGCGGCCGGCGTGCCGGATCTCGCCGGGGCTGGCCGACATCCGGAACGGCACGTTCTGCATGCGGACCTCGCCCAGCTCCTCGTCGGGGACGGTGACCACGGTGCCGAGCGCCGCGTACTGCGGGTCGGTGAGGATGTCGCGCACGTCGTAGACGGGGGCGACGGCCGCCTGGGCGGCCTCGAAGGCGGCGACGACCTCGTCGCGGTCCCGCTGGGCCACCCAGGCGCCGACCGCGGCGTCGAGTTCGTCGGCGTGCGCGGCGCGGCCGCTGCCGGTGGCGAACCAGGGCTCGTCGACCAGCTCGGGCCGGCCGACCAGGCGGATGACCCGCTCGGCGATGCTCTGCGCGCTGGTGGACACGGCCACCCACCGCCCGTCCGCGCAGCGGTAGGTGTTGCGGGGAGCGTTGTTGTTGGAGCGGTTGCCCAGCCGGGGCTGGACGTAGCCGAGCTGGTCGTACCAGGTGATCTGCGGGCCGAGCATCGCCATGATCGGTTCGATGATGGCCAGGTCGACCACCTGGCCCCGGCCGGTCAGGTCCCGGCCGCGCAGGGCGAGCATGACCGCGTACGCGGCGGCGAGGGCGGTCACCGAGTCGGCGAGGCCGAACGGGGGCAGGGTGGGTGGCCCGTCCGGTTCCCCGGTGGCGGCGGCGAAGCCGCTCATCGCCTCGGCGAGGGTGCCGAAGCCGGGCCGGGGCGCGTACGGGCCGATCTGGCCGAAGCCGCTGATCCGGGCGATGACCAGCCGCGGGTTGATCGCGTGCAGCTCGTCCGGGCCGAGGCCCCAGCGTTCCAGGGTGCCGGGGCGGAAGTTCTCCACCAGCACGTCGGCGTCGGCGAGCAGCCGGCGCAGCAGCGCCGCGCCCTGCGGGTCGGACAGGTTGCAGGTGACGGTCCGCTTGTTGCGGCCGAGCACCTTCCACCACAGGCCGATGCCGTCCTTGGCGGGGCCGTGGCCGCGGGACGGGTCGGGCTTGGCCGGATGCTCCACCTTGATCACGTCGGCGCCGAAGTCGCCGAGGAACGCGGCAGCGAGCGGGCCGGCGAAGAGGGTGGCCAGGTCGACCACCTTGATGCCGTGCAGCGGGGCGGTCACCGTGCTTGCCTTCCGTTCACGACTGCGGGGCTCGCAAGCTCACTCCTCGCGCTCACCGTGCCTCCTCCGGGAGGTCGGCGGCGCAGCGGAAGCCGACCGAGGTGGAGCGGGTGAGGCCGGCGCCGGTGAGCAGCAGCTTCACCGACACCTCGGGAGGCTGTGGGCCGCCGTCGAGGTACCAGTCGGAGCCCTCGGCCCGGTACGCGCAGCCGCCCTTGAGGATGACGAACCGGGTCCGCCCGTCGCTGTGTTCACTTTCGGTCAGGTTCCACACCAGGGGTTCGCGCCGGACCAGCAGTCCCGCCTCGGCGGCGACCTGCCACTCGTCCTCGGTGGGCAGCCGCAGCCCGGCCCACTCGGCGTACGCACGGGCGTCGGCCAGGTCGACGCCGGTGACCGGGGCGTCGACCCGGCCCTGTCCGGCGGTGAACCGTTCCGGTCGCACGGGGCGGTAGCCGGTGGCGGCGAGGAAGCGGGCGTACTGGCCGTGGGTGACCTCGTGGGTGTCGATGGCGAAGCGGCCGAGCGACACCGTCCGGTGCAGGGTGCCGGTGTGGTGCAGCCGGGGCGGAAGCGGCTTCCACTCGTCGACGTAGGGGGCCTCGCCGTACAGGCCGGTCTCCCGGACCCGGTGACGGACGGTCAGCTCGCGGCGGCCGGCCTCGACGGTGGCCATGCCGTCGGGCAGGGCGGCCAGCCGCGCCTGCGGGGTACGGCTGCGGACGGCGGAGCGGGCCGGGAAGGACGGGTCGCCGGTCGGCGGCGCGTGCCGGGGCACCGGGGCGTCGGTGGCGACCACGGCGGCGATCGCCCCGGCGGGCAGCGGCCCGCCGACGGCGACCCGGCCGTCCTCGAGTTCGGTGACGGTCAGCTCGGCGCCGGTGACCAGGTCCACGAAGCGTTCCGAGCGGGGGTCGGTGACCAGCCAGGGCCCGTCGTGGTCGGCGCCCCGGTTGACCACGGTCCACAGCGGCCGGTCGTCGTGGGTCCAGCGGGACGCGTACACCTGGCCGGTGCCGGGGTGGTCGGCGAGCGGGACCCAGTCCTCGGACCGCAGCCACGCGGCGTGGCTGGCCTGGATGCGGCGCATGGCGCGCAGCACCGCCTTGTCCCGGTCGTTCCAGCCGACCCAGACGCCGAAGACGCTCTCCCAGACCAGCACGCCGCAGCCGTTGAGCCAGGCGGAGTGCAGCTCGTCGAGGTGGCTGCGGTGCCAGCGGCGGGTGTGGTGCAGGATGTGCCGGCGCTCGAACCACTTGGCCCGCAGCACGCCGGGGGTGTCCGAGTCGGCGAACCACTGGGCCCAGGACATGGCGTGGTCGGCGATGCGGGCCAGCGGTACCCGGCTCTCCCCTTCCAGGACCAGGCCGGGGCGGACCGCGTCGAGCGCCTTGCGCAGCTCGCCGGCGCCCTCCTTGAGGGTGTCCAGGAAGACCCCGTCGACGCCGAGGGTGGCGGCCAGCGCGGCGACCTCCTCGGCGTCCGCGCCGGGCTCGCGGCGGGTGCCGGTGTCCCACGGGTTGTAGTCGACGAACACCCGGACACCGTGGGCCTGGAACGCGCGCACCACCTCGGGCAGCTCGGGCACGTCGCGGTACCAGTCGAACTGGTTGCGCTCGTCCAGCCCGATCACCGGGTACGCGTGCCAGAGCACGATGCCGTCGAAGCCGCCGAAGTCGCGCCGCGCGGCGTCGAGGAACGCCTCCACGGTGAACACGCCCCGGTCGTGGTCGTACAGGGTCTCGTCCCAGAGCCAGGCGAGGCAGACGGTGAAGCAGTCCCCGGCGATCTCGTCGTAGTGCTCGCCGGTGTAGCCGAGCCGGGCGCGGGCCGCGGCGCGCCATCGGGTGAGCTGCTCCCGCCAGACGGGCCAGTCGGCGGGATCGTCGGGGGCGGCGAAGATCTTCGCCTCGTCCAGGGTGGTCAGGTCGGCGTGCGGGCCGAGCGGGACCTCGGTCGGCCGGTCGATCGGCCGTGGCACGTACGGGTTGAAGCTCACGGTTCGCTCGGCGGCGGCGCGGGGCGCCCCGCTGCTGAGCGCAATGGGTCGCTCGCTCACTTGGCCCCTCCGTAGGTGGCGGCGCAGAGCGCCTCGATGGCGGTCCGCTCGGGCAGCGCGGTGGACGCGCCGGGACGCTGCGCGCAGGCTGCGCCGGCGGCGCAGGCCCAGCGCAGCACCGCGGTGGCGGTGTCGGCGGTGAGGCCGCCGCGTTCGGCCAGCGCGACCGCGAGGGCGCCGGTGAACGCGTCGCCGGCGGCGGTGGTGTCGACCGCGTCGACCTTCGGCGCCGGGACGTCGATCCGGGTGCCGTCCCGGTCGGCGTACGCGGCGCCGCGCGCGCCAAGCGTGAGCACCACCCGGGGCACCAGGGTGACCAGCGTGTCCAGCAGCGCGGCGGGCTCGTCGGTGAACACCCCGGCGACGACGGCGGCCTCGTGCTCGTTGACCACCAGCACGTCGACCAGGTCGAGCAGCTCGGTGGGCAGCGGCCGGGCCGGGGCGGCGTTGAGCACCACCGCGGTGCCGGCGTCGCGGGCCGCGCCGGCGGCCTCGCCGACCGCCGCCGGCGGCACCTCCAGTTGCAGCAGCAGCACGTCGGCGGCGGCGACCGCGGTCCGGTCGGCGTCGTCGAGGGCGGTCAGGGTCGCGTTGGCGCCGGGGGCGACCACGATGCAGTTCTCCGCCGCGTGGTCGACGGCGATCAGCGCGACGCCCGACGGCCCGTCGACGGTGCGCAGGCCCCGCACGTCGATGCCGGCGGCGACCAGGTTGTCCCGCAGCAGCGTGCCGAACTCGTCGGCGCCGACCGCGCCGACGAAGTCGCAGTCCGCGCCGGCCCGGGCGGCCGCGACCGCCTGGTTGGCGCCCTTGCCACCGGGCACGGTGCGGAAGTCGTCGCCGAGCACCGTCTCGCCCGGCTTGGGCAGCTGCGGCGTCGTGACCACCAGGTCCAGGTTGGCGCTGCCGACCACCACCACCCGGGCGCTCATGCCGCGCTCCGCTGGGCCGCGGCGTGGGCCAGGGCGAGGGTACGGTCGGCGAGCTCGTCGAAGCCGATGCCGTCGAAGCCGGCGATGCTGCTGGCCAGGCGGTTGCGCAGCGGGGCGACCCAGCGTCCGGGCAGCCCGGCGGCGCCGGTGAGCGCCCCGGTGACCGCGCCTACGGTGGCGCCGTTGGAGTCGGTGTCCCAGCCGCCGCTCACCACGGCGCAGATGGACCGTTCCAGGTCCCCCCGCCCGTACGCGAGGGCCGCGGCGACCAGGGCGGCGTTGTTGCGCACGTGCACCCAGTGCAGGTGCCCGTGCCGGGCGTAGAGGGTGTCCACGATGCTCTCCCAGTCGTCGCTGCCGGCGCCGAGGGCGCGCGCCTCCCGGATCGCGGCGGTGAACCGGCTGCCCGGGGGCAGCACCGACTCGCCCGCGTCGAGCACCTCGTCGACGGTGCCGGCGACGGGTGCCGCGGCGGCGAGGGCGGCCACCCAGATCGCCCCGTACGCCCCGGCCCGGACGTGGCTGACCGCGGCGTCGCGCCAGGCCGCCTCGGCGGCCCGGTCGGGGCGGCCGGGGTTGGTCCAGCCGTACACGTCGGTGCGGATCTGCGCGCCGATCCACTCCCGGAACGGGTTGTGCCGGCGGGCGGTGTCCGGCGGGGTGAGGCCGAGCAGCAGGTTGCGGTAGGCGACCCGCTCGGCGGTGAAGACCCGCCCGGCGGGTAGCCAGTCCAGCCAGGCCTGGGCCACGTCGGCGCTGGTGAAGCCGGGCCCGTGGGTCTCCAGGATGCGCAGGGCCAGCAGCGCGAAGTTGAGGTCGTCGTCCTCGGGCATGCCGGCGATGTTCTCGGCGAGGCTGGTCGGGGCGCTGCGCCGGTTCCACGGCCAGCGGGCGGCCACCTCGGCCGGCAGCCCCTGCGCGGTGAACCAGTCGCGCAGCGGCCACCGGCCGGTGGCGGAGAGGATCTCCCGGATCCCGTGACGGGGGATCTTCTCCACCGGCTTGCCGAGCAGGCAGCCGGCGGCCCGGCCGAGCCAGGCGCCGTGCAGCCGGTCCCGGTCGACCCGGGTGGGCAGCTGCCAGGCGTCCGGCCAGCTCTTGCGGACGGCGTCGAGGTCGGCCGGCTCGGCTGCCGCGTCGGGCGCGGGCCGGGCGTCGGCGGCGTCCAGCAGCGCGACGGCGAGGGCGCGCAGTTCGGGCGACGCCGGCACCGGTGAGGCGCCGCTGACCGGGGCGGTGACGTCACCGCCGGCCGCCGCCCACCGCTCGGCGAGGTCGCTGACGTCGCGGCCCTCGTCGGCGCTGGCGGCCAGCTCGTGCGGCAGCAGGTCCTCCGGCTGCACCCAGGTCAGGCGCAGCTCGCGGCCGGCGGGTGCCGGCGCGCCGGCACCCGTCGGCGCGCCGTGGGCGTCGCCCGCTGCGCTCATGTCAGGCCGCCGAAGCGCTCGGCGCGGTGGGCGAAGCGGTCCCGGTCGCGCTGGAAGACCTCGGTGGCCACCTCGGCGAGCACCCGGGCCGGCTCGACCAGGTCGGTGCGGGACGCGGCGGCGACGGTGTCCGACCACTCGGCCGGCACGGCCGCGGCGCCGCCGAGCGCGCCGGCGATCGCGCCGGCCATGGTGGCGGTGGAGTCGGCGTCCCGGCCGTAGTTGACCGAGCCGAGCACCGCCGAGCGGTAGTCGCCGCCGGCCACCACCAGCATGCCCAGCGCCACGGGGAGTTCCTCGATGGCGTGCAGCCGGCTCGGGCGGCGGGCGCCCAGGCCGGGGCTGCGGTACTCCTCCCCCACCGTGTCGTAGGGGGCGACGGCGGCGCGCAGCGCCGGGATGGCCGCCTTCCAGTCGTCGTACCCGCGGGCCTCCTTGACCACCGCGTCGATGGCGGCGCGGGTGCCGTCGCGGGCCAGGTCGAGCGCCGCGGCGATCACGTCGTCGACGCCCGCGCCGGGGCTCGCGGCGGCGGCGACCGCGGCGGCGAACACCGCCGCGGCCTCCCGCCCGTAGCTGTGCTGGTGCGCCCCGGCGATCTCCACCGCCTCGGCGTACGCCCCGGCCGGGTCGCCGGCGTTGACGATGCCGACCGGGGCCATGTACATGGCGGCGCCGCAGTTGACGATGTTGCCCACGCCGGCCTCGCGGGGGTCGGCGTGCGCGTGGTGCAGGCGGGTGACCAGCCACCGCTCGGCCGCGGCCAGCCGGTGGAAGGTCACCCCCTCCCGCTCCAGGTCCGGGATGTACACCACCCGCTCGATCAGGTCGGGCACGAGCAGTTCCACCACGTCGTACGCGTCGAGGTGGTCCCGCTTGGCCGCGTACGCCCGGACCAGGGCGTGGGTCATCAACGTGTCGTCGGTGATGTGCCCGTCGCCCTTGTGGTACGGCGCGAGTGGCCGCGCGGTGGCCCAGTCCTTGTGGTACGGGCCGACGATCCCCTCGACCCAGCCACCGAAGCGGGCACGGATCTGCTCGGGCAGGGCCGTCTCGGTGGCGCCGCCGAGGGCGTCGCCCACCGCGGCGCCGACGAGGCAACCGACCGACGTGTCGAGCAAGAGTGACATGGTTACCTCAGAACCTGCTTGCCCCCGTCGACCAGCTGCGTGGCGAGCTGGTCCAGGGTGATCTTGTTGGCGAAGTACTGCTGGAGGGCCGGGGTGGCGTACTTGGTCTTCCACTCCGGGTAGCCGTCGGCCTTCTGGAACGGGGCGACGGTGAGGTCGGCGGCGCTGTCGGCGGCGACGTCCCAGCCCTGCTTGCCCTCGGTGAGCTTGACCAGCTCCTGGTTGGCCTGCTTGCCGGTGGGCACCAGCCAGTCACCCTTGGCGAGGGCGGCCATGTTGGTCGGGTTGAGGAACCACTCGATGAACTGCGCGGCCTGCTTCTTGTGCTTGCTGTCCTCGGAGATGGACAGCGTCTGCGGGTTGGCGGCCTGCTTGCTGGACAGCCCCTTGACCGGCGGGAGGGTCACCCACTCGAAGCCGGCCGGCGCCTGCTCGACCATCTGCTGACGCAGCGAGACCGAGCCGGGGAGCATGGCGTACTTGCCGCCGAAGAAGCCGGGCAGGGTGTCCGCGCCGCTCATGCCGAGCGCCTCCGGGGAGGCCGACTTGGTGGTGTAGAGCATGTCGTGGATCCGCTTCGGCACCTCCTTCTCCGCGTCACCGACCTTGACCTCGGTCTTGCCGCCCTCGGTGTAGAAGAACTTGCCGTCGTAGTTGAGGGCCAGGTTCAGCACCCGGTTGGTGGGCGACTTGAGTGCCCAGGCCACGCCGTACTGGCCGGGCTTGGTGAGCTTCTGCGCGTTGGCCTGGAACTCGTCCCAGGTCCACCCGCCGTCGGCCGGCGGCACGGCGATGCCGGCGGCGTCGAGCAGCTTCTTGTTGGCGATGACGACCTGCGACTCCAGCAGGAACGGCACGCCGGTGACCTTGCCGTCGAAGGTGGCGGTGTCCCAGACGCCCGGGTCGATCTGGCTCTTGAAGTCGTCGCTGAGCAGCTTGGAGACGTCGGTCAGGTAGCCCTGCTTGCTGAACTCGCCGATCGCCGAGGCCTCGTAGTGCACGATGTCGGCCGCGTCGCCGCCCTCGAACGAGGTGACCAGCTGGTCGTGGATCGAGTTCCAGTCGCCCTGGACGTACTCGACCTGGATGTCCGGGTGCTCGCTGTTCCACTTGGCGACCAGGTCCTTGTTGGCCTGCAGCGACTCCTTCTGCCAGGCCAGGCTGAGGAAGCGCAGCTTGACCGGGCCGGACGACGCCTCGTCGTCGCCGCCGCCGTCACCGCACGCGGTGAGGGCGCCGAGGCCGACGACCGCGACTGCGGCGGCCGCCGCGAGTCGACGGAATCTGCTACGGAGCATGGGGGATTCCTCCTTGGTGGTGGGTTGGGGGTGTGGTTCAGCCCTTGACCGCGCCGGCGAGCGACCCGGACGAGAGCCGGCGTTGCATGAACGCGAAGAAGATCAGGCTGGGCAGGGTGGCCAGCAGGGAGCCGGCCGCCAGGGGACCGAGCCGGGCGGTGCCCTCGATGCCGACGAACCGGGCCAGGGCGACCGGCAGGGTCGCCAGCTCGGGCGTCTTGACCAGCACCAGGGCGAAGAAGAACTCGTTCCAGGCGGAGATGAAGGAGAACAGCGCGGTCGCCACGA
Organism: Micromonospora sp. NPDC048930; assembly: GCF_043197935.1. Classification (NCBI taxonomy): domain Bacteria; kingdom Bacillati; phylum Actinomycetota; class Actinomycetes; order Micromonosporales; family Micromonosporaceae; genus Micromonospora; species Micromonospora sp. NPDC048930. The sequence goes on from NZ_JBICUB010000011.1 coordinate 165,029, forward strand.
TGCCCGGCGCGAGCAGCGGGAAGACCACCCGGCGCAGCACCTGCAGCCGGGTGGCGCCGTCCACGGCGGCGGCCTCCTCCAGGTCGCGCGGGATGTTGCGGACGAAGCCCTGCAGCATCCACAGTGCGAACGGCAGCGCCCAGACCACGTAGATGAGCACCAGTCCGGCGTGCGTGTTGGCCAGCCCGACCTGCCGCAGGATCAGGAAGATCGGGATGATCAGCAGCACGAACGGGAACAGCTGCGACAGCAGCACCCAGCCGAGCGCGACGGTGCCGAGCCGGGTGCGGAACCGGGCGAGGGCGTACGAGGCGGGCAGCGCGACCAGCACGGTGAGCACCGCCGAGGCGAGCGACACCTGGAGGCTGTTGAGCGCGGCCCGGCCGAGTTGCTGCTCGGTGAAGGCCTGCACGAAGTTCTGCACCGTGGGGTTGCTGGGGATCAGCGTGGGGTGCAGCTGGACCAGTTCCCGCGGCGGCTTGAACGCGGTGGACAGCAGCCAGACCAGCGGGAACCCGAGGAAGATCAGGTAGCCGGTCAGCGCGACGTACTGCAGGGTCCGCCCGGTGCGGGTCGGCTTTCCGAACATGTCAGTTCGCCTCCCTCAGTCGCCGTCGCAGGTAGACCGCGAGCAGCGCGACGATGATCACGACCATGACGTTGCCGAGGGCGGCGGCGTAGCCGTAGTTGCCGTAGCGGAACGCCTCCTCGTAGGCGAACAGCATCGGCAGCATGGTCTTGCCGCCCGGCCCGCCCGCGGTGAGCACGTAGACCAGGCCGAACGAGTTGAAGTTCCAGATGAAGTCCAGCGAGGTGATCGCCACGATCACCGGCGCGATGGCGGGCAGCGTGACGTTGCGGAAGCGGTGCCAGGTGCTGGCCCCGTCGACTGCGGCCGCCTCGTGCAGCTCGCGCGGCACGCCCTGCAGCCCCGCCAGGAGTACGACGGTGGTCTGCGGCATGCCGGCCCAGACGCCCACCAGGATCACCGCGGGCAGGGCGGTGCTGAAGTCGCCGAGCCAGTTGGTGCGGAGCGGGTCCGCGCCGACCCGGTGGAAGAACTCGTTCAGCAGGCCGGCGTCGGGGTGGTAGACCAGCTTCCACAGGATGCCGACCACCACCGGCGGCATCGCCCAGGGGACCACGGCGAGCACCCGGGCCAGGCCGCGGAAGCGCAGCTGCTGGTTGAGCAGCAGGGCCAGGCCCAGGGCGAGCAGGAACTGCAGCACGGTCACCCCGACCGCCCAGAGCAGGCCGATCTTGAACGAGTTCCAGAACAGTTCGTCGCCGAGGAGCTCCCGGTAGTTGGCCAGCCCGGTGAAGCTGATCTCGACGTTGCGCCCGGCGCGGGCGTCGGTGAAGCCGAGGTAGATGCCGCGCACCAGCGGGAAGACCGACAGCACCACGATCGGCAGCAGCGAAGGGAGCAGCAGCAGGTAGATGCCGAGCCGGTCGGAGCGGGACCGGGCCGGGCGGGGCCCGCCGGCGCGGGCGACGTCGGGCCGTTCGGCCACCGTGGTCATGCCGTCACCTCCGGGGTACGCGGCGTGGGCAGGTCCGCGCCGGCCGGGCCGGTCGCGGGGAGGAACATCGGCGCGGCGTCGGGCACGGCGGCGCTGGAGGCGCGCACGGCGAGGCTGGGCGCGACCTGCTCCCGGCGCGGCGGCAGCGTCGGGTCGGCGATCCGCTGCAGCAGCAGCTCGGCGGCGCGGCGACCACGCTCGGCCGAGCCGAGGGAGACGCTGGACAGCTGCGGGAACATCATCCGGGCCAGCTCGGTGTCGTCCATGCCGACCAGGGCCACGTCCTCGGGGACGCGGTGGCCGGCGGCGAGCAGGGCGTGCAGCGCGCCGACGGCGATCAGGTCGTTGGCGCAGACCAGCGCGTCGGGGCGGGCCCGGGCGAGCAGCCGTTCGGTGGCGGCGCGGCCGGCCGCGTACCGGAAGTCGCCGACCTCGATCAGGCGCTCGTCGAGGTCGATGCCGTGCGCGGCCAGGGCGGCCCGGAAACCGGCGTCGCGGGCGGCGCCGGGAACGGTGTCGAGCGGGCCGTTGACGAAGCCGATCCGCCGCCGTCCCGCCGCGACCAGGTGGTCCACGGCCAGCCCCACGCCGGTACGCGAGTCGGTGCGGACGTTGTCCACCGGCGCGTCCGCCGGGAGCTGGCCGACCACCACCACCGGTACCGGGCTGTCGACCAGCGCGGCGAGGTGGTCGTCGGTGACCCGGATCGGGGAGACGATCATCCCGTCCACGTAGCGGTGGGCGAGCCGGCGCAGCAGCGCGGTCTCGTTGCCGATCTGCCCGCCGGTGGCGTGCACCAGCAACTGCCGGCCGGAGGCGGCGACCACCGACTCGATGGCCCGCATCATCTCGACGTAGACCGGGTTGCCGATGTCCTCGACGGCGAGGGCGACCAGGCCGGTGCGCTGGGACTGGAGCGAGCGGGCGATGGCGTTGGGCACGTACCCGACCTCGGCCGCCGCCTCGCGCACCTTACGGATGGTCTCCGGGCTGCCGCCGACGCCGTTGAGGACCCGCGAGGCGGACGCGATGGAGACGCCGGCGCGGGCGGCGACGGTGTGCACGGTGGGCCGGCCGTCGGCCGACTCCTGTAAACGTTTACGACCCACGCCCGGCACCTCCAACTGATCTGCTGTAAACGTTTCCGGGAGTCTGCGCCCGACTCGACGGTCAGGTCAAGGGCTCGTTACGAAAACGTTTCCAAGCGGGCGTGAGCTGGACCGTTGCTCGTCCGCGTCGAGATGCCTCGCGCTACGGACCGTGAGCCCGTCTCCCGGGCCCACTCCTTCAGCGCGACATGTCTGACAGGCATAAACATGTCTCTGAGACATGTCGCTGAAGAGTTGCCACTGTTCCCGGCACGGCACGGCACGGCCGGCACGGCCGGCGGCAAGGACGCGGCGGACGGCGGCCGACCGGGCACGCGAGGAGTTGCCGCTGCTCCCGCCGCGCCACGGCCGGCACGACCGGCGCGACCGGCGGCAAGGACGCGGCGCACGGCGGCCCATCGACACGCAGGGACGACGGCCAGCAGGTGGCGCCGGCGGGGCGCCACCGCCCGGGGTCAGCGGGTCGGGCCGGGCACCCGGGCGGCGAGGGGACGGCCGGCGAGGCGGCAGAGCGCCAGGTAACTGACGCAGCCGAGGCAGAGGTCGAAGGCGGCGTTGAGGAAGGCGGCGGCGAGCGCGGCGCCGGTGGCGGCCAGCCCGAGCGCCGGTACGCCGGCCAGCCAGCCGGCCGCCCCGAGGCCGGCGAAGACCAGGCCGACGAGCTGGGCGAAGCGGACCGGGGCCGCCGGCTCCAGCTCGGCGGGCGGCCCCAGCCAGGGCGCCACCAGGGTGCGGTAGAGCAGGCCGTACGGGCCCAGCCGGGGGTTCGCGGCGGTCACCGCGAAGATCACGGCCTGGGCGAGCACCAGCAACCCCGAGCCGGTGATCAGGGCGACGGCGAGGACGACGGTGGTGAGGACGGCGGCGAACCGCGGCCCGCGGGGGTCGAGCAACATGCGCGTTCCGTTTCTGGGCAAGCGAGGGTCGGTCGGTCAGGCGGGACGGACCCGAGCACAGAGGCTCGCCGCGAGCCGGCCGTGGTCCACCACCCGACGCCGGGTCAACGCGACGCCGGTCACGGCCGCACCCCGGTGACCAGCGGGGCGAGCGCCGCCCGGAGGTCGTCGCGGGCCGGCAGGCCGGAGGCACGCCGGACGACCCGTCCCGCCGCGTCGACCACCAGCACGGTCGGGGTCCGCCACACGTCGAGCGCCCGGGCCACGTCCAGGTGCTCCTCGACGTCGACCTCCACCAGGTGGACGCCCGGCACATCCGCCCGGACCTCCTCCAGCACCCGGCGGGTGGCCCGGCAGGGCGCGCAGACCGGGGCGGAGAACTGCACCAGGGTGACGGCGCCCGCCGGTACGCCGACCCCGGCCAGCGCGGCACCCGCCACATCGTCACCGGGCGCGACGGCGCGTAGCCGGCCGTCGCGGCGGCGCCACCACCAGCCGAGCAGACCGGCGAGCGCGATCGCGGCCAGCACCACGAGCACGCCGGTCACGCTGGGGCTTCGCACCGGTCAAGGGTGCCACAGCGAGCGGCCGCCCCGACCCGGCCGTCCCGCGGGTCGGACGCAGATCACCTGTCCATCGGATCGGAATGCTCGGTTGACAGGCGGGATCGGTGGGTCGGCGGATCGGCCGGGCAGGGTCGGCGCTCCACTGCGCACCGTCCGCATCGATCCGGCTCACCCTCTAGCGCTCGACCCCTCCTGGCAATATCCTCCACACCACGCGCGGTTCTTGGAGTTCCTTTTCAGGACGCCGGGGACGGGCCGCCGCCCGTTGCCGCGTGCCGTCGTGGGCCGCCCTGGCTGGCCACAAAGGAGATGACATGCACTTCGACCACCCCGAGCTGGACCGCCGTACCCTGCTGCGGGCCGGACTCGGCGCCGCCGCGGTCGCGGTCGTCGGGAGCGAGCTGGCCTTCCCGGCCGCGGCGCAGGCCGACCCCGGCGCGGACCTGGACTGGATCATCAGCTGCGACGAGTGGGGCGCCCGCCCGCCGGCCGACCCGCTGTCGATCAGCGCGATCCCCACCAACAAGATCATCGTGCATCACATGGCGTTCCCGAACAGCACGGACTACTCCGAGGAGCACGCCAAGCAGCTGGCCCGCGACTGCCAGGACCTGCACATGGACGTGAACCACTGGTCGGACACCGGGCAGCACTTCACGGTCAGCCGGGGCGGCTACGTCACCGAGGGCCGGCACGGCAGTCTGGAGCGGCTGCGGGCCGGTGACCGCCAGATGATCTCGGCGCACTGCCCGGGCGAGAACGGTCGGGCGATCGGCATCGAGAACGAGGGCACGTACGTCACCGAGACGCCGCCGGAGGAGCTGCTCACCACCCTGGTGAAGCTCTGCACCACCATCTGCCAGCAGTACGGCCTGCACGCCCACGACATCTTCGGCCACTGGGACTTTCGCGCCACCCTGTGCCCCGGCGCGATGTTCTACCGGGAGTTCCCGGCCCTGCGCCGCCGGGTCTTCGCCAAGCTCGGCACCGACCTGGCCGACGTGCCGGCCCGCCGCTGGCCGGACATCTGGCGCTTCGTCGGCGGCCCGGTGGTGAAGGTGGCGCAGTACCTGCTCACCTTCCGCGGCTACACCGTCCCGGTCACCGGCGTCTTCGACGCCGCCACCGTCGCCGCCGTGCAGGACTGGCAGGCGCGCAACGGCATCCCGGTCGACATCGACGCCACCCTGACCGCGCCGACCTGGGAGACCCTCGCGCCCGAGCTGGACAAGGACGCCACCGGGATCCCGGTCACCGCGGTGCAGTTCATGCTCAACTCCAAGGGCTACGCCGACGTCGCCCTCACCGGCGAGTACGACTACGTGACCAAGAAGGCCCTCAAGGACCTGCAGGAACTGCACGGTCTGGACGCCAACGGCAAGGTCAGCACCACCACCTGGTGCGCCCTGGTGGGGGGTGTGGTGCGTCAGTCGTTCCAGATGGACTGACGCACCGGCGGGGAAGGCGGTGGAGGTGGCAACGGCGCCACCTCCACCGCATCCCGTCCGAGACCCAATGCGACTCGCCCGTCACGCGTCGTTGTCCCTGTCGTACCGGGCTGCGACGATGGCCCTCGTCAAGGACGAAGGAGGGTCGCACAATGGCGTCTCGGCTCAACCCGTACCTCAGCTTCCGCGACAACGCGCGGCAGGCCATGGAGTTCTACCAGCAGGTGTTCGGCGGCAACCTGACGCTGAGCACCTTCGGCGAGTTCGGCAACCCTGATCCGTCGGTGGCCGACAAGGTCATGCACTCGCAACTGGAGACCGACAGCGGATACACGCTGATGGCGTCCGACACCCCGCCGGAAATGGAATACCACCCGGGGACCAACATCGCGATCAGCCTCAGCGGAGACGACGGCGACGAGCTGCGCGGCTACTGGCAGCGGCTCTCCGAGGGCGGCACCGTCTCCATGAAGCTGGAGAAGCAGGTGTGGGGCGACGAGTTCGGCATGTGCGTCGACCGGTTCGGCATCGCCTGGCTGGTCAACATCAGCCAGCCGCAGGCCTGACCGCCCGGAGCGGGTCGCCCGAACGGCGGTGTCCACGGTGGTCCCACCGGCGCTAGCGTACGCAGATCCGCGGACCCGGCCGGAGAGGACCTCAGCCATGGACGGCAGCACCCGCTCACCTCGTCGACGCCTGGTCAGGCTGGCCACCGCGGCCGCCGTCGTGGTGGCCAGCCTGGGGCTCATCGCCCCGCCCGCACACGCGGAGGCCGGGCCCAAGGTCGCCGTGCTGACCCGCAACCTCTACCTGGGCGGAGACCTCACGCCGTCGATCGCCGCGCCGACCCTGCCGGCGTTCCTGGCCGCCAACGCGGCCCTGCTGAGCCATGTGGACCTGGTCGACTTCCCGGCCCGGGCGCGGCTGATCGCCGAGGAGATCCGCGAGCGCAAGCCCGACCTGGTCGGCCTCCAGGAGGTGGCACTGTGGCGGACCGGGCCGATCGGCGACCCGGCCCCGGCCACCGAGGTCCGGTACGACTACCTGGCGCTCCTGATGGCCGAGCTGGCCGAGTCCGGCCACCCGTACGACGTCGCCGTGGTGCGCGACGAGGCGGACCTGGAGGCCCCGGCCGGGGCGCCGTACCTGCGGGACGTCCGGCTCACGATGCGGGACGTGATCCTGGTGCGGCACGGCGGTCGGGTCAAGGTGACCGCCACCTCCTCCGCCAACTTCGTCAACAACCTGGTCTTCCCGCTCGCCGCCACCGGTGGCAGCGCCACGAGCACCCGGGGCTGGACGGCCGTGGACGCCGTGCTGGGCAGCGACACCTTCCGGTTCGTCAACACCCACCTGGAGGCGTTCCACCCCGGCGTACGGCTGCTGCAGGCGCAGGAACTGCTGCGCGGGCCGCTCGACGTGCCGGGGCGGCTGCTCCTCGTCGGTGACCTCAACAGCGGGCCCGAACTGCCCGACCCGAACAACCGGCTCGCCTACCTCGCCCTGGTCGCCGGCGGGATGGTCGACAGCTGGCCGATCCTGCACCCGGGCGACCCCGGCTACACCGCCGGGCTGGGCGACGACCTGACCGAGCCGGCCGACGACGTCGAGCACCGGATCGACATGGTGCTGTTCCGTGGCCCGGTGACGCCGGTGGCCAGCGAGGTGTTCGGCACTTCTCGGCAGACCCCCGACGGCCGGTGGGCGTCGGACCACCTGGGTCACCAGGCGGTGCTCGCACTGTCCTGATCGAGGCGAAACGTCGGCATTGGCGCGTGGTGAACGGCACCTATCCCGATGCATGGAACTCCATCAATCATTACCCGCAGGTAGATATGAGTCACTCTCACCTCCGGGTGTGACGCCCGGGCGCGGAGGGCGAGACGTCGGCACAGCGGCAGCCGGGCGTGACCCCGGCCCGACTCCGCACCCCCGGAGGATCCGCCATGCCCCGTCCCACCACCCGTAGCCGGCTCGCCGCCCTGACCGCGGCCCTCACCGCGGCGGCGAGCGCCCTGACGGTCGTCCCACCGTCACCGGCGCTCGCCGCCACCACCTTCGCCCCCAACGACTACTGCCTCGGCCAGTGCGCCGACATCCTGCCCCCGGGCGAGAACGGCAACGCCACGCTCGCCGCGATCCTGGCCCACCAGGCCCTCGGCACCCGCCCGGCGCACTCCAGCGACCAGCTCGACGAGTACGCCAACCTGGTCTACAACTACGCCGGCCTCACCGACGAACAGATCGCCCGGTTCTACAACGACGCCTCGTTCGGGGTCCCCGACGCGCAGGTGGAGAGCCGGATCCAGCCCCGCTCCGACGTCACCATCGTGCGCGACTCCGCCACCGGCGTACCGCACATCACCGGCACCACCCGCTCCGGCACCATGTACGGCGCCGGCTACGCCGGGGCCCAGGACCGGCTCTGGGTGATGGACCTGCTCCGGCACGCCGGGCGCGGCACCCTCACCTCGTTCGCCGGTGGCGCCCCCGGCAACCGGGATCTGGAACAGAGCATCTGGGCCAACTCCCCGTACACGGAGGCCGACCTCCAGGCCCAGGTCGACGCGCTGCGCCAGAAGGGCACCCGGGGCCAGCAGCTCTACGACGATGTCGCTGCCTACATCGCCGGCGTCAACGCCTACATCGACAAGTCGATCGCCGACGACAACTACCCGGGCGAGTACGTGCTGACCGGCGCCGGCAAGCCGACGCACTTCACCATGACCGACCTGATCGCCACCGCCGGCGTCATCGGCGGGCTCTTCGGCGGAGGCGGCGGCTCGGAGATCCAGTCCGCGCTGGTCCGGATCGCCGCCCGCGCCAAGTACGGCGCCACCGAGGGCGACCGGGTGTGGCAGGCGTTCCGGCAGCAGAACGACCCCGAGACCGTGCTGACCCTCCACGACGGGCAGAGCTTCCCGTACGGCGCGGCCCCCGACAACGCGCCCAGCGTGGCCCTGCCCGACGCCGGCACCGTCACCGCCGAGCCGCTGGTCTACAACCAGACCGGCTCCGCCGGCACCGCGACGCTCGGCAGCGGCGGCACCACCACCACCGGGCTGCTCAGCGGGCTCGCCGGGGTGAAGGCGCACGGCATGTCCAACGCCGTGGTGGTCTCCGGCCGGCACACCACCAGCGGCAACCCGATCGCCGTGTTCGGCCCGCAGACCGGCTACTTCGCCCCGCAGCTGCTCATGCTCCAGGAGCTGCAGGGCCCCGGCGTCAGCGCCCGCGGTGCCGCCTTCGCCGGCCTCAACCTCTACGTGCTGCTCGGCCGCGGCCAGGACTACGCCTGGAGCGCCACCTCCGCCAGCCAGGACCTCACCGACACGTACGCGGCGCCGCTGTGCACCACCGACGGCAGCGCGCCGACCCTCCAGTCGAACCGCTACCTCTACCACGGCCAGTGCCTGGCCATGGAGGTCATCGAGCACACCAACTCCTGGTCGCCCAGCCTGGCCGACTCCACCCCGGCCGGCTCGTACACGCTGCGCGCGCTGCGCACGAAGTACGGCCTCGTCTCCTACCGGGGCCTGGTGAACGGGCAGCCGGTGGCCTTCACCAAGCTGCGCTCGACGTACCGGCACGAGGCCGACTCGGCGATCGGCTTCCAGGCGTACAACGACCCGGCGGCGATGGGCTCCGCGGCGGCGTTCCAGCAGTCCGCGGCCGACGTCGGGTACGCGTTCAACTGGTTCTACGTCAACTCGACCGAGGCGGCGTACTACAACTCCGGGTCCAACCCGGTCCGACCGTCCGGCGCCGACCCGAACCTGCCCACCCGGGCCGACCCGGCGTACGAGTGGCAGGGCTGGAATCCGGACACGAACACCGCCACCTACACCCCGACCAGCGCCCACCCGCAGTCGGTGAACCAGGACTACTACGTCAGCTGGAACAACAAGCAGGCGAAGGACTACGGCGCCGCCGACGGCAACTTCAGCTTCGGCGCGGTGCACCGCGGTGACCTGCTCGACGGCCGGGTGCGCGCGGCGCTCGCCCAGGGCAAGCTCGACCGGGCCGCGGTGGTCCGGATCATGGCCGACGCCGCCGTCACCGACCTGCGCGGCCAGGAGGTGCTCGGCAACCTGCTGCGGGTGTTGACCAGCCAGCCCGTCACCGACCCGGCCCTGGCCGACGCGGTCAGCAAACTCCAGGCCTGGCGGCAGGCCGGCGCCCGCCGGGTGGAGACCAGCCCCGGGTCGAAGGTCTACCAGCACGCCGACGCCATCCGGATCTTCGACGCCTGGTGGCCGCTGCTGGCCGCCGCGCAGTTCCGGCCCGGCCTCGGCGGCGACCTCTACGGCGCGCTGGTCGACGCCATCGAGGTCAACGAGGCGCCCTCCGGCGGCCAGAACGGCGGCCGCGACGGCACCGCCGTCTGGGCGCTGCACGGCCAGCCGCACAAGGGCTCGTCGTTCCAGTACGGCTGGTGGGGCTACGTAGACAAGGACATCCGCGCGGTGCTCGGCGAGCCGGTGGCCGGCGGCCTCGGCCGCACGTACTGCGGCAACGGCAGCCTGAGCGCCTGCCGGCAGGCGCTGCTCGACGCGCTCGGCCAGGCCGCCGCGTTGCCCGCCACCACGGTCTACCCGGGTGACTCGCACTGCGGGGCCGGCGACCAGTGGTGCGCCGACACGATCGCCCAGTCCGGGCTCGGCGGCATCACCCACCCGCTGATCGCCTGGCAGAACCGCCCCACCTACCAGCAGGTCGTCTCCTTCCCGGCCCGGCGGGGCGACGACGTCACCAACCTGGCCCAGGGGCGGGCCGCGACGGCCTCCAGCACCCAGTTCCTCACCAGCTACACCCCGGACAAGGCGGTCGACGGCAGCCTGAGCAGCCGCTGGGGCAGCAGCTACAACGACAACCAGTGGATCCGGGTGGACCTCGGGTCGGCGCGCACGGTCCACCGGGTGGTGCTGCGCTGGGAGGCCGCGTACGGCAGCGCGTACCGGATCGAGGTCTCCACCGACGGCAGCACCTGGCAGACCGCGTTCAGCACCACGGCCGGCAACGGCGGCGTGGACAACATGACCTTCGCCCCGGTGACCGCCCGCTACGTGCGGATGTACGGGGTCAAACGGGCCACCTCCTACGGCTTCTCGCTCTACGAGTTCGAGGTGTACGCCAGGTGACGAGGGCGCCGTACGGGGGCGCCGGAACGCCGTTCCGGCGCCCCCGTCGGTGCCGCCCACGCCGTGGGGTCACGTACCGGACTGCGGTGTCGCCATCGTCGTGCCGGCCCGGAGCGTCGCCAACGCGCCGCTCCAGGCCGCGAGCTGGTCCAGCATCGTGTTCACCGCATCCACCTGGTGCGCGCCGGGCTTGAAGACGCTGAAGTTCTCGAAGTCGTGGAAGAGCGAGAGGGCCACCTGCGCGCGTACGTCCGCCATCTGCAACTCGGCCACCACCAGGCGCAGGTGCTCCACCGCCCGGGTGCCGCCGACGCTGCCGTAGCTGACGAACCCCGCCGCCTTGTTGTTCCACTCCGCGTAGAGGAAGTCGATGGCGTTCTTCAGCGCTCCGGAGGTGGAGTGGTTGTACTCCGGCGTGACGAAGACGTACCCGTCGTACGAGGCGATCTTCTCGGCCCAGCGGAGGGTGTGCGGTTGGGTGTACTGCCCGAGCGACGGGGGCGCCATCTCGTCGAGATGCGGCAGGTTGAACTCCTTGATGTCGACGAGTTCGTAGTCGGCGTCGCCGCGCTTCGAGGCGATGTCGTGGACCCAGCGGGCCACCGTCTCCCCGTTGCGGCCGGGACGAGTGCTGCCGATGATGATGCCGATTCTAGTCATTCCGTGCTTCCTTCCGTGCCCTGCGGTCTACGGAGCCGTCGGCGGATACCCCGGCGGCGCGGCTTCCAACGGAGACCGGCTCGCCGGCTGCGGTGACGAATACGATCATCGGGTGAGCGGCGGCACGGTACCGGTGGGCCCGACCCTGGTCGTCGCCCTCACCGCGCTCACCCTGGCCGGCGCGGCGGTGCTCCGGCTCAGTGGGCTCGGCCGGGGCCGGACCGTCCTCACCGCGGCGGCCCGGGCCACCGTCCAGCTCGGCGCCGTCTCGCTGATCATCGTCGCGGTGCTGCGCGCCTGGTGGAGCACCGCCCTGTTCGTCCTGCTCATGTACGTCGTCGCCAGCGTCACCGCGGACCGCCGGATCGGGCCGGCCGGCCCGCGGGCGGTGGCCCCGCTCGCCATCGCCGCCGGGGTGGCGCCCAGTCTCGGCGTACTCCTGGCCAGCCGGGCGTTGCCAGCGACGCCGCTGGTGGTGCTGCCGACGGCCGGCATCCTGATCGGCGGCGCGATGACCGCGACCAGTCTCGCCGGCCGGCGTGCCCTCGACGAGCTGCGCACCCGGCACGGCGAGTACGAGGCGGGCCTGGCCCTGGGGCTGCTCCCCCGCGACGCCGCGCTGGAGATCTGCCGGCCGGCGGCCGGGCAGGCCCTCGTCCCGGCGCTGGACCAGACCCGGACGGTCGGGTTGGTGACGCTGCCGGGCGCGTTCGTCGGGGTGCTGCTCGGCGGCGCCGGCCCGATCCGGGCCGGGGCGACCCAGCTGCTGATCCTGCTGACCCTGCTCGCCGTGGAGGCGGTGGCGATCGCCGTCGCGGTGGAGCTGATCGTCCGGGCGCGGGCCGCCGACTGACGGGAGGCCCGGGTGTACCGGGACGGCCAACGGGTAAGAGGCCGCCCGATGACCAGGGTCCGCAACCTGCGCGTCCGGCCCGACCTGCTCTACGTGGCGAGCGGGTGGAGCACCCTGGTCACCGATGTGCGGGGCCGGATCGGCGGGACGGACCCGCAGGGTTTCTTCGCGCGGAACACCCGGGTGCTCAGCCGGGAGCGGATCACCGTCGACGGGCGGGAGCCGGTCCCGTTCGCGACGGCGAACGTGCGGGGCCACGCCCAGCTGTCGTACGCGGAGCTGGGCGACGGGGAGGAACTGCCGTCGCGGGCGGCGTACCTGTTGACCGAGCGGTTCGTCGGTGCGGGGCTGCGGACCCGGCTCACCGTGGCCAGCTACGCCTCCCAGCTGCTGGAGTACCGGCTGGAGATCCGGGTCGCGGCGGACTTCGCCGACACCAGCGAGGCGGAGACGGGCCGCCGGTTGCAGGTCGGCGACGTCGGCGCCGGGTGGGACCCGGCGGCGGGCGAGCTGCGCCTGACCTACCTGCGCGACGACCTCGACCGGGCGGTCGCGGTGCGGATCCGCGCCGACGCTCCCGTGACGTACGCCGAGGGGGCGTTCACCGTCGCGGTGGCGGTGCCGCCACGCGGCAGCACCCGCGTGGAGCTGCTGGTCGAGCCGATCTTCGACGGAACGCGGCTGACCGCTCCCCCGGCGACGTTCGCCGAGCCCGACGACCCCGCCGCCCGCGCCCGGACCCGGCTCGTCGGGGAGCTGGCCAGGTTGAGCAGCAGCAACTTCGACGTGACGGCGGCGTGGCGGTGCGCCACGCACGACCTGACCGTGCTGCCGCTCGGCGAGCCGGAGGGGCCGGCGGCGCCCATCGCCGGGCTGCCGATCTACCAGGAGATCTTCGGCCGGGACACGATGACCGCGTCCTGGCAGGCGCTGCTGGCCGGGCCGACCATGCTCGGCGACAGCCTGCGGCTCAACGCGCGGCACCTGGGACGGCGGCTGGACGACTGGCGCGACGAGGAGCCGGGCAAGCCGCTGCACGAGGCGCGGCAGGGGCCGGTCTCCGTGCTCGGGCTCAACCCGTTCGACGGCTACTACGGCGACTGGTCGACCGCGCCGGACTTCCTGGTCTTCCTCGGGCAGTACCTGGCCTGGACCGGCGACCTGGACACCGTACGGGAGCTGCTGCCCACCGCGCGGCGCGCGCTGGCCTGGATCGAGCGGTACGGCGACCCCGACGGGGACGGCTTCCTCGAGTACCACTGCCGGTCCCGAACGGGGTTGAAGAATCAAGGGTGGAAGGACTCCGACACGGCGATCGTCGACGAGGACGGGCGGGTGGTGCCCAACCCGATCGCCACCAGCGAGTTGCAGGGCTACTGGTACGCCGCGCTGCGGCACGCCGCCGCGGTGTTCACGCTGACCGGCCATCCGGCCCGGGGTGTGGCCCTGCTGGCCCGGGCCCGGGCGCTGCGCCGCCGGTTCCACCGGGCGTACTGGCTGCCCGACCGGGGTTGCTACGCGATGGCGCTGGGACCCGACAAGCGGCCGGTGCGCTCGACCAACTCCAACGACGGGCACCTGCTGACCACCGGCATCGTGCCGGCCGCGGCCGCCGTGCGGGTGGCCGACCGGCTGTTCGCGCCGGACATGTTCAGCGGGTGGGGGGTGCGGACGCTGTCGGCCGAGCACCCGGCGTACAACCCGTTCAGCTACCACCGGGGCAGTGTGTGGCCGGTGGAGGCGGGCACCATCGGCCTGGGGCTGGCCCGGTACGGCTGCTGGCCGCACCTGCACCGGCTGGCCGAGGGCATGTTCGCCGCGGCGGGGCTGTTCGAGGAGCACCGGTTGCCGGAGGTGCTCAGCGGGCTGCCCCGTGACCCGGCGCACCCGCACCCGGGGGTCTACCCGAACTCGTGCTCCCCGCAGGCCTGGTCGGCCAGCGCGGTCGTCGCCCTGGTCCAGGCGCTGCTGGCGTTGCGCCCGGCGGCGCCGCTGCGCACGATCTTCGTCGATCCGCATCTGCCCGAGTGGCTGCCGGACCTGCGGTTGGAGGGCGTACGGGTGGGCCGGGCCACGGTCGACCTGACGGTACGGCGGCGGCGGGGCGGGCGGACCTCGGTGAGCGCGCGCGGCGACCGGCTGGCGGTGGTCCGGCGGGCCCCGCGGCAGGCGATCTCCTCCACCGGGCAGGTGTAGTCCGGGCGCGGTGGGGAACCCGGCCCCGGCCTGGGGCGGGAGACAGGAGGATCGGCATGGAGAGTCGCGCGAAGGCGATGGGGCACGGGATCCACCCCATCCTGATCGTGTTTCCACTGGGACTGCTCGCCACCTCGGTGATCTTCGACATCCTGTACCTGGTCACCGACCGGACGGGCTTCCAGATCTCGGCCGCGTACACGATGGGCGCCGGCATCGTCGGCGGGCTGGTCGCCGGGGTGTTCGGCCTGATCGACTGGAGTGCCATCCCCGCCCGTACCCGGGCCAAGCGGGTCGGCGCGGTGCACGGCACCGGCAACGTGGTGGTGCTGCTGCTGTTCGCGGTGAGCTGGCTGGTGCGCCGCGCCGCCGACAACTGGGACCCGAACGCGCTGGCCCTGATCTGCAGCTTCGCCGGCATCATCCTGGCCGGGGTGACCGGGTGGCTCGGCGGTGAGCTGGTGGAGCGGCTCGGGGTGAGCGTGAGCGACGAGGCGGGCGTCAACGCGCCCAGCTCGCTGCGCCGGTCCGCCGGCCGGCCCCGCGCCCGCGGCGTCTGACGGCCGCGGCGAGGGAGGGAGCGGGTCCGTGCGGGCGATCACGCTGGACGCGGAGGGGGCGGCCCCGGCCTTCCGGGACGACCTGGCCCGGCCCAGCCCGGGTCCCGGGGAGGTGCTCGTGCGGGTGCGGGCGTCCTCGGTCAACGGCTTCGACAAGAAGGCGGCCGCCGGGATGATGCGCGGCGCGCTGGAGTACCGGTACCCGGTGGTGCTCGGCAAGGACTTCGCCGGCGAGGTCGAGGCGATCGGCGGCGTCACCAGCCCGTTCCGGGTGGGCGACCCGGTGTTCGGGGTGGTCATGCGGTCGTACCTGGGCGACGGGTCGTGGGCGGAGTACCTGACGATCGGCGACGGGTACGGGATCACCCGGCTGCCGCGGGGGCTCGACCTGTCGGCCGCGGGCACGCTCGGGCTGGCCGGCGCCACCGCGCTCGACGCGCTGGGCGCGGTCGCCCCCGGGCCGGGGGACACCGTGCTGATCGCCGGCGCGACCGGTGGGGTCGGCGCGCTAGCCGTGCAGTACGCGCGGGCGGCCGGGGCGCGGGTCGTCGCGACGGCCCGCCCGGGCGCCGCCACCGACTTCGTCCGGGACCTGGGCGCCGAGGAGGTGGTGGACTACACCGGCGACCTGGCCGCCCAGGTCCGGGCGGTCGCCCCGGACGGCGTGTCGGCGGTGGTGCACCTGGCCGGCGACGGGGCGCCGCTGGCCGGGCTGCTGGCCGCCGACGGGCGGCTGGCGTCGACCATCGGCTTCGGCCCGGAGCAGCACCCCGCCGCCACCTCGATCATGGGCAGCCCGACCGGGGAGACCCTGGACCGGCTCGCCGACGACGTCGCGGCCGGGCGGGTGCGGGTCCCCGTCACCGCCCGGTACGACCTGACCCAGGTGCCACAGGCGCTCGCCGACTTCAGCGGCGCGCTGGGCAAGCTGGCCGTCACGGTGCCCTGACCGGCCACACCGCCACAGGTTCGGCCCCGGTTGGGCGCTGGCGGAAGCGTCACGATTCGGGGGCGGTGGTGGCATACGACGTCGTCGTGGTGGGCGGCGGTACCGCCGGCTGTGTGTGCGCGGCCCGGCTCAGCGAGGACGGAGACCGCCGGGTGCTCCTGCTGGAAGCGGGGCCGGACTACCCGACGGTGCCGGACCTCCCCGCCGACATCGCGGACGCCGCCGGACCGACCACCGACCACGACTGGGGTTTCGTGTCGGAGCCGGACGAACTGGGACGCGTGATCTCGCTGCCCCGCGGACGGCTGGTGGGTGGCTGCTCGGCGACCAACGCCTGCTTCGCGCTGCGGGGCTGGCCGGCGGACTACGACCAGTGGTCCGGGCACGGCAACGCCGGCTGGTCGTTCCGGGAGCTGCTGCCGCTCTTCCGGGCCGTCGAGGCGGATGCTGACGTCGGCGGGCCATGGCACGGGCACGACGGCCCGGTCCCGATCCGCCGACCGGCGGAGCTGGCAACTCTGCAGCGGGCCTTCCTCGACGCCGCGGTCGCCGTCGGTCACCCGCTGGTCGACGACCACAACCGGCCGGGTGCGCTCGGCGTCGGCGCCGCGCCCCGCAACGTCCACGGCGCGCTGCGCATGAGTACCGCGCTGACGTACCTGGCGGCGGCACGGGAGCGGCCCAACCTGGCCGTCCGAGCGGACGCCCTCGTCGACCGGGTGGAGCTGTCCGGGTCCGCGGTGCGCGGTGTCCGGCTCGCCAGCGGCGACCCTGTCGTGGCGGAGACGGTCGTCCTGGCGGCCGGCTCCTACGGCAGCCCGGCGGTTCTCCTGCGCTCCGGCATCGGTCCGGTGGCCCAGTTACGTGCGGTCGGCATCCCCGTGGCGGTCGACCTCGCCGGGGTCGGCGGGAATCTCGTCGACCACCCGCTGGTGGCGGTGGACCTGCCGGCGCGCCCGGACGATTCGGGGCCCGGGTTCCAGGTGATGCTCACCCTGCGCTCGAGCCGCGCGGCGCCCGACGCACCGCCGGACCTGCACCTGTTCGCCGTCGGGCCGTTCGAGGACGGCGGCAGCCCCAGCGGTCGGGTGTTCGGTGTCGTCGCCGGGCTGCTGGCGGTGCGGTCACGCGGGTCGGTCCGCCTACGGTCCCCCGACCCGGCCGCTGCACCGCGGATCGATGTCGGGCACCTGCGGCACCCGGAGGACCTGGCCAGGATGGTCGAGGCGGTCCGGCATGCCCGCCGACTCAGCCGTACCCCGCCGCTGGCCGGGTTCGTGCGGGGCGCCGAACTCGCGCCCGGCCCGGCGGTCGAGGACGGGGACACCGTCGGGCTGATCCGGGCGATCAGGAGCCGGGTCGGCTCGTACCACCACCCGGTCGGCACCTGCGCGATGGGGCCCGACCCGGGTCGCGGTGCGGTGGTCGACGCGCGGGGCGCGGTGCACGGGATCCGGGGCCTGTGGGTGGCCGACGCCTCGGTGATGCCGACCATCCCGTCGGCGAACACCCACCTGTCCACGATCGTGGTGGCCGAGCGGATCGCAGCCTGGCTCGCCGCACGGTGAGCAGGAACGGGCAGGTCAGCGCCGGTTGTCGAACACATGTGCGAACATGTGTGGGTGTCGAGCGATGCCACGATCCTGCACGCCGACCTGGACGCGTTCTACGCCTCGGTCGAGCAGCGCGACGACCCCCGGCTGCGGGGCCGGCCGGTGATCGTCGGCGGCGGCGTGGTCCTCGCGGCCAGCTACGAGGCGAAGGCGCGCGGGGTGCGCAGCGCGATGGGGGGCCGGCAGGCGCGGCGGCTCTGTCCGGACGCGGTGGTGGTGCCACCGCGGATGGCCGCGTACACGGCGGCGAGCCGGGCCGTGTTCGAGATCTTCCGCCGGACCACCCCGCTGGTCGAAGGGCTCTCCATCGACGAGGCGTTCCTCGACGTGGGTGGGCTGCGCCGCCTGGTGGGTCCGCCCGCCGACATCGCGGTGACGCTGCGCCGGGAGGTACGCGAGCGGGTCGGCCTGCCGATCACCGTGGGCGTGGCGCGGACGAAGTTCCTCGCCAAGGTGGCCAGCGGGGTGGCCAAGCCGGACGGCCTGCTGGTCGTCGCGCCGGAGCGGGAACTGGCGTTCCTGCACCCGCTGCCGGTGGAGCGGCTGTGGGGCGTCGGCCCGGTGACCGCCGCGAAGCTGCGCGAGCGGGGCATCCGGACGGTGGGCCAGGTGGCCCGGCTGGACGAGCCGACGCTGGTGTCGCTGCTCGGGCCCGGGGCGGGCCGGCACCTGCACGCGCTGGCGCACAACCGGGACCCCCGCGCGGTGCAGGTCGGGCGGCGGCGGTCCTCGATGGGGGCCCAGCACGCCCTCGGCGGCGGGCCCCACTCCCCCGCCGAGCTGGACGCCGTGCTGGCCGGGCTGGTCGACCGGGTGACCGGGCGGATGCGCGCGGCCCGCCGCACCGGCCGCACCGTGACGCTGCGGCTGCGGTTCGGCGACTACACCCGGGCCACCCGCGCGCACACCCTCGGCAAGCCGACGGCACAGACCCGCCCGCTGCTTGACGCGGCGCGGGCACTGCTGCGGGCGGCGCTGCCGGAGATCGAGGCCCGGGGCGTGACGCTGATCGGGGTGTCGGTGGGCAACCTGGACGAGGGACACGTGCAGTTGACGCTGCCGCTCACCCGCGACCCGGGCATGGAACTGGACGCCGCCGTCGACGCGGTCCGGGACCGGTTCGGCTCGGCGGCGCTGACCCGGGCGGTGCTGCTCGGCCGGGACCCGGGACTGGAGATGCCCCGCCTGCCGGACTGAGATACCGTCCGACGATGTCGATCTTCCGTACGCCGCAGGTGATCCTGTTCAGCGAGGACGTGACCCGGGCGGCCGCCTTCTACGCCGGGCTCGGCTTCACCGAGGTCTTCCGGGTGCCCGCCGAGGGCGAGCCGATCCACGTCGACCTGATGCTGGACGACTACCGGATCGGCATCGCGTCGGTGGCGTCCACCCGGGACGACCACGGGCTGGACCCGGTGCCGTCCGGCCAGCGGGCGGCGGTCATCCTCTGGACCGACGACACCGCCGCCGCGTACGAGAAGCTGACCGCCGCCGGCGCGCCGGCCATCGCGGCCCCGCACGTCTGGCTGGACCGGCTGCTCATCGCCTGGACGGCCGACCCGGACGGCAACCCGATCCAGATCGTGCAGCACCTGCCCGCCGAATAAGCGGTCGTCCGGCAGCCGGCCGCCGCCGCACAATCAGCGGACCATGAGTACCCGACTGCGGGCGATCGCCCGCGACACCCTGGACATCCTCGACGCCGGCACGTACGTCAACGCCCGGGGCGAGACCGTCCACCTCGCCGACCCGGTCCGCGCCGCGGTCGCCGGCACCCGCCTGCACCTGCCCGACGAGCCGCTGGACACCCCGCCGGTCGGCGGCCGACCGCCCCGGATCGAGGTGACCGGCGAGAGCACCCTCCTCGCGGCCCGCCGGCTCGCCGCCGGCGGGAAGGTCGCCGCGCTGGTCTTCGCGTCGGCGAAGAACCCGGGCGGTGGCTTCCGTACCGGGGCGCAGGCGCAGGAGGAGAGCATCGCCCGCGCCTCCGCGCTCTTCCCCTGCCTGGCCTCGGTGCCCGAGTTCTACGACTTCCACCGCCAGCAGCGGGACCTGTGCTACAGCGACCGGGTGATCCACTCGCCCCGGGTGCCGGTGTTCCGGGACGACCAGGGACGGCTGCTCGACGCCACCCACCCGGTGTCCTTCCTGACCGCGGCCGCCCCCAACCTCGGGGCGGTGCGGAGCAACCAGCCCGACGACGTCGACCGGGTGCCGCCGGCCCTGCGGGCCCGGGCCCGGCGGGTACTCGCCGTCGCCGCCGCGTACGGCCACCGGCGGTTGGTGCTCGGCGCGTGGGGGTGCGGCGTGTTCCGCAACGACCCGGCGACCGTGGCGGAGGCGTTCGACCTGGCCCTGGCCGACGCGGCGGGCTGGTTCGACCAGGTCACCTTCGCGGTGCTGGACCGGGCCGACGGCCCCACGTACGCGGCGTTCGCGGCCCGCCTCCTCCCCGGGTAGGAGACGGGCTCCGACCCCGGGCCGCAACCGGGGCCTCCGGTCGGGCGCGATCGGCGCGGGCGGTGGCGAGCATCTACAGACATGACTACCTCCGTACTGCGTCGGGCAGCCCACTGGCACCGCCCCCTGATGCTCTTCGTCGCCGCGATGGCGGTGCTCGCCGTCGTGGCGGCCGTCGGGGTCCTCACCGACCCGCGCGTGCTCACCGGCGTGCCGATCTGGCTCAAGCCGTTGAAGTTCGCCATCTCCTTCGTGGTGTACGGCACCACTCTGGCCTGGATGCTCTCCCTGCTGGCCCGGCGCAGCCGGGCCGCCGAGTGGGCGGGCACCGTCGTCGTCGCGACGGGGGTGGTCGAAATGGTGATCATCGTCGGGCAGGTGCTGCGCGGCACGACCAGCCACTTCAACGAGACGACCCCGCTGAACGCCGCCCTGTGGCGGACGATGGGCATGGCCATCATGGTGCTGTTCGTCGCGCATCTGGTCATCGGCATCGTGGTGGTACGCCAGCGGATCGCCGACCGTCCCGGCCGGTACGCGGTCGGCCTGGGGCTCGGGCTGACCCTGCTGGGCATGCTGGTGGCGATACCGATGGTGGCCGGCGCGGACACCGGGATCGACGGCGTGGCCGGGGCGCACAGCGTCGGCGTCGCGGACGGCGGGCCGGGGCTGCCGCTGGTCGGCTGGAGCACCACCGGCGGCGACCTGCGCATCGGGCACTTCGTCGGCCTGCACGCGCTGCAGGCGCTGCCGCTGCTGGCGATCCTGTTGAGCCGGTGGGGCACCCGCCTGGACGAGGCGACCCGGGTGCGGCTGCTGGTCGTCGCGGGCGTCGCGTACGGGGCGCTCACCGTGCTGTTCACCTGGCAGGCGCTGCGCGGGCAGCCGCTGCTGCGACCCGACGCGCTCACCCTGTCCGTCGCGGCGGCCCTGCTGGCCGGCACCGCGACCGCCGCCGGCGTGGTGCTGGCCCGCCGGCGCCGACCGGAACTGGTGCTGGCGGCATGACGGACACGCTGTTCGGCCTGACGTTCGCGGTGGCCGCGCCGTTCTGGGTCCTGATGATCCTGGCGCCCCGCTGGTCGGTGACCGCCAGGGTCATCGGCTCGCCGCTGATCGTGGCCCCGGTCCTGGCGATCTACGCGGTCCTGGTGCTCCCCGCGCTCGGCGACGTGCTGCCGGCCGTGACCTCGCCGACCCTGGACGGCGTCCGCGAACTGCTCGGCACGGCGGACGGCGCGGCGGCGGCCTGGGCGCACATGGTCGGGTTCGACCTGTTCGTCGGCCGCTGGATGTGGCTCGACAGCCGGGAACGGGGGGTGCCGGCGCTGGTCATGGCGCCGGTGCTGCTGCTGACGATCCTGCTCGGACCGCTCGGCCTCGCCGTCCACCTCGGAGTCCGGGCCCGGTGGGCGCCGGCTCCTGCCGCGGCGCCGCACCCCCTAGGCTGATCGGGTGGGCTGGATGGGGCGGCTGTTCGACGCGCGGGACACCCTCGCCCGGATGCTCCTGCTGGACCTGAGCGGCGTGGGTTACCTGGTCTTCGGCCATCCGGACGACGGCGCGCCGGCGGCGGCGCAGTGGGTCCTGGCCGTGCTCGCGTTCGCCGGCGCGCTGGCCCTGCACCGCCGGCCGCTGCTCAACCTGCTCGGGCAGGCCACGCTGCTGGCCGTCGCCTTCTGGGTGATCGACGACACGACGATCAACCAGGTCGGCGCCAGCTACGCGCTGCTGGAGCTGACCATGCAGGCCCGGCGGCCGCGGACCATCTGGCTGGCTGCCGGGCTGCTGGCCGCCGTCGACCTGACCGACTCGATCGGCGATCCGCTCCGGCGCGTCGCCTCCGGGGTCTTCGGGCTGACGGTGGAGGTCGGCGTGCCGCTGCTGCTCGGGCTGGTCATCCGGACCACCCGTGAGCTGGGCCGGCAGGCCGCGGAGCGGGCGGCGGCCGAGCAGCGCCGCCGCGAGCTGGAGAGCCGCGCCACGCGCGCCGACGAGCGCAGTGCCATCGCCCGCGAGCTGCACGACGTGGTCGCGCACCACGTGGCGTCGATGGTGCTGCGGGTCGGCGTGGCACGGCACGTGCTGACGGATCTGGATCCACGGGTGGGTGAGGTGTTCGACGACGTGCACGCCACGGGGAGCGCGGCCCTGACGGACCTGCGCCGGCTGGTCGCGGTCCTGCGCGACCCGGACGGGGTACGCGGGGACGCGGCGCTGACCGCGATCGAGCCGTCCGCGCTGCCGGCGGCGCTCGACGCGGCGGTGGACCGGGCCCGCCAGGCGGGGGTGACCGTGGAGGCCGACGTCGACGCGGCGGTGGGCGCGCTGGACGCGGTGCGCGGCATGGCGATCCTGCGGCTGACCCAGGAGGCACTGACCAACGTGGCCAAGCACGCCGGCACGTCGGCCCGGGCGCGGCTGGCGGTGTCGGTGGTCGACGGGGCCGTCCACTGGGAGGTCTCGGACAACGGACGGGGGTGGGTGCCGGCGGCGGTCCCCTCCGGGGGCGGCCACGGCATCACCGGCATGCGGGAACGGGTCGAGGTGCTCGGCGGCGAACTGGAGGCCGGCCCGACCGGCGCCGGTTGGCGGGTACGCACGGTCCTGCCGGCCGCGGTCGGCACCGAGTCTCCGCCCAGGACGGCACCCGGCCAGCGCGCGACGACGGCCGCGACGGAGCCGGCATGATCCGCGTCCTGCTGGTCGACGACCAGCACCTCATCCGCGCGGGCCTGCGCATGCTCTGCGACGCCCAGCCCGACATCGAGGTCGTCGGCGAGGCCGACAACGGGCGGGACGCGATCTCCCTCGCCGCGCGGCTGCGGCCCGACGTGGTGGTGATGGACCTGCGGATGCCGGGCGTCGACGGGATCACCGCCACCAGCCGCGTCCTCGCCGACCGCCCCGCCACCCGGGTGCTGGTGCTCACCACCTTCGGCGACGACGACCACCTCTACCCCGCGCTGACCGCGGGCGCCTGCGGGTTCCTGCTCAAGGACGCGCCGCCCGCCGACCTGCTCGACGGCATCCGCCGGGCCGCCGGCGGCGACAGCCCGTTCAGTCAGGAGGTGCTGCGGCGGTTGGTCCAGCGCGCGGTGCACGCGCGCGCCGAGACGCCCCGGCCGGTCGACGGGCTCACCGCCCGGGAGCAGGACGTGCTGAACCTGGTCGCGGAGGGGCTGTCCAACACGGAGATCGCCGAGCGGCTGCACATCGGCGTCACCACGGTGAAGACCCACATCACCAGCCTGATGACCAAGACCAACAGCCCCAACCGGGTGCGCCTCGCGCTGTTCGCCCGGGGGGCCTGACCCGCTGATCACTCCTCGATCGCGCCGCCGACGGCGCGCAGGTGCTCCCGGAAGGTCAACGCCGGGTTCTCCCCCCGGGCGGCCAGGTACGCCCCGAAGCCGACCTGCGCCCGCAGCGGCTCGCCGGCCCGGATCCGCTCGGCCTGCCGCCGCTCGGTGTCCCGGATCGCCTCCGCCAGGTCGAACAGCTCCGCCACCCGGTCCGCCGGCACGAACAGCACCCCGTCCTCGTCGGCCAGTACGACGTCGTCGGAGCCGACCGTCCACGGCCCCACCCGCGCGGAGGTGAGCGCCTCGGCGGGGCGGGGGTCGAGGCGCTGCGGGCCGGTGGGGGTCGCGCCGAGGCTGAACACCGGCAGGCCGACCGCCCGGATGTCCACGCTGTCGCGGTGCAGCCCCCAGACCACCAGGGCGGCCAGGCCGGCGGCCTGCGCCTCCAGCACCACCAGGTCGCCGACGCACGCCTCGTCGCCCCGCCCGCCGTTGTCCACCACCAGCACGTCGCCGGGCGCGGCCCGGTCGATCGCCTCGAGGAAGATGTCGACGCTGCCGACATGCCGGGTCGGCAGCACCCGCCCGGCGGCCCGCCCGCCGGGCAGCACCGGCCGCACCGCGGCCGGTGCGCAGCGCACTGGCACGCCCGCCCGCAGGCAGGCGTCGGCGACGTGGGCGGTGGTCAGGGCGGCGAACCGCTCGCGCAGCTTGTCCGGGTCCATGGTCATGGCCCGACGGTAGTCAGCGGGGGCGGCCGCGGGAGGGGCCAGTTTCCGGACCGTGGCCCGCGGTCGCGGTTCGGTGCCGGTGGGCGCGTCGGACGATCCGGGTCCGGTGCCGCTCTCGGGGGGTGTGCCGCGGGGGCCGGAGCATCCGCGCCCGCGCCGGCGGGCGCAGCTCCGCCTCCCCCGCGCCGGCCGCGCGGCGCACCATCCGGTTGGCGTCCTCCGGGTCGCACCCGGTGGCCCGGATCAGCTCGCTGTCGGCGGTACGCAGGTCGGTGACCATCCCGTCGCCGTAGGTGCGGACGCCCTGCGCCCACGCCCGGCCGGCCAGCTCGGCGCTCTCCCGGGTCAGCCGGCGGGTGCCGGACAGGTCCTCGCCTCCGGCGCGGCACTCCCGGCGCAGCTCGCGTACCGCCTCGCTGAGCCGGGTGACGGCGTCGGGCAGTTGCGGCGGGATCGGCTCGCCGTACTGCAGGGCGGTCGCGGAGCGGCGGGCCACCGAGCGGGCGTACAGGATCAGCCGCTCCAGGTGCTTGGTGCCCCGCGCGTACCGGTGGAACTGGTCGCGGCGACGCCAGCGGGCCGGCGCGAGGGTGACCACCTCGTCGGCGCCGCTGACCGCCTCGTTGAGCCGCCCGATGTCGGCGTCCAGCGCGCGCAGGTCCTCCAGTGTGCGGACCGCGGCGTCGGCGTCCCGGGTGGTCAGCGCGTGCGCGATCGCGTCGAGCCGCGCGGTGAGGCCGGCGAACACCGGCTCGGCCGCGCGGTCCAGCACCCGCAGCGGATTGACCGGCAGCAGCAGCGCCACCACGGCGAGGCCGACCGCGCCGCCGACCAGGGCGTCGAAGATCCGGGGCAGCTCCAGGCCGGGTTCGACCGGGGCGAGGGTGGCGATCAGGACCGCCGTACCGCCGGCCTGGCCGACCAGGGCACCGCCGCGGCCGGCGACCAGCAGTGCGGTGGCGATGGCCAGGGTGACCACGACCCCGGTCTGCCACGACCCCGTGCCGAGCAGGAACCGCAGCAGGTCTCCGACCACGATGCCGAGGCCGACGCCGACGAGCAGTTCGACGGTACGCCGGGCCCGCTGGCCGATGGCGGTGGCGATGGTGCCGACCGCCGCGGCGGGCGCGAAGACGTGCGAGCCCGGCCCGAGCACCCGCTGCGCGAGCAGGGCGGCGAGCGCGGCGGCCAGCCCCGACTGCACGGCGATGACGGTGGTGATCTCCAGTTGACGCAGCCGCAGCCGCCCGGCCGCGCCACCTTGCGTACGGACCCGGGCCAGCGTCCGACCACCCCGCGCGGCGACCCGGTCCAGTGGCGAGCGGACGCTGTCGGCGGTACGGCGGTCGTCGGCCATGGCGGCGGTTACCCGGCGCTGGGGCGGGTGAATCGTCCCCTCTGTGCTCAGCTAGGCGAGGGTTCGGGTGTCGCCCGGCTGCGCAGCCGCTCCCGCAGCCGGTCCCGGACGGACGGGTCGGAACCGGCGGTGACCGCCTGCTGCAGCTCCTTCGGGAAGATCCGGCGGATGCTGGCCGGATATCCCTCCCCGTCCTCGGGGACCTGATATGTAACCGGCGGCCCCAGTCGCAGGGCGATCGGCGCCGACCCGGCGGGCAGCTCGTCCAGGTTGGTGGCGGGCGTACCCGGCGGCGGAAGCCAGGCGCCGACGTGAGGCGGTCGCGCCGTCCCGGGTACGGTCAGGTCCCGCGTCCGGCCAGCACCGCGACGCCGTCACCGGTGAGTTCGGGCAGCACGACCCGTCGGCCGGTCAGCGCGAGCAGCACCGCCTCGCCGGGGCCCCGGACCAGCGGCCCGGCGCCGGCCGACCAGTCCAGGTCGGTGGCCTCGAAGCGCAGCCCGGCGATCCACCGCCGGTCGATGAAGCCGATCGCCCGACCGCCGACCAGGAAGTCCAGCGACACCCGCAGCGGATCCGGGTGCAGGTCGCCGGGGAGGCCGAGCGGGCGGCGGATGTCCTGCCCGTGCACCTGCAGGTCGGTGAGCTGGCCCGGGTGGCCGACCACGGGTGGTCGCAGCGGATGCTCCGCGTGGGATCGCAGCGCCGCCGCCAGCCCGCCCGCCGGCCGGCGGCCGACCTCGCGGGCCAGCCGCGCGTTCGCCGCGTGCAGGCTGAAGCCGGAGCGCAGGATCAGCGGCAGGAACCGCCACTGCGGTACGAGGAACGGCACCGCCAGGTGGCCGGCCACCTCCTGCACGGTCCACTCCCCGCACAGGCTGGGCGTGGCGAGCTGCTCGGGGGTGAGCGAATCGATCAGGTCGGCGATCCGACGTCGCTCGGCCGCGATCATCGGAAGCAGATCGGAGGTCATGGACGGTCGCCGCGGGTCAGCGGCGGAAGGTGCGGTCGAGCAGGTCGAACAGGGCGTGCCAGTGCCGCTCGGTGGCCTGCTCGTCGTACATCGGCGTGTCGGCCTGGGTGTAGCCGTGCCGCGCCCCCGGGTAGACCTCCGAGGTGTAGGTGACCCCGGCCGCGTCGAGGGTCTTCTCCAGGGTCGCGATCTGCTCGGCGGTCATCGACGGATCCTGGTCGGCGTGGCCGAAGTACAGCTCTCCGGTGACCGCGCCGACGCCCAGGTGCGGGCTGTCCGAGGCGTCGGTGACCACCCGCCCGGCGTGGAAGGCGGCCGCGGCGGCGATCCGGTCCGGGTGCGCCTCGATCGCCCGCAGGGCGTTCGTGCCGCCCATGCAGTAGCCGGTGATGGCGACCGGGCCGGGCGCGACGCCGGGCTGCGCGGTCAGGAAATCCAGGTAGGCGGCGGTGTCCCGGGCGATCACGTCCGGCGTCAGCGCGCCGATCATCGGGGAGATCTGCTGGAACAGGGCGCCGCGCTGCGCCTCGTCGCCGAGCCCGGAGAGGTCGACCAGCGGCGTCCGCCCGAACCGGTGGAACAGGTTGGGCACCAGCACCAGGTAGCCGCGTGCGGCGATAATCTCGGCCATCTCCGCCATCCGGGGGCGCAGCCCGAACGCGTCCATGAAGACCAGCACTCCCGGGAAGGGGCCGTCCCCGTCCGGTCGGACGAGGTAGGCGTCGGCCACCCCGTCGCCGGTCGGCACGTCCACGGTCGTCGTCTGCACTCCCGGCCTCCTCGCGCTGCGCGCACCGCATCGCACGCTACTCCCGCTGCCGGGGGCCGGCACGTCGAGGCCTTTCCGCCGGCGCGCCGAACGGGCATGCTGGGTGGATGGGAGAGGTGCGACCGATGCCCAGCTTCGGTGACCTGTTCACCGACCTGCGCGGCGAGGACCGGACGATGCGCGTCAGCTTCCACCCGGACCGCGGCGCGGTGGTGCTGTCGCTGTGGAGCGGCACCGTGTGCCGCGGCTCCTTCCGGATGCCGGTGGACGACGTGGACCGGCTCCTGGTCCTGCTCGCCGAGGTGCGGCAGGCGGGCACGGCCGTCCCGCCGGTCGACGGCGACACCGGGTCGGGCCCGGCCACCGTCGCGGGCACGGCCGAAGTCGTCACCCCGTCGGTGGAGCGTACCGGCGACATAACCGCACACCGCGTGGCGATCCTGCCCACTCCCCGGGTCGCGTGACTTTCCCTCCACAAACGACCCGTACGGGCAGACACCCTCGATTTCGGGAACTACCGTCGAGGCAGGAATCCCCGAAGGGAGGGGCCATGCTTCGCGTCTCACCACCCACCACCCGCCACCCCGGCACCCGCGCCGCGCTCGGGATGGCCCTCCTCGTGGCCGCCGGCCTTGCCGTGGCAGCCACCCCGGCGTCGGCCGCCGGGCCCACCACCAGCACCGTCACGACGGTGACGCTCGCCGCCACCAGCCACCCGACCCTCAAGCAGGGGTCCCGGGGCGCGGCGGTGACCACCCTGCAGCGCCGGCTCACCGCGCTGCACTACGACGTCGGCGGCGTCGACGGGATCTTCGGCCCGTCCACCTTCCACGCCGTGGTCGCGTTCCAGAAGGTCAACGGCCTGGTCCGGGACGGCATCGTCGGTCCGCGCACCTGGGCCGCCCTCGACCACCCGGTCGTGCCGAGGCCGAAGTACACGCACACCAGCTACTCGCTCGAGGCCAACCTGAGCAAGCAGGTGCTGTACCTGGCGCGCGGGGGGTCAGTGGTACGGATCCTGGACGCCTCCAGCGGCAAGGCCAGCACCCCGACCCCGACCGGCAACTACACGATCCAGCGGCGGATCGACGGCTGGCGGCAGAGCGACCTCGGTCTGCTGTGGCGGCCGAACTACTTCTACCGGGGGTACGCGGTGCACGGCGCCACGTCCGTGCCGGCGTACCCGGCCAGTCACGGTTGCGTCCGGGTGCCCATCCCGGCGATGAACCGACTCTGGTCGGTCATCGGCGTCGGCGTGCCGGTGCACATCTACCGCTGATCCGGCGAAGGAAACGGCGGCCTCGGGGCGTCCCCGGGGCCGCCGTCGCCGTAGCATCGGCGGGATGATCCGGTTCCGGCTGCTGATGCTGCTGGCGGCGGGAGGGTTCCTGGCGGTGGCGCTGACCGTCCGGGCGCTGGCCGACGGGCCGCTGGAGCAGTACTCCGGCACGGCCCTCTACGCCTCGATGACATACGCGGGCGTACTCCTCCTGCGCCCGCGGACGCGGCCGGTGCCGGCGGGACTCGTGGCGATCGCCTGGTGCGGGGCGATGGAGACCTTCCAGCTGACCGAGGTGCCGGCCGCGCTGTCGGCGCGCAGTGTGCTGGCCCGGCTGGTGCTCGGGGTGCAGTTCGACCCGGTCGACCTGCTCTGGTACCCGGCCGGCGTGGTGCCCCTGGTCGCCCTGCACGCGCTGCTCCCCGTTTGCCGGCGCGCTGACGGGGAAGTCCGGGCATCCAGCCGAGAGAAGGGCCCTGACGATGGACGACAACCAGTTCATCGGCCTGGTGGCGAAGCGTACCGGGACCTCGTCGGAGCAGGCGACCGCGCTGACCCGGGCGACACTGACCACCCTGGCGGAACGGATCGACGGCGGCGAGGCGCGTGACCTGGCCGGTCAGCTCCCCGCGGGTCTGCGGCCGTACGCCTTCGCCTCCGGGGAGACCGCCGAGCGGTTCGGGCTCGACGTCTTCGTGGAACGGGTCAGCGGGCGTGCCGACGTCGACGTGACGCAGGCGAAGGACGGCGTGACGGCCGTCTTCGACGTCCTGCGCGAGGCCGTCTCGCCGGAGGCGTACGGGCAGGTGGTCACCCAGCTTCCGGGCGAGTTCGGCGAGGTCGCCGACCAGACCGCGCCGTTCGTGGAACGCACCCGCTGACGCCGGTTTTCGGGGTCGCGGGAATCTCACGGCGCTGCCATCATGGGCGCCGTGAAGATCACCTCCGCCGTCGACCCGACCGTGCCGGGCACCGATCCCGCCGGCGGCTTCGGCCGCCGGCAGGCAGGAGCCGTGGTGACGGCGATCCTCGGGTTGATCATGCTGGCCAACGCGCACGCGCTGCCCTGGGTGGCGGTACGCCCCGGGCAGAGCGTCGAGGACCGCCTGCTCGGCCGCGTGCCGTCGACGGAGGTGCGGACGTACGCGCTGAGTGACCTGGCGGGCGCCCGGGCGCCCCTGTACGTCGGCTGGGTCCTGCTGCTGGCGTTGCTGGTCGCCGCCGGGGTACGGCCGCAGTGGCGGCGGGCCGGGCGGATCGCCGCCGGGGTGCTGGCCGCGGCCACCGCGTTCCTGACCTTCCTGCCCGGTGGCGTCGCGGTGCGCACCAGCGGCTTCCCGCCGGCCGGCCAGCCCGACACGGAGTTCCTGGCCGGCACGTGGCTCGCGCTGCTCGGGCTGCTGCTGGTGTTCCGGGCCGTCTGGGCGGTCACGGCGACACCGGCCCCGGCCGCGCCCGATCCGGCGGCGCCGACACCGGCCGCCGCCACCACCGCAACCGCCGAGGAGCAGGATCTGGTCGGCCCGGGTCCCCTCGTCGTTCCCCGGCCGGGCTGGGCCCGGGCGCCGGAGCGGGTGCCGTGGTGGCGTCGACCGGGGGCGGTGACGGCGGCCGTCCTGGCCGGTGTCGCCGGACTGACCCTGCTCGGGGCGGTGATCTGGCAGCTCGCCCACCGGCCCGCCGACCGGCACGGCAACCTGCCCGCGCTGCTGGTGGCCCGCCCCGCCGACTCGACGCCCGCCACCCCGGCCGCCGCGAACGACCGCGTCGACGCCGCCCGGATCGTGCCGCTCGGTGGGGACCTACGCGCGCTGCTGCTGACCGCGCAGCTGCGCGACGTCCGGCACGCCGCCGGCACCGCGTGGACCCGGCCCGACTCGGCGACGGTGACGGTCACCCTGCTCCGGTTCGACTCGGCGGAGTCGGCCGACGACTTCCAGCAGTCCTACCTGGATGTGCTCGGCCCGGGCGGGACGGCGGTCCCCGACCTGCCGGGGGCGACCGCGGTCAGCGCCGAGGAGCAGGGCCGGGCCGAGGTGGACGCGGTCGCCCACCGGGGTGACGTGGTGGTGCTTGTCAGCGCCGACGGGGGCCCGGCGGGCATCCTCGCCGCCGTCGAGGCGACGCTCCGCGAGCAGTACGGCCGGCTCTGACCCCCCCGGCTGGTCGGTGCCACCTGGGCCGGGCGCGCATGACCGGCGCGGCGGCGGGTACGCAACGCGTCCGCGTACGTGACCGGAGCCGCAGGGAGCTGCGATGACCGACTGGGACGAGCAGGCCGATCCGCTGCGCCGACCGCCGGACGCCGACGCCCTGGAGCAGCAGCAGGACGAGACCGTGGTCGGCCCGCCGGACACGGTGGCCGACGCGGTGCCGGAGGCGTCCGAGGCCGACCTGGCGGAGCAGGGCGTGCTGGCGCCGCCGAGCGACCGCACCGACCTGGCCCACGCCGTACGCGACGACCTCACCCCGGCCGACGCGGTGGAGCAGAACCAGGAGATTCCCCTCCCGGACGAGGACCGCCGGGACTGACGCCACCGGGTCCCGGCGGACGTTCCGGCCCCGCGCGGTGACGGCCTTCTCATCGTCCAGGGCCTCGGTGTAGGCGAGCCGGGAGTGGTCGTCGAGCGCCGAATGCAGGTACGTGTATCCGACCTTGCCGGTGCCGGGACCGGTGCGTTTGGAGGCGCGGGCGGACTCGGTGCTGAGGCCGTGCATCCGCCGGCCGCCGCCGGTCGGGATGCGTCCGAGCTTCTTGATGTCGACGTGGAACAGGTCGTGCTCGTAGCGGATGACCTCGCGCAGCTGCTCGCCGGTCGGTGGATCGAGGTCCCGGAGCCGGTTGAGTCCTCGCCTCACCAGGATGCGGTGCACGGTCGCCGGCGCGCGTGTGACGCCCTGCAGCCGCTGCAGGTCGGCGGCGAGCCGGGCTGGTCCGTGCGGGGTCTGCCGCCGCAGCGCCTCCACCAGGTCAGAGATGTCTTCAGGGGTGCGGGCGGAACTGGTGGCGGGGCGGGAGGAGTAGTCGAGCAGGCCGTTCTCGTCGTGCGCGCCAGCGGGCGTACCACTTGGCCAGGCAGCGGCGGGAGATCCCGGCTCCCGCAGCGACGCGCGCGATCGGACGTCCGGCGTCGATCCGCAGGCACAAGCGCAGACGTCCTTCGGGGGTCAGCGATGCGTTCCGAAGTCCCCTGCTGGTGGCGCTCCTGGACTCGGCGGCCGCGTTCACCGGGAGCCCTGGGATCTCAGGGCTCCCGCGTGAGCGGCTGTGCGTGGCGTCAGCGTGCGAACTTTTCGATGGCCGCCGGGGTGACGGGGGTGAAGAAGTTGACGAGGTTGCCGTCGGGGTCGCGGAACAGCAGCGACCGGTTACCCCAGGGCATCGTGGTGGGCTCGTTGACGAAGTCGGTGACGAAGCCGGTCAGGTTCTGGTGAACGCGGTCCACGTCCTCGACGAGGAACTCGATGATCACGCTGTGGTTGTCCGCCGGGCGGGCAGAGCCCGGGGCGAACAGCGGGACCGTGCGGGTGCCGGCGATCGCGACGGTGGCGCCCGTGGTCTTGAGTTCGGCGAAGTCCTCGGTGGCCCACGTCGCCCGCGCCCCTGTGGCTCGCTCGTAGAAGTCGACGAGGCGCGCTACGTCGCTGGTGATGATGCGGATCGAGACGAAGTCCATGGGAATCTCCTTGGCTGTGCTGGAGGCGTGCACGTCGCAGGCTAGGAGAAATAGTGGACAGAATCGGTCCTGTATTCGCGTTAGGCTGCGGACATGCCTCGACCCACCGGCCGCGTGCTGATACTCCTGGAGCTGCTGCAGTCGGGCGGCACCCGGACGGTGGCCGAACTCGCCGACCGGCTCGGCGTCGAAGGGCGCACCGTGCGCCGGTATGTGGACCAGCTGATCGACCTCGACGTGCCCGTGGAATCGGTGCGCGGCCGCTACGGCGGGTACCGGCTTGCCCCCGGGTACCGCCTGCCTCCGCTCATGCTCAGCGACGACGAGGCGCTGGCCGTGCTGCTCGGCCTGGTCGCGGGCCGCCGAGCAGGGTTGACGACGACGCAGCACACGGCAAGCGAGACGGCATCGGCGAAGATCCGGCGGGTGCTGCCCAAGCACATCGCCCGTCGGCTCGACACACTCCTGGCAGCTCTCGCCTTCACGGATCAGCCCGGCGAGTTCGACACCCCGGACGCTGGGGTCCTGCTCACGATCGCCGATGCGGTGCGCCACCACCGACCGGTCTCGATCCGCTACACCGACCGTGACGGACGGCGCAGCGAACGCACGCTGCACGCGTACGGGATCGTCGCCCATGCGGGCCGGTGGTACGTCACGGGCAAGGACGCCCAGATCGGCGAGGACCGAACCTTCCGGCTCGATCGCATCGCAGACGCGCGGACCCTGCCCGGCTCATTCGAAGCGCCAGTGGGTCCCGGTCCGGCACAGCGCGTGTTGTCAGGGTTCGCCACGGCCGAGTACCAACATGAGGTGACCTTGCGGGTCCACGGGACAGTTGAGCAGATCCGCGCCCACCTTCCGGCCAGCGTCGCGAGCCTGGAGGAGCACGAATCCGCGGCCGGCGAGGACCGGGCGACCGAGCGCTGGCTGCGCGTCGAGCTGCGGGCGGAGCGGCTCGACTGGTTGCCTCCGGTACTCGCCGCACTCAACCGGCCGTTCGTCATCGAGCGCCCCGATGAACTCCGCGACCTCGTCATCGCGCTCGCCGATCGCCTCACGTTCTATGCCCGCCGAGCCTGACAGCGAGGAACCAATGCCATGAGATGGCACACCTAGCGGTCCGGGCTGTCCGCGGGCGCCATCAGGCGCAACGCGTTCGGGTCCAGGCCGATACGCACCGGGGTCTCCCCGTACGGCTCGCCGTCCACCTCGATCCGTGCCGGCCGGTCGGTCTCCAACCAGAGCTGGCGGACGGCGAGGAACGGCTCGTCCCCCAGGGTGCGCCGGTGCCCGGTCGCCGCGTTGCGCGCCGTCGCCCGCAGCAGGCCACGCCGGGTCGGCCCGCCCACCGGGTACGCGACCAGCAGCCGGTCGTCGGCGTTGGCGTCCGCGGTGATCGGGCGGCCGGCGTGGAACCCGCCGTTGGCCACGTACACCTGGTGGGTGGTGAAGGCATGTTCCCGCGCCTCGGCGCGGACGGTGACCCGCAGCGGCCGGTGCCGGGCGAGCAGCCCGAGGGCGGTCGCCGGGTACGCGAGCCGACCGACGATCCGCTTCAACCGGGGCGGCGCGCTGAGCATGATGTCGGCGGAGAGCCCGATTCCGACGTGGTTGGTGAACCGCAGGTCGCCGATCAGGCCCAGGTCCACGTCGATCACCTTGCCGGCGGTGAGCACGGTGACGGCCGCGTCGAGGTCGAGTGGCACTCCGACGGTCCGGGCGAAGTTGTTGGTGGTGCCCAGCGGCAGCAGACCGAGGGCGATGTCGCGGTGGGCCAGCAACCGCGCGGCGCTGCCGATCGTGCCGTCGCCGCCGCCGACGACCAGCAGGTCCGGGCCCAGGTCGGCGGCCTCGGCCAGGACCCGGTCGAGCTCGGCGGGCTGCTCGACCGGGTACGCCCGCAGCAGGGTGACGCCGGCCGCCCGCAGCCGGTCGTGGACCCGCTGGTAGAGCCGGCGGCCGCGACGCGAGTGGGCATTCACCACCAGCGCGGCGCGCCGGTCGCGCCGGATGACGTCGCTCAGCTCCTGTTTGGTCCGCACGGGTTCCGACCCTATCCGCCGCCGCGCCACGCGGGACGGTTCACCGTCGGCCGACGGCGCCCACGTGCGTGAAGGCCCGGCGGAACCGCCGAAGCGGGCACGCTCCGGCGCGGGACGTGTCAGGATCACCCTCGCGGTGGCGTCGTGGGACGCCTGGCGTCGCTCCGCGCACCGACCGGGCCGGCCCTGGCCGCCGGTGGGGCGTGGGCTGTTTCGGGGGAAAGCGATGAAGTACCAGGAGTTCGTGGCGCGGGTCCGGGAACGGGGCGAGTACGACAACGCGGCGGAGGCGCAGCAGGTCATCAGCGTGGTCGTGACCTGTCTGGCCGAACGGCTGGAGCCGGCCGAGGCGCGCCAGCTCGGGGCGCAGTTGCCGGCGGAGCTGGGCGACGTCCTGGGCTCGGCGGACGGCGGCGGCCGGCGGTTCGGGGTGACGGAGTTCCTCAAGAAGGTCAGTGACGGCACCGGCGCGACGGAACGCACCGCGGAGTGGGACGCCAGCGCGGTCCTGTCGACCATCGCCGACGCCGTCTCCGGCGGGGAACTCAACGACGTGCTGACCCAACTGCCGTCCGGTTACGCGCCCCTGTTCGGCCGGCCCGGCGTGTCCGGCTGAGCCGCCACCGGACCCGCTGAGCTCAGGCCGGGCGTGGCCCGAGGACCGCCGGCACCCCGGGCTACGACCGGGGCAGGTGGACCTTGGCGTCGTCGTAGCCGGCCTCGGCGGGCGGCGGGGCCGGGGCGTAGACGAGGTTCAGCACCCCGGTCGCGAAGGGCTGCGCCGAGACGAGGGTGAGCGGGATCGGCGGCTCCCCCTCGTCGAACAGTCGCATGCCGGTGCGGACGGCGATCGGGTGCACGAGCAGGTTCAGCTCGTCCAGCAGCCCGGCGGCCAGCAACTGGCGTACCACCGAGATGGAACCGCTCATGCCGATGGTCCCGCCCGGCTCGTTCTTCAGCGCGGTCACCGCCTCGACGACGTCGCCCCGCAGCTGTTCGGAGTTGCGCCAGGTGAACTCGAGCGGCCGGCGGGACAGCACGATCTTCCGGGCGTCACCGAGCTTCTTGGCGAACGGCGCGTCCTCCCCGCCGGCCGCCTCCCGCTCCGGCCAGGCCCCGGCGAAGCTGTCATAGGTGCGGCGGCCGAGCAGCAGGGTGTCGGCGGTACCGAGGCTGGCGTCGACGGCGGCGCCCATCTCGTCGTTGTAGTAGGGGAAGTGCCACTGGTCGGGCGCCTCGACGACGCCGTCGAGCGAGATGAACAGGCCGGCGACGATCTTCCTCATCGTGCTTCTCCCCCGATCGCAGAGTGCGTCCTGGACGGCCTGCCTCGGCCGGTGGCTCGTCGAACGCCGTCCCGGAGGTAGGGCAGCCGCCACGGTGGAGGCTAGTGCGGTGTCCACTAACGTTCACCGGGTTTCCGATGTCGTTGTGGATCCTCGCCGTGTGGCGAGCGACTCCCGACCGGTTGGTGGGGCGGGCCTCCGCGGGCCACCTGATCCTCGCGCCGCTTGTTGGGGGCGGCGGGGGTCACGTCGGGACTGGCCGGCACCGGGGAGGTGTCGTCCGGCTCGACGGTGCGTGACCACCCCGGGCACCACGACAGGTGTGGGGGTGGTGGGTCCGCCGCCCGGGCTGCGGGTGGCGATGGTGGCGGCCGCGACCAGGTCACGGTGCCCAGAGAAGTAGCAGTGCGGGCAGGACATGGTCCGGCCGCGGGGTTTCGGCACCCGCCGCCGGCAGGCGGGGCAGGTGGAGGAGGTGCCGCGCTCGTCGACGAGGTGGACGGTGATGCCGGCCAGGACGGCTTTGTCGGTGAGGACCTGCAGGAGCCGGCCGATCTGCCACTGGCGCAGCCGCAGGTTGTGCCGCCGTCCCGCGTCACTGTCCAGCACCCCGCGCGGGTCCCCGACGTGCAGCACACCCACCCGCTGCGCCACCGCCCAGGACACCACCGTGCGGGCGGCTTCATGTTGGGCCTGGCGGACCCTACGCCGGTGCCGGCCTTCCACCAGCCGGGCACGGCGGCGGTGTTTACGCCACCGCCGCGACCCCCGCTGCCCCGGCTTGGGCGCACACCCCGCCGTCGCCCGGCGGCGGCCCTTCGTATCCGCCAGGTGCATCCGGTGCTCGGCGCGGATCGCCCGCCCCGACACCAGCAGGCCGGCGCCGTCCGGGCCGGCCACCGCGTACGGGTGGATGATCCCGAGGTCGACGCCGGCCACCCGATCCGGGGCTGGCCCCTCACCGGGCGGGTAGGTCGTAACCGGGACCTCGGCGGTCACGTCCAGAAACAGGCGGCCACCCTCACACAGCAGGGTGACTGACCGGACCTGCTCGACCGGATACGGCACCTCCCTGGCCAGGCGCAGCCACAAGGGCGATGAGCCTCTCGCCACCGGGATCCGCACCCGACGCCCGTCGAGGGTGAACGTGCCGTGGTACCAGCGCACCGGCATCAACCCGCGCCGCCGACGCGGGAACCGGGCCGACACGTCGCCGTCCTTACGGCGTTTCGCCGCCGCGAACCACGCGTCGGAGAAGCGCCGCAACACCGACCGGGCACCCGTGGTATCCAGCTCGCCGAAAGTCCCCGACACCGCCCCGGACAGCTCCCGGCACAACTCCTCATAGCCACTCAGCGGGGCGTCACGGCGGTGGCGCCGCCACGTGTTGACCTCCAACACGCACGCCCACACGTCACCAGCCGAACGCAGCAACCCGAAACACCGCCGCCGCTGCCCCGACGTCACCCGCAACGCCACCCGCCCCGTCCGATAAACCACCCGAGGCGCAGACGGATCCCGACGACGAGCCACAACCCGACCCAACACCACCCGTACGACAAAACCGCACGGCCACCAACCCGGCGAACGTTAGTGGACACCGCACTAGCGGAAACGGCCGGGACCGGCGGCCCCGTCCGGTCCGACGGACGGGTGTGGCCGGGGCTCATGGCTCCGCTCGTCGAGCGGCACCCGCCGGTCGCCGCTCACGCCTGTGCGCTCACCGCTGGCCTGCGGCGGGCCGCCCCGCCTCATCGCGCCGGCGGGCGAGGATCGACGTGTTTCGACATGAACCATGACGACCGCCCAGTTACCCAGTCAGGAGGAGTCATGAGGAGATCATTCGTCGGCATCGTGGTCGGGGTCGGGCTCGCGATGGCCGGACTCTCCGGGCCGGCGGCCCCGGCCGCCGCGGCGACCGCCGACGTCGCCCCCGTCCGGGCGTCCGATGGCGCGTACGTGGTCCAGGAGGCGGCCGTCGGCCCCCGGCTGGTCGATCTCACGATCGAGTCGCCGGCACTGGGCCGGGCCGCCACCGTGCGCCTGCTGACGCCGGACGGGTGGGAGCAGCGGGCGGCCGGGGACCACTGGCCGGTGCTCTACCTGCTGCACGGCTGCTGCGACTCGTACGTGAGCTGGACCCGCTCCACGGACGTGGCGAGCCTCCCCGAACTCCGGGACGTCCTGGTCGTCATGCCCGAGGCCGGGGCAGCCGGCTGGTACAGCGACTGGTGGAACGCCGGCCAGGGCGGGGCCCCGGCCTGGGAGACGTTCCACCTGAGCGAGGTGCGCCAGATCATCGAGCGCGGGTACGGCGCGGGCCCGAAGCGGGTGGTGGCCGGCCTGTCGATGGGCGGGTTCGGGGCGATGTCGTACGCGGCCCGCAACCCGGGCATGTTCCGTGCGGCGGCGTCCTTCAGCGGGGTCGTGCACCCGTCGCGGGACCCGTCGTACTGGCTGCCGTTCTTCGGCCGCACCGGCCTGGACCCGTACGCGTTGTGGGGCGACCCGGTGGCGCAGCGGGACATCTGGGCGGAGCACGACCCGTACTACCTGGTGAAGCAGTTGCGGCATACCGCGCTCTTCGTGGCCAGCGGCGACGGCACCGCCGGCGGGCCGTTCGATCCGCCGGGGCAGACCAGCGGCCTGGAGGCGCTCATCTACCAGGAGAACGTCGATTTTGTCGCGCACCTGCGCGAGCAGGGCGTCGCCGTGCGGACCGACTTCTACGGCCCGGGCACCCACAGTTGGCCGTACTGGCAGCGGGAGTTGCACCGGGCCCTGCCGATGCTGCTGGACGCGCTCGAGACCGGGCGCGGCGTCGCGACCGGTTCCCTCGACCAGTAGGGTGCCGGCGCCCCGCTGGGGACCAGCCGGGTCACCAGCGGGGCGCCGGCGGGCGGGATCGGCGTCCCCGTCACGGCGCGCCGGGCGGTCGCTGCCGTGGGGGGCCGCCGTTCGCGGTGGCGTCGTAGCCGGCGGCCTGGAGGGTGAACAGGTCGGCGTAGCGGCCGCCGGCGGCCAGGAGTTCGTCGTGGCTGCCGGCCTCGACCAGGGCGCCCTCGTGCAGGACGAAGATCCGGTCGGCGTGGCGGACGTTCGCCAGCCGGTGGGTGATCAGGATGGTGGTGGCCCGTCCCTGCCGGTCGCGGATCGCCTGGAACAGGGCGTCCTCGGCGCGCGGGTCGAGGGCGGAGGACGGTTCATCCATGATCAGCAGGTCGGCGTCGCGGAGGAATCCGCGGGCGGCGGTGATCCGCTGCCACTGCCCGCCGGAGAGGTCGTGCCCGTGGGCGAAGGTGCGGTCGAGCAGGGTCTCGTACCCGTACGGCAGGTTCTCGATCATGTCGTGCGCGACGGCCCGGGCGGCGGCGGCCTCGATGCGGTCCTGCCGGGCGTCGCTGTCCACGTCGCCGATGGCGATGTTCGTGGCGGCGGTGAACGGCCACTTGTGGTACTCCTGGGTCACCACGGCGATCCGGGACCGCAGCCCGTCGCCGTCCCAGTCGGCCAGCGGCCGCCCGTTCCAGCAGATGACACCGTCGGTGGGGCGGCGCAGGGCGGCGATCATCGCGGCGAGGCTGCTCTTGCCGGAACCGTTCTCCCCGACGAAGGCCACCGTCTGGCCGGCCCGGATGGTCAGGCTCACGTCGTCGACCGCCGGGGTGTCGCGGTCGGGGTAACGGAGGCTGACGTGGTGGACGGTCAGCTCGCGCAGCGGCTCCGCCGGTGCGGCCTCGCCGGCCTGCTCCGGCAGGTAGGCGACGGCGCGGCTCATGAAGCCGGTGTAGTCGCTGAAGTGCTGGCCTTCGGTGTAGACCTGGTCGACCTGGAAGGTGGCGACGCCGAGCGAGCGTTGCGCGGACTGCAGGGCGATCACGCAGGTCGCCGCGGCGGCCAGGGGGATCTGCCCGTCGACGAGGAGCAGCCCGAGCAGTACGTACAGCGCACCGGTGGCCACTCCACTGATCATCGACCCCACGGCGGTGGTCGTGGTGACCCGGCGGGCGAGGGCGAGTTGGATGCCGGTCTCCACGCCCATGACCCGGTCGTACTGGTCCAGCAGGAACCGGCGCAGCCCGTAGGAGCGCAGCTCCGGGGCCGAGACGCGTTCGGCCATCAGGCGGTGCAGCAGCCATCGCCGGCGTCGCCGTACCGAGCCGGCGGTGTAGGTCTGGTAACGCAGGTGGCCCGCCCGCAGCGACGCCCAGGCCTTCGGCATGGTGGCGACCAGCAGGGCCAGCAGCAGCAGCGGGTGGATGACCGCGACGGCGACCGCCACGGCGATCAGGCCGGCCAGGCCGGCGGCGAGGTTCGTCGCGGCCTGGACCAGCCCGATCGCGGAGTCGGTGCCCCGGGAGGCGCGTTCCATGTCGTCGGCGAAGGCGTCCGCGTCGAACGCCTCCAGCCGCACGGCCGTGCTCGTCTCGAACAGGCCCCGCTCCACCTCCCGGCTCACCCGGGGAGTGAGACCGTTCTGCGCGTACCCGGTGGCGATGCCCATGCCGGCGCGCAGCGCGGTGGCCCCGGCCAGGGCGGCGAGGGCGGGCAGTGCGGCGACCACCTTGTCGCGGGTCGGGCCGCCGGCGAACAGCTCGACGAGCACCTGCTGGGTCGCCAGCAGCCCGAACGCGGCCATCACGCCGGCGCCGACGGTCGCGGCCCCCACGACGGCGGTACGGGTCCGGTCGGCCCGCCAGCTGATCCGGTACGCCGCCCAGACCAGCCGGGGCAGCTCGGCGAAGACGGCGAGCAGGCCGGCCTGGGCCCGGGCCCGCACTCCCGTCTCCCACCACATCTCCCGCAGCTCCGGCAGCACCGACTCGGTCGGGGCCGGGGTGGACGGTCGCGGGGTGGTGCGATGCTCGTCGGGGATGGCGGTTTCGGTCATGCCGGCGCCTCCTCAAGGTCGACCAGGCTCCGTGGCACCTCGGTTGCCGACCGCCGCCACCACCCGGGGGCCGACATCGACCGTAGAGTATCGGTGCGTAGCCATCCGGTCACCTAGCGCCAGAGTTGGTGAACCGCGTTCGGCTATCCCCCGGCCATCGCCCCGAGGATGATGTACGGCTCCTCGCCGGCGAC
Source organism: Micromonospora sp. NPDC048930 (assembly GCF_043197935.1). Lineage (NCBI taxonomy): Bacteria > Bacillati > Actinomycetota > Actinomycetes > Micromonosporales > Micromonosporaceae > Micromonospora > Micromonospora sp. NPDC048930. Next base: position 205,510 of record NZ_JBICUB010000011.1, read on the forward strand.
GACCCGCTCGGGCAGGGGTGCGTCGGGCGACTCGTTGGACAGGTCCTCCTCGCAGGCGTAGAAGCGGATGAACGCGCGGCGCTTGCCGTTGTGGCGATCGCGGATCGTGCCGAGCAGCATCGGGTACCGCGCCTCGAGGGTGTCCAGCACCAGGCGCTGGGTGACCGGCCCGGCGGCCGGGCCGGTCACCTCGAGACGCACCTCGCCGGTGACGTGCGCCAGGTTCTTCAGGTGGGCCGGGAGGACGACCCGGATCACGGCAGCACCTGGGCTTCCACGGAGAGCACGGCCGGCAGGTCCCGCACGATCGGCGCCCAGCTGTCACCGCCGTCGGCCGAGTGGTAGACCTGGCCACCGGTGGTGCCGAAGTAGATCCCGCACGGGTCGAGCGCGTCGACCGCCATCGCGTCCCGCAGCACGTTGACGTAGCAGTCGGACTGCGGCAGGCCCCTGGTCAGCGGCTCCCACTCGTCGCCGCCGGTACGGCTGCGGTAGACGCGCAGCTTGCCCTCCGGCGGGTAGTGCTCGGAGTCGCTCTTGATCGGCACCACGTAGATCGTCTCCGGCTCGTGCGCGTGCACCGCGATCGGGAACCCGAAGTCCGACGGCAGGTCGCCGCTGACCTCGCGCCAGTTGGCACCGGCGTCGTCGCTGCGCATGACGTCCCAGTGCTTCTGCATGAACAGCGTGTCCGGCCGGGACGGGTGCTGGGTGATGTGGTGCACGCAGTGACCGACCTCGGCGTCCTCATCGGGGATCTCTCCCGAGCGGAGGCCCTTGTTGATCGGCAGCCAACTGGCGCCGGCGTCGTCGCTGCGGAACGCGCCCGCCGCGGAGATGGCGACGTAGATCCGGTCCTTGTGTGCCGGGTCCAGGATGATCGTGTGCAGGCACATGCCGCCGGCGCCGGGCTGCCACCGCGGCCCCGTCGGGTGCGTCCGCAGGGCGGTCAGCTCGGTCCACTTCTGGCCACCGTCGGTGGTGACGTAGAGGGCGGCGTCCTCCGCGCCCGCGTACACGGTGTCGGGGTCGTCGCGCGACGGCTCGAGGTGCCAGATGCGCTTGAACTCCCAGGGGCGTGGGGTGCCGTCGTACCACAGGTGCTCACCGACCTCGCCGGAGTAGGCGAAGTCGTTGCCCACCGTGTTCCAGGTCTTGCCGCCGTCGTCGGAGCGCTGGATCAGCTGCCCGAACCAGCCGCCGGACTGGGACGCGTAGAGCCGGTCCGGGTCGGCCGGCGACCCGGTGAGGTGGTAGATCTCCCAGCCGCCGAAGTGAGGCCCCTCGACCGTCCACTGCTCCCGCCTGCCGTCCGACGTCAGCACGAACGCGCCCTTGCGCGTGCCGACCAGCACTCGTACACCGCTCATGTCCTCATCCCTCCGCTCCGTTCGACGATGCCGTGGGGAAAGACCGTCCACCACGCCGAAACTCATCGGTCTCCGTCCGTCTTACTGCTCCGGTACGACGATTCGGCACCCCTGGGACCGACAATCGAGCAGTTTTTCCACCACCGCCCGACCGACACGCCGTGCCCGGCCGGGACGTGGACGAACGGGCGGGTCCGGTTTCCGCCGGGCGGATCCTGTCGGAGGGGCCGGGTAACGTCCGGCGCGTGACTGGCCCTGGAGACGTCCCGCCCGAGATCCTCCACCGGCTCCGACCCGTCTGTCTCGGGCTGCCGGAGACCTACGAGGAGCCGGCGTGGGTGGGGACGCGCTGGCGGATCCGCACCCGGACGTTCGCCCACGTGCTCACGGTCGACCCCGACCACCAGGCCGCCTACGCCCGTGCTGCCGCGACCGACGAGCCGATCTGCGTGCTGACGTTCCGGTCGCCCGGCGACGAGATCGCCGGACTGGTCGGCAGCGGCCACCCCTTCTTCAAGCCGGGCTGGGGCGCCGACGTCGTCGGCATGGTGCTCGACGACGGCGTCGACTGGGCTGAGGTCGCCGAACTGCTCACGGAGAGCTACTGCGTGCTGGCGCCGAAGAAGCTGGTCGCCCTGGTCGACCGGCCCGCGTAGCCCCGCTGCCGCCGGCTAGGGATTCGTTCCCGCGCGGAGGGCGCGGGCGAGGCGGCGGACGGCCTCGTCCATGCGGTCGGGTGGGGCGGCGGCGTAGGTGAGGCGCAGGTGTGGGGCGGGTGGTTCGGCGGCGTACCAGGGGCGGCCGGGGAAGACGATGACGCCTTCGGCCGCCGCGGCGGCGGCCACCGCGGCGTCGTCGGTGCCGTCGGGCAGGCGGACCCAGAGGTGCAGGCCGCCGCGCGGGACGGGCTGCTGGGCGAGTTCCGGGAGGTGCCGGCGGAGCGCGGTCAGGAGCGCCGCGCGGCGGGTCCGGAGCGCGGTGTGCAGGGCGCGGCGGTGCCGCGCCCAGGCGGGAGCGGTGACGAGCTCGAGCGTGGCCTGTTGCAGTGGCCCGGCGACGAACAAGTCGTCGAGCAGCCGGGCGACGCGCAGCCGGGCGCCGGCGGGGCCACGGGCGCCGATCGCGGCGATGCGCAGCTCGGGAGCGGCCGACTTGGTCAGGGAGCGCAGGTAGACGACGTGCCCGTCGAGGTCGTCGGCGGCCAGCGGTGGCGGGGCCGGCCCGTCGATGGTGAGGTCGCGGGCGTAGTCGTCCTCGATCAGGAACGCCCCGGCGTCGCGTACGGCCTCGACGACCCGTGCCCGGCGGTGAACGGCGAGGGTCGCGCCGTGCGGGTTGGCGTAGAGCGGCTGGCAGTAGAACAGCCGGGCGCCGGTGCGGGCGAACGCGGCGGCGAGCTGGTCGGGTCGTACGCCGTCGGCGTCGGCGGGCACGGGCACCACCCGCAGGCCGGCGGCCCGGGCGGCGGCCAGTGCGCCCAGATAGGTCGGCGACTCGACAAGCAGGGTGTCGCCGGGCGCGGTGAGCGCGCGCAGCGCCGTCGACAGCGCGGCCTGTCCGCCCGGGCAGATCACCATGTCGTCGGCGCGGAGCCCGGTTCCGGCCTCCCGGGCGAACCAGGCGCGCAGGTCCGGGCGCCCCTCGGCCGGTCCGCGCTGCCAGGACGCGGGCTGCCGGGCGGCACGGGCGAGCGCGGCGCCGAGCGCGGCGGCGGGCTGCAGATCCGCGTCGAGGTAGCCGCCGGACAGCGGGATCGCGCCCGCCGGCGGCAACGCCAGTAGCGCCTGCATCTCCTCCTCGCCGGGCCGGCCGGGGCCGAGCGCGACAGTCTGCCAGGACAGGTCGGGGGCCCGCAGCTCGTCCGGTTTGGCGGCCACGAAGGTGCCCCTGCCGGGTCGCGCCTCGATCAGCCCCTCGGCCACCAGCTGCCGGATCGCCTCCGCGACGGTGACCGGCGAGGCCTGGTGCCGGGCGGTCAGCTCGCGTACCGAGGGCAGTTGCGTGCCGGGGGCCGCGGCGGCCGCGGCCCGACGCAGATCTTGGATAACGCGATCCGCTGCGTTACCGTCATTCATGAGAGATCAGAGTAGCGCTACTGTCCCGAACACGATAACGGCCGATCGGTTGGTCGGCCTCACCCTCGGTGCGCTGGGTGTGCTCGCCTTCAGCATGTCGCTGCCGGCCACCCGCGTGGCGGTGCAGCAGCTCGACCCGTGGTTCGTCGCGTTCGGCCGGGCCGCCGGCGCGGCGCTGCTGGCCTGGGCGTACCTACGACTCACCGGCGCGCCGCGACCCGGTCGCGGCCAGTGGCGGCGGCTGTCGATCGTCGCGCTCGGCGTCGTCGTCGGCTTCCCGCTGTTCACCTCGCTGGCGCTGCTCACCCAGACCTCCGCGCACGGCGCGGTCGTCATCACCGTGCTACCCGCCATGACCGCCGTGTTCGCGGTGCTGCGGGCCGGCGAGCGCCCGCCGCTGCTGTTCTGGGTGGCGAGCGCCGGTGGACTGCTGGCGGTGCTCCTCTTCCTCGGTGCAAGCGGTACGGTGCACGGCGCCCTGTCCCTGCCCGACCTGTTCCTGCTCGCGGCGGTCGTGCTCTGCGGCCTCGGGTACGCCGAGGGCGGCGCGCTCGCCCGCGAACTGGGCGGCGCCGTCACGATCTGCTGGGCGTTGCTGTTGTCGGTGCCCGTCACCGTGCCCGTCACGATCCTCGCCGCGGTCGCCAACCCTCCGCATGCCGACGCGGTCGCCTGGTCGTCGTTCGGCTACCTCACCGCGGTCTCCATGTTCCTGGGCTTCTTCGCCTGGTACGCCGGCCTGGCCCGCGGTGGCATCGCCCGGGTCGGCCAGATCCAGCTCGCGCAGCCGGTGCTCACGCTCGCCTGGTCGGCGCTGCTGCTCGGCGAGGCGGTCACCCCGGCCTCGGTCGCGGCGGCGCTGGTGGTGCTGGCCTGCGTCGTACTGATCCAGCGCACCCGCACCCGCACCAGTGCCCCGGCGGCTGCGGTGCGCCGGGCCTGACCGGGCAGGCACCCACCCGGGTCGCCCGGAGCCGGGTGCCGCCGGCGCGCGGCGGACCGGCGCACCGGGCCGGTGCGTGTCGCGTGCGAGGGGGCGCATCGGGTACTCGGCTGCGGCCGGTCGGCCGGCGGGTGTCCAGGCCGACCCGGCCGGGCCGCCGCCCGCAGCTCACCGGAGGAGCACGTCTGATGACCATGGTCCGATCGAGGCGTCTCACGCCGCAAGGCTCCCTGTTCCTGCTCGCCTCGATCCTGGTGTCCTTCGTGGCCGCGTCGACCGCCCCGACCCCCCTCTACGGGATCTACCAGGCGCGCTGGCACTTCTCGCCGGTCACGACCACGACGGTGTTCGCCGTCTACGCGGTCGCGGTGCTGGCGTCGCTGCTCACGTTCGGCAGGCTGTCGGACCATGTCGGGCGGCGGCCGGTCCTGTTCGTGGCGATCGCGATCCAGGTGATCTCGCTGCTGATCTTCATCTTCGCCAACGGCGTGCCCGCGCTGCTGGCCGCCCGCGTCGTACAGGGGCTCGCGGCCGGCGCCGCCACCGGAGCCGTCGGTGCCGCGATGCTCGACATCAACCGCTCCCGCGGGACGCTCGCCAACTCGATCGCCCCCGGAATCGGAACCGGGGTCGGTGCCCTGCTCTCGGCGCTGCTCATCCAGTTCCTGCCCGCGCCCACCCGACTGGTGTACGTCGTCCTGCTCGCCATCCTGCTGATCCAGGGCTTCGCGGTCGCGCTGATGCCGGAAACGGTCACGCCGATGAAGGGAGCGCTGCAGAGCCTCCGGCCGGAAATCAAGGCTCCCCGCGCCGTGCGGGGGGCGCTGTTGGTCGTGACTCCGGTGGTCTTCGCGGTCTGGGCGCTGGCCGGCTTCTTCGCCGCGCTCGGCCCGGCGCTCGTGCGCGCCCTCATGAACTCCTCGATCGTGGCCGGTGGCCTCGTCGTCTTCGTCTTCGCCCTCTTCGGGTCCGCCGCCATCGTCCTGCTGCGCAACGCCGCGGCGCGGGCCGTGATGCTCACCGGAATCACCGCACTCATCCTGGGCATGATCATCACGCTGCTCTCGGTCACCGCGAGATCCATCCCCGGGTTCTTCGTCGGCCTCGCGCTCGGCGGTATCGGCTTCGGTGGCGGTTTCCAGGGCAGCCTCAAGACGGTCCTGCCGCTCGCGGAGGCGCACCAACGCGCCGGCGTGCTCTCCCTGCTCTACATCGTCTGCTACGTCGGCTTCGGCCTGCCCACCGTCATCGCCGGCTACCTCGTGGTCCACGGCGGCGGCCTGCCCCGGACCGCCAACGAGTACTCCGTCGCCGTCATCCTGCTCGCCCTGGTCGCCCTGGCCGGACTGAGCAGGGCCGGCGGGAGGTCACCCGGCTGACCCGTCGCGGCCGGGCTGGCAGGAGCGGGGAAATCGAGCGGGCCGCCGGCTGACCGGCCAGGAACAGCAGTGGGTGGACCGCTGCCTCATTCGGCCCAGGGCTGGAAGCCGGTACGGAGGACGGCACCGAGGGACGCGCGCAGTTGGCTCGCCTCGTCGGCGCCGAACCTCTCCTCGAAGCGGGCTTGCGCGGCCTGCCACAGTGGCAGCGCCGCTGCCATGCGGGCGCGGCCGTCCGGCGTGATCGCGACGATCCGTGCGCGGCGGTCGGCCGTCGACGGCTCGACGGTGACCAGACCCTCCCGCGCGAGCGGCTTGAGGTTGGTGGCCATCGTCGTACGGTCCATGGAGATCAGGTCGGCGAGGCTGCTGATCGTCATCTCCCCCTGCGCGCTGAGCTTTCTCAGGATGGTGAACTGCGTCGCCCGGAGGCCCACCGGGCCGAGGGCCTTGTCGTAGGTCGCCGTGAGGTACCGGGCGGCCCGGCGCAGTGCCAGGCAGTTGCAGACCTCGTCGAGGTCCGTCGACGCCGCCATCACGATCCCCTTTCCTCCACTGTTGTACACGATATGTGCGCGTGTCCGGAATCCGAAGGGCACCGCTCGGGTCACCCTTGCCGCTCCGGCCGATACGAGCATATGCTCGTATTGTGGGGCGTGGCCACGCACCCGCCTTCCTGCGCGCATCCACGCACGCCGCGCGCTCGCCGATGGCCTCAGCCCGTCATTCGGCTCGCGAAGGTCGTTCTGAACCGGTCCCGCATCCCGCCCCGCCTGGGCGGCCGCCGCCTGACTCTCCTCGCCTCCTACCAGAAAGCCCTGCCATGGAAACGCCAGTTCGTTCCGCTCCCGAGCGTGAGCAGAGACCGTCCGCAGCAGCCGAGCCCTCCCGTACGCCCCGCCGGGCCCCGGGCGGCCGGCCGCCCACGCGGGCCTGGCTCCAGCCGACCCTGACCGCCCTGATCATCGTGGCGGCGTTCATCGGCTGCTACGTCGGCCTGCAGCGCGACCCCCAGCCCCATCAGGTCCCGATGGCGGTGACCGGACCGGACCTGCCCAGCCAGGTACGGCAGGCCCTCGGCGACAGCGTCGAGGTCCGCCCGGCGGCTGACCCGGCCGCCGCCCGCCGCGCACTGGAACACCACGACGTCGTCGCCGCGCTCAGCACCGACGGCTCGGGCCAGCTCCGCCTGCAGATCGCGGGGGCGGACGGCGCCTCCACCACGGCGGCCGCGAAGAATCTCGTCGGCGCCTACGCCAGCGGTGCGGGCAAGCACGTCACCATCGAGGATGTCGTCCCCCTGACCCACTTCGACGCCCGGGGACTGGCCGGCTTCTACATGGCCTTCGGGGTGACCCTGGCCGGTTTCGTCCTCGCCTCCAACGCGCTCAACCTGGCCGGCCTCCTGCGCCTGCGCCACCGGTTCTGGCTGCTGTCCGGGGCTTCCGTGGCGATCGGCGGCGTGGCAGCCATCATCGCCGGCCCCGTCCTGGGAGCGGTCCCGGCCCCGGTCGTCCCGCTGGTCCTCACCCTCACGCTGCTGGCGGCCGCGGCCGCTTTCACCACCAAACTGCTCGGCACCTACCTCGGGCCCATCGGAGTTCCGGTTGCCACCCTGCTGCTGCTCACCGTCGGCAACGCCACCAGCGGCGCCACCACCAGCGTCGATCTGCTGCCGGCCGCGGCCCGGGTGGTTTCCCCGCTCCTGCCACCGGGCGCGGCGGTGCGGGCCATCACCGACCTGAGCTACTTCCACGGTGCGCACGCGGCGGGTCCGCTGATCACGCTCGCGCTGTGGGCCGTCGTCGCGGCGCTCCTGGTCGGCCTGCGCCCCCGCCTGACGCGACGGCGCACCGCGGCCGGGGAAGGCGTACCGGCCTGACGGGTGGCACGCGACCGCGGGGCCCAGCGCCGCCGCGGGCGACGGGGTGATGAGGCATGGTCGCGGCGGAACGGGGAATCGGAGGGCCGCCGGTAGCTGACGGAGGGGAGGCGCCATGACGGACCGATCGCGCACCGGGTCGAACCGGTTCCCGCCGCCAGATCCGCCACCGGCGGGCGCCGGCTTCGCCGTCGTGGAGATGTTCACCTCGCAGGGCTGCGAGAGCTGTCCGCCGGCGGAGGAAGTGCTGTCCGAGATCGAGCGCGACGCCCGCAGGCAGGGGCAGCCCGTCTTCGCCCTCGGATTTCACGTCGACTACTGGGACTACCTGGGCTGGCCCGACCCGTTCGGCGACGCGGCGTACAGCGCCCGGCAGCAGGCGTACGCGCGGGCCTTCGGCTCCGGGCAGCTGTACACCCCGCAGATGGTCGTCAACGGCACCGTCGAGTTCGTCGGCTCCGACCGCCGACGGGCGGCGACGACGATCGCGGCCGCCCTGACCACGGCGGCCACGACACCGCTGGCCCTGTCGGTGGCGGACGCCGCCGACGGCGCGGGCGGGCGGCACCGGGTGGTGGTGGACTACGAGACCGAGCGGCCGCTGGCGCCAACCGTGTTGAACGTCGCGGTCGTGGAACGCGGCCTGGTGAGCGAGGTCGCCCGGGGTGAGAACGCCGGGCGGACCCTGCGGCAGGACAACGTGGTGCGCGCCTTCACGTCGGTGGGCCTGGACACCGAGCGCGGACGGGTGGAACTGGAGACGCCCCCGGATCTCGATCCTCGACAGGCCGCGGTGGTCGGGTACGCGCAGCGCGACGGGAACCGGGCCATCACCGGCGCCACGGCGGTCGAGGTGGCCGCCGAACCGCGATGAGAGCTGCTGGTGACGGCAGAGGGAGGCCACGATGAGCCCGACTGTCCGGAGCGACGACACCGGGACGACGAGCATCCAGAGCATCGACATGAAGCTCGAGGTGGTCGTCATCCCGGTTTCGGATGTCGATCGCGCCAAGGAGTTCTACGGACGCCTCGGGTGGCGGCTCGACCGGACGCCGCCGGGCGTCATCCAGTTCACCCCGCACGGCTCCGGGTGCTCGGTCCAGTTCGGCCCGAACCTGACGGCGGCCGCACCCGGTTCGGCCAAGGAGTACCTCATCGTCTCCGACATCGAGGCGGCCCGGAACACGCTGGTCGGTGCTGGTGTCGCGGTGAGCGAGGTGTACCACGCCGGCCCGGACGGCCCGGTCACGGGCGTGGATCCCGAGCGTCGCAGCTACGTCTCACGCGCCTCGTTCAGCGATCCCGACGGCAACACCTGGCTGCTGCAGGAGATCACCAGCCGGCTTCCCGGGCGGGTCGACGCCGCGGGGTCCTCGTTCGGCTCCGCGAGCGACCTGGCGGGCGCGATGCGGCGGGCGGCGGCGGCCCACGGCGAGCACGAGAAGCGCACCGGCAAGACGGACCCGAACTGGCCAGACTGGTACGCGGAGTACATGGTGAGCGAGCAGACCGGGGCGGCGCCGCCCCGGTAGGTCCGGATCCGGTCAGCCACGCCAGTTGCGACAGCCGAGCACGATCAGCCGGAGCTGGCGGGTCACCCGGTCCCGCAGGGCCGCCGTCGCGACGGGGTTGTCGATCACCTCGAGCAGCGCCGCCGCGGTCTGCCACATGTGGTTCGCGATGAGTGCCGTCGCCATCCGCAGGTCCTCCGCCGGCCACTCCCGTAGGTAGCCCGCGGTGGCGTTCAGGTCGTCGTGGATCAGGTCGGCGGCGAGTTCGTCGGCCCCGCGCTGAAGCTCTTCCTCGATGGCGTGGCGGACCACGGCGACCCCGCCGTACCGCTCGCGGGCCAGGAACCGGTAGCCCTCTGGGTGGCGGCGGACGTCGTCGACGAGAGCCGCCATGGACTGCTCGATCAGTTCGTCGCTGCCGGTCAACCCGACCCGGACCATGCGCTCGGCACCGCGCATCCCGCCCAGTGACTGCTCGACCAGGGCCACCCCGAGCTGGCCCATGTCGTCGAAGTGCCGGTAGAAGGCGGCGGGCACGATGCCGGCGGCACGGGTCACCTCGCGCAGGCTGAGACTGCTCAGACCCCGGTCGGCCAGGAGTCGCAGGGCGGCATCCAGCAGCGCCTGGCGGGTGAGTTCCTTGCGCTGTGCGCGGCCGCGGGCCTCGGCGCCTTCTCGGGTATGGGCCACGTCACCAGTAAACACCCGTGCACCGATAGTCCGGATCCCCTACGCTCAGCTTCAGTGAACAAGTGTTCACGCACCCGGTCCCTCCGGGAAGGAGGACAGCATGCTCGGAATGATGGCCGCACTCTGGCTCGCCGTCCTGGTCATCGGCACCACGGCCTTCGCCGACCAGCCCTTCCTCTGCCTCTCCGCCGCCGGGTTCGTGGCCGGCGTGGTCCTGTTCCTGACCCGTCGCACCGGGCTGCTGGCCCGCCGCCGCGCCCGCGAAGGCTGACCTCTCGACGCCGAAGGGAGCCACCGTGTCCGTCCGGACCCAGCAACGCTCGGCCGCCGCCGAGGGGCGACGGCGCCCGTCCCCCCAGGAACGACCCCGCACGCCCGGCCGGCCCGCACCCTCCGCCACCCCGCCGGCCAGGTTGGACGGACGGGCCGCCGCGGCCCTCATGCTCGGCGGCGCCGGGATGTTCATCTTCAACATCGTCTTCGGGCCACTCGCCATCGTGCTCGGCCTGCGTGCCGCCCGGGACCCACGGGGTGGCCGCTTCGGCCGCCTCGGCGGTCGGCTCGGCGTCGTGCTCGGCATCCTGGACCTGGCCATCCTGGCCGTCCTGCTGATCAGCCGGATCGGCAGCGATGGGCTGACCTGGCAGCTGGGCGGCTGACAATCCCGGTTAATCGACGTACCCGGCGAACTCCGTCCGCTTGTGCGGGAGGCTGCGGCCACACGACCGCGCCGACGGCCTTCTTCAGCCCACCCGTCGCCCGGCCCAGTTTGATCACCCGGCGCACCATGCCGGCTCGGGGCCGGAACGGCGTCGACGTACCGCCTAGGGTGGGCGCCATGGCCAGCCCCACCCCCTCCGTCGACCGCAATCCGCTCGCCCTGCTCACACTGGACGAACTCCGGCAACGCACCGGCGTGAAGTGGCGCATGCACCCGCCCGACGTGCTCCCCCTCTGGGTCGCCGAGATGGACGTACCCCTCGCTCCCCCGGTGGCCGACGCGCTGCGCCGCGCGATCGACCTCGGTGACACCGGATACGCCCACGGGACGGCGTACGCCGAGGCGCTCGGCGAGTTCGCCGCCCGGCGCTGGGGCTGGCACACCTTCCGCGTCGACCACACCGCGGTCGTACCCGACGTGATGATGGGCATCGTCGAGGTGCTCCGACTGGTGACCGACCCCGGCGACGCGGTGGTGCTCTGCTCCCCCGTGTACCCGCCCTTCTACGCCTTCGTCAGCCACGCCGGCCGGCAGGTGATCGAGGCCCCGCTCGCGCCCGACCTGCGGATGGACCCGGCCGCTCTCGACGAGGCATTCCGCCGGGCCAGGGCCTGCGGCCGCCGTCCGGCGTTCCTGCTGTGCAACCCGCACAACCCGACCGGTGTCGTCCACCGCCGGGACGAGCTCGAGGCCGTAGCCGCGCTGGCCGACCGGCACGGCCTGCGGGTGATCTCCGACGAGATCCACGCGCCCCTGGCGCTCCCGGGGGCACGGTTCACCCCGTACCTCACGGTGGCCGGCGCCGAGAACGCGTTCGCCCTGACCTCCGCGTCGAAGGCGTGGAACCTCGCCGGCCTCAAGGCCGCGCTGGCGATCGCCGGGCCGCAGGCCGTCACCGACCTGCGGCGGATGCCGGAAGAGGTCAGCCACGGACCCAGCCACCTTGGCGTCATCGCGCACACCGCCGCGTTCCGCGCCGGAGGGCAGTGGCTCGACCTCCTCCTCGACGGCCTCGACGACAACCGCACGCTCCTGGCGGCGCTGCTGGAGAAGCACCTCCCGTCGGTGACGTACCACCGCCCCGAGGGCACCTACCTGGCCTGGCTGGACTGCACCGCGCTGGGCATCGCGACCGAGCGGCCGGCCGGCGAACCCGGCGTGGCCAGTGACGTCGCGGGGCCCGCGAAGATGTTCCTCGACCGCGCGCGGGTCGCCCTCAGCTCCGGGCACGTCTTCGGCACCGGCGGGGCGGGCCGCGTACGACTCAACTTCGCCACCTCGCCCGCGATCCTCACCGAGGCCGTCACCCGCATGGGCCGGGCGGTCTACGGGTAGGCGGCGGAGTCGGGGACCGCGGGTCAGGCGTCGGTGTGCCGGCGGTCGCTGCCGCGGTTGGCCTCGTCGCCGCTGCTGACCCCGGCTTCGGCGCCCGCGACGACGGTGGCGAGGACGGCGCCGTCCTGGGTCGGCGGCGCGACGGCGCCGGAGGGCATCGTCGCGGGGACGTCATCCTCGGCCGGGTTCGGCTCGGTGGGTGCCGGGCCGACCGCCGAGGCGAGCAAGGACGAGTTCGGGATGTTCAGCGGCCCGTCAGCGGTGTCCAGCACGGTGTACAGCAGTCCTGCCGAGACGATGACACCGACGTGCGGGCCGTTGATCGCGCCGGACATCACCCGGACCCGCTGCCCCGGCACGTACGGTCGGGCGAACAGCAGCACCAGGCCCGCGAACAGGTTGCCCAGCACCGGCTGGGCGGCAAGACCCAGGATGATGCCGGTGATCGCGCCACCGACCAGAAGCTGGCTCAGTTCGAGGCTGACCAGGTCGCACACCACGATGGCGGAGACCAGGTATCCCCCGAGCAGCACCACCAGCCGCAGCGGGGTGCCGGCCACCTCGCCGGCCCGCGCCACGGCGATCCGGTGCACCTCACGGGCGGCGGTGCGGCTGCCGGCCACGCCGAAGACGCCGACGAGGACGGCACAGCCGTACGCGATGAGCCGGCTGCGGATCGCGGTGGCGTGCACCCCACCGACCCCGTGGCCGGCGATCAGCGCGACGAGCGCGACCAGCCCGAACACCACCGTCCTGCGGAAGTCGGGCCGCACGCGCAGCTCGAACAGGCGCGACGGGTCGAGGGGACCGGGAGCGTGTGCTGTCCCGCCGTTGCCCCGGGCCGCATTCCGCCACATCGTGCCGCTCCCTCCACCAGCCGATCGCCGGCAGCGACCCTACCCGCGTCGCCCTGGGGCCCTACCCGACGCCCGCGAGGTCTGACGCCCGCGGCGGCCTCACCCACCACCGTCCGGCCGCCGACGGTGGTGCGGGCCGGTCCGCGGCGCGATCCACGATTACCGGGCCTCGAGCGCCATGCGCAGGCCGAGGGCGATGAGAACGGTCCCACTGACGGCATCGAGCCGACGGCGTACCGCTGGCCGGCGGAACCACGCGCCCGCACGCCCCACCACCGCCGCCAGCGTGAGATAGAGGGCGATCTCGACAGCGACCTGCAGCAGCGCGAGGAGTGCCGTGGTGGCGAACAGGGGCCGGTCCGCGGGAACGAACTGCGGGTAGAACGCGATCATGAACGCGGCGGCCTTCGGGTTCGCCAGCATCACCACGGCACCCTCACCGAACGCCTTCCCCCAGCCACGACTCGATGGTGCGCTGTGGTCGAGTTCCAGACCTGTACCGGCCCTGCGGCTGCGCCACGCTGTCCGCCACGCCTTGACGCCCAGGTACAGCAGGAATCCCGCGCCGACGACCCGGAGCACGATGAAGGCGACCTCCGAGGCCGCCACCAGAGCGGCCAGCCCGGCGGCGGCGAACAGCGCCCAGAGGTAGAGGCCGGCTTCCAGGCCAAGCACCGTGGGGATGGCGCCGGAGAAGCCCTTCATCGCGGCGCGGCGCATGATCAACGCCATCGCTGGACCTGGTGACGCCGAGATCAGCACGACCGCGACGACGAACGCGGGCAGGGAAGCAACAAGATCCATGGGGACATCCTGTCCCTTCTCGGCGGCCCAGTCGATGCCAAGGTCGGGTGCAGGCGCCGGTGGCTGCGTGACCCGGCGGTCGGTTCCAGGGCGACGACCCGGTGTTCGAGCGCGGCCGACGCCCCGCCACGTCCTCGCCGGTCTCGGCGTTGCCAGCCGCCACCGCTCCGGGCCACGCTCCCGGGGGGAAATTCCCCTGATGCCCAGGGGCGCCGGGTGGCTGCCCATATCTTCAGGTGGTCAGCTTCCGTCGGCGGGGATGGGGCGTTCCGGGATGGGTGTGCGGACCTTCATCCAGGGCTGGCCGGTGTATCGGCAGCTCACCGGGACTGACCCGCTCGGTCGGGGTGCGGCGGCGCAGTCGGCCCGTTCGGCCGCGC